>CALODM010000014.1:0-15538 GCA_942492125.1 uncultured Bacteroidota bacterium
CATCTTTTGAGCACCTCCTGAGCTTTCATCGATCGGATGGGTAGCAAAATGCCGATGATGAAAATCAAAATATGATCAATGATGTTGGGAGAAAATTCTGGCATGGGTTACTTTGGATTCCTGTGAATTTTATTGTTTTTTGCTGCACAGCAGCACTGCCACTTCGAATGAACAGGATCAAAGATAAACCTTGTTTTGCTTCTTGATTGCTTATTGTGTAAATTTGTAAGTAAAGAAGTTCTTTTATAAACTGTAATTTATATCGATTAAGCTAATGAAACATATCACCTCCTTGCTATTTTTCGTCTTTTTTAGTTTTGGATTATTTGCTCAATATGAGTCTGGATACGCTCTCTATTACGCGGATTATCTGCATGGCCGGCAAACAGCTTCCGGTGAAATATTCAGTCAGCAGCAATTGACCTGTGCTCATAAAATCCCATCCATTTGGTACCTTATTGAAGGTTACCCGCCAGGACAATGGTATGTCTGTAATCGTTCGTGTTAATGACCGTGGGCCATTTTGTGATGGATGCTCTGTGGATTTGTCGAGGATAGCGGCCGAAAGGATCGATCTCATCAAAGCCGGGAAGAAAATGGTACATGTTCAGGTAGTCGGTTTTTCAAGGACAAATCCTACCGTTTTGAGTACCTGGTCAGATGTAACGGGGAGACCATCCAAAAATTACGAAGCAACTCCTTCTAAAACTACGCAACCTGCCAGGGATAATTTGACAGCCAAGGGCAAGGCGACACAACCCGCTGCTCCTGAAACCACCCCAATACCACAGTCTGCGCCAAGGACATACAATGCGCCTCCTAAAAACCAGGTGGCTGATGCAGAAAGCCAAAATGTCAAATACCTGCCTTTAGGGCAAACTGGGTACTTCATCCAGTTGGGAGCCTTCACCCTCGAGTCCAATGCGAAAAGAACCATCATCGACCTGCAAAGCAAGGGATTGAAATACCTCTATCTTCAGACAGGTCAAACCCGGCCTGACGAGTCTATTACCCGATTGTTCCTGGGACCATTTAAAACCCAGGGTGAGGCCAATAAATATCTTCGGGACGTTTGTCCGCGGTTTGGGGTTACCGGAATTGTCGTTTTACTTCATTGATCTTGTTTTTTGCTTCGCGAAAAATCCAACATCGAAAGTACCATCAACCCTTTCCATGTGGAACTCACCTGATGTTTGGGAACTACCTCGATTTGGGGTATATGGAATACTTATGGAGACAACCAAAAATGTTTTTTTAACATAAGGGTTTTTACTTATATTTTTGTATGGGAGCTGTTGGTGCTTCTCCTCTGATATATTGATTTTTAACCAATTATAAAAAGAGTTGGTGCGTGTGACCCATCCCCCATAAAGTAGTCTTAGAATAAATTGATTAAATCCAAGGTATGACAATTAAAAATATTTTCCTTTTGGTTTTTGGAGTCTCTTTTATCTTTTCAAAAACGGTTATTGCTCAACAGGCTATGAGCAATGAAAAAGTTGCCAGACTTATTTCAGTCTTTAAAAATGATACCAGGGGGACTTACAAAAGTATTCGGTGGTTTTGTGATGACGGCACTGTAAGGCAGCCCAAAGATCCTTGCCCTGACAGCATAGGGGGCGGGATTCAACACGCTACTTATAAAGATGAAGTAATTGCGTTAGGTAAAACCAATCATCTTTATTTTGGGCAAATACTGGCTTATACCCAAAAAGAGGATTTATGGGATTTATCTCACAACCATTCCCGGTTGAAACAATACCAACTGGGACGTTATTTGAACAGAATAGATAATGGCTGGGTAAATCAAAAGGGGCAATTCTACAGAGGCGCCGTTCAAATTGAAGACGAACAAAACTGGGGGGTGAAATTTTACAAGTGGATCTTGGCAAATGACGAATGGGTTAAAAAAGACTTTTTCCTGATCCTCCAGTCCATGAAGGATGTGCCTCATAAGGCCGATGACAATGTTGCACAATTGATGCGTTCACAATCAAAAGTGCTGTCAGATTTATATCCGGGGTTTATGGATTTAAGGGTCAAAATTCATAATAATCCCGAACCGGAGGATATACAGCAGGTGATTCTTTTCAAACAAAATCAAAGCGCCAAGTTAACACCGGATATTTCCCGGAAAATGGACGAACTGCTGGAGACCATGAAAAAATTTCATAAGCCGGTAGATTTGAAAGTTATTGGGAAACAAGTGGAATCTTTGACTGTGAGTACTCCATTAGCCCTGACTTTAAAGGCCTATGTACAGGATCAATCCAATGATCCGACGCCGGCCGCTCTGTCAAAAGCTACCGGCAGGGTATTATTACAAATTCGGACACAGATACTCAATGAGCGAAATCCAGGCCAGCGGTTGCGTATTATGGATATTGCCAATCAACTGGAAGGCATTCTTTTTAAAGAAGCCAATTTATGGCAGCCCGTTACGGTAAAGCAGCAGTTGGATAAAATATTTGTTTTGAGTATGGCGGCCGCCGGAACAGGTGCGATAGAATTATGGGAGTGGGATCAGGTGAAGGCCGTTTTGCAACCTGGCGATTCCGGTAGTCTTAAACTCGCAGAATTGACCCAAAAACTTGAGGCGGCCAGAGGTTTACTGGAATGGAGTACGGGTATGGTAAAAGCAGTTTATCAGGAGGAGGTCAATACTTATAATGGTTTTGAACCCCTGACCTATGGGTTTATTGATGACCGCATTCGTTCAACCGTATCCTTTCAACTGGGGAAAAGTATTGGAGATCTTGGAGCATTTATCGGCAAGGAATCTGCCCTCACCAATAAGGTAATGGGATTGAAGAATTCGAGTACTTTTCGCGGATTAAATCCGGGATATGCTTTCGGAGAATTGGTGGTGGTAAGTGGTTCCCCTGAAGCGGTGAAAATAAGCGGTGACAAGATTTATATTTTTGATCGTGCTCCTTCTGACCTTAAACCTGTTGCTGGCATTGCTACTGTTGCTGAAGGTAACCTGGTTTCCCATGTCCAGTTGCTGGCTCGAAATCTTGGGATACCCAACGCTGCTTTATCGGATGAAAACCTGCAGGATCTTAAAACATTCAGCGGAAAAAAGGTTTTTTATGCAGTTTCCAATAAAGGCAATGTGATTATCAAGCCCGAAAGTGAAATGACTTTAGCTGAAAAAGCACTATTTGCCCAAAAAACACGTAAAGAGGAAAAAATAGAGGTTCCTGTTCAGGCCATAAGGTTGGAACAAAAAAATATCTTAAACCTCAGAGAAGTCGATGCCAAGGATTCCGGGAAACTATGCGGCCCCAAAGCGGCTAATCTCGGACAATTGAAGGCGATGTTTCCGGACAAAGTGGTAGAAGGGTTCGTGATTCCTTTCGGCATTTTCAGGGATCATATGGATCAGCCAATGCCCGGCGAAAACCAAACTTATTGGCAGTTTTTAAATGACATGTTTTCCCAGGCAGATGCCAAAAGAAACCTTGGGGTTTCAGAAGAACAGGTTGAAACCTACCAGTTGTCTCAATTGGAAATATTGCGTGCTGCCATAAAAAAGATGCCATTAAAGGCTGCTTTTTTGTCTGAAATAAACCATAGCTTTTTGTCTGTTTTCGGAAAGCCAATAGGAGGGGTTCCTGTCTTTTTGAGAAGTGATACCAATATGGAAGATCTTAAAGATTTTACGGGTGCCGGACTCAACCTCACTATTTTTAATGCGGTAGACAGGGAAAAGATCATACAGGGGATAAAAGATGTCTGGGCATCTCCTTATACAGAACGAAGTTTTAAGTGGAGGCAAAAATACCTTTTGAATCCTGAAAATGTTTTTCCATCTATTTTGGTTATTCCTTCCGTTGATGTTGATTATTCTGGGGTGATGATTACTAAAGGCATTGTATCAGGGGATGATAATGATATTACCATTGCTTTCAGCCGGGGTGCTGGTGGCGCTGTTGATGGCCAGGCAGCGGAGTCCTACCTCGTCAGGAGCCTTTCAAACTATCAATTGATATCTCCGGCCAGGGAACCTCATTATAATTCCTTGCCGTCTAAAGGAGGTACCCTTAAAAATACAGCTACGTTTGAAAAGCCGATTTTAAGCGGGCAAAATATCAATGCATTATGGACGTTTGCCATGACCATCCGGAAAACATTCGCCGATCAGGCAAACTCAACGTACAAGGGGGCCTATGATGTAGAGCTGGGCTTTAAAGAGGATAAATTATGGTTGTTTCAAATACGGCCTTTTGTAGAAAATAAAAAAGCACTGGCTTCTGATTACCTCGAATCCATAACGCCTAAAATTGATCAGGAAAAAGTCATTCAATTATCCGAAAAAATATAATCATGTTTGCTAAAATAATAAAAATCGCAGTAATTGCCCTGGGCTGTATGGCCTTTACCTATCCTGCCGAATACCCCATCGACGGGTACCAAAGTACTGGCATAAAAAGGCTGAAACGGCTGCAATTATCCATTTCCGGAGATTTACCCGATGCAGGTCTTCCACCCGGAGCATTCAAATCCATCAATGATATTAAGTTGCAGCTAACAACTAAAAAGGCATTGCGAACAGATAGCCTTTTGAAGGTAGATCCTGATTTTCAAAAAAAGATCAATGCCTTGTTCCCAAGACTTGATAAAAGTTATTCTGTCGCTATTCTGGATATGACAAAACCCGAAGCTATCCGGTACGCGCAACAAAATCAAAACAGCGGGTATCAGCCAGGCAGTGTAGGAAAACTGGCAGTGATTACGGGCTTGTTTGTGCAGTTGGAAAAAATTTATCCTGATTCCTGGGAAGACAGGACTAACCTGCTCAAAACGAAGCTTGTCCGGGCCGGTCAGTGGGCTTTGTCAGACGAACATACGGTCCCGGTTTTTGATGTTATCACCAACAAACTGGTCAAGCGCCAGGTTGTGGCCAGCGATGTATTCTCCCTTTACGAATGGGCGGATCACATGTTGTCTGTGAGTAATAACGGAGCCGCAAGTGTGGTGTGGCGGGAGGTGCTCCTGATGGCTGCTTTTTGTGATAGTTATCCCACCTTGACAGAAAGCGAAGCCGATGCATTTTTCAAAAACACGCCTCGAAATGAATTGACAGATCTCGGGAACGAAGTGGTGAATATGCCACTTCGGGATTTGGGCATTAAAGACACCGAATGGCGTTTGGGAAGTTTTTTTACCAGAGGGGCTAATAATTTTGTTGGAGATAAAGGAGGAAGCATCGGAACGCCCTTAGGGTTGATCAAATGGTTGGTCCAACTGGAGCAGGGCAATATTGTAGATGAAGCCTCGAGCCTCGAAATCAAACGGTTGATGTACATGACAGACCGGAGGATTCGTTACGCACAAGCCCCGCAACTCAGGGGAAGCGGCGGTTTATTTCAAATCAGGAAGCCTTTACAAATGTGATCGGGTCAAAAATCCAGACTGTGGAAAGTACAAAGGTAATGTATATAATTATATGAACTCCGTAGCCATAGTAGAACACAATGACAGCACTAAATACATGGTTTGTCTGATGACCAACGTGTTGGGAAAGAATTCTGCCAGTGATCATATGTACCTGGCAGGCAATATTGATAAAATCATCCGTGCTCCCAGGTGATCAATTGCGACGAATGAGTTGATTCTTTAGAACCAGAAGCCTGCTTTCTTGCTTGAAAACAGGGGAATGCAGGCTTTTTTTACAAGGTAGCCTTGTTTTCTATGGCTTCAAAGGCTCTTTGTGCAAAAGTTCTGAGTTTTAAGTCCGGATTATCCAGCAAGGTTGTGATAAGCGGAATATATTTTTTTCCTCCTTTTTTTTCAATAAGAAACAAGACCGCGAGTTTTAATTTCAGATCCCTTCCCGTTAAGATGTTTTGAAAACATTCGTATTCGGAAAGCCTGTTTTTGCTGATCATTTCTATGACTTCCTCAGAAGAGGTATCCAGGACACTGGATTCAATGATCGGAATCAACACATTTTTTAAATTTGGATTGAGCAAATTATCTAAAAATTCTATGGCCTGGGTCCTTTTCTCTTGCTCATCACTCAAAATACCCTTATAAGCCATCTGAATATCCCTTTGGGTGTATTGCAATTCGAGCAGTTTGAAAATTCGATGTAAACCTGCATCTAACCGGTGATCTAAAAGTTCCATAAGGCTTTCCCGCGCTTCCATCTCATCCGTACTCAGGAATTGTTTGGATTTCTTTCTATTGAGATAATATACAATGATTTGCGTATGCATTGCATTTAAGGTCTTATCGTATAACTTACATTCTTCAAGGATGATTTTGGCAATTTGATGTTTATCAAAATGAAGTTGAATGGCTTCATTTTTTAAATTGGTTAATGCCCGGATACCTTCCAGTCTCACCGTAAGGTCTTCGGCAAAAAGCACCAGGGAAAAAAGTGTTTTTACAGCCTCCTGATTTTTAAATTTAGCGATTACCTGCGGCACAAGGCGGCTAAGCGGTAATGGTATTTCTTTGTTCAGAATCTTGTCGTATAGAAAAGTTATCATTTCATTGCCATAAAACAATAATGCTTCGGTGGCTTCAATTCGATAATTTTTATCTGCGAGTAAATTGAGCAATGAATCCACAAAAACAGGGTTGAGGGTGTTTCCTGCCGCCTTGATCGCCGTTTTTTTTACAGCGACATCCGCATGTTCCAGGCCTTTGAGGATAAAGTTATAACCCTCGCTGTAGTCAGCAGATCCAACCATGGATATGATTTTTTTTAAAGTCGGAATGGCCGATTCCGGAGGCATTGTCTGGCAATGAGCCATTTTTTCCTGCATGCGTTTATCAAATCCGTATTTTTCTTTTAAAACGATGTTCCCACGGGACTCTTTTGCCAGACAAACGAGAGCTGCTTCTGCAATGAAGGGGTTTTTATGATCCAGGTAGGCATCGAAAACAATATCTTCATCTTTGGCAGCATGCAAAAGCAAATACTCCAAAGTTGCGAGTACAACAGCTTCATCCTGTATTTTGAGTAAATCCTGTACTTCCAGGGAGATGCTGGAATTATTCAGGAAATACAAGTTGCGCAAAGCCTCTGCTTTTACGGCATTGGAAGGGTGTTGCAGGAGATTGGTAATGGTTTCCGTAAAGCGTTTGTCGTTGATCTCTTTGGTTTTGCCGAGCATAAAAAGGATTTCGCGCTCAGTACCGTTGATGAAAACGTTTTTCATGCCCTCCAGGAAAGATTCTGCTGATACTTGTTTGGTTTTTTTTGAACCTTTGGAAGAAAATTCATCTAAATTTTTACGAAAGGAAATAAAATATTCTCTGCGCACTTTGAGAACAAAATAACTCCAAACCAAGGCCAGTAATAAAATCAATACCGTGATATAAAAGGTGGATACATTGAGGCCTTTAATGAAAAATATCAATAAAAAACCTGCAGCTCCCGTTGCCAGACTGTCAACCACCACATCAATAAAGGATTTTGTCTTGTTTTTTAACTGAAAGGGCAGGGGCAGCACGAGCAATTCTGCAGCTGATTTGTTGATGGATTGTTTCAAACTCCCATCAATGCCTTTGAGGAAAACCATAACCCAAAGCTCCGGAAAAAGGAAGAATAATATCGCCCCGATAAAAATACCGAGGGGCAACAGGAACAAAGAAAACCCTACTCCCCAAATACCCACGATCTTCCGCGTTAGAAAAAGTTGAATAAGGAGCGAAAGTACATTAAAGGTGGATAACCAGAAGGCGAAAAAAGAAGTTAATTCATCACTGTCCGGAATTTTTTGAACAGCTATATCACTGAATTGATAGTCAACTAACCTGGCAGTGATGACCCCAACGGCAATGATACCAGCAAGGTAGGATAGGTGTTTGGAGTTTTTAATCAGACGGAAAGGATAGTCTGATTTGTCGGGTAATCTTTTCTTTTGTTTAAAGGCGTTGAGTTTCCCCACTCGATTTTTCCATATGTAAGACAAAATGGGAAAACAAATAAGCACAAAAAGTGCCGCTATAAAAATGAGGTTTTCGTTACCAATCACAGGTGCTAGCAAGGTAGCCAGATACCCACCAAAAATGCCGCCCGTTATGGCCCCGGCTCCGATAAAACCAAAAAGGCGTTTAGCTTCTCTGACATTAAAAACCAAATTGGCCAGTACCCAAAACTGTGAAGTTGCCAATACAGCATAAATGGCAACCCCCACATAAAATAAATAAAGTATCCAGCCCCGCATAATTCCCAGGTGAAGGAAAAGCCCGAGGGCTATCAATGCCAGGGCGGAAAACCCAAGTGTGAATCGAATGATCCGGAGTAAGGAAAAGTATGCGGTAGCCCGGGTATAGAAATAGGAAGAAACCAATGCACTTAAAGCGATCAACAGGTATCCAAAAGGTAAACTGTCTGCTCCCAATTCGGATACGAATAAAGAGTTTACCGTTGGTTTTATGATCAATAAAGTAGCAATGACCAAAAAGATATAACTCAACATCATGATCGAGATCTTTAATTCTCCATCCCTAATGTCGAAAACCTTTTTAATCATGCTTTTTAACATCAATAATCAATTTATTTTCCGTTGATAGCTCTTTCCACAGGAACGACCAGTTGCCTGATAATCTGTTCCCCGTCGGGATCGTCAATAAGGGCTACCAGGATATAACGTCTTGTAGAGGAAGAACCCCAGACCAAAATAGAATCAGAGTGGTAGGTTTTCCAGGACCCTGATTTTCGAAAAACACGTGCCTGAGGAGCAATTTTATCCAAAGTATTCACAAATTTATGATGGAGCGCCGGGTTTTCCATGATTGTCATCATTTCTTTTGACCTTTTTTCATTGACCAGTTTTCCCTGGAACATGAGGTAATAGAATCTGCAAACCTGGGTCACTGTTGCCGCATGGCTGAGGTTTTTAATGGGCTCCCGATTGGTAGGCCCACCTGCGGCATACCTTTTACCTACCCAAAGCCCTCCACCGTTTTCTTCATCATACAGGGCATATTGATCGCTGGTGAGGATGTCTTCAATCTTTTGATAACCTACCCGGTCAATCATACGGGTGGTGGCCTGATTGTCGGATTTGCTGATCATGAGTTTCATGTCATTTTTCACCTCCTGAGTTTCTTCGAGCTCTCCTCTTTCCAAAGCATCCATTGCAGCCAGTAATACGGCGATCTTGGGCAGACTCGCTGCATACATCATCTCATTGCCATTGACACTGGCAAATTTAATGTTTTTTATGTCTCTCAGATCTACAACCCCAACAGCCATTTTTTTCTGATTGATGAGTGTTTTCCAGTGTTGGTTTTTACTGAGTGAGTTCTCCAGCCTTTTTTGAAGAGAAGCATTTTTTAGTTGTGTCAACGGAGCCAATTCACTCCTAAACTCTACAGGCAAAGGTTGGGGATAAACCATAACCTGCCACCCCAGTAAACATATAAACCAAACCAATATTTTTTTCATTCGTTTATGATAATTTGAATTTTTGACAATAAGGTAATTAAAATGGTTAAAATCAACTGCCGGATCGCTAAATCATTTTTTTTTGTGACCGAACAGGAAAATACCTTCGATTCTTCATGGTAAATTATTTCATTTAATAGCATATCAATACCATCCTTTATGACTTTAAAAAAAGTCTAAAGAGAAATAGTTTTTAGTTTTAAAATGGGTAATGAATTTAGCGTATGTCTAAAAATTTGATTCAACAAATTCCCTGATAACAGTATTTAATTTCCAAACCTTCTGGAAAACCGGATGAAATGGAAAGGTGGATTACTGGAACTGTAGGTGTTTCTTTCAATATTTCAATATTCCATTCTTCCATCTATTCTAAGCTTCCGGGTGAATTTCCATCAAAATTAAATCTATGATTTTCAGAAGATTAAAATTTTTACAAGCTCTTTTAACTGTCCTGTTGTTATCTATGAGTCTGAGGTCTTTGAACGATAGCAAATTTGGTGAATTAATAGGCGAAGTTATAGGCAATATTTCATTTTTGCAAAAAATGTTTTACATGGGAAGTATGACTTTTAACATCATTTTTTTCCTGACAGATATACTTCCGGGAATAGGCCCGGGGAAGAAATTGTTGTGAAAATTCATTGTTATGAAGTTGTTGTGTCCTGCGGTGTGCCGATAAAGTTGCCCCTGTCATGTAAGACCAATCCCCTTTGCCATAATTGAGGCCAGCATAGGAATAATGAAAAGAATGATCAACTCGATCCGAATAAAAGTTTTAATTCTCGCCGGCATAGCGACCACCTCATCCGGATCCCCTTTGCGTTGCTTCATGAAAAATATGGTAGGAAAGATGGATAAGATCCCAACCACTACAAATAATGACCATTTGAGGTGAAAGATCCAGTTGGAAGAATAATATTCGGCTGGTTTTCCCACCCCAAACCACAGGGTAAAACCTGCGGCAACCAAAATGATCGAAGCCAGTCCGTAGATTCCGTCAATATTGGCTATGCGCCTGATTTCCTGTCTGGTCAATGTTGGCTTTAATAAGAAAAACTCACCGGCCAGGCAGATGATGATGGTGAAAATACTGGCGAAGTGGATGTATTTTACTACTAATTCAAGGAATAAACTGTTCATTGGTGTCAATATTAGTTGAGTGTATTAATCGTTCTGCAGCGTAAGGTGTCGTGGTAAATGAATTTGTTTAAAGCAATATAGAAAGTAATTTTTATTTTCTAAGTTTCTGATCTGACTTTTCAAATTTTCAGGACTTTACAGTTGGCCTGCCTGTTGTTTTTACCGGAAAGGGAATCCTATAATGCTACCCATGCTGCTTACCATCGTTTCGTAAACGATTTTGGCCCAGGCTTTGCACCAGACCTGGGAGCTGTATTTTACATTAGAGGAATCCTTTGATATGGCTTATGAAATGGCAGGGATTTTTTATGATCCGGGTTACTACCAGGATGCGCTGGATTACTTCAACCATTCCGTAGATATTTTTTTGGAGCAAAGGCCGATATTTATTACAACAAGGTTTTATGTTATTATCAATTGAGACAGGATGACTTGTTTGGCTCAACTTTAAAAGACGCCAAAACTGCTTTCCCTGCATTTGAAGGTTTCAATTATTTGGACACCGTGGACCTTGGGGCCGTTTAGTGTTTTCCTCTTTTTACGATCTTTTTTCCTGCCAGATCAAAAACAACCGGACTGCCTTTTTCTTCGGGAGCCCAGCCTTGTTCCTGAGCTTGTAAAATCATGGAAGCGGCGTCTCCTGGTTTGATGATTACCAGGTTGGAAGTTTTATCCATTAAATCCATTCCAAAGTTGCTTTTATAGCGATCGAAACAGACTTCCATTTTTCTGCCTTTAACGCCTTCCTTCTCAGCGACAAAAACACAATAACCCGAATTGGAGGAAACAAGCCACCTGTATTTGGCTTCCCCAATGGTTATTATTCTTGATTTCTTTTTGCTCAGGGCCATTGGATAGTTTATGTCGGATCGGTTGATTTATTTTGGCGAAAAATCTTTCAAATTGCTTCAGGTTTCCCTTTCCATCATTGAATTTCTGCCGCAGATGTCCGAAAAATTAACCTGACTGAAAGCTGTATCCCGCAGCCTGGATTAATTATCTAAAGGAACCAGCCGGTAAATCCTGCCTGGGTCTTCCACTGAAACATAAATATAGCCATCAGGTCCGGTTTTTACATCGCGGACTCTTCCAATGTTTTTTAGCAATGTTTCTTCTTTTACTACCTTTTCTCCATCCAGTTTACACAAATTAAGGTATTTAAATCGCAGGGATCCCACCAACAATTGATTTTTCCAGCCAGGATAAAGGTCACTTCTTATAAAGTCCATGCCGCTCGGTGCAATGGAAGGTACCCAATATAAAATTGGAGGATCAACATCCGCTCTTTCGAGTACATTGGTATAGGTGGTACCGTCATAATTAATACCATAGGAAACTTCTGGCCAACCGTAATTGCTGCCGGGACGAATGATGTTGATTTCATCACCACCTCGAGGCCCATGTTCATGTTCCCATATTTTACCGGTTACAGGATGTTTTACCATTCCCTGCGGGTTCCGGATGCCAAAGGCATAAATAGAAGGCATGGCCTCCGCATCATCCACAAAGGGATTATCCGGGGGAATACTGCCATCATCATATACGCGATGGACTTTTCCGCAATGGTTATTCAGATACTGTGGATTATCATCCCGACGGCCTCTGTCGCCAACGGAAATAAAGAGGTAGCCTTCGTTATCAAATTCGAGGCGTGATCCGTAATGGTGCCGGGTTGGTAAATAGGGGAGGGCCTCAAAGATTCTGGTTACTTTGGTCAGTTTATTGTCGGAAAAAACAGCTCTGTCCACCACGGTTGTCGTCAGTGTTTCTCCCTCTACTTCCTTGAAAGCAGCATAAGAAAGATAGATGAGGTTATTATTCGGAAAGTCGGGATGTAACTCGATATCCAGCAGCCCTCCCTGCCCAGCAGCTTTTACTTCCGGAACGCCTTCCACTTCTTTGGATTGTCTGTTTTTGTCTACATGATAAATAATTCCATCAATGGAGGTGATCAGCATTTCATTGCCTGGCAGGAATGCCATACCCCAGAGAACCCGGCTTCCCATGAATACCGTGTCAAGATAAAAGGAAACACCATCTGTATTGAAAGTGTCAGAGGTGATGACCGTTTCCTCAAATTTATACTTGTCCACATTGTCAATACCGTATTTTATGTAGGTTACGAGGCTATCGATTTGTTTGTCTGTAAACAGAGAATCCCAGGAAGGCATGCCCAGGGAGTCATTCCCAAACTTGATGGATTTGAATAGTTCTGCTCTCGTATTGCCAAATTTCCAACGCCTGTCCACAAAAGCCTGCATTTGTTCTCCATGGCAACTGCTGCAATTGGCTTTGAACCAGCCTTCCTCAACGGAAAATTTTGGTACTGGTTCTGTAGATTGACATTGGGGGAATAAAAAAGCCATAAAAACGAAAAAAAAGAAAAGAAGGAATGGCGTCAGGTTGGTGTTTTTAGTCATGTGTTAATAAGAATAGATATTGATTGAAGATATTTGGTTGATAAATTTATGTTGAAGTTGTTTTAAAATGTCTGCTGAAACCGAATTCCATTACAAATTTCATCTAGCATCTGTCATGTTTTTTTACCTGAAAAGGCTTTTGAAAAAGGGGGGTTATTTAAAAGAACGGTAATTGGCATTGATAAAATGAGGGATAACATCCAATAAGGTATGTTTTATAATTCCCCAAATACCCTCGGGGTGTCCGTAATTATAAGTTCCTTGTTTAAGTCCTTCGCTAAGGTAAGTTCCATCAGGTTGTAAAATGGCTTCGTAAGATCCTCCGGAACTGTTTTCACTCAAAAACTTAAGGTTCGGGTTTTTGGTATCCAATTCAAAATTTCCTTCCAAATTAGGGTAGGGATTGTCTGTTTTTTCGACTTCGTGGTCTGGCTGATGGAATAAATTCTTTTTTTGGTCCTGAAGTTCCCAAAACACCTCTGCATCATCCACATAGACTCGTGCCTTCAAATGTTTAAGATTGCCATCGGGTAATTTGTTGTATTTATTTCGATCCAGGTGTATGCGGGAATTGCCATAAATCAGGAAAAGAATTATTATTATTCCTGCAGTAATTAGTGTCGTAATCATAATTGACTTTTTTTCATGGCAAAGGTGCGGCCATTTTCTGACTAAAAGTAAAGGTGATAAATTCTGCCGGCCGAACGAGGGCGACATTTATGTGTACGATCAGGTTACTTTCCTGGATGTCTTGTGTGGTCATCGTTGACCCCAGGCCACACTGAACGGCAAAAGCGTCTGAGGGTTTAACGCCTATTAGTCCTCCCTGCTTCCACAGGTTAATGAGGAAATTTTCGATCATGACTTTTACCGCATTCCAGGTATTTTGATCATTGGGTTCAAAGACATAGGCCTGAGTTGCCAGTTTGCAGGATTGTTCAATAAATATCATAGTTCTTCTTACCGGTATATATTTCCAGTCGAGGCTGTTACCATCCAGTGTTCTGGCTCCCCATACGAGGATTCCCCGCCCGGGAAATTTTCGAAGGGCATTGATCGACTTGCCGGTCATTGCATCCATGTTGAGTCCGCTTTGCTGGTCATCATTTAGATTAATGGTGAGGCCTTTTACAGCGACCATGGAAATATTTGCAGGCGCTTTCCAGACGCCCTCCTGGTTGTCAACCATAGTCATTAAACCGGCCATCCCGCCGCTTGGTGGCAGCAGGTTGGCGTCTTCCAGCGCGATACCGTATAAATTTTTATAATCAGGGCTGACCAATAGTAGCCCGGCTTGTAATTGTTGGGGTGTTTGTTTTGGATCTGAAGTATTTATTTGATTAAATATGGCATCTACGGCAGGATCAGGATCATCAGACGGACTGAGGAAAGCTTTTAATTGATTTGGATTGCCTCCGAAAAAATTGGTATAATCCATCTCTGTTCCCTGCATAATGGTTGTAGCTACGAAGGGATAATAAACAACTCCATAACTAAGTCCGTTAGCCCCGGTATTATTCCTGAATGTCTGGATATCATCCATGAATTGTATGGGATCGGGATATTTGGCGCCAATGAGGTCAAAAATGGAAATGGCGGTTCCCATATCTGCATTTTGGAGCAGCATTTCCTGCATCAAAGTTCCGTTATTGGCAACACTGAGCAAGGTGGCTTCCGGACAAATATACATGGTGGGCTCCGGAACTTTTTTGAGCAGGCTGAGGCCGCCTAAGAGGTCATTTAATAAAACATTAGGGTTCACCAAAGGTGTTGCCGGTTGCCTGGGTTTGCCCGATGGGGGGCCGTAATTCCCAACGGAAATGATGTAGGCATCACCGCCGCCATTTTGATAGAACAGGCGGATACTGTTGTACAGGTAATAGATGGTGTTCGGGTCGGGAAGCACGGTATAAGGGACACCTCTGATTGTTAAACTGTTGGAATAGTTTATCCCCGGTTCTTGTTTTACCAGGTAATATTGGGGAATATATTGTTTTGCTGGCGGATTTGGGGCAGGAGGGTTCTTAAAACCATAAAAGGTCTCGAACTCCGCAAAAGAAGAAATCTTTATGGCCTTATTGAGGAAGGAAACTCCATTGTAAGAGGCTCGGGGAGTATAACCTATGAATGCCGGAACCGCAGTGGGAAGCGGGACAATAGATCGTTGATCAAAGCTGATCTCTTCTATGTAAACTCCGGGAGAAATATATTCTGGCTTAGGCATTCTTAATAATTTTTTAAAGAAAGAAAATATCTTTCTCAACAGGTTTGGCATAGGGTACTCCTTTAGGGTTCGAATTTGACAAAAGAGCAATGTCAGATCTTTTTTTTGATCAGGCCTGACATTACCTTAATTGATCTTGGTTAAGAAGCAGTAAATTTAATTCCTGGAGCTACTAAAGTATATTTTTTTTAGCTACTATAAGTAGTTCGTGGAAAAAAGTCGAAATATTAGTCTATTGGGCTTTTGATCTAGTGATGATGAATTTTCTTCAAGATCCCGCCCTTGGCTTCCCGGATGGTATTGGCGTAAATAAAGGCCCTTTTCATCAATTTGTTCCACGAC
>CALODM010000015.1:0-44958 GCA_942492125.1 uncultured Bacteroidota bacterium
ATTAAGAACCCATACAAACAACATCTTCATAAACCACTGATAATTAAGTTGTTGACAAATGTAGCATTCAAATTTTGGGTAAAGTCAAAATTCGGGATGTCTCATATTATTGATTTTAATATTCGTAACGTACCCCCAAAAGAAATGAGTCAATTTTAAATAATTATACTAAAATGGATATTTTATTTAAAATTATCTAAATTTTTATTTTTTTGTTTACATAATTTGCATCTAAATGGTTATTTATTTTAAATTTGCATCATCACTTATAAGAAAGTGATTTTTTATTTTACACTGTGGGGTGATGAAACAGGCAGCCATGTCCTCTTGTCTCGGGGATGAGGGTTACGGGATAAACGCAGCATAAGGTGTTGATTGCAACATTGGGATTGACCACCAAACAATTGTGCTGAGGCTAACCGCCTCGTGCAGGTTCGACTCCTGCCTCCACAGCTACTCAATTTCAAAGGAAATTGAGCAAATTCAAATTACAATTTTCAAATTATAATTTAGGGAAAGAATTCCTGTAGGTTATTCTTTGACAATTGAAATTTGTGTACCACACTGTGGGGTGATGAAACAGGCAGCCATGTCCTCTTGTCTCGGGGATGGGGATTACGGAATAAACGCAGCATAAGCGTGCTGCTGGCAACACCGCCCGGTTGCATTGTTCTGAGGGGTTACAATTTTCAAATTATAATTTAGGGAAAGAATTCCTGTAGGTTATTCTTTGACAATTGAAATTTGTGTACCACACTGTGGGGTGATGAAACAGGCAGCCATGTCCTCTTGTCTCGGGGATGGGGATTACGGGATAAACGCAGCATAAGGTGTTGATTGCAACATTGGGATTGACCACCAAACAATTGTGCTGAGGCTAACCGCCTCGTGCAGGTTCGACTCCTGCCTCCACAGCTAACCGGCCAGGCTTTTTGTCTGGCCTTTTTTTATCTTACCGTACCTTATTCTCCAAAGACTCCATTACATACTCCCACAATTCTTCGTAAGGGATAATTTCGAGTTCTGCCGTTTGTTTGGCGACATCCAGAGGAACAGATTGTAATTTTTTTAAATAGGGTGCAGCTTTTCTCTTGACAGCTTCTTTATGAAATCGACCGGCAGGGAGCTGCATGAGCATTTTAATAAAGCAATTGCCGCGAAAGGTGTCGTCTTTTCTAAGGTGGCGACTGGAATACATTCTAAGGGGTTCGATCCGCTCAAAAATATCACCATATCTTTCCTTTTCAAGCAAAAACAATATTTGCAATACTAATATATTGATATTGGCACCTCTTTTATCCTGGCCGTGTTTTGGTACCTCATTTAAGAATTTATTTATGCGAAATTTGTTTTTAGAAATCTCCTTGGTTGGTGAAACCTTTTCTTTAAGGATCAGGAAATGTAAAAAAGCTTCATTTATTTTCCACCTTTCTGTAATTTGTTGATGCTGAGCATGAAAATTAGGCATGGTCATCACGGCGTAATAAATTTCGTACGCTTTTTCGTAATCGTGGGACCGAAGAGACAACAAAAAATATTGCTCCAGAGCAACATACCAGTTAAAGCTTCCTTTGCCTGCAAGCCCCAAGCAAGTTGTAATACTTTTCTTTGCCAAATCATATTGTTGTAATTGAATGTGACAAAATATCATCTTGAAATTAAAACTAAAAAGCACCTTTTTAACACCAAAGTGTTTTTTAGTATCGAAATACTCAAGAGCTTTTTCGCAAAATACCAGTGTGCTTTTATAGTCATTTCCTATCTCATACCGAAGGGCAAATGTCAAATAATACATAAACCTGAATCTAAAGGAATCCACATTGTGAAAGTACTTATCCAGGTCTTCACAGTAAGTCTCCGCTTTTTCGACAAATTCAGGTTTATTAGATTTAGAAAAAACATAATTAACCATTAACTCTGAATAGTACTCATCCGCTTTCAGTTCTGCCGCATAAACTTCAAGCAGATGATTGACATGCCTGTTAAACAAGTCCGCTTGTCCCTTATCACCTGTAATTGTACTATAATAAGTCCTCAACTCTTTTGATAAGAATAATGCTGTTTCCGTAAAATCAAAATAAACTGTCTTTTTAAACGTTTTTTAGCGATATTTACTCCCAAACCCCTTTGACCAAAGGAGATTAACAGCTTAACAATAAACAGATTTCTATAACATACCTGATTAGCCTTTTGATAATCGGTAAATTGAGGTTTATCTACATCGATAAAAAAAAGTGTATTTAAAAGTCGATCAAACAACCCTCGCTTCAAATCCCCGTAATATTGCCTCCGGAACCGCCCCGGTGGATACAAAGCTTCCTCACCTTCTTCTTCCGTATTTATCTCTCCATCTAACAACTTGTCGTAGAACTTTTGCATCTTGGTTTTGGAACTACCTTTGGTTCCGATAATATTCATTCGGTTGACCTTGACCCCTGACACTATCTTGACAAGTTGCTTTAGATCAGATAAGGGTACTGCGCTTTTCTTCATTCGTTATTCTGGTTTTCATTTTCCCTACCTACAATTTAATAATTTATATTTTAAAACAAAATATTAAACTTTTTAAATCATTCATTTTCAATTAATAAACACAAAAATATCGACAAAATAATCAAAATATAACTATTTAAATAACTGCAAACTGTTATTGCCTTCCTGTACCTAACGACATACTTTTGGACTACAACGATATTTAAATATCTCGGGGTTCAGTATTCAGAACCCCATTCCAGGTATCATTTTATTTTTTAGTACAAACTCACAATTTCCTGAGGTGCCACTTCGGGCTGTGAGACTATTTTCAACCTTTAAAACAACTGATATGAAAATTTATTTCAAAATCGCGCTTTCTCTTCTTCTATTTTCAATCTGCACAAGTTGTGAAAAAGATAAACTTTCAGAAGAACCAGACTCCACAGTCGAACAAACACATCAACAAAACCATACCATTACAATTACTATCGGAGATGCAAAAAGAGCATTCGAAACTGACATGAATAACACAGACAGAACTGATGAAAACCTCGCTTCTCCAGCCTGGGAAGCCGCTATCAACTCTAGATATGCCGACGCCCTGGATATCGTAATCACCCCCTTGGATCCAGCTGAAGTAGCTAGCGATGTTCCCGGAGCATTAATAAATGTAGTTTCTTATACCAATGACGCTCAGGAAACCGACTATTATTACCTGGTTTCTATACCTGACACCGATTATTTCATTGAAAACAACTACAATGCTGAGGTGGCAAACTTTACAGGGGTTTTTGCCGCCATTCACAAGGATGGTACTCTTTACGATCCGTTAATCATTAGAGGCGGAGTACCCGATGAGGTTATCAGCACAACGGCATTCGAAGAAGAATTAGCCTGTTGGCCCCCATCCTGGTGGCCGTGGGGAGGTGGTGTCGATTGCCCAGGATACGGAGGAAACTTTAGCTGGGCCGAATTAATTCTTACAATTCGAATGTTTTTCAGTACGGACACCGGAGGACCAGGTTCTACAAGCACTCCACCGGATAACTCCCTAACCTTTTTAAGTTACATCTGGAATTTAAATAACAGTGATTGGACCACCACAAACACAGGAACTCCTGAAGGAGGCGGGGGCGTTTTATTCAACGAAGATCTTCATTCGGGAGAAGAAAGAATTATTGCATAGGAGATTAATACCTTAAAAACTCAGCTCAACCTATGGCAATCTTCCGAGCAAATCCTACATCAAATCAATCAAAGCTGTGCATCAGTTGAAGACTTTGCAACCTATCTGGTAACAGATGAATTTGGATATCCGGCACTTAACGCACTTTTTTACAAAATTCACTTACATGCACAAACCGCATGTGTGGCTGAGGTTATTATTCAAGATAGAATTTATGCCATGGAAGAGATGGGTATCACCATTACAGAAGAGCAATTAACAGACATCGTTGGAGAGGATTGTGTTTATGGGCCGGACTTTGCTGAGTGTTCGTTGGGTGCCACCATTGAATGGATTAGCGAGGAACTTGGCTTAACACAAGATCAAAAAAATTGCCTACAAAATAATGCTCTGATTGTCCCACAAATCACGGATTACTTATTAAATAACAATTCAGAGTCAATTGCCACCTTCCTAAACAATTACTCTGCGGAGGACAACCCTTGTCCAACAATAAATGCATTAAGTAATTTCCTTGCTCTCAAGCAACAGAATGATAATTATAAAGTCGACCGTTTTATCGAACTATACACCCTATTAGAGGAGGATCCTGAAGCATTGGTTGAAAACTGTATAACTGAAGAAGATTTATCTTTTTGGGTTGACTTACTCACTTTTCAAATCCCCCAAGTATGCGAAGATAAAATTGATGCCCTTGGAAATGGATGGGCTAATCAACCTTTGGAGGATGGTGACGGAACAACGGTAAATCTTGATTATTATTCAATTACCATAGATCAACTACCTACTCGTCCAAATGGTTCTTCTTTTGAGGAGATAGATGAGTTTTTTCAATATTTCAGATTGAATTTCTATGATTTTATTGATCAAAATATATCTCATTTTCAGTTTTTCCCCGAACCTTTTAATGATGAAGACCTATGGTCTTCAACTTCTCCTCTTACCTCAATATTTACAATCGACATTTCTGCTGGTCCCGCGAGTGATGACGGAGCTGTTATTTGTTCATCAATTGACGGTTGTTGCTGGGTTTTTAGTACTATTAAAACTCCTCAATGGGGACTGAATGGTAATAATGATGGATTTCACCCTGTTTCAGGAAATCGTCAATTTGGGTACATTACTAATGGGGACACTTACACTATTTATACAAAAGGTGCAGACAGAGCGAATAAACATGATTGGCTAAACTTATTTTCATTTATTTTTGATGAGGAGCAAGAAATCTATAATGGAGGACACAATTGTTGGGTTTCATTAATGGAGTCAATCGAGAATTACACTCAGAGTAATGGAGGAGTTGTTGCCTCAGTTTATAATAATGATGGGAACCTTAAGCCTAAATGGGAGATCATCAAAAACCTACTGCAAGGTATTGAACCTATCACAGTAATTCCTTGTAACTAAAAGAATAATTAACCAATATTGGCGTATGATTCTTTTTCATACGCCAATATTTTCAAAGTAAGAAGTCATGAAAAGTCTAATTATTAAGTCTTTTGTCTATTCATTAGGAACAACAATTTTGCTGGTTGTATTCCTCCTATTTAATAATTATAGATCTTCAATTTTAAAAGCAATTGATAACTATAACAGTGTAATGGGTATTTTTGTCTGGTCAATTGTCTTTTTTATTCCAATTTTCATTTTTTACGTAACAGGCTTTACAATTTACAAAAGCTAAGAAGTAGAAAGCGATAGGATTCAATTTATGAAAAAACTGATTTTTAAAGCTTTTCAAGCAGCTGTTTTGACAACAGTAATCATTGAAGGGTTTCCAAATAATACGCTATTGGGGGTTTTTAAAAAAGACTACTGACAGCTTGAATGATTTAATGGGAATCATTGTTTGGTCACTGATGTATTTTTTCATGAGTTTTGTTGTTTTTATTATTCTTTTCGCAGTAATTGAAAAGTTTAAAAAAAACAACTCTGTCTCAGAAAATAGCCTTTAGATTGCCATAAATAATTACAAAAAGAATCCCTAATCACAACATTCTTCCTGGTTACATTCCTCCTGTTGAACAATTACAGGTCTTCATTTTTAAAAGCAATTGATAGTTATAATGACGTAATGGGAATTTTAGTTTGGTCAATTGTTTTTTTCGTTCCGGTTTTTATTTTTTACGTAATAGGCTTTATCGTCTACAGGAAGCTCAAAAAATCTTAACTCCAAATAAGAAGTTGATTACAATTCAACTATAGGTAAGTTTCCACTTTTTTAAATAAACAACCACCCAGGCTACGCAAGCAGCCTGAAGGCCATACCTATATTAAAACGCACAACACCAATTTCAAATGAAAACTCCCCATGTGGCTCCGGTTTACTGCCGGAGCCTTTTTTGTAGACAGGAAAGGTGAAATTTGACACTCAAAAGGCCCAAAGCCCATCCCTACCTCACCTTATTATCCAAGGATTCCATCACATACTCCCACAATTCTTCGTAGGGGATGATTTCGAGTTCTGCCGTTTGTTTGGCGACATCCAGAGGAACAGATTGTAATTTTTTTAAATAGGGTGCAGCTTTTCTCTTGACAGCTTCTTTATGAAATCGACCGGCAGGGAGCTGCATGAGCATTTTAATAAAACAATTTCCGCGAAAGGTATCATCTTTTCTAAGGTGGCGACTGGAATACATTCTAAGGGGTTCGATCCGCTCAAAAATATCACCATATCTTTCCTTTTCAAGCAAAAACAATATTTGCAATACTAATATATTGATATTGGCACCTCTTTTATCCTGGCCGTGTTTTGGTACCTCATTTAAGAATTTATTTATGCGAAATTTGTTTTTAGAAATCTCCTTGGTTGGTGAAACCTTTTCTTTAAGGATCAGGAAATGTAAAAAAGCTTCATTTATTTTCCACCTTTCTGTAATTTGTTGATGCTGAGCATGAAAATTAGGCATGGTCATCACGGCGTAATAAATTTCGTACGCTTTTTCGTAATCGTGGGACCGAAGAGACAACAAAAAATATTGCTCCAGAGCAACATACCAGTTAAAGCTTCCTTTTTCGGCGAGATCCAGGCATTTTAAAATACTGTCCCTGGCTAAATCATATTGCAACAATTGGATGTGGCAAAAAATCTTTTTAAAATAAAAGCTGAATAATACATTTTTTACGCCAAAATGTTTTTTGCTATTAAAATAATCCAAAGCTTTTTCACAAACCGTCAGTGTATTTCTGTAGTCAGTCTGGATCTCATAAGTCAATACAAAAGTCAGGTAATACATAAATCGAAACCTGAAAGAATCTACCTTTCCAAAATAGTCATCCAGTTCCTTACAATATGCTTTTGCTTTTTCGATCAGTTCCGGCTTATTGGCTTTTGAAAAAACATAATTGACCATTAATTCAGCATAAAACTCATCTGCTTTTAACTCAGCTGCATAGATTTGCAGGAACTTATTGACATGCTCCTTGAATTGTTTTGCTTTATCTTTTTCCCCGGTTATTGTACTATAGTATAATCTAAGTTCCTTTGATAGAAGTAATGCAATCTCAGTAAAATCAAAATAAATTGCCTTTTTAAACGTTTTTGTTGCGATATTTATGCCCAAACTCCTTTGGCCAAAGGAAATCAACATCTTCACAATAAACAAATTTCGGTAGCAAACTTGATTAGCTTTTTGATAATCAGTAAATTGTGGTTTATCAACATCGATAAAAAAAAGCGTATTTAACAACCTTGTTTTTAAAGTACGCTTTAATTTAACGAAATACTTTTCTCTGTGAGCCCCATCAGGAAAAAACCTTTGAGCACCCTCTTTGTCATTAACAATCTCTCCCTCCAGGATTGCATCATATAATTGCTGAACCTTAGTACCAGACTCACCCTCAGTTCCAATAATATTCAGCTTACTAACCTTCACGCCGGATAGTAAGTGGACTAATATTTGTAAATCTTTCATTAGGAAGTGCTAAATTTCACTAAAGTGACAAATATAAGTCATTGATTAACAATTGTAAAAGAAAACCGATTATAAAGTAATGGATAAAAGAAGCCTGACCAATAAAAGGGGGAACGTTCACTTCCCTACCGGAAGTCTGCCATAACTTTGATTATCAATTAAAATTAATAATTAAATTAAAATCAAAGTTATGGCAGCGTTAATTGAATGGTTAATTATGATGGGCATTATTCTTTCAGCAAAACAGGCAACACCTGAGCTACTTGATCAATATAAAGACATAGTTGGATCCGATATAATGTTTTAAACCTCTTCCAGTTTAAAAAGCAAAAACAATAAAACGGAAACAAAACTGGTATCAATAAAAACATTGATTTCCAACTAAGTTAATGGCTAGATATACAATAGCCAAATTACCGATTGTGCGCCTCCAAAACATTTAGTCAAAGAGGCAGACACATTTTGTGCACTCAAATTCTGTAAATAAAAAACGAACAGACTGGTACGCCAGACTGGACGCCACACTGGTATGAATGGTGCTGTGGAGTTTAGGTTAGTTCCCCTTACGAAAGAAAAAAGATTTGAGTGTACGTTTAATTTCCTGTCGCAAAAATACGATTTATTCTTGTGACAATCAATGTGTTGACCCAATTATAAACAAATTACACCACCTAAAATATTGTATTACAATAATTTAGGCATTTTTTTTATTCGAAAAATCAAAATCAATCCTGATTTATCATCTGCCAAGTGTTACAACTTTAACTAATAATCGTACATATATTTGCATAAGCGTTTTTAAACATACTAAAAGATTTAATGTAATCTCAAAAGCATCATACTTTTCCGACCCCCTTTCGGTTTGATGTATTCGCGAACGACTTGCGTGAACATAACCCACACCAGGTGGTGACCGAGTTGAGATTATTAAAGTATTTTAGTTTCTCAAATTGACAAAACAACAAGGGAGCTACTGCCGGCTCATGTAACTAAGTGAGCAGGCAGTTAAGGCCAAAAAATCTTATGCACGATCCCCCCTTTTTTCGTCCCCTTTTGAAAGTGTAAGTTCCCTTGTTACGTTTTGTCTTTTAACCCCCGCTGCCATAGTACGAATTGCAGAAAATAAACACCTAACCCTCCCCTTTTAATGATTTCAAAAGATCCTCCCAGAAGCTGCACGCTTGGCGTGTTTATCTAAAATGGCGTTCCTTTATGGGCGCCATTTTTTTTCCCATTTTATCTCCAATGCCTACAAGGAACTTTATTTCCTGCAATTCGGTTAAAATAAAAACCTATTATTAACCAATAATCCTCCATCCATGATCCCCAAAGTATGGAAACCTGTGAAAACTAATGAAGCCGCCGTAAAAAAGCTGCAAAAGGAATTACCCATCCACCCGGTATTTTGCCAACTGCTGGTGCAACAAGGCATCCAATCCGTCCATGATGCCAAAAGTTTTTTTTATCCGGAACTGAAACACCTCCATGACCCCTTCCTTATGAAAGATATGGACCTGGCAGTGGACAGATTACATCAGGCCATAAAAGGCCAGGAAAAAATTTTGCTCTACGGTGACTACGACGTCGACGGCACGACCTCCGTTGCCGTGATGTTCCGTTTTCTGAAAAGACTTGGCCTTAACCCGGATTATTATATTCCCGACAGATATAAAGAAGGTTACGGTATATCCTTTGAAAGCATCGATTTTGCGGCACAAAACCAAATTGACCTCTTCATCGCCATGGATTGTGGCATCAAGGCGGAAAAACAAGCCCGCGCCGCCAGGTACTCCAGTATAGATCTCATCATTTGTGACCACCACATCCCCGGTGAAAACCTTCCCATTGCCACTGCCGTTTTAGATCCCAAGCGAAAAGATTGTACCTACCCTTTCCAGGGACTTAGTGGATGTGGTGTTGTCTTCAAACTCATCCAGGCCTATTGTCAAAAACATGACCTTCCGGAAAGTTACTGGCAGGATCTCCTCGATCTCCTGGTTATTAGTATCGCTGCTGATATAGTGCCTGTGACCGGAGAGAATCGCATACTCGCTCACCATGGACTACAAAAACTCAACCAAACGAATCGCCCGGGCCTGAAAGCTTTAATCGATCATTCCAAAAAAGAATATCCGCTCAACATCAGCGATGTCGTTTTTGGTCTGGCGCCCACGATCAATGCCGCCGGCCGTATGGCCGATGCCGCAACCGCTGTAAAACTCATGCTCACCAATTCTCCTGAAAATGCCAAAGAAATTACCAAAGCCCTGGACTATCGCAATGAACTCCGCCGCAGTTTTGAACAACGAATTACTGACGAAGCTATCGAAGCTTTCACGACTGCTGAAGGCTGGGAAGACAAAAAAAGCGCCTGCCTGTATCAGGAACATTGGCACAAAGGAGTCATTGGCATCGTTGCTTCCAGGATAGTCGAAAAATTCTATAGGCCCACCATTATTTTTACCAAATCCGACAATAGGGTCGTTGGATCGGCCCGATCCGTAAGGGGCTTTGACATCCTGGAAACCATAACCAGGTGCGAAGACTTGCTGGTCAATTTCGGGGGCCACCAGTATGCCGCCGGGCTGACTTTGCTGCCTGAAAATGTACCGGCTTTTTGCGATCGCTTCGAAGGCATCGTACAGGTTTCTCTTCCAAAACACTTACAATCTCCTCAAATCGATATTAATGCCGAATTGAAATTCGAAGACATCACACCAAAATTCAGACGCATACTGGCCAAATTTGCCCCCTTTGGACCCGGAAACAGAAACCCTGTCTTCCAGACATTTAACGTCATGGACACCGGTTATTCCGAAACAATCAAAAAAGAACACCTCAACCTGTCACTCCGGCAAAACGGAACCCCTCCTTTAAAAGGCATGGCCTTCTTTATGAGTGAATATGCCGAAAAGGTATATTCCAGGAACCCATTTGATATTTGTTATAATTTACAGGAAAATACCTGGCAGGGAAAAAGTCGGCTTCGGCTAATGGTGAAGGATATGAAGTTTGGGGGGGAGTGAGGATGGAAGGATGGAAGGATGGAAGGATGGAAGGGTGGGAAAATGGAAACATAAAAAAATCAGTATGGATTACAGAAAAAACATGATACGCGGGTACATGAACCTTTGGGTATGGCAAGAGGCTAAAGCGTTGTTTAAAAAACTATGAAATCTACTCAAAATTTCCACCGGAATTAAAAAGAGTGGCTTCAAACCAATTGGCTGCGATAGATTCCGTACACCGGAACATTGCTGAAGGATATTGTAGAAAAAGCAAAAATGAATATTTAAGATTTTTGGATTTTGCCATTGCATCCCTTTCAGAATTCACATCAGGCAATCACGTTTATTTTGAATCAAAATTATTGACATGCAAGGAATTTAATTCGATGGATAAAAAATGCTTCAAAATCGAAAATGGCCTCAGAAAACTCATGACGAGTTTAAGGCAAAAGAATATGGAAGAATGGAACGATTCATTCGAACGAACTACAAGAGTCAGCTGGTGAGTATAAAACAACCCTCAAAAACCGAATTTATTAAGCATAAAATGACAATATCCTATTAAGTGTGTAAATAAAAAAAGACAGTATCCTATTAAGTGTGTAATCTACAAAACCTATTGAGGCCTGGCAAATAAATCTATTTATTCCTTTTTCTTCCATTTCCTTTCAAATATTGACTGTGCCATCTTTAGGCAAAGTTGATTTGTCAGCAGCCGGCATTTCTGAATTACAAAACACCAAATTTTGATTATTATCTGCATTGCGAACTTCATGGTAGTTTAAAACATCTCCTTTAATTACCTGCTAATTCCTGTCAGATATTTTCAATTTTCAAGCAGGGGTCGATTTTTTTTTCTCCTCTTTGCAGCACTTCTGCAAAAAATTGGATTATCTAATTGTTAACAAGACATGCATGGCTTTTTTAGCTAACCGAACAAATAAAAAAAATGAATACTTTATTGAAATTTTTCGTACTCGCGCTCTCTCTTTCTTTTTTAGTCCTGTCCTGTAGAAAGGATATAGAAGACCAAATAGTCATTAAAGAAGATCCGCCTACTCCTGTTGTCAATGTTTATGGAAATATTTTCGGATTGGTGGTCGATGACAACAATGACCCTGTACCTAACGCCGAAGTCACGTACAAAAATGAAATCATAATTACCGATGAGAACGGGTTATTTCTTTTCAAGAATGTAAAAATGAATGCTAAGGGCACCTACGTCCAGGTAGAAAAACAAGGTTTTTTCACGGGAAGTCGTCGTATATACCCCGCCCCAAACACCACTAACTACATGAAGGTAAAGCTGCTCGAAAAAATCATTGTCGGAACAGTGAGTGCCCAAAACGGTGGGTCATTGGCCCTCCAGAATGGCGCTAAGATCCAATTGCCGGCAAATGGTATTGTTGATGCTTTTGGTGACATTTACAACGGCTCCGTCAATGTGGCCATGCAATGGCTAGATCCAACCGCTGCTGATCTTCCCCAGATCATGCCCGGAAGTCTTGAAGCAACTGACGCGGAAAACGAGCGGGTACTTCTCCAATCCTATGGCATGTTGGCAGTAGAATTGGAAAGCTCCAATGGTTCGGCACTTAACCTGGGCAATGGTGGGGTAGCCACTTTGACCTTTCCTGTTCCCGGAGAGATCATCGGCAGCGCACCAACTACAATTCCCCTTTGGTATTTTGACGAAGTGGAAGGCATTTGGAAAGAAGAAGGAAGCGCCCAACTCATTGGTGATGAGTACATTGGCGAAGTGAGCCATTTTTCGTTTTGGAACTGCGATGCCCCTTTTCCATTAATCGAATTGTCAGGGTGCTTCGAAGGGGCTGAAGGCATTCAATTATCGAATACACAGGTAGAGGTAGAGGTAATTTCCACTGGCCTGAGTTCTTTTGCCACTACGGATGATAAAGGTTGTTTTTCAGGCCTGGTTCCCTTGAACGAAGTTTTGAGGATAAAACTGATTGGTCTATGCGGAACACTACTTTATGAAGCTGAAATAGGACCATTCGAAAGCGATACTGATTTGGGTATCATCGACCTGTCTATCTTTAATGATTCTAACGTGATATCCGTTCAGGGTACCTTGGTAGATTGTGATGGTCTACCCTTAAATGATGGTATACTAAGGATAAACAGTAACGATGGGGATGAATTTTTTTTCATCGCGAATGGAAGCTTTAACGTTCCGGCCAATATCTGTTCCGGCACCACCAGCATCTTTCTATCTGGCGCTGGTCCTTCAGATAACCAAACGGCCTTCAGCGATCCGATAGAGTTTCAAGTTGACGATGTAGTGACTGCGGGAAACATAGAGGTTTGTACAGATCCTGAGATCTTACCTGATACATACGTGAAATTGACCCTTGACGATGAGTCTTATATTTGGGATTTAAGCATTAACAGCGGAGGTGACAGTTTTGGACAAATCACCAGTAATGATTTAGAACTTTGGATTTCATTCCGCAACATCTTCCCATTTGATACAACTGCGGTTAGCTTTTTCTTCTTTGATCTTTTGGAAGGCCCAAATACAGTGTCTACACAAGGCACTCTGTCTTTCTCAAACTTCAACGGATTGTTTAGCATTGGTGAGGATATATCATTTAACTCTCCCCCTTTTGATGAAATTGATGTATTCATTTCGGCAATAGGGGAAGTCGGAGAACCCATAACCGGCACCATCACGCATGAAGTGGTCGTCAATGAAGCACAATTGACTAGTATAACGCCCACAGGAGTATCTTCTATTACTGGGGATTCATTAGGTACTTTCCCTATCATCATAGACTTTAGGGTCCTTCGAACCCAGTAGTTTTTTTCCTACAACAGAAACCCTTTAAATGGGTTTCTGTTGTATATATTGAAAATTAGAACATCTAATTTATTATTCTTTTTAATCTTGTAAATAACAAGTAAAAAAGGCCAACTTTTATTTTGCCCAAATAATAAAATACATTGACGGAAACGGAAATCATAGCCGGCTGTAAAAAAGAAAAGCGGCGCTACCAAAAAGGCACTGGTAGATAAATATGCACCGTCCTCTTTACGGTTGCTCGCCGCTACACCCGTGACGATTATTCCGCAAAGGATATTTTACAAGAGGCACTGCATTTGATTTTTAAAAACATAAAAAAATACGAGCCAACGGGCTCTTTTCAAGGCTGGATGCGACGTATCGTTGTTACCTACTTCCCTTAAAGTATTTAAGGGATAAAGATTTTTTGAAAAATGTAGTTGAATTTGAGCCTGTACATTCCGACACAATTGCCCCAGAGGCCTATTTGAAATTAGACTACGAAGCGATTATAGATTTAATTAAAAAATTGCCCAAAGGTGCCAGAGAGGTCTTCAATCTCTACGTAATTGATGGGTACGATCATAATGAAATCGCAGAAATTGCTGGGTATCTCTGCCACTACCTCCCGGTCTCAATTGACCAGGGCCAGAAAATGGCTTCGTGAACAACTAATTGATGAAAAAAAAATTGAATTATGCGGCTGAATAAATTTGAGAAATATATTGCAAACAAGGTGGACGAATATCCATCTAAGCTGGATACGGAATCGCTTTGGGCTGATTTGGAAAGTGATTTGGAGAAAAAGAAAAGACGAAGATTTGTCATTGTTTTTTTCACACTGCTTTTAATACTGATAATAGGAGGTTTTTTGGTCTATAAATTCCAAACCACTGAAAATCAATCTATTTCATCAGGAGTCAGTACTCATTGAGAATGTTGATTCATCGATCCATGAGACTACATCGTACGTAGAAAATATAAATGAAAATGAAAATACGATTTCGAATATAGGTTCTGGAATTGGTGCTGTTGCTAAACAACCTCAAGAACAAAGCTCGAGGCAAGCGGTCCAAGCCACTGGTCAAGAAAGATAAAAATACAGCCAGATCAAACGGAGTACTTCAATTGATAATGTCACTGCTTTAAACAGCCAGGAAAATGTAACTGAAGCCAAAGTCAAGAATTAACTCTGAAGACAATAATCCTGCTCAAATTTCAAAAATTAAAAAATATAGGAGAAGTCACCTTTTTGGATTTTCCGAAAATGAATTTTCTCGAACAAGAAAATGATTTTAGCACAAAGAAAGATTTGCCCAAAATAGACCCTGTAAAAAATTGGAGTCTATATATTTCACCAACTATTGGCGTTTTTTATACTGACCGAAAAATTTCTCAAAAAAACGAAAATGGAGCCATTTTAAATGACTTAAGAAACAGTGCTGAAAATACCTTGGAAACTTTAAATTTAGGCATTGGGGTTGAGTTGAAAAACAAGCATAATTTTTTCCTGACCAGCGGAATTAATTTCAATCAAATTACCGAACGATTTAATTATCAAAGCAGTGAATTCACAACCGAAGACATCGAAATAATAACAGAGATTAATTTTTTGAGCAACGGTGAGCAAGAAGAAATTTTTGGTATATATGAGCAGCCTCAAGAAATAATCTCGACTACGGAAGTTTACAATACATTGCGCTGGACGGAATTTAACGTTGGAGGTGGATATTATTTCTCGAAAAAGAGATGGGATTTGGGAGCAAGCGGAGGGTTACTCTGGGGGACAATGTTAAATGCAGAAGGAAAAATATTTAGATGCCGAAAGCAATGTTATTGAATTTGAAAATCAGAATCCAGGCATTTATAAAAACGATTTGGGCCTGGGGGCCTTTGCCAACCTGGAGGCTAGTTATTCCCTCAAACCAAGATTGGGGCTATCTGCTCAATTGGGCTATAAATACATGCCTTCTTCATTTACCAAAGAAGGTTATCCTCTGGAAATAAAGTACCAATGGTGGGGAGCTACCGTTGGGCTGCAGTATAAAATCTATTAAGTATCGTTTAGCTGGACTTTATTGACAGTATCTTAATAAGTGTGTAAATACAAAATAGAGGGCTTAGCCCGATTTTGTTAGATTTTGACTCTTTCGTCAAAAATAGCAATAAATTGATTGAGAATAATGGGCCAGTGCCGGATCCGCATGGTCCATTTTTTTGTTATCTCAAAAATCGCCAGATAAACCGATTTTTTCAGTGCATTATCGGCACGGGAAAGACATTTTGTTTTTGGTGTATTTTCTGATTTTACCATTCAGATTTTCAATCAAATTTGTCGTATAAATAATGGTCCTGATCTCGACTGGAAAATCAAAAAAAGTAGTTAATTCATCCCAGTTTTTATGCCAAGATTTGACCGAGTAGGGATATTTATGGTTCCATTTTTTACCAAAGTCCTTTAGAGCTGCTTGAGCCGCTTCTTTGGTTGGCGCACCGTAAATAGTTTTCATGTTTTTGCAAAAACTTTCCGACCTTTCCATACGACGTATTTGGCTGCATTTCGGATTTGATGCACCACGTAGATTTGGGTACTCGTTTCAGGAAAACGCTTTTGATCGTTTGGATACTCCCCATAAAATAGGATTGTTCGAAGCTCCCATTTTTTTAATTCAAGTTGTTGATTATCAAGTATTTATTTGATTTTATCGACTGTTGAAAATGCAATTATCTTCCAAGCCTTCCCTCTTCCTGCTTTCCATCCTTCCTGCTTTCCATCCTTCCGCTTTCCCATTATCACCATATTCCCTACTTTTGAAAATCTGCATTTTACGAAATATCCATTAATTTAGTATTCATGAAAAAAATCACGTTCACTGACCCTCACAGGATCAAACATTTTGAGTTTTTCAAAAAATTCAGCCAGCCGCACTTTAATATTTGTGGGAATGTGGACATCACCCCGCTTCTGGAGTTTATAAAAAAGAACAAACTATCCTTCACCCCGGTAATGGTTTACCTGATCAGCAGAACAGCCAATGATATCAAAGAATTTCGCTGGCGGTTGAGAGGAGATGAAATCATTGAACATGTATTGGTGCATCCCTCTTTTGCCATCACTCCCGACAACTCCGATGTTTTCAGCTTTTGCCCGGTCGATTTCCAATACAACTTCAAATCTTTTTACAAAGATACCATTGAGGCTATTGAACATTTTAAAACAAATCCTACCGTGGAGGACGTACCCGGGCGGGATGATTATCTTTTCCTGTCCGTCATTCCCTGGATATCATTTACGGGCTTCACCCACGCCATGAACTATATCAACCCGGACAGTGTACCGCGCATCGTTTGGGGGAAATATTTCCGGCGAGAAGGGAAAATAATGCTGCCGCTTTCCGTACAGGCGCACCATGCACTGGTAGATGGCAGGCAGGTAGGGATGTATTTTGAGCAATTTGAAAAGGCTGTTGTAGACATGATTACTTCCTGAAAGAATATTAAAAAAATCGGGTAACTCCACGGAATCATGAAATTACCCGGTTATTAAATATCAGAAAGGGCACATTCTCAGAACTCTTTCCTTCCATTTGGTTTGATAGTGCCAGACAAAAAGCGTATTACAAAGATCAACCCGTTTTCATGTAAAGGCATTCCATTTTTTTAAATTTATTTTACTTTTCAGGTATAATTTGAAGCGTTTGTTTGAAAAAATCCCTAAATTAGGAGGAAAGGTTGCCTTATTATGGTATTGTTATCCAGCATAACATTTTTCAAACACCCCTCCATGCAAACCAACAACCATGGAAAGAGAAAGTAAAAAAGTCCAGGAACAATTATTTGAATATATACAGGAGTTGAGCCCCAAACGCGCGCCGTTGGTCAATGACCTCATGTCAATTTTGAATTTAAGCAAAAGCGGCGCCTATAAAAAATTGAATGGGGAGAGTAATCTGTCTTTGGATGACACCATAAAACTGTCCCGTCATTATGGATTTTCCATAGACCAGTTTGTCGCCGACCGACACAATGCCATTCCCTTTTTTGTGGATGCCATACGAAGTCAGCCCAAAAGTTACGACGGATACCTGCGGAACATCAATAAGCACTTTGAATTTATCCGGGGCTGCAAACATGTTGAGGTCTGTTATGTCACGAACGAAGTACCCGTTTTTCACTACCTGCAATTTCCGCTACTTTTTTATTTCAAACTATTTGTCTGGAATCATACCAGCTGGCAGATGCCGGGCCGTCCTCATCGTTTTTCCCTTCGGGAATTTACCAATGACAATACACTTAATGAATTGGTTAAAAGTATGCTCAAAGAATACTACGGTTATGACGGTATGGAAATGTGGAATATCCGTTTTCTCGACATCACCCTTGATCAGATCAAGTATTATGCACATTCAGGCATATTCGAGAACAAAGACGATATTCACAGCATATTCAGAGAAGTCGAAAAAATGAGCAGACACCTGAAAAAAATGGCTGAGGTTGGATTTAAATTCAATCTTGAAAGACCGGAAGAAAAATTAGGCACCCTGACCGTACATATGAATGAACTGGTTGCCTCCACCAACATCATTTTTGTTGTGGCTGATAACTTCAACTACGTTTTTACCACCTACGATCCGCCCAACTTCATCAGAAGTGCCGACGACCGGTTTAGTACTTATACCGAAAACTTTATCAATAATACCAAAAAACACTCCCTGCTCATCAGCGGTGCCGGCGAACGGGAAAGAGAACGCACCTTCCGTCTGATCACCAAAAAAATCGAACGCGCCAAACAGGAGCTGGAAGGGATTTTGAGTTATATTTATTAATTCAAAGGCTAAAAATCATTTTGATGATAAAAACATTACAGCCAACTAATTTTGTTGCTATTAATCCTCTAATTTAGCGCAATAGTTTTATTTAAGTGAAACACATTTTACTCAAATCAACAATTCATGGCATCCCTGAAAATTGAAAGACTGCTGAGTGACCTTTTTGAAACCTGGTGTGGCGAGGACCCGGATTTGGTTTTACCATTAGCCCCTTCGGCTTCGGCTCGGATTTATTACCGGTTACAAAGTAAAAACCATACCGCCGTTGGCGCCTATAATGGCGATAGGAAAGAAAATGAAGCGTTTTTAGGTTTTTCAAAACATTTTAAATCCAAAGACCTGCCGGTGCCGGAAATATATGCCGAAGATCTCGATAATGGCGTCTATTTGCAGGAAGACCTGGGGTTCACTACGCTTTACAGCTACCTATTACAAAAAGGAGACTATTTCCCGGATTACCTGATCAACATCTATAAAAAAGTTGTTAGCAAACTGGCCCATTTTCAGATCGTTGGCGGGCAAGGGCTCAACTACGAGCTGTGTTACCCCAGGAAAGCTTTTGACAAACAATCCATGTTCTGGGATTTCAACACCTTTAAATATTACTTCCTCAAATTAGCAGACATCCCTTTTGATGAACAGGATCTGGAGAACGATATCCAAAAATTTGCCGCCTATCTCCTGGAAACAGAAACGGACTACTTCATGATCCGGGATTTTCAGACCAGGAACATCATGATCAAAAGCGGAGAACCGTATTTCATAGACTATCAGGGCGGAAGAAAAGGAGCGCTTCAATACGACCTCGCTTCCTTATTATTCCAGGCGAAGGCCAATATTCCATCGGAAATCCGGATTGAATTGCTCAACCATTATATGGATGCCCTCGAAGAATTGATCACCATCGACAGACAGGAATTTGAAAAGCATTATTACGCATACGTTATTATAAGGTGTATCCAGGTTTTGGGAACTTACGGGTTTCGTGGTCTTTATAAACGTAAGGAACATTTTATTTCAAGCATTCCCTTTGCACTTAGAAATATTAAATGGGTGTTGGAAAACCAGGGATTGCCTATCGAATTGCCCGAACTGAACAAAGTGTTGCATGCGGTAGTCAACTGTCGTCGCTTTGAACCTTTTGATAAAATAAAGGGGATGTCAAGTCTGCTTACTGTAGAAGTCAATAGTTTTTCCTACAAAAAAGGCGGCATCCCAAAAGACGAGAGCGGCAATGGCGGCGGCTTCATTTTTGACTGCCGGGCCATCCACAACCCGGGGAGATATGAACCTTATAAAAAGCTGACCGGCAGAGATGAGCCTGTCATCAACTTTCTGCAGCACCATAGTAATATGACAGAATTCATGAATAATATTTTCCGGATCGTGGATGATGCTGTGGAAAACTACATCGACAGAAGTTTCACCAACCTGATGGTCAACTTCGGTTGTACCGGAGGGCAACACAGGTCTGTGTATGCCGCAGATACACTGGCCAATCACATCCAGGAAAAATATGGGGTAACTGTTAAACTCACTCATATTGAGCAAGAGAAAAAAGACTGGAAAAACGATTAACTTAAACTCCCGAAAAAAAATAAGTGGAAGCATGTAACTATCTGTTACTTACTTCCACTTATTTTAATGAATGGAAATCGGGAACCACGTTCCCATATTTCACAACCAAAAATGCTCAGTCAAAATATTGACAAAAGCCTCTAGTTATTTAGGCTTTTTTCTTTTCTTTCAACTTAAGTTTCTCCTGTTCCTGCTCCTTGGCTCTTCTTTCTTCCAGTTCTTTACGCTCTGATTCTCTCATACCTTCCTTGAGTTCACTTTCAATTGAGGATCGTGCATTGTTGAATTCACGAATCCCTTTACCCAGACCACGCATCAGCTCAGGTATTTTTTTGCCACCAAAAAGCAACAAAATAGCAAAAAAGATGACCAGCATTTCCGGCCCGAAGAAGTTGAATAATAATAAGTCGTTCATAATTTTATTTTTCAATTACAATGCAAAGTTAAACCTTTATTATAAAATGGAGGGGATTTATTTCACCATCCTCACTTTTTATACCCCAAATTTCTGTATCACCCTGACTTAAGTTCGTATTCTTAAAGATGCGAATATGCTCTTTTTTTACATCAGGTGAATCAAGGGTTAAGTTATTGGGTACTTTAAAAAAACATATGAGTATCGGGGCAGGTTCAACCCCTGATCTGCAAAGATTCTCCGTACATAAGATTCTAATAAGCCTATTAAGTTTAACCTGTCTCTTGAAAATGTTGTAAATACTGAACAGTAAGTATACTTTTGTGTTTCAAAGTCAAAAGGTATTTCCATGGGAACAGAAAAGAAATTCAGCCATATTGATGCCGAGGAAACCCCAGGATGGTCGATGTCGGCAGCAAAAGCATTACCAAAAGGATTGCCAGGGCCCGTAGCATTGTCATACTTGGCAAGGAGATCATGGATCTCCTGGAAAACGAGGAAATACACACCAAAAAAGGTCCCGTTTTTCAGACCGCTATCCTGGCCGGCATCATGGGTTCAAAGAAAACTTCTGAACTCATCCCTTTATGTCATCCGCTTGGTCTCGACAAATGTCATATTGAAATCAGTATCAATGAAAACCGGGAAGTCGTAATCGACTGTACGGCATCTATCACCGCCAAAACCGGCGTAGAAATGGAAGCCCTCACCGGGGCCAGTGTTGCCGCATTGACCATCTATGATATGTGTAAGGCTTTCTCCCATGACATCATCATCAAAGAGACCAGACTCATGGCCAAAAGCGGCGGAAAGAGAGATTTTGAACGAGCGTAAATAAATGCTATTTTTCCCGAAATGGTATTTATAAAAAACCGCAAATTGAACAATAAACCGCAACCGAATCATGGCACATCAAAAACATACAAAACTCACCCGCCCCGATCAGGGGGCTTTTGCCCGCAACGAATGGGCCATCATAGGTACTCCCTGCGACAGGATCAAAGACCTCGCTTTTAAACTCACGGAAAAGTTATCAACTAAATACCAGGTAGGTTATGTAGATGCAGACCACCAAGGTGCCGATGAGGAAAAAAATAAAGGCAGAGATCCCAAAAGCGCTATGACCTTTGGCGCCAAAATGGAATACACGGACAAGATCACCTTTAACCGGATAGATTTTGAAAAGCATATGGATCCTTTTCAATACCGTCAGTTATTCAACGACCAGGATCTCGTGCTAGTCAACGGCAACCATTTTCAGGCCAGGAAACAAATAGTGGTGCTTGACCCCAAAAAAGAAGCCTCCCTGCAAAAGAAACTCGATCGCCTGACAGATGTGGCTCTGATCCTGACAACCGAGGAGCAACCCAAAGTCTATCCTTTTTTAGCACAACACCTGCAAGGAAAAGCAGTTCCGGTTTTGGCTTCCCGTGATCTTCCGGGGATCATCGCTTTTTTGGAAAAAGAGATGGAAAAAGCCCGGCCAAAATTACTGGGATTGGTGCTCGCCGGTGGAAAAAGTGTACGCATGGGGGAAGATAAAGGCCAAATCAACTATCATGGTAAGCCCCAAAGAGAATTTGCCGCGGATTTACTCCAGCCGCTGTGTGAACAGGTTTTTATCTCCTGCCGAGCCGACCAAATGGCAGATATTGACTCAGCATATGAATTATTACCCGACACTTTCACTGGCCTGGGGCCTTTTGGAGCCATCCTTTCAGCCTTTAGAGAATACCCTGATCACGCCTGGCTCGTCATTGCCTGTGACCTGCCTTTGCTGAATACCGAAACACTCGGTTTTTTGATAAAAAACAGAAATCCTTCCAAAACCGCTTCCGCCTTTAAAAGTCCGGTTTCTCAGTTTCCGGAACCGCTTATTGCCATTTGGGAACCGAAAGCTTATTCGGTACTGTTCAGTTTTCTGACCCAGGGATACTCTTGTCCAAGGAAAGTATTGATCAATTCCGACGTAGAATTATTGCAGGTTTCAGATGAGAAGGCCCTTTTTAATGTCAACGAAAAGGCCGATATAGACAAAATTTCAAAGCATCTGGACAAGACGTAATCAGGTTGTTAAGCTCAAAATGTTACAAAAGTTAATTTTTTTAACATTTCTTTAACACTTTTTGGGCCCAAATTTTATTTTTCGCCAAAACCAAATAAAATTCTGTTCTTTTCTTGTTATTTGGTCAATAAATCCCTGATTGAGAAATCTTTCCATCAGGTCTAATCCATTTTAAGCAACAAAAAAATAACTAAAATTAGGTATTCCAACGATAATTTGGAATTGAGGGTAACAATTGTTCGAAACCGTTGATTATTCTACGAGAAGCGAATACCTTTGTGCCCGCTTTAAATAGCAAGGTAACTTTTCAAAAGTTCTTACGTTTAAATAAATAGAACATGAAAAGGACCCCTAATTAGTGTGTTGGTTATGGTATTCAGTTAAACTACACTAATTAATTAAATTCATCTTGAGGCTTTCGTTTAAAAAACTCCTCCTTTTTAAGTGATCTAGGTCTTGTGATGAAAAACTAAATCTTGAAAAATGAAACTCCTATGGACATTAGTAATCACGCTATTGGTTTTACCTCTAGCGCTGAAAGCTAATACAAGCAACTTAATCCCAGGTGACTCAGAGGCTTCGGCTTTTACTGAGAGCTGGGACACAAACACTGACGACCTTATTAAGAAAAGGCTCGATCAGTTATCTCTACCCTTTGAGGCTAGGTACAACGAGAATGTAAAAACGTACATCAAACGCTACGTTGTTTTAGGATTGAAAGAATCCGAATCAATGTTAGGCCGTTCAAGTCTCTATTTTCCAATTTTTGAGCATTACCTGAATCTTTACAATCTGCCTATGGAGCTGAAATATCTCCCTATGGTGGAATCTACTTTGCGCCCTGGTGTTAAATCACATGCCGGAGCTGCCGGGTTATGGCAAATGATTCCTGCATCTGCTAATTTCTTTGGCCTGTCTATTGACGGTACTGTTGACGAAAGGCTCGACCCTAACAAATCGACTGAGGCAGCAGTAAAGATGCTTTCCATGTTATACGATCAGTTTGGTGACTGGCAATTGGTAATGGCTGCTTACAACTGTGGACCTGGAAGGGTAAAAAAAGCCATCCGTTATGCGAAATGTAACGACTATTGGGAAATCAGCAAATATTTGCCAAAAGAGACCCAGCGTTATGTGCCTGCTTTTATTGCGGCTGCGTATCTGGTAAATTATTATGATGAGCATGACATGGCTCCGAGGTACCCTGCTTATGACTTACAGGATACAAGAACCTTTGTTACGCACATCACGCTAAAGTTTTCAGATATCGCTAAAGCCACCAACGTAAGTTGGGATATGCTGAAGAAGTTGAATCCTGGATTCCTTGGGAATACAATTCCTGCCAGCAAGAAAGGGCACTTCGTCGTAGTTCCTGCTTTTGCTACAGAATCTTTCCGCGATTTGCTCGCAAAAAAAATGAAAGTGACAGGTAAAACGGGTATACTTTCCGACGACTCGCTGAAAACTTCTTATACAACTGTTGCCGGGGATAATGTCGAAACGCTTGCGCTGCTCTTTGGATGCAGTGTTGAAGATATCATGAAATGGAATTATTTACAGAATAGAGACCTGGCTGTGAATCAATCCCTTATTCTTTACCTTAAAAGAAATCAGAGTATTGTAAAACCTTAACAATTATCAAGGGGTCCAAAATACTTTAACTTAAAAACGGGAACAACCGATATCGATCGGTGTTCCCGTTTTTTTTATCTTTGCAATCAAACCAAATGTACCTTTTTATCGTCTTATAATAGACTGTGATAAAACTATGCCGACAAAGTCAGTTGCAATTCAACAAATGTCGGCGATGGATCTTGCAAATTTGAAATATAAATCATGAAGAATAAAATCTTAATCCTGCTCGTAACCCTGTTAGGCTCTTCCGGATTCTTATTTGCTCAGGAGGAAAGTACGCTCGTGCAATTCTCCGGAATGGTGCTGGATGGCACTACCAATCAGATGTTTCCCATTCCTTATACCAATATCCTTGTGAAAGAAAAAGGGAGAGGAACCTATTCCGATTTTGACGGCTTCTTCTCTATAGTGGTCCAGGAAGGAGACATAATTGTTTTTTCCGCCCTCGGGTACAAAACAGTTGAATTCACCATTCCTCAAAATCTGGATGACGATCGTTATTCCCTCGTTCAACTCATGACAAAAGACACCGTTAACCTTCCCGAAACCGTCGTATTCCCCTGGCCCGATAAAGATCATTTCAAACTGGAATTCCTGGCCATGGATGTAACCCACGAATTACAGGAAAAGGCAGCTGAAAACCTGGCCAATGATCACCTGGCTCAAATGAGAAGTGGCGTACCCACGGATGGTATCGAAACCACCAGCTTTTATCTGCGTCAGCAAGCCAGAAAAACGTATTATGTAGGCCAGGCCCCACCGATGAATATCTTTAACCCGGTAGCATGGAAGGACTTTTTCAATGCATGGAAAAGAGGAGACTTTAAAAAGAAAAAGAACAACTAACCATAAAATATAAACAAACCACTAAAAAACGAACCCTGGAAGTGAAATTTCAGGGTTTTTTATTTTATCATTTATTTTATAATAGATTTTCTGTCAATTGTTTATGTATATTGTTTTTCAGATGTAGTAAATATTTGATCCCTTTGGTTACAAAATTTATTTTTCTGCGTATCTTTACTTACGAATCTGCGTCACAACATTTGGTTGAGGCAGATTTTGTTTGTACCCTTCCTTACTAGACCCTTAATCATCTGCCCACCCCTCATTGGCGAAAGCCAAAAGGGAAATTCCGTCCGTTTTTAGAAGCAAATTTACCAGGCCTCCTTCAAGAGGCCGGAAGCATTATTTTTTTTGTAAACTCAGAATAAGGTATTCCTTTGGGTACCATTAGACTTTGGTGTTCATTCACCCTGGTCATCCCTATTAGAAAACGTAGAAACACACAAGATGAACAAATCATTGACACTCATTGCAATTTTCATTCTGTTCGCTGGAATGAATCCAACTTCTCTTTCAGGTCAAATGATCTGGCCTGGAGACATTGACAATAACGGCCGGGTTTCGGGTACAGACCTCTTTTACCTGGGAGCTGTTTTCTGGAATTCGGGCCCGGAAAGACCGAATGCAACAACACAATGGAATGGTCAGGCCATAGGAGAACCATGGAACGCCATTCTGCCGGGCATATCTATGAATGCAGCCTATGCCGATGCCGATGGTGATGGACACATTTCTGATGAAGACCTGTCCGATGCCATTCAAAATAATTATGGTCAAACTCATGGCCAGGTCGATGAAGAAATTTTTCCTCCTCCCGGACAGGAAGGCATTCATTCGCCTCTTGAGATAACCTCATCTGTAACAGAAGCCTCCCCGGGGTCACAACTACAGTTTGATCTGAACCTTGGATCTGAAGCCTTTCCAATCCAAAACTTTTTTGGGGTGAGATTTACCGTCAATTATAACCCCAATTTAGTAGTTGGTACTCCCGCATTTGAAAAAGCTGCGAACACATGGATCGACCCCCAGGGGATTTGGACAAGACAACTCGTCATTGCCGATGCGACTAATGGGAAAACAGAGATAACCATAACACGTGTACTGCCCTTTAACTTAAATGGATATGGCAAGATCGGAACGCTTTCTTTAAATCTGGTTGACGAAGCAAACATTGTTTTGCCGCAATCTTTGGACATCACCCTTTCCGATATCGTAATGGTGGACCTGGAAATGCAACCTTATTCCCTATACCCTAAAGGGACCAACCTGAACATCTCCGGGGGGCAGACTACTACCAATTGTCCTGATGTTATTGCTCCGGTTTGTGGGGCAAATGGAATAACATATCTCAATAGTTGTTATGCAGAAGCAGCAGGTATTTTTGAGTATACCGACGGTGTGTGTTTTGGCAATTGCATCGACCCCGGTTTTATCAATCCTGATGCCGATTGCGGAGACAATTACGATCCGGTTTGTGGTTGTAACGGGATTACGTATATCAATGAGTGTGTCGCCCTGGCTAATGGTGTAACGAGCTTTTCCAGCGGTTCCTGTGGCTCCAGTTGTTTTGATATTAATTATATTGTTACCAGCTCGGGTACTACCGTTGATGCCGACACCGGTATCATTTCCCTGGATTGTTCCGACAATTATGACCCTGTTTGTGGTTGTAATGGCATCACCTATACCAATGCCTGTATCGCTGAAGCCAGCGGTATTACGTTTTATACCCACGGAGTTTGCGATGACACCTGTGTGGACGCCTCAAGTATGGATCCTGAAGCCAATTGCCTTACAGAATACGACCCTGTTTGCGGTTGTAATAACGTCACTTATTCCAATGCCTGCTATGCAGATGCAGCGGGTGTAATGAACTATACACCAGGGGTTTGCGGCCTCAATTCCCCCTGGTGCCAGGAAGCTGTGCCGATACAGTGCGGAGACTTTCTCGCTTTTGAAACAACTACAGGAAGCGGTAACCAGATAAACAATTACCCGGGCTGTAGTAACAGCACCTTTTATGGCCCGGAGAAGGTTTACATGCTCAATAAAACTACAGCCGGAGACCTGCAGATAGGCCTGGAAATAATCACTCCGGGAATGGATCTCGACCTCTTCCTTCTGGCAGATAATTGTGGCCAGTTGACCTGCCTGAAATCAAGTACTACCAGTAATTCTGTGACCAATAATGAAGGGATAATTTTTGAAGATGCACCTTTGGGAACTTATTACATTGTCGTGGATGGTCAATACGCCTCCTCTATGGGTGACTACCGCATAGAAGTTAATTGTGGATATTTATATTGTGGGGATGCTCAACCGCTGGCTTGTGGGGTTCCTTTTCATGGCAACAACCTCAACGGACAAGATGACGTATCCCTTTACGGATGTGACGGAAACGTCATCAATGTGGAAAATAATGGCCCTGAAATGGTTCATTATTTTACAACTACTGAATCCGGAGAAGTTAATATTACGATGACTGGCCTTACCGCCAATCTGGAACTGTTTCTTCTGCGCTCCTGTGACAGAGGTGATTGTGTGGATTACAGTCAGAATTCTGGCACCAATAGTGAATCCATAACTGCCTGGCTTGAAGCGGGAACGTATTACGTCGTGGTAGACGGATATAATGGTGGCGTCGGTGATTACATTTTGCTTGTAGATTGTGCTTCTGGTTGCGACCTGTCATTCGCGCAGCTTAGTACTACTCCGACTTCATGTGGACAAAATGATGGCAGTATTCATATCGTTTCATACGGCGGCTCCCCGGGGTACATCATTAATTACGCTGGCCCGGTTTCGGGTAATTTCTATACTTACAGTAATGACTGTACCATTTATAATCTCCCGGCGGGAACTTACCTGATTACAAAGACAGATGTTATCGGATGTTCCGTATCTCAAACAGTTACGGTTAGTTCTTCCGGCAATCTGAACCTCAACCTTGAAACGACCAATGCTGCCTGTATGGACCTGGGGTCCTTAGGCGTCAATATTGTAAATGGTAGCGCTCCTTATCTTGTCCTGGTACTGGGACCTGAAAATGCTGACCTGACTTCAAATACGGCTTCATTTGACATCGACAACCTGCCTGCGGGAAGTTATACCATTCACGTAACCGATCATTACGGGTGTTCTGTTTCCGAGAGTTTTGAAATAGGAACAGACAGTGGTGCCTTTTATTTTGAGGCTACCCCGAGCCCCGGATCCTGTGGTGAATTAGGATACATTCATATAGACACCTATTCGGGAATTCCGACCTATACCATTTTGATTTCAGGACCGGTTTCCGGATTGACTACTACGAATTATTCCTCGTTTAATATCATCAATTTACCTTCAGGTACCTATACTGTTACCATTGAGGACGGCAACTGGTGTATCTACACCAAGGTAATTGTAATCCAAGAGTCCAACCTGGACATTACGGCTACAGCTATCAACGGCGCTTGTGGCCAGGAAGGCGGTATCCTGGTTGATATTGGCTCTGGAACAGCTCCTTATACCATAACATGGGATGGCCCGGTAGATGGGAGCACCGTTACAAACAGTAATACTTACATTATTGATCACCTGCCATCAGGTAATTACCAGATCATTGTTGAAGATGCTAACTGGTGCTCTGATTACGTAGTGGTGCAGGTAAATAATTCGGGAGGAGGACTTTCTTTTGACCTAGTCTCCATTGATGGGAATTGCGGGGAGCCAGGCGCTTTCTGGATAGACATCAATGATGGAACAGCTCCGTATAATGTCCACTGGTGGGGACCCAATTCGGGGAGTGACATCGTTTATGGTGACGGATTTGATATTCCCAATTTACCAGGGGGATGTTATACCGTACAAATTACAGATGCCAATGGTTGTACCAATACCCAAATAGGCTGCATCGACCTTGTTGGAGATATAGATATTGACCTCACTGCCAACAATGGCATTTGCGGGCAAAATGGTTCGATCAGCGTTCTTGTCAATGATGGTTCGCCTAACTACCAGATCAGTTGGTCAGGACCTTCCAATGGATCTGTCAGCGTAAACTCAGGGGCTTATTCCATATCAAATTTGCCTTCAGGCACCTATTCCGTTCATGTTATAGACAGTAATGGATGTACCGATTATGCAATTATTCAACTTGACAACTCCTCTGAAGGGCAACTTGTTCTCAATGCCATTTCCATTGACGGTGCCTGTAACCAACTGGGAGGTATATGGCTGGACATCCTGGGGGGATCATCACCTTATTTTGTAAGTTGGACCGGGCCTGTTTCCGGAAGTACGCCACTGAACAATAACGGGATGGCCATCAACAATCTTCCCGCCGGTACTTATTGGGTTTCCGTGACCGATGCCAACGGATGTAATGGTACGGTAGAAGTCACCGTTATACAGGAAAATCAACTGGAATTGTCGTTGTCCAGCACTCCTGCAAATTGTGGATATTTCGGCAGTGTCTTTGTTTACCTGAGTAATGGCACAGCCCCCTACTCGATTATGTGGAGCGGGCCGACCTCGGGAACGATTTCGACCAGCCAGACTAACTATGAGATCCCTAACCTTCCGGCAGGGAATTACTCCATCTGGGTAACGGATGCCAATGGTTGCTCTGTTGATAATAATATTTCAATTCTATATACCGAAGATATTGACATAACCGCGATTCCTGCTGATGGCATATGCGGTGAAGATGGCACTATCCACGTAGGCATTAACGGAGGCAGTCCAGGATTCACCGTCACCTGGTCAGGACCGGTTTCCGGTTCCACCACGACTTTCAATAGTTTTTATAATATTACTGATTTACCATCAGGCACCTATTACATCAGCGTAGTTGACGCCAACGGCTGTTTCGACAACCAGATTGTTACCTTAAACAACGGTTCAGGAGGCATTGAGATCAATACGACGCTGGTTGTCAACGATTGTGGACAGTACAACTGGGTGTGGATAGATATCATCGGTGGATGGCCTACCTACACCATCACCTGGACGGGACCTGAAAACGGGACCGGAACTACGGAAACCAATGGCTTTGAGATCATTGACCTGCCACCGGGAGTTTATACCATCACCGTAACCGATATCCATGGTTGCTCAACCTATGTAGTGGTAACCATTTACGATGCTCCGGTGGAGCTGTTAACCCTTAATGGCATTAACGGCGATTGTGGTGAATTAGGCGCTATTGTTGCCACTGTAATTGATGGCACTCCTGATTACCAGATCAGCTGGACAGGACCGGTTTCCGGTTCCACCACGACCAATAATGCTACCTATGTTATTCAGAATCTGCCTTCGGGTACTTATACGGTCACTTTGCTTGATGGCAACTGGTGTACCGATGTAGAAACCGTGACGATCAATAATCCTGACGGAGACATTGACATCAATACTACGCTCGTTGCTAACGACTGTGGACAGTACAACTGGGTGTGGATAGATATCATCGGTGGATGGCCTACCTACACCATCACCTGGACGGGACCTGAAAACGGGACCGGAACTACGGAAACCAATGGCTTTGAGATCATTGACCTGCCACCGGGAGTTTATACCATTACCGTAACCGATATCCATGGTTGCTCAACCTATGTAGTGGTAACCATTTACGATGCACCGGTGGAGTTATTAACCTTAACGCCCATCAACGGTGATTGCGGAACATACGGTTCTATCGTAGTATCTGTAGTAGATGGCGCGCCAGATTACCAGATCAGCTGGTCAGGACCGGTTTCGGGTTCCACCACGACCGGCAATGCCACCTATGTCATTCAGAATCTGCCTTCGGGCACTTATACCGTCACTTTGCTTGACGGCAACTGGTGCACCGATGTAGAAACGGTGACGATTAATAATTCCCCCAATGACCTGGATATGGCTACGACGCTGGTAGTCAACGATTGTGGACAATACAATTGGGTATGGATAGATATTACCGGCGGATGGCCTACGTATACGATCACCTGGACAGGGCCACAAAACGGCACGGGAACCACGGAAACCAATGGTTTTGAGATCATTGATCTTCCACCGGGAGTTTACATCATCACCATAACCGATATTCACGGTTGCTCCGTTTCCGAAACTGTAACCATTTACGATGCTCCGGTGGAATTACTCCAGCTCACGGCCAACAACGGTGATTGTAACGAATACGGATCTATAACGGCAACGGTAATCGATGGATTACCTACTTACGAAATCAGCTGGACGGGTCCTGTTTCCGGTTCTGTTTCCACAGACAACCCTACCTATGAAATTGCAAATTTACCTTCAGGCACTTATACCGTTTCCTTACTGGATGGTAACTGGTGTACTGATGTAGAAACCATCACTATATACAACACTGGAGGAGACCTGTCCATCGTTGCCGTCGCGGTCAACGGCAATTGTGAGCAAAACGGTTCGATTTGGCTGGATATTTACGATGGCACCTCACCCTTTACCGTAACATGGTCAGGGCCGGTTTCGGGATCAGTGATTATTGAAGCCAACGGTTACAATATTCCTAACCTTCCGGAGGGTACTTATACGGTAACGGTTACCGATGTTAATGGATGTACGGATACAGCAGTCGTTTTTGTTTCCGTTTCCGAGAACGACCTGGATGCAATCGCAGTGCCCTTTGACGGAGATTGTGATCAGGGTGGTTACATCCATGTAGGCATTTCTGGCGGTTCTCCAAGTTATATTGTCAATTGGAACGGACCCGTTACAGGTGGTGTAGTCATTTCGGGACCAAGCCACAATATTATGGATTTACCGGCAGGTACCTACACCATTACAGTGACCGACTCCAACGGATGCATTGATGTTGAGGTCGTAACCATCAATGCCAACAATAGTGGTCTGGATGTTTCTACGATGGCTTCCAACGGGTACTGCAATGGGTTGGGTAATATATGGATGGACTTTTACAATGGAGCAGCTCCGTTTACCATCACCTGGTCAGGCCCTGTTTCCGGTTCTGATGTCACAAACTATTACTATTACGATATCATTAACTTACCCACAGGTACTTATTACGTAACTGTTACGGATGCTAATGGCTGTCTCTATACAGAAACGATCACTATTGTAAATGTTGTAGATGATTTATCCGCTACATTGTCAACCATTCCGGGTGGATGTGGTGTACCAGGCTCCATTGAAGTTAATATCATTGGCGGTACGCCGAATTATACCATCACATGGATCAGCAGTAATGCATCCGGAAGCTACACGACCACCAACGCAACTCATTTTATCCAAAATCTGCCTTCGGGGATTTATACGGTTTCCATTGAAGATGCCAATGGGTGTGGAGAGATATTGAGCATTCAATTACTAAATTATCCAAACAACTTACAGGTTTATACCACACCGGTCCATCCGACATGTACTCAGCAGGGAGCTATCGGATTGGTCATGAACGGGGGAACACCTGACTATGATATCAGCTGGACGGGTCCTGTCTCCGGAGCTACTACCGTAAGCGCTAACAATTACATCCTCAGCAATCTTCCTGGGGGAGATTATACCATCAATATCAATGATGCCAACGAATGTTATGCCATTTTGAATGTTTCCTTGGACGATTCTCCTGAAACGCCAATGGTCGACTTTGACTTCACCATTTCAGGATTAACGGCTAACTTCACCAACTTGTCAGCCACCGGAAGTTACCTTTGGACTTTTGGTGATGGCACCAGTTCTACGGAATTTTCTCCTTCCCATGCTTATCCATCAAGTGGCAGCTACCAAGTTTGCCTTACCGTAACAAACGCATGCGGCAGTGCCACCCACTGTCAGACCATTGGCGTAGCCAGCGGTTTTGATGCAGTCATTTTGGATATAGGAGAAGCTTACGGCGGTCCGGGGAGCATGGTTTATATTCCTGTAATGATCCAGAATTGTGAATTACTGGTTTCCCTTGCAGGAACAATGGATATGACCGAAGAGAATGTCGGAATCATCGCAGGGGTCAGCCCGGGCCTCATTATGCCTCAGTTTAATAGCAATAACAATACGTTTAATTTTTACGACAATACCGGAGAAGGGATTGCAGTAGCCAACGGCGACACCCTATTCTACTTTATGATAGAACTCACCGGAGAGGTCGGGATGGAAAGCTCTCTCTTGTTGATTGACGATCCATTGTTCATCGAAGTCGGAGGTATCCTGAATGATACGCCTGTTGTATTACCCCATATTACAGTGCCTGGAAACGTGGAGATCATGGATACCGGAATCGTTGAAGGTCTTGTTTCTACTTATTGGGGAGATGGAATTGAAGATGTGCAATTGCTCGTTTCCGGTTCAGGTATGTCCGAATCGGATCTGACAGATGAAAATGGTGTGTACACATTGCCGAACCTGCCGGTAGGTCATATGTATACATTCCTTCCGGAAAAAGCCGATGAACCTGCCAATGGATTATCCACCTATGCATTATTTATTGGTCAGCGTTTCATTCTCGGACTTGCGCCACAACAAATTACGTCTCCTTACCAGATCATTGCCGGAGATGCCAATTGTAGTGGTGCTTTCACTACCCTGGATCTTTTCATCATTCAGCAATTGATCATTGGTGCTTCGGATGATTTTGACCAATGCTCTTCATGGGTATTCGTCAGTGATGGTACTGATATGCCCGCAGATTTCGATACTCAGAATGTATTCCCATATCCTTCTGCAACGTCTATGATGGTCATGCATGACACCACTGCCAACTTTGTGGGGGTAAAAGTCGGAGATATCCTCGGGCAGGCCAATCCAAACAACCTCCAGGGAGATTTGGATGAACGTAACGATGATGAATTGATTTTCACTACCGACAATCAACAGGCAGCGGCCGGTTCGATTATTGAAATTCCTGTCACCAGTACCAATTTTGATCAGATTGTCAGTTTCCAGATGGGTATTGCGCTGGAAGCAGGAAAGCTGAATTTCCTCGAATTTATTCCTGGGGAAGATACAGCACTTTCTACCCTTGCGGGAGCATATAACAATGGAGAGGTTCGTATCAGCTGGTTCAATAACCAGGGCACTTCTACAACCTTGTCCGATGAAGAAATCCTGTTTACCCTCAGGCTGGAAGCTTTGGATAATATTGACAACCTAAGTCAGTATATGACTGTAAGCAACCACACCATCATTTCAGAAGCACATAACATTTCCGGAGATGCCTGGGATGTACAACTGCTGTTTAACGGTGTGACGTCTATGGTTGAGACGACTCAGGAGAACTTCAAACTTTTCCAGAACGAGCCGAATCCGTTTACAGAATCCACAACGATCAGATTTACCCTGCCGGAAGCAATGGAAGCCGAATTGGTCATCCATGACAGCTTTGGTAAAATTGTTCGAAGCTACAACGGACATTTCCTGGCAGGGGAAAACAGCATAATTATTGACGACCTGATCCTCAGCGGAGGGGTATATTTCTACAGCCTCAAAGCCGGTGAGTTTATCGCCACGCGGGATATGGTCATTATTAAATAAAGATAACCACAAACCGAAGCCGGGTAATTCCGGTTTCGGTTTTTTATCTTTACCCTACAAAACACCCAAAAAATACCCGAAGCCATTATTGTTCCTATGAGAAAAAAAACACGCATCCTGCCGCTATTGGCGGCCTTATTACCTATACTGCTGTCAGGCCAGATCATTCAGTTGCAACTTCCTGTGGAAACAGTCCAGCAGGAGGAGGTCATTCAGGTTTCCCTGACCACTTCCGGGTTTGAAGAAGTGGTCAGTATGCAGTTTTCCATAAACTGGAACCCTGCTGTACTCATTTATATTTCCCATGAGATTGTCGACTTGCCTAATGTGGCCATAGGGGATTCAGAAGCTGCTGAAGGAAAGCTGAGACTTTCCTGGTTTGATGTTGAAGGAAACGGACTAACACTTTTTGATAACAGCTCCATCGTCACCCTGAATTTTTTGGTGACAGGCAATATTGGGGACTTCACTCCTTTAACCATTACAGATGATCCTCTGGCCATCCAGATATTTCAGGCTACAGATACTCCCGGGATATTTTCTCCAATGGAGCTCAACCAGTCCCAGGGATTAATCACCATCGGAGCGCCAGGATCAATTACTTACAGCAGTGAAACAGTAAGTTGTTTCGGAGCTAACGACGGAAGCATTGATCTAATCATTCCTCCGGGAAACAATTACACCTATAACTGGGTCGGGCCGGAAAATTTCACCTCCTCCAGTCAGGATATCGACAACCTCATTGCAGGTATTTATCATGTAACGGTTACTGAGAATAATGGCAATGTCATTTTTGAAAACAGTATTGGTGTCATTGAGCCTTCCGCCATCTTGATTGATAATATCGAGACCGGCCCGGCCGCCTGTAATCAAGCAATTGGTACGGCTGATATTTTCGTGAGCGGGGGACAGGGCCCGTTCTCCTTTGACATTGGCAACCAACAAAATTCAACCGGTTCGTTTGCAGAACTGGCCGCCGGAAATTATTCCCTGACCATAACAGACAGTAATAACTGTATGAGCATCGATACTTTTTTTATCGAAGCTGTCGATGCCCCGCAGGTAGATCTCGGTCCCGACCTGGAAATCTGCGAAGGGGATAACCCCGTGCTTGATGCAGGGCAATTCCTTAGCTATTCATGGTCAGATGGCAGCGTACTTAATACACTGGAGGTAACCCAATCGGGTACCTACAGTGTGACCGTCAGCAATGACCCCGACTGCCCGGGCACGGATGAAGTAACCATTAACATCATCGAAATTCCCGTACTTATGCTCGAAAACGATGATTTGACGATTTGCCCCGGAGATACTGCTCAATTACAAATTAGCGGGGGCAATTTTTATTTCTGGAGCGGCCATGTAGATTTTTTGAGCTCTGCAGGTATTTCCAACCCATTGGCATTTCCGGACACCACGGCAACATTTGTGGTGATGAGCGAAAATGAATGTGGCTCGGATGAAATGGAAGTGGAGGTGGTCGTAGCTCCGCCTATGGGATTTGCCGGACCAGATACCTGTATCATTCTGGAAACGGAAGCCAGGCTGCTTGCTTTTGGCGGCGTGAACTATTTCTGGCACCCCAATGAATATCCGGTAAGTAATACCGAAATATATGACCCCGTAGCCTATCCTTTAGACAGCACTACCTACTTCGTCACCATTATTGATGAAAACGGTTGTGAAATTACCGATTCAACAACTGTACTTGTCGCTACTGATCCCATTTCGAGCATTAAAGCCGTTAATATGATAACTCCAAATGGAGATGGCAAAAACGATTTCCTCGAGTTTAAAGGACTTCAAAAATTCGGGGCCAACACCTTGAAAATATATAACCGATGGGGAGCTTTAATTTTCCAGAAGGTAAATTATCACCATGATGAAGAAATATTTAACGGCACCTATAAAGAGCAACCGCTTCCTGCCGGAAACTATTACTATGTGCTTTCCCTGCAATCGGGTGAGATCAAACAGAAACTAACCATCGTGAGAGATTAATCCATTCACACTATGTGAACTATCTGTCTAATGTGTTTCAAAAACTATGTGAACTATGTGCCTTTGTGTTTTAAAAAAAATATCCCTCGCCCTTTTCGCCTTCCTCCCGCTTTGGGCATTCTCCCAGCAGTTGCCGGAACGCAGCGTCTTTGACGAAACTAATTTTCTCTGGAATCCTGCCATGACCGCTCCCTGGGAATACTGGGAAATAGGTACCACCTACCGACAATCGTGGGTTGGTTTTGAGGACGCACCCCGCACGGCCACCATGAATGTTCAATATCCTTTGATCAAGGAAAATATGGCGCTTGGGGGGTACTTTATGCACGACAATATAAGTCCTTTAAAAGTCAATGCTTTTGCCATGACTTATGCCTACAAAATGCGTATCGGTGGTAAAAGAAGTACCCAGCAACTTTCTTTGGGTATCCTGGGCATGGTCAATCACTTCCTGATAAACGGACTTGAGGTCGTGGTAAACGATGAGGACGACGAATTACTGCCCGGCCCGGAAGGTAACCTGCTTTCGCCGAATGTTGGTTTCGGACTCTTTTACATCAACAACAGTGGAAGTCAATATGAAAAAAGTACTTTTTATGCCGGTTTGGCCGCCAATCAAATACTGACCTCCGATGTAGTTTTTACCGAATTTGGAAGCGCCGGAAATTTTAAACGCGGCTTACACGGCAATGCCGTTTTGGGATACCGATCCATATCAGGGGATATTCTGATCGAGCCTGCGTTATGGATCAACTATAGTACTCCCGGTATTACAGATGCCAATTTTAGTATCCGTTTTGAAAAAAGAGAAACCTTCTGGACCGGCCTGAACCTTTCTTTTAACCAGACGCTGTCTTTTCAGATGGGCTATATCCTCACCAAGGGCATGATGAAGGATGGTTCTTTGCGAATTGGTCTGGCAGGATCCTATAACCTGGGGCCTTTTGCCAAAGCCCGGGGATTGGGGTATGAATTTTACCTGGCCTATCGTTTGGAGATTTAGTGATACTTTTAGAATTATTATCTTAGAGACGTTATTTTCAAACCATAAGACATGCCCAAATCCTGGACCAACACCTTTTTAGACCCGAAACGACAATTGGCAGATCCTCCTGCCGATGACCTGGTAGCCGACCTGGCAACCCAAAACGGCCAACAAGCGGCCCGGACTTTATTTGACGAACTTACCCGCAATGTGGAACTCCCGCTGGAAGGGCAATTTCCGGAAATAGACAAATTCCTGCATTCCAACCGAAATCTTCCCGAATGGGCTGATCCACAAAAAATGAAACTGGCCAACCGTTTTTTTACCGATCATGGGCCCAAGTTGTTGATCATTTTATATCACAAATCTCTGCCCACACTTTACCTGGATGCCCATGGGGCAAAGGTATTGGTACAGACTGGCAGGCTCGCACATGATGGCAAATCTAAAAACACCTTTGCCAGAAGGGTGGCTGAGACCGGTCAATTCCTGCTCAATGTAATGCAATACAGGGCACTTGAGGAAGGTGGCATCGGTATCAGAGCTGCTCAGAAAATCAGGCTGATCCATGCTTCTGTCAGAAATTTCATCCCCGAAGAACATTGGCAAACGAAAGAATGGGGTAAACCCATCAACCAGGAAGACCTTGCTCTCACTTTGATGTCATTCAGTGTTTTATTGCTCGACGGCCTGGATGCTTTTGGTATAAACTACTCTTCCGTGGAAGCCGAAGCATATATCCACCACTGGAATGTCATTGGTCATTTTATGGGTGTCAATCATGATTTGCTGCCGGCATCACGGGATGAAGCTTCTGCTTTGGTCAAAGCCATTTTAGACCGGCAGGCCAGTCCCTCCGAAGCCGGGCGCATATTGACTGAAAGTCTTATTACTTTTACGGAATCAAATATTCCTTTTGAAAAATTTGAAAAAACTTCCTCATTACTCATTCCTTTTCTTATCGGGAACAGCTATGCTTCCATGCTGGGTATTATCCCCCAGCAAGGTTGCCTCGCTCTTTTTCTTCCGAGAATATTCAAGAGCCTTTTCCGCACAGGGGAGCGTCTGGAGGATGTAGTTAATCAGCCCATGAAATTATTTTTGGAAACCTTCTCACAGGTGGCGGCAAAAAAGATGGTCGGCTACTTTGATAATTATAAAAACAGGTCTTTTACCATTCCTGAGGAGTTTGAAAAAGCATGGTTTAAGACGCCATAGACCATTTGAAGAAATTGATTTTCAATAATTTACAAAAGATATTTGGTCTAAAAGTAGCATTTGGCTAAATATTCTCTTACTTTTGCGCCAAGTCCGGACGGTTTTCGGGTCGTCGGGGCTATTTTTTTTTATCTTTTAATTTTTTTTTATGAATATTTTTGTAGCAAAGTTAAACTTTGACACACAGGAGTCCGATCTCAGACATGCCTTCGAAGAATTTGGAGAGGTTGAATCTATCAAGATCATTATGGACAAATTTACCGGCCGCTCTAAAGGTTACGGTTTTGTTGAAATGCCTAACGATGAGGAAGGCCAAAATGCAATCAATGAATTAAATGACACCGATTTTGACGGTAGAACAATCGTTGTTAAAAAAGCAGAACCTAGAGAAAGAAGGGATAATCGCGGCGGTGGCGGCGGTGGTGGTTACCGCGGTGGCGGTAGCGATTACAACAGAAGATATTAAGATTTATCATTTATATTTTTTGTTTTTGATGGGAAAGCCTCTGCAGTACTGCAGAGGCTTTCGCTATTTATAAACTTGCCAGTCCTTTAAATTTACTTTCCTTACACAATCCTCCTATACGGGTCGAAAGCTTTTGTCTTTTCTGGACCGCCGTGGTCTGAAGACAACCTTTATATTGATTTGAAGTTGAAAACCCTAAATAACAAGGCAGCTTGAAAAAGTGCCGTTTGAATTGCCCTAGAGCCTTTGAAAAAAATTGATTTTCAATAATTTATAAAAGATATTTTGTCTACATCTAGCATTTGGTTAAATATTCACTTATTTTTGGGTCAAGTCCGGACGGTTTTCTGGTCGTCGGGCTATTTTTTTTTATCTTTTAATTTTTTTTTATGAATATTTTTGTAGCAAAGTTAAACTTTGACACACAGGAGTCCGATCTCAGAGATGCCTTCGAACAATTTGGAGAAGTTGATTCTGTAAAGATCATTATGGACAAATTCTCCGGCCGTTCTAAAGGTTTCGGTTTTGTTGAAATGCCTAACGATGAGGAAGGCCAAAATGCTATCAATGATTTAGATGGTACCGAATTAGACGGCAGAACAATCGTTGTTAAAAAAGCAGAACCTAGAGAAAGAAGAGATAATCGCGGCGGTGGCGGTGGTTATCGCGGCGGCGGTGGCGGCGGAGGTGGTTACCGTGGTGGCGGTGGCCGTGACGATTACAACAGAAGATATTAAGATTTATCATTTATATTTTTTGTTTTGGACGGAAAGCCTCTGTTGCATTGCAGAGGCTTTCTCTATTTATAAACCCACGCATTCCTTTAAGTTTACTTTCCCTTCCACAATGGTCCGAAACGGGATCCTCAATGTTTTACTTGTTAATCCTTTCAAGTGCGTTTCCATACGGTCAGCACCTTCCATGTTCATGGAATGAATGATAACCAGTGGTCTCTTCGGCTGCAACTCCCTGCCGGCATTTGCCCATTCCATGGTGATATCGCTCCCCGAACGCGTACCGACCAGATCGTGATCGAAAAAAATGACGTCGTAGTCATTTTCCTGTAATAATTCGAGTGCAATATCTGCCCTGCGAGCCCGGTCAACATTTTCTGCCCCTAGTTTGTTGACGATGAAATCCTGACGAAAAACGACGTCCTCTATGATCAGTATTTTCATTCCATCCATAAATTTTCTATTTCAAATTTTAAGTTTTATTAAGACTCTGTCTTGAAATCTAAATCCTGATCGTCTCCAGACGATTGTGCTGGCAATTTCGAAAGTGCATTGTCTTTTTTGAACCACAGTCGTCTGAAGACCACCCTTATATGGATTTGAAGTTGAAAACTTCATATAACATGTGTCCCGGCACTCTTTGCCCGTGAATCTGTCGATGTCGCCCCGCCTCTCTCAAGAGAAGGATTGATCACCCTCCTGCAAAATGCGTAATTTTTAACTTGAAATCAATTTAACGCTTTACGGTTCGCCAGGTCCATATTGATCAGGACAGCCATGCTGAGGAAGAAGAAGCTACCGGCTTTGTCGGTTTCTACGAGATCGTTGATAATCAGGAAGGCATCAATTACTATGAGGCATAACAATAACGCCATGACGATGTGTTTTCGATCCCGGTTTTTACTTTGGTGGTAAATGGTCTCCCCACGGATCAGGGCATAAAAACTGAGGATAAGGAATAACACCAGACCAATCACTCCTTGTTCGACAAGTGTCATCAGGTAATAGGAATGAATGCCGGACTTTTCCGGATTATCACTAACGTAGGTCTGAAACCCGGTTACTGTATAAGATTTATAATAATTATAAAAATTGCCGGGACCAAAGCCTGCCAGCGGTCTTTCGGCGCTCATCCTTACTCCGGCGACCCACCGATAGAGTCTTTCCATGGTAGAAATATCCTCCATTTTAGCCGTTGCTTCAATGAGATTGTCGAACTTCTTATGGGCAATGGTCGTATCGTAATTCGGGGCATATTCCAGGTAATTATTATCGGCCACCATATACGTGATAAACCCCAGGGCTGCCGCAACAGAAAGTGCCAACACCAACCTGACCAGTCTGAATCTTATCACAAAATAGGCTCCTGCTGCAATAGCCAAAGCGATATAGGCAGCCCGGGTATAAGTGAGATAAATAGCTCCGAGCATAAAAATCAACACCATATTGAGGAACCACCTTTTTTTACTTTTCGGAGGATACCAGAGCCTGGCAAACCAGATAAAAGGAAAAAACAAGGAAAGGGTAGCTGCATAATTCACATGATTTCTCTGAAAGGGTGACATGGCTTTATTCACTTTATCAAGGCGAAACCATAAGTGGCATGTTTGGCTAAAATAATCAAAACAGTTAAGAGTAGGGGAATCAATACCACCCAAAAAAGGGTTTTAAAATCTTTCTCTGTTTTGATCAGGTGCCCGGCGAGAAAGAAAAACACCGCAACATACCAGGTTTTGGCGAGCGAAAACTTCACAGACACCAGTACTTCCTGGGATGTAAAAGCAGTAGCATAAATCCATCCAATATGCAGCAATAGGATCAAGGTGAGCGGATGCGTCACAAAATCTGCTGCCAGGCTTTTAGGCTTGCTAACCACATAAAGCCCAAACACAAACATCAGGCCGACCATCAGCGGCTCCGTAGGTAAATCGGTCCCTAATCCGCCGGGAAGATATACTTCGGTGGAAAGCGGGATACAAAACATCAGGAGATAAAAGACTTTTTTGAAGTCGAGTAAAACAACATAGGCCAGTAACAATGCCGCCGGAATACCTGCCAGAAAATACCACCGGGTGGCTATCCCCGCAAACAGGCTCAATAGCATAACAGCCGCATAAACCAGGAAAATGGTCTGCGTAGCATCTAACCGGGCCATCATATTGTTGAACCGTTGGATCATAACTTATTTTGCATTGATGATCTCCTTCCAGTTGATATCCTTGTAAAACTCTATCAACAGTACCCCGACAATGGAGAAGAAAAAGGCAACGAATACGACCCCGATGATGAGTAATTTCCGCTGTGGCCTGGATTTAATAACCGGAACCTGTGCTTCTTCTACCAGAATAAGAGAAGGAATATGAGACCCATAAGCTGCCTGATATTGTTTAAGTCGTTCTTTGTCGAGTCCCAGGCTTTTGGTCGCTTCAGCATATTGACGGTCAAAATTGATGACCTGGCCTAACCCCTGATTTAATTGACCAACCTTGTCTTTTAACCATACCACCTGATTTTCCATACCTTTGATCTTGGCTTGAAGCATATTGATGGTGTCCCGGGGAATACCGCTGATGCTTTTTAGTGCTTCCAGTCTTGAGGTGGCTGAGGCAAGATTTGATTCTGCTGTGGAATATTGTTCGGAAAGTGTTTCGGATTGAGCGTCGACATTGTAAATATTATATCTGCCTCTGAGACGGGCCAGGGTGTCACTCAATATACTGATCAGGTTCTCCTTGTTGGTTATATCTGCTTCATAAGTAGAAATGGCTTTTGATTGACTGTCTTTTATCAACCGCTGTCCGATTTCATCAATTTTCAACCTGGCTGCTCTGGCCATTTCCGCTGCCAACGTTCTATCCTTATCCTCTATGGTCAGCTCAATGGCATCTTTGTTGGTCCTTTTTACTTCAAAGTGTTTAGACAAGGCCAGACTTACGTAATAAGGCGCTTTTAGCTTGGTGGAATCGATATCGTAATGTTGGTAAAGATTGAATTTTTCAACCAGAAAATCGTTAAGTTCCTTGGATTCTGCGATGGTCAATACCCTGTCAATATCTTCATCTTCACCGTAAAATTCCAGGGCATTTCCAGCTTCTCCGAAAAGTAATTCAGGCTTGGCCTGGTCAGGACTGGCGACAAGGAATACAGTTGTTGACTCGTAATACACCGGCAAAAGCAACGAAATGATCACCGCACCAACCCCGGCAATAAGACAAGTGAGCAATATTTGCTTTTTCCACTTGAACAGGGTTTTCAATACACCCAATAAGCTGTTTTGTTCCATTGAGATAACGTTCTGTTTTGTTAATTCACGCAAAAGTAGGAAAGATTCTGATGATTGACAGGAAAGTAGCTCGACTAACTCAAGATAATGGCCTATATGGAAACTCAAAACAATTATCAAGCCCAGATTTTGTAATCCAGGAAATTGTTGTACTAATATGGCCTTAAAGACTTCAGGCTGGTACTGCCAACTGAAGACTGATTTACGTCCTTTTCAGCAACTCACTAAAATTGCGAATTTTTAATACTCCGAATGAAAACGCCAGTATTGCCCCCAACAATGCACAAAGTAAAAATTTAACAATCCAGTCGCCCGGCAGATAGGTCTTAATTAAAAAGGCGAGGAGTAAAAATGTTAGGCTGTACGCAAACATGTTGATCCATACCCTTGTCGGGAATATAACGTCCAGTTTTTTTACCGACAGCCCCCATTGGAGAATAAATACAAAAAACTGGGTGAAACAGGTGGCAATGGCTGCCCCGACAGCCATATAGCGCGGTATCAATAGCCAGTTAAGTATAAAATTCAAGAGGAGCCCGAACACAAAAATGATGTTCATTCCCTTTAAATTACCATTGGCAGTCAGCAATGTTCCAAAAATATATCCACCGCTCATGGCAATGAAACTGATAATTAGATACCCTAATACCGGACCGGACTCCGGGGTAACCGTGTCGTACAAAAGAACCATGATCTCCTCTTTGAAAAACCATACGGACAATGCCAGCGTCAAAGCTCCCGACCAAATCAGGTTAAACCCCGTTTGAGTAAGTTCCAAAATACTTTTTTGTTGTTTCAATAACCTTGCGAACATCGGCAATAAAAGAGAAGCAAACATGTAGCCAAACATATTGGCAGCATCCAAAAGCCTGAAAGCGGAGGCATAGATATCTGCCTCAAACCGCCCGTTGGGCAATATCCTTTCGATCATCACGGCATCCAGCCTGGTATATGCCGTCATCAAAAAAATTACCAAAGCAAACGGGTAACTCTGCTTGAAAATCAGCAACCAGAAAACCGGCCGAAATCGCCATTTTATCAGATTGAGCTTGCGGTAAACGATCACAAAAGCAACGATACCGGTTACGCTAAGAGAGAAGGTCTGGGCAAGGGCAAACCATTCAATCTGAAAAGTACCACCTCCTAAAGGGCTCCAAAGCAATACCCCGCAAATAATTATCAAAAGTAATTTATCCAAAACAGACAACACACTATCCGTTCGGTACATGCCCAATCCGGAAATATTGGAACGTAAATAAAGTAAAAAAGAGGTGAGTATCCAGTTGATGGCTACCAGTAAAAGGAGGGTATTCCAAACAGGATCATACTTTAATATCCGGGCCACAATCCATACAACAGCTAAAAAAACAAGCCCCATCAGCATTTTGAGCACCATTATATTGGGAAAGTATTTATCTATCAGGTGCCTGGACTGGGAAATATTGCGGTTGTTGAAATTCTGGATACCAAAATCATTGATGATCTGGAACATATAGGTAAACCCGAAAAGCGTGAAATACATCCCGTAATCCCCATCGGCAACCACATTCTGTATCGTCCTGTCAATACCGAATATATAAAACGGCTTGATCAGCATATTGATGACCACCAGGAAGATGATATTGATGAGAAATTCTCTGTTCATTCCGGTACGTTAAACTTAACATGGGCAAAGGTAAGGAAACCGCAGAATAATGAACAGCAGAATGTAAAATGTAGAAATTGTAGAAAAAATCCTCAAAAAAATGTCACGTTTCCACTTCTCGAGGCTTTTATATATAGAAGCAATATTGAATTGTACTCTTTTTTAAACCAATAAACGGAAACTTATGAAGTCACGAAAATTCGATCTCGAAGAAAGACTAATTGCTTTCGCAATATCAATCCTTGATTTATGTGAAGAGTTGCCAAACACTTATGCAGCTAATCATCTTGGAAACCAATTAACCCGCTCAGGAACATCACCTGCCTTAAATTATGGCGAGGTCCAGGCGGCTGAATCAAAAAAAGATTTTATCCACAAGATGAAAGTGT
>CALODM010000016.1:0-9868 GCA_942492125.1 uncultured Bacteroidota bacterium
GATTGCAATTGTTTTCACCTGTTAAAACCTCGTAAGAAGGTAAGAATCTAATCAAGCAGGGGCCAGGTTACTTAAAAATGCTTTTCGTCTTATATGCCTGAATGAAGGTTCAATGCCATTGTTGCTGACATTAACGATATATTCTTACTTTTCGAGTTTGTTACTAATGTTTGCAATGAAAAGTTTAGCAAGCAGGCAAACCATTCAGGCTTCGGTATCGAAAGCGTCTGGTGCCCTGAATTACAATTAATAGTTTATTTAGCAGTACAATGACACATTCTGAACATGAAAAAATGATTGATTAGTAATATGTATTAGTAATTTATTTTGAATGTTGCTTTTTTACACTAATTTTTCCGGTGCAATTGAAAAATATCATTTTAGATATAGATTTATATCGAATTTTAAACAAAAAATTGGGGTGCATAACGAAAAATTGGGGATGAAATGAACACAGATAAGTTAAGGGTTATTACGGATTTTGAAAAGTTGGATGCAGAACTTCAGAACAAATTAAATTGGTATATCCTGAGGGATTTAGCCAACACCTGATACGGTTTAAAAAAATAAAAAAACAATGAAACCGTTAGCGCTTTACCCTTTGAAACATTTGAGAAAATTTATTTGGTGAGGATGTCTGTAGAAAAGGCCGAAAGAATAATTGAAAGTGATTCGGATTATGATCATGACGGGAATCTGAAGGAGGATGTAAAAGAGAAATACGAAGATGAACATTCAGACATTGACTATCTCTCTGAAAACGATAACTATGAAGATGACGTCGAATAAAAGTTCAATCACCCTGCTTCACATGATCAAATTTATTGTTCCACCGGATCCTTCTGCCTTCTAACTATCAATTCATTTTTTTATTTTACTTTCATATAATCCTAATCCATTGATCCACACTGATTTTTGAAACTAATTCACCGATAAGATCAAAAGGAATCTGGTCCATTTTTTTAAACCGGATACAACTTTTACCCATATCTAATTTAGTGCTATAGTGTTTGGAATACTGAGTTGTAAACCAATGTGAAAGATCTTTGTCTGAATAAATGCTGCCATGGTATAATGCAATGTAGTTTTTTTGAGAGGCCAGGTTTATAAAAGGGAGTGGTAATTTCGGATCAGCGTGATATCCCTTGGGATAAATGGAATGAGGTACAACATATCCGATCATTCCGTAACTGATTGTTTCTTTAAAACCTTTGGGAAGGTTTTTTAAAATTAATTGTCGCAATTTTTGCACCGCCTGCTTTCTGTCTTCAGGCAGTTGTTCGACGTAATGCTCAGGGTTGTCTGCCTTTATTTGCATGGGCTATTATATTAATTTTCTTCGAAGTCAAGCTGCAAAACTGTTCAAAAATACAATTGCAACCTTACAATATAACTGAAATTTTACAATGATTTATTGGAGTTACTTGAATAATCGATTCAGATTCAGCCGTACTTAGTTTTATACGGAAGTCGTCCCCATCCTTTTTGTAATGGCTTTCAGGATATGAGTCTGATGAGAATATTCAGCTAGAAGCGGAACGATTTATCGTAACTAATTTTGAAGTTAATGCTATGATGCAATCAGATACCGAGCGCTTCCATACATTTGATCGAATGCAGGGAGCCATTCTGATGAATACTCATACCCCCGCATTTTTCCAGGGTATTAAATGCATCAATTTGTTTTAACCTTGAATTATTATTAATCCTTAAATAACCTATTTGCAAAAGTGAGTTAAGACCGTTTATGCTCGTGAGATTGGGATTATTCTCTATAATTAGCGCTCCTTTTATACTTGTCAATATTGATAGCGGGGATAAGTCGTGGATGTCTTCACCTGAAATGGTCAAACTTCCCTCGATATACTGATGAGAGAAAAGATCCACTTCTTTCTGGGTTGACAGCACCACATTACCGGGGTGAAAACGAAGTTTCTTTACGTCAAATACAAGGGTACTATTCCATTCCATCATGCCACAATATTCATACTCCGCCCCATTAACACAAATACATTTTACTGTTTCCTTATTTGCTTTAATCGGGATTTCATCATTAATAACGATGCTGTAAACGCATAAATTCCGATCTTCTCCGATAGAATAAAAATCATTATCAAATACAATTTTGATTTCTTCGATCTCATCTTTTGAGAATGGGATCGAAAAATAGTATTCCTCAAAAGAAGAGGAGGTTGATTTGCCTCCACATTCCAGGTCATTTACGATCACTTTAAAATGAGAGTAAACCCCGTTGGCTTTTGATCCTTTAGCTTTCACCATTAACTCAGTATCGCTGGCTTTAGTGGTAAAACTGAGCAAGAATAATAGCGCAAAACAGTGTAATGGCAGGTTATTATGCAATGTATGGCTTTCATGACGTTTTGTGTGGTTTAGAGCAATTTCAGTCATTAGGTCCTTTTATTTTCCATAAATCAGAAATTGCATGTATTCTTTATAATCTTTCAATTATAGAAGGAAATCGGCATGTTTTTAGTTCCTTTAGTGACCAGATATTTTTCTTTTATTTTCCCTAAAAAACGTACTGATTTAGCTGATCCATCAACCCGGCCTAACTAAAAACGGATTTTTCATTTTTACCTACTTGCATTTATAGTGACGGCAGATACTTTTCATATTATAAATGACGTTACAAAGAAGGAATGGTCATAATACGGCCGACAACACAGGTGTGATTAGACATCGGTCCTACGGGTCGACCATTCAGTTTAGACTGTAATGTGATCCTGATTGGAACGGCATTTACCAATTTATTTTCTGATCTCAGCCAGCGCAGTTTCAATGATCGTATCTACTCCCTTGAGTACGTCAGTGGTATCCATTTGCACATATACGTCTGGAGGAACGCCACCCTCAAAATTGTATCCGTTAAACATGGTGCCAATCGTAGACGAATAGTTGCATGCCCAGCCATTCGGCAAATCAAATCCGGCCGGCACACCGCTGCCGCCTCCTGTGGTGTCTCCCATTAATATGACCTGTGGGATGGCTCTTATACCAGCGGAAAAGTAACTTCCTGCACTGTATACTTTTCGATTTGACAATACAATCACCTGGCCAGGAAAGTGTGGGTGTTCTGTATTTGGATCCAAAAAAATTTCCTGAGGATCGGCGAAATCATTTCGGCCTGGACCGTTCTTTTGCTGAGAAGTATATATATGTGTTCTTTGATAGATCATTCTTGAAAGCATCAAAAGTCCATTGGCAGGATTGCCTCCTTCATTGTCCCTTATGTCAATAATAACCCCTTTTACACCGGCTTTGGTGAATCGATTGATCACCGTGTCCAGTTCCCATTCATTAACGGGAGCCGCAAAACTCCTGTAATAGATATATCCGACATCATCGATGATTTGATTTTGCAGGAAACCAGTAAACCTGAAATCACCCAGGTAATTCCTTTCACAAGGTTATAGTTGAAGTTTTGTGGGGCTTCCAGGTAGGGAAAATAGCGAGAAATATCCATTTGGGCGCGGAGATTGGTGTGTCCATCTTTCAGGATATTAAGCATCTCCGCCATAATATTGAATAATTCAGTAGATGCTGTGTTTTCATTGACCAGCGGACGATATACAGCGTAGACCGAATCCCAGTCAATCTTTTTATACTCAAATAGTGAATATCTTTCATTCATATTATTCCACAGATAATCAAAATTGCTAACAGGATCGTTTACCTGGTCTGGCTCAAAAAAGATCTCTTCACAGCCGGATATTGAAATTGATAACAAAACAAGAATAGTTATATGCTTCATAACCGTCATTACAAATGTGTATACAGGGTGAACAGAAAATGATGGGCGGCAAACTGGGTCTTCATGGGTTCCTGATAGCTGTAATAGTCCCATCGATAGGTGAACTTCATAAAATTCTGTCCATGGATAGGCAGAGAAATATCCACTTGGGTTTTGAATTTTGGAAAATCCCAGAAACCGGTCCATGTACTATTCTCCGTACTGGCCAGACTGCTTAAAAAATCCCTTTCATGGTCGAGAAAATCCGGTACCCCGGAAAACTCTGGCCGCATTACATAAACGAATATTGGAAAGTTGAGATTAAAAGAGATGGTCATATGCTTTTTCCGGGTTTTGAAGTCTCTTTCCACTTTGCCCTGAAAAGCTAGTGGAGAAAAAGCGCTTTCATAATTTATAGCACTGTTATCCCACCGTTCATTAAATCGAGCGTTGATCATCATAAGGGCAGACGCTCCCAGATAGACTCGATATTTTTCAGAAGACCATCGGGAGACAACATGCATCCAAGCGTAATTGATGTCACCCCAGTATAAGGTGGCTCATGGTTCTTTATAACGAGCCCTGTTATTATTAATATTGGCTTCTTTTGTCTTTAACCTGCCAATCACGGTTTCAATATTCACCTCCTGGATGGATCTTTGTTTTTTCTTCAAATAGTTGAGAGCGAATTCCAAATTGGTCCCACCGTATCGTACCGGCATCACCAGGTCATCCTTTACCTTCATATTGGCGAATCCGATGGTTAGTCCGAGATAGGGGTGTCTGCCTCTCCGTAAAGTGTCTTTTTGTCCAAAACACGGTTCCACCAGTAAGAGCACAATTGGGATGAGTAAAATTATTCTCATAATGTTTGATTTCTTGTTCTTACAATTAAGAATGGCAAAAATAATGTTTAGTGGTGAGATTTTTTGGTCGGATAGCTTACTATCGCGCTTTCAAGTCTTCCTACATGATTTCTTTTGTCTATCCTGAACGACATCCTTTTCCAAACGAAAGACCTTGCCGCTCTACTACTGCGATGTAACTATTTCATTCTTACGATCGCCATGGGATATTCTTCAGGTTTCATTAACAACGGTAATTTTAATCCTTCCTACTCGTAACTTGAAAAGATGGATGGATTCATAGTATTAAGAAACCGGTGTGTGAATATTGTATAGTAGAAAATATCTAAAACATACCCTTATGTACAGTTCTTGACCGTTTCCCAAGACTACAAATATCTATGGTCAAATGTAAATAGTGCAAATTCATAAGATACTTCTGATAAGATTGATCAGGTGCCAATCATCAGGTACCTGCAAATTGATTTTAGTATTATTGTTGATGCACACGTTTGCATCCTACTCATTTATTGATGTCAACGGGGGATTTGAAAAGTTGATGAAAATTCTACTTTCAGCTTATCATTCATCGATATAAAACTTTAAAAAACGTCATGCGATGGTCATGCAAAACTCATTAAAGAGAGATGGCCTTTTAACCCCCGATCTCCGTATTACATTTGAAGTAATCTGACCAAAGAGGATTCATTAAAATATTTTTTATAACTATAAAATAGAGATATAATGGAAGGAAAGAAAAATGGCAGAAGGAAGTTCATGAAGCATACGGCCCTGGGCGTTGCAGGTCTATCGGTGGGTTTAAACGCCAGGAGTTATGGTAGGATTCTTGGGGCCAACGACCGGGTAAATGTAGGTATCGTGGGCTTTTCCGGTCGTTTCAGGGGTTCCTTGCTTCCCGCTTTTCTTGGTCACAAGGACGCCATGAATTTTGATATCGTTGGGGTGTCGGATTTCTGGAATAAAAGGAGGAATGAAGGTGAAGCAACACTTACTGAAAAAACAGGCCATAAGGTAACAGCCTACCGCAACAACGAGGAATTATACGAGGACAATAAAATTGATGCCGTTATAATTTCAACAGCAGATTTTCAGCACGCCCTGCATACGGTTCAGGCGGCCGAGGCGGGGAAGGACGTGTAGCGTGGAGAAACCTTTTGCTGAAACCATGGAAGATAATCGTGCAGCTAAAAATGCAGTGAAGGAGGCTGGAATCATTTTGCAGGTTGGTTCCCAAAGACGCAGTGGTAGAAATTATCATGCAGCTAAAGAATATATTGATTCAGGTAAATTTGGGGATATTGTGATGGTGGAAATGACATGGAATGTAAATCAGCCCGGTCGATGGAGACGTCCGGAGGAGGTTTCGAAGATAAAAGAAAGTGATACGGATTGGAAACGATACCTGATGAACCGTCCTTTGAAGCATGGGATCCACGTAAATACCTTGAATATCGTTTGTTTTGGCCATATTCATCTTGGCATACCGGGGCAGTGGATGGCGCATCAGATCGATACTGTGCATTGGTTTACCGGATTACCACATCCCCGCAGTGTTGCCGCAAATGGGGGTATTTATCTTTGGAAAGATGGGCGTAAAAACTTTGATACGATGACTGCAGTATTTGATTATGGGCCACTTGATGATCCTTCCAGCGGATTCCAGGTTCAATACGCTTCCCGATTTACCAATTCAGCCGGCGGCACCAAGGAAATTTATTACTCCAACGGCGGTGAACTGAATCTTGACACAAATAAAGTTACTCCCAATGGTGGTTTGACCGAACGGCGTGCAAGCGCCATGGGGATGAAGCCCTTCCTGTTGGATGAATACTCCCTGTCGGATAGCAAAGTCAAAGTGGTAACAAGTGCTAATACGGGTGCCGACGATATGACGAGCATACATATGCTTAATTGGATGGAATGCATTCGAAGCCGAAAACAGGCCAATGCTCCTGTAGAGGCGGGATATAACCATTCCATTGCTAATATTATGACGACGGCGGCGCTGAGAACGGGTCAATTTGTTACTTTTGATGAGAAGAATCAGGAAGTGCTGGCGGGTGGTAAGGTATTTAAGTACTAATTTATACAAGGCAAACCGTTGTGAAAGCGCCCCCATCCATCATTGCCGGCAAACCGGGGATGTTTTGTTTTAAAAGAAGACCTAACGGAACGTAATCATCTGTATGCGGCTCTACTGAGGATCGGTAAACAGTTGGAGGAACTGTATTACGATGGGGCGGCGGAAGTTGGTCTAAATCGATCGTCTGTGCTATGAGAATTTTACTGGTGCTGTTTATTTTTTCGATCCTTTGCTTTTTGGGTCATGATAACAAACCAAATATTCATTAAATAAGCCGCCCAATATCCTATGGATTGTCGTAGAGGACATGAGCCCGAATCTTGGCTGCTATGGAGATCCACATGCACTTACACCTAACCTTGACAGGTTTGCAGCGAAAGGAGTTCTCTATCAAAATGCTTTTGCCACGGCTCCGGTTTGTGCACCTGCGAGGTCAACCATTATCACAGGCATGTACGCGTATTCCATCGGTTCTCAACATATGCGTTGTCAAGGTTGGTTTCCCGGTGAATTTAAGTATTACCCGCAATACCTTCGGAAAGCGGGATATTATTGTACAAATAATAGAAAAGAGGATTACAACTGCAGTATAACTCTGAAAGTATTTGGGATATGTCCGGGGATGATGCGCATTGGAGAAAACGACTACGGCCGGATCAGCCATTCTTTGCGGTTTTCAATTTCCTTACTACCCATGAAAGCCGGGTAATAACTTGGAACAGCACCTAAGAGCCATAGGAAAAGTACCTGCTGATTTGCTGAAATATGCAGGCGAGGTCCCCTTACCACCTTATTATCCTGATACACCGGAGGTAAGAGCATTATGGGCGAGGTATTATAATAATATAACTGCCATGGATATGCAGATTGGGAAACTATTGTCAGAATTGGAAGAAGATGGTTTGAAAGAAAATACAATTGTAATCTTTTATTCCGATCATGGGGCTGGAATTCCGATATACAAACGGTGGGTATTTGATACCGGGCTCAAAGTGCCGCTTTTGGTATATGCACCTGAAAGATATCATCAACTAATTCCCGTCGATATGGGTAAAAAAACAGACGAGTTGGTCAGTTTTGTGGATCTGGCACCTACTGTCTTGAGTCTGGCCGGTATTCCGGTGCCCGATAATATGCAAGGCCGGGCATTTCTTGGAAAAGAGCTCAAACCGAAACGCAAGTACATCCATGCCGGCCGGGATAGAATGGATGAGAGATATGACATGCAACGGGCGGTGCGTGATAAACAGTTTAAATACATCCGATACTATGAGGCATACAAGCCACATATTCAATATATGAACACACCGGAGCAAGGAGGCATTATGCAGGCCTTACGAACCTGTGACGCACAGGGCACGCTTCCCCCGGCTGCCGCTGCCCTAATGGTTGATACAAAACCTTCGGAGGTTTTGTATGATCTTGCCAATGATCCCTATGAACTCAGGGATCTTGCGGAAGATCCCTTGTATGCTGACAAACTCCGTGAATTGAGAACAGCCCATGAGGAATGGACCGACAGCATTCGGGATACAGGGCTGATCCCCGAGACAATTATTCGACAGTGGGAAAACGAATTGAATATGCCCATCTACACAATTATGCGAAGTGGAAGATCTCATTTATGAGATCCATGGCATTTACAAGAGATCTCGATTTGCTCTCAGCAGGACTTAGTCATGAAAATAGTGCAGTGAGGTATTGGGCAGCAATTGGGCTAGGAAATCTCCGGGCAAATTCAAAAGATCTGGGTATTACAGATAAACCGAATAACATGCGGGACGATCCATTGCCAATAGTTCGTATTGCCACCGCAAGATATTTCTGCCTCACCCAAAGAGTGAACGATGGTTTGGAAATTCTGAAGGATGAGTTAAACAATCAGGATGAATGGGTGCGGTTAAGCGCAGCACAGGTGTTGGATGAAATAGGAGATGACGCACGTCCTGCCATTGAAGGTCTGAAAGGCGTGATGAATGATGAAAATCAGTACGTCAGCATGTCTCAAATCATGCACTCAATCAATTGATGGGAACTAATAACACTGTGAAATGAAAATGACACTTAGAGCACGCGAATTTTTTTGTATTATTTTTATTATGCATGTGATGCGTAATCGGCAATCATAAGGCTACCGCAAACTTAACACGAGCAGTAGCAAAAACAGAACAGATCGTATTGCAGATATTTATACGGAAAAACAGGGAAGCCATCGCCTATTTTACGCAATACCTCGACAAATATCCTTCCGACCTTGAGACCCTCTACGCCTTGTCGTCGCCTACTCATCTGAGAAAAAGACAAAAGAAGCGATGGAGTATGCAAAAAAGGCACTGGAAATGGGCTTCCCGGTGGAGCGTTTTCTCGCCGGACCGAGAATCTTCCTTGAACCCTTGCTTACGAATGGTGACTTTAGAGCATTAATAGAAGGAAGATATTATCGCTTGATACACGGCCCGATGTTGGGATCCATTACCGATAGCCAGGCCAGATTTTGGGTGCGCACCTTTGAAACATCCGACATATTCGTTGAGGTTAATGAAAAAGATGATCCATGGGATAAAAAACGATTTACGGGAAAATCATTAGCAGAGCATGACTATACAGCTGCAATTACAGCCGAAGGATTAAAGCCCAACACGAGTTATCATTACAAGGTGCTTATTGACGGGAGTTTGTTTTTCGCCACGGTAATGTTCAGCACATTTTGCCCGAAAGGAGGAACCCGTGAAAATTTCGCTGGGCTTTGGCGGTGGGGCAGGTTATACACCCTGGAAGGAACGCATGTGGGATACCTTATCAGTTCATAACCTCGATGCCTTTCTACTATTGGGTGACAATGTATATATTGATCACCCCACGAGACTGCCTGTCCAGGAATATTGTTATTATCGAAGACAGAGTCGTCCTGAGTTTAAAGAAGACGGTGCCGTTAATGGCCCGCATTTGCTATTTGGGACGATCATGATTTTACCGTGAATGACGGTGAAGGTGGCCCTGAAATTGATGTTCCCAAATGGAAAGACCCGTTTGGAACACCTTTAAAAACCAATGGAACAATCCGTACTATGGAGGCGGGAAGCACATCCCGGATGCTGGTTTGATTTCTCTATTGGCGACGGGGATTTATAATGCCTGGATTGCCAGTACACGTAAATCGAACGAAGC
>CALODM010000017.1:0-393192 GCA_942492125.1 uncultured Bacteroidota bacterium
TTATCTGTGGACGTTCCTGAATTTACTTTTAAAAATACCATGGATCTCTCCAAAGAAGAACGGAAGGTCCTGCGCAAGGAAATGTTGCTGCTCGGGACCCGGCTGAATGTTCGCTGGGTGAAACGCATGGTGGAAACGGGTAGTCCTTTACAGGGAAAAAATGACTTTATTCTGGCACGGACATTTTGCGTGTGATGTTTTTAATATGAACCACCAACTCGCTCTTAACAATATCATGCGGACCCATGCTTTGGGCGATTTTCGGACTTTATTGATCAGCGTTTCCCAAAGTGCAGCGATGATCAAATACCTGCATTTGCAACAAAATAAAAGGCAAAGCCCCAATGAAGATTTTGCCAGGGAGTTGTGCGAATTGTTTACCCTGGGAAGAGATACGGTTTATACAGAAAAGGATATCCCTGAAATAGCCAGGGCATTCACCGGTTGGATGGTCGATGCCAGGGGGGATTTTTTCTTCCATAACAGGCGGCATGATTTCGGCGAAAAGACCATTTTGGGTAAAACCGGCCATTTCCAGGGAGAAGACGTTTTTGATCTTATTCTCGAGCGAAGGGAAACTGCCTATTACCTGGCAACAAAATTATACCGCTATTTCGTCAATCCATTCCTTGAGGAACGTAATGTCCGTGAGCTTGCTGAGGTACTTTATGCAAAGAACTACCATATCGGAAAAACAATGACCTTCCTTTTTCAGGCTCCCTGGTTTTACGATTCGGCAAATATTGGGGTAAAAATCAAAAGTCCTGTCGAATTGCTGGCAGGCTTGTGCCGAAGTTTTGACATTACATTCGATAATCCCCAGGGATACATCCTGGTACAGCGATTCCTGGAACAGGTGTTATTCAAGCCGCCCAATGTTGCCGGCTGGCCCGGGGATAAAAAATGGATTGATAGCAGCCGCCTGGCTTTCCGGATGAGATTACCCTCTGTTTTGCTGACCAATGGCGTGATTGACCTGGAACCTCCGGTAGACCTGGAAGCTTCCCCAAAAGAGGAAAAGCAAAGAGGCCTTTCCAAAAAAATGGGAGCCAAAGCCAATTGGTCTAAATTTTTTAAAGAAAATCAAGGGCTGGCTTACGAGCAGGTTCTGCTGCGCAGCCAACTCAGCAATGCTGCCTCTGAATTGATGAAAAGCAGCCGGGTGGAGTCGGAAAAAGAAACAGTCCTCAGAATACTGTCTCTACCGGAATACCAGCTTTGTTGACCCTTTTGAGGGCAAAGTGCAGAGCGACGAAATATCGTTAAGCGGCAGGCCGTAGCATACAGCGAAGGGCGGCGAGGGACGAGCAGGACAAGGGATAGGAACGCAGTGGATAGCCCGGTGCCAAGAGAAACGAAGGCATGGCCCGAAATCAGAAAGCAGTCTTCAGTCGGCAGTAGCCGCAACGGAGAACCAAAACCAGTAACCAGTAAGAAATGAAAAGGAGAAGATTTCTAAAAAACACAGGACTTGTCGCCAGTGGCACGATGTTAGTGCCCGGATTTCTCAAGGCCGGAAATAGTCAATTGGGCATGAATACCGGAGGGAAAAGACTGGTGGTCATTCAGTTGAGTGGTGGAAACGACGGTCTCAACAGTGTTGTTCCTTTTGGTAGTGATGATTATTACCGGGCAAGACCCTTTTTGGGACTGAAAGAAAAGGAGATCATCAAATTAGATGATTTTCAGGCTTTTAATGCAAACCTTTCCGGTTTAGCTGACTTGTATTACCAGGGGAATGTCAGTGTGTTGAACAGTGTAGGATATCCTAATCCTAACCGTTCACATTTTCGATCCATGGATATTTGGCAATCGGCCAGTGATGCGGATGAATATGTTTTTTCCGGCTGGCTTGGAAGGTATCTGGATCAAAATTGCAGCCATGCCCATGATATTATTGAAATCGGCAATACCTTGTCATTGGCCATGACGGGGGAGGAGAGGGGTGGTCTGGCCATGAAGGATGCCCGATCTTTATACCGGGCAGTTTCTGATGATCATTTCGGACAATTGAGCCAACTTGCCAAAAACAATCCGGGGGGCCCTTCCAATCTCGACTTCCTCTACAAAACCATGGTAGATACCCAGGAATCTGCCGAATACATTTTTGAAAAAACCAAGCTATATCAGTCAGGGTCAACATACCCGCTGAATGGTTTTGCCAAAAGTTTAAAAACCGTAGCTGAATTTATCCAGTCCGGTGTTGAAACCGGGGTATATTATGTTTCGCTAAACGGATTTGACACCCATGTCAACCAAAAAGCAACTCATGGGCGTTTGCTCAAAACTTATGGTGATGGAGTAAAGGCCTTTGTGGATGATCTGAAAAAATCGGGACACTTTAAGGATACGATCATTTTGACTTTTTCTGAATTTGGCCGGCGTATCAAACAAAACGCCAGTGGCGGAACGGATCACGGTAAGGCCAATAATATGTTTCTCATCGGCGATGGACTTAAGGGCGCCGGCATATTCAACAAAATGCCGGATTTGTCCAATCCGGATGCCGGAGATATCGCTTTTGAAATTGACTTCAGAAGTGTTTATGCGGAAGTAATGGATCAGTGGATGGGTGCTAAATCGTCCAAGGTTTTGGGCCGGCATTTTGAACATTTGGGGATAATATAAAAAAGAGCGTTCCAGAGGTCTCCGGAACGCTCAAAATATAAACATTCATATTTATGCTTAACCATTCAACAGATCACAATGACTCAGAAAGTCGGGTTTCTGCCGAGTAATTTTTAAAGCTTTGGCCCTGCAGCCACGATGGCAGGATTTACATTGGCTTCAAACTTCTTGAAGTTGTCCTGGAACAACTTGATCAGTTTGTTCTTGGTTTTTTCGTATTTGCCCATTTCTTCCCAGGTATTTTTAGGAATCAGTTTTTTGGCGTCAACGCCAGGACATACTGTAGGAATTTCAAATCCGAAATTAGGATCAATAACGGTTGCCACACCGTCAAAGGAATTATTATGGATGGCATCGATGATGGCACGGGTATATTTCAGCTTGATTCTTGCTCCGATGCCATAAGCACCACCTGTCCAGCCGGTGTTGACCAACCAGGCTGTCGCTCCGGATTCTTTGAGTTTTGCGGCCAGCAACTCAGCATATTTGTTGGGGTGCCACATCATGAAGGCAGCTCCAAAACATGCGGAGAAGGTAGCTTCCGGCTCCGTAACGCCCATTTCCGTTCCTGCAACCTTTGCCGTATAACCAGAGATGAAGTGGTAACTGGCCTGCTCAGGTGTCAGTTTGGATACCGGAGGCAAAATACCAAAGGCATCACAAGTCAGGAAGATAACGTTTTTAGGTGTACCGGCGATACAAGGGATCTGTACATTGTCAATGTGGTGGATAGGGTAGGAAGCACGGGTGTTTTGGGTGATGGAAACATCGTGATAATCCACCTCTCTGGTATTTTTGTCATAAACCACATTCTCGAGTACCGTACCAAAACGTATGGCATTGAAAATATCCGGTTCTTTTTCTTTGGAAAGGTCAATGGCTTTGGCATAACAACCCCCTTCGATGTTGAAAGTACCTTCCTCGGTCCAAACATGCTCGTCGTCACCGATGAGTTTGCGTTTGGGATCTGCACTGAGGGTTGTCTTACCGGTACCTGACAGACCAAAGAGTACGGAAACGTCGCCCTCTTCGCCTACGTTAGCAGAACAGTGCATGGGCAATACGCCTTTCAGCGGCATGAGGTAATTCATAATGCCGAAAATACCTTTTTTCATTTCTCCGGCGTACTCAGTACCAAGGATGACAATCTCTTGTTCTTCGAGATTAACGTCGATACTCGTTTTGGAAGTCATGCTGGGCGTGTGGGCGTTTGCAGGGAAACCGCCGGCGTTGAAGACTACGTAATCAGGTTCGCCAAAGTTTGCCAATTCCGCCGCCGTCGGCATGATCAACATATTTTGCATAAAGAGTGCGTGGTAGGCACGAGTACATACGATCCGTACTTTGATACGGTATTTTTCATCCCATCCTGCAAAAGCATCAACGACAAAGATTCTTTCTCTGGTATTGAGGTAATCAATAGCGCGTTCACGGTTGATGGCATAGATGTTTTCATCGATGCCAATGTTAATTTTTCCCCAGTCGATATTGTGCTCTGATTCAGGGTGTACGACAATTCTTTTGTCCTTGGGGCTACGGCCTGTTTTTTCTCCTGAATAAACCAGCAATGCACCAGTATTGGAAATCGCAGTTCCTTTTTCAGCCCGGAGCCCTATTTCATAAAGGCCCGGAACACTGGTGTTTCGGTGGATTTGCTCTACGCGAATCCCATATTGCTCAAGATTAAATGCCATGGATCTGTGTTTTTAGTTAGTAGAAATAATTCGACAGCGAAGGTAATATTTTTTATTGCCAGGGAGAAGTACATTTTATTGATCTTCGTCATGCTTAAGACTGAAAGCTTATTGATTTTTATCAATTATCGGAAAAAGACTGCGAAAGTGGATGCAATTACTGACAAAATACGACTTTTTGACCTTGATTTGAGACGTCCGGAAAAGTTATTTTAAAACCTGATTGCTTTGTATTTCAGAGGCTTTTTTACAAAAAAAAATCCTGTCCTGAAACCTTCTCCGGTCAGGCTGGATTGATTCTGGAAATTATTTGCTTCCCTGCCTTAGGTCAGCAGACTGGTTCCAAATTCTCCGGTTCTATCACGTTTTTATTGGTCATCTAATAATGGTTGTGGAATTGCGAGATCTCCATCGTTCTGGGCCCGAAGTATATTGAAAAAAATCATAATACTTAGGTGTAAGCTCCAGCTAAGCCAGGGGCTTACACCTATGTCGTTTTTTGATAAATCTATTTTTGATCGGAAAGAATATTTGTGCTTCAAACTAAAAGGAAAAAGAAATGGAAAAAATGTCAGTTAAATCATTGATGATCATGAAATTGTGTCAGTATGCCAACTGTTTGATATTTGATTTCTGACAAATTTTCAGGATGTTCCAACTGGCATTTAATTTGCTGATATTATTATAAAATGAGCATGAGCTTTTTAAGCGAATGAATACATATTGTTAAACCAAAAACAGATAAATTATGGGATCTTTAGTTAAATGGAATGAAGGTGGATTTCCCACTTTTTCAAGAATGTTCGATGATTTTTTTAAAACTGAATTCCCTGTTTGGTCACACAATAATTTTGCGGCTGAAGGGACTACCCTTCCTGCCGTAAACATTAAAGAGACGGATAAGGAATTCCATCTGGAACTCGCTGCACCGGGTATGCAAAAAGATGATTTCAAAGTTGGAGTAGAGGATGATGTATTGACTATTTCTGCCGAAAGAGAAGTTTCAAAAGAAGAAAATGATGATCAATATTCACGTAAGGAGTTTTCCTATACTTCTTTCCAGCGGAGGTTCAACCTTCCCGACAGCGTGGAATCTGATAAAGTAAGTGCCAAATACAGAGACGGGGTGCTTTACATTGAGCTTCCCAAGAAGCCAGAAGCCCAACCCAAGCCAGCCAAAACGATCAAAATTGCCTGATTTGATCGCACTGGCTTTCGGGACAAGTGATTTTGGGGCTTAAGTAAGCAGGCTGCCGCAGTGCTTGCAGGTGGTAGCCTGCTTTTATCTGTTTTCCCAAAAAAAATGAAATGAACTATAAGGATTATTATAAAATACTGGGGGTGAGCAAAGATGCCGATAAGGTCGCCATCAAAAAGGCTTATCGGAAACTTGCTGCAAAATATCATCCGGACAAAAATCCCGATGATAAAGCTGCCGAAGAGCAATTCAAGGCTGTTAATGAAGCCTATCAGGTACTGAGTGATGATGAGAAAAGACGGAAGTATGAGGAGCTTGGTGCCAATTGGGAGAGCTATCAGCAAACAGGTTTTGACCCTTCACAATTTCAGCGTTCCAGGGGACAGGGCGGAAGCCAGACTTTCTATTTTGAGGGAGACCCTGATGATTTTTTTGCTGGTAGCGGCAGTGGCTTTTCAGATTTTTTCGAAATGTTTTTCGGAGGAGGAGGAACCCGTGTGAAGGAGGACTTAGGAGGATTCCGAAGGAAAGGCGCCCATCGTGTTGCCAAAGGTCGTGATGTAGAAGCAGAGATGGCTATTACCCTGGAACAGGCCTTTCGCGGGGGGATGAGATCCTTTGAGCTCCACGGCCAAAAACTTCGGATCAAGATAAAACCAGGTGCTTACGATGGTTTGCGCATCAAAATAAAAGGTAAAGGACAACCCGGGATCAATGGCGGGCCCAACGGGGATTTGTACATCCGGTTCAAGATGATGCCGCACCCAATCTATCAACGTAATAATGATAACCTGATCATCGAAAAAACGGTAGATCTCTATACGGCTGTCTTAGGCGGTAAAATCAATCTTCCAACCATTGACGGAAGTATATCCATAAATATTCCTAAGGGATCAAACAGCGGTAAAATGCTGCGTCTCAAAGGAAAGGGAATGCCCAAATACGGCACCCACGGCCATGGTGACCTCATTGTAAAAATACTGGTCGAATTGCCGAAAAATTTAAGCGATGAAGAAAGGCAGTTATTTGAACAACTGCAGCGTTTGAGAAAGGCCTAGGGAATTTTCCCGGGCCTTTTGCCTGAATGCTGGAAGAAAAAAATATCAGTAAACTTCAAGAAGGATGAAAAAGCCTTGGGACTTTTGTGCCCTGTGAGGTTTGACATATGCTGCTTGCCAAAACCACAAGTGGGAATTCACTTGGTAACGCGAACTCCCACTCCAGTTCGAAGTTAAATAAATAACCCCGATATGCCAGGCTACGGTTGTAAAGACTTCCTCCGCATCTGATTTACCTAAAAGATAATTCACTTTGGAATCTGATTAAATCAGTGGCTCAATCTTCCCGGTTTTACCTCCTCAGAAGTAAAAGATTTCAGGTCTACATGCTAACTTAATCTGACCGTTTCCAGTCTGTCTTAACTATCTCTTACCTGGTAAACAGCAAATTGCAGTAAAAACAGGGTGTTGCGCAATGACGATTGTCATCAAAAAAAGGTGATCTTTGTCATGAAATCTCCCGGGGCGACAATCTTCGCCAATTCCGGGGTGTTTTCTGGTTTTTTGATTGCCTGATGATCGGAATTTACTTCCTTTAAGTCGATAAAAGGATTCAGAAAAGCGAATAATCCTACATTCTAAGAGGGATTGACAGCAATAAATACACAAATTTGTTAATTTTGCCCCATGGGATTATTGATAACATTTTTTCTCGTTTCGATTGGTTTTTCTTTTTTATGTTCGGTGCTTGAAGCCGTCCTGCTGAGTATTACCCCGCGATTTATCAGCCAGGAGGTCAATAAAGGAACCAATGTCGGAAGAGCTCTACAAGAGTATAAGAAGGATATTGACCGGCCACTTTCGGCTATATTGACGTTAAATACCATTGCGCACACTGTGGGAGCCGTGGTCGTTGGGGCTCAGGCCGGAAAATTATTCGGGTCTAACCATTTTTCCGTTTTGGGAATTAATATTTCTATGGAGTCCATTATTGCCACCGTGCTGACCCTGGCAATACTGATTTTTTCGGAGATAATACCTAAAACCATTGGTGCGAATAACTGGCAGGCTTTAACCCCTTTCACGGTAAATTCGCTCAAGGTAATAATGTTTGTTTTGGCACCTTTAGTCTGGCTAAGCCAATTGATCACCAGAAACCTTAAAAAAGAAAAAGAAAAAAGTGTATTCAGTCGCCGTGATTTTGCAGCCATGGCACACGAAGTCAAAGAAGGCGGAACACTGGCCCACAGTGAATACCGGATTATCACCAATTTATTGGGGCTGGATAAACTTACGGTTCGGGATATAATGACTCCCCGAATTGTAATGACCATTGCGGATGGTAACATAACCCTGGAGGATTTTTACAAATCTCATAATCCACTGCCGTTTTCCAGAATTCCTATCTATGAGAACATGGACGAATTCTCTGGTATGGTGCTCAAGGATGATTTACTCCAACAACTGGTAGAGGGCAATAAGGAAAAGAAGTTGAAAGATATTGCTAAACCCCTGCTTTATGTAAAAGATTCAGCACCGCTGCCTCAGTTTTTTGAAGAACTCTCCTCCAACAGTGCCCACATGGCCCTGGTGGTAGATGAATTTGGCAGTACCGTAGGCCTGGTTACCATGGAGGACCTGCTGGAAACCATCATCGGTGTGGAAATCACTGACGAATCCGATGCTTTTGAAGATCTCAGGAAATACGCCCGCGATAAATGGGAAGAGCGTGCGAAAAGGTTGGGAGTGATGGAGTAATCTGTCTTGACACGATATGTCGGGATTATAAGATTTTCACTATTTTTTATATATGGAACCAATTTATTGATTGATATTCATTATGATTTTAACCAAAAATAAATCAAATGAATATCAATCAAATTACCCACAAAATTATTGGGTGTGCCATGGAGGTCCATAATACCCTTGGCCATGGATTTCAGGAAGTCATTTATCAAAGAGCCCTTTCCATAGAATTAGAATCAGCCGGATTATCATTTAACAAAGAAATGGAAATGCCCATTTTTTACAAAGGTGCTCGTATTGGCACCCGACGAGTTGATTTTTTTGTAGAAGAAAAGGTAATGTTGGAAATAAAAGCTGTTGAAAAGCTAGAGAACTCACACAAAGCTCAAGCTATCAATTACTGTGAAGCTTATAACCTTACGGATGACTTATTAATCAATTTTGGAGGTATTAGCCTCGACTTCAAAAGAGTTTACAACAAAAAACTCATCAAACCTCAGAAGGTTCCCAGGTTTGATTCGAAATAAGAATCGAACGAAAAACTAAAATCCTGTAAATCCTATAATCCCTCCTAATCGTGTCAAGACAATGGAGTATAAAAAACGTCCCGAACATGGTAACCACATCCGGGACGATTGCCGCTGACTTAAGTCAGCTTCAGGTTATTCTTTCCTATCCATGTGTATGTCCCACATGTTCATTTTTTACATAGTCCATGCCGCATTCCGGACATTGGCCTTCCGCATCTGATCCACTGCCTTTGCAATGCATAGGGCAGATATAAGCTGAATGGTATGGAGCATTGAACACATAGTCCATTTCGCAGGCCGGACATTTGCCTGGTTCAGCAGATCCGCTGCCATCGCAGTGCATAGGACAGATGTACATGGAAGTCATTTCCGGGCCCGGTTTTCCATCGTCCTCTCCTTCAGTAGCTTCTGTTGCTTCTCCTTTATTGGCTTCATCTGCCTCCCCTTCATTAATTTCGGTGGTTTCTCCATCCCCATCTGTCTCGGCTGTGGATGCATTATTGCAGGCGCTCAAAAATAAAACAGCAAAAAACATGGCTAGAATGCCAAAGCGGATATTCAATTTCTTCATGATTTGAAAAATATTAAGGTATTAGAAAAAAGTGGTTTGTGAATTTGAGTATCTTGGGTATTGAAAAGTAAAAGTAAAATAAATAATCAAAATGAGAATAACAGCATGGTTGATTCTCCTGCTTTTTTTGGCTGGTTGCGGGCAGGGAGGGGAAAAAATAAAGGTTTTACTGGAAGATGTAAAGCGGGATTTTGCACCGGACAAGCGGGTAGCTCTATTTGATATACGTGCCATCAAAAAAGGGGGAAAATACCTGTTGGAAGGCACATCCAATTTACCGGAAGCTGTTGAATCATTAGTGGCCAGATGTGAAGATGCCGGACTGAAGGTGGAAAACAAGATTCAGTTATACCCTGATTCAACCCTGGAGGATAAAGTTTTTGGTGTAGTCAATTTATCGGTTTGTAATATCAGGTCTCATCCTGCCCATTCTGCTGAATTATCTACCCAGGCTACTTTGGGAACACCCCTTAAAGTTTGGACCAAACAGCAAGGATGGTACCTGGTGCAGACTCCCGATGGGTATCTTGGGTGGCTGGATGAGGAAGGCTTTATGCCTATGGCGGAAGCAGCCTGGAAAAATTGGCAGGCAGGTTCAAAAGTGGTTTATTTACCTCAATTTGGTTTTGCTTATTCAGCAGCAGATGAGACTGCGGCTGTTGTGAGTGACCTGCTGGCCGGGAATATTCTGGGATATATTGGTGAAACGGAGAAGAATTTCACAAAAGTTTCCTTTCCCGATGGCCGAAAGGCTTTTGTTCCGGAAGATGTGGTAATGGCTTATGAAGACTGGCTGGATTCCAGGAATCCGGTTGCAGAAAATATTCTTTCGGATGCTCATAAATTACTCGGACGACCCTACTTGTGGGGAGGAACCTCCGGGAAAGGAATGGATTGCAGCGGTTTTACCAAAACAGTATTTTTCTTAAACGGCATCATTTTACCGAGAGATGCTTCACAACAGGTCCATGTTGGGATTGAGATTGCTGCGGATACTTCCCTTGTTGGATTGTTACCAGGAGATCTGTTGTTCTTTGGCAGGAAGGCAACCCAAAAAGAAAAAGAGAAGATTACCCATGTCGCTATTTACCAGGGAGATGGAAAGATCATTCATTCCTCAGGTCGCGTGAAGATGGAAAGCTTAAGGAGAGGGGATGAAAACTTTAACGAATATCGTCTGAAATCTTTGGTCAAAGTCAAACGTGTGCTGGAAACTCCCGGAGAAAACGGTGTCCATTTGGTGAGGCAGTCGATGTGGTATTAGCAGGTACGAGTTACTGGTTACGGGTTGTCAAACACCCGTAACCTGCAACTTGTAACTCGGAGCGAGATTTAGTTCTTATCTTTTTTCTTCTTGGTTTTTGTCTCCTTTTCCCCCTTTTTTACCGGAGCTGGGACCGGAGCTGCTTCCACTTCTTCCACTTCTTCCATTACTTCCATTTCTTCCATTACTTCTTCTTCGGCTTCCTCTTCAGGGAAGGCAAAGATACTGTCATCGATCTCAGGATTGAGTTCCACATTAGAAATGGTTATCTTCATCATGGTTTGTCCGTTCATTTTCGTTTCGATGGCCATAGGCAACATCATCCCGTCGACTTCTTCGTAGTTGCTGACAAAAGTTTCGCTTGTCTGACCTTTTGCTGGACCTGAACTCGCGGTAGTTTTTACCATGACCGGGATATAATATTCAGCATCAAAGTAATGGTATTCCACCTTTCCGTTTTTACGCGTTGCTTTGATCTTGTAGCACTCGGTACCTTCAACCTCTTCAGTACCTTCATACTCCAGTGTGTGTCCGTTCTCTTTGTAATTCAGGTAGATGGATGGAAAATCCTGGTCCTGCATGTCTTCCGCCATTTCAGCAGGCAGTTTTTGTGGCTCGGTACCTGACTGGAAAGGATTGATTCCCCAGGCGGTCTCTCCATCATAAGCCTGTACGATATCCATCCCCTGAACGGAAAATTCCTGACGGTTTTTGTTAGGTTTTGCAAAAGTCATCGTTCCTGGCAATTCCATGCCCTGTACGAAAATTTTGCCTTCCATTTTCTGGGTTTCGAGGCTCTGCCATTTTTCCAGACCGCCGGTGTTCTCAAAGTAGTTGTTGAGGATTTCCTCGACAGTCTGTGCATTCACTAAGATAGTGGTACTCGTCAATACGAGTAAAAAGAATAATTTTTTGAACATAATTTTCTGATTTATTTTAATACGAATAACGCTATTTGGGTACTTAATTGTTTTAAATACTCGATAAAAGAATAAAAAAAATAGATTTTAGTTGTTTTGAAATCTGCCTGATAGGCAGTAAGACTATTTTTTTTTGGAAAAACAGTATTTTGAGATTGGTTGTCAATTATTGCTTTTTCATTCGCTTTTTCTCCCATTCCCAGGCAGTTTTCATGATGTCATGAATATTCCGGTCAGGCTGCCAATGCAGTAGTTTGGCGGCTTTGGTATAATCCGCATAAATGGCCACCACATCCCCTGGCCTTCGAGGGCCAATTTCATAGTTGAGCGCCTGACCTGTAGCTTCGAGAAATGCATTGACGGCTTCCAGCACGCTCACCCCTTCACCGATGCCCAGGTTAAATACTTCGCAATTGTCCGTATTCTGATTTTTCAACAGGTATTGCAGGGCTTTGGTATGTGCATTGGCCAGGTCCATAACATGGATATAATCCCGGATGCAGCTGCCGTCGCGGGTGTCGTAGTCTTCTCCGAAGATGATTACCTTCTCCCGTTTGCCGATGGCTGTTTCTGTGATAACGGGAACGAGGTTGGATGGTGGCACTGTTGGCGACTCACCGATGAGGTTGCTTTCATGGGCGCCGGCGGGGTTGAAATAACGCAGGAGAATAGATTTTTGATCCTGTCGATTGTTCAGATAATCACGAATGATATTTTCCCCAATCTGCTTGGTCCGGGCGTAAGGGCTTTCAGCTTCCTGAAGCGGGGTGTCTTCCGTAACCGGTAAAGCGGTGGCGTTTCCGTAAACGGAACAGGAGGACGAAAAGATCAGGTTGCCCACCCCAAATTCATCCATACATTGCAGGATGCTGAGCAGGCTATTGATGTTGTTGTGGAAATACAGCAGTGGCTTTTCAACAGATTCCCCCACCAGTTTGAGCGCGGCAAAATGGATGATACCGGTAATGTCAGGGTGATCAAGAAATATTTTTCTGGTAGCTTCAAGATCGACGAGGTTGATTGGATAGTTCTGTATCCTGATACCCGTCAGTTCGTAAATGCCTGCGAGGGCAGCTTCAGAGGAGTTGCAAAGATTATCAACGCAAACCACTTCAAATCCATGGTCGATGAGATCGGCAATGGTGTGACTGCCGATATAACCACAACCGCCGGTGACGAGAATTTTAGCCATGTTGTTCAATTTTAGTGCAAGTATCCGAATAGGGTAAGTCCATTTGTGCCGGAGCGTATAGCGAAGGCCGGCGCAGTTGCGAGCAGTACCAGGGATAGGAGCTTTAGCGGATAGCCCGGTGCCGACATTTATGTACGGCAGGGACCCTGATTAACCTCCCTTTAGGATACCTTCAATTAGCCAATCACAAATATACTTTAATCCCAAAGTAAATTATCTTTACGTCAAAATAATACACACAAATGTACGGTGAGCTTAATGAATTGATCCCTGAGGTGCTTAAAATCGCTTACAAAGCCGGGGATGCGATCATGAAGATATATGAACATGAGACTGATTTTGGAGTGGAACAGAAACAGGATGATTCTCCGGTGACCAAAGCGGACAAGGCTTCGAATGCTATTATTTGCGAACAACTGGAGGCCCTGGGAACGTCCTGGCCAATCCTTTCCGAAGAGCAAAAAGAAATTCCCTATGAAGAGCGGAAACAATACGAATATTACTGGCTTGTCGATCCTTTGGATGGTACCCGGGAATTTATCAAAAGGAATGGTGATTTTACGGTTAATATTGCCCTGATCCATAAGACCGAGGCAGTGTTGGGCGTGGTTGGTGTTCCTGCTTTGGGAGAAATGTATTGGGCGATCAAGGGGCAGGGTGCTTTTGCTGAAAAAGGAGGAGAGGTGGTGCCTTTAAAGCTGGATCTTGCATTTGAACTGGAAGATCCCGGTCTCAAGGTTGTTTGCAGCCGGTCGCATATTACCGGTCCGACAAAAGAGTACTTGAATCAATTGAATTCACCCCGGCTGGTACCTGTAGGCAGTGCTTTAAAGTTGATGCTGCTGGCAAAAGGGGAGGCCGAACTTTACCCTCGTCTGGGGCCTACCATGGAATGGGATATTGCCCCGGCTCAGATCGTGCTGGAAGAAGCCGGTGGTTCGGTGATCGATGAGGTGACGGGGCTGCCCATGCGATACAATAAAGAAAATCTGCTGAATCATTATTTTATTGCTTACGCCAAGAAAATCTGACCATGCAACCACTGACCGTCATCATTCCCACCAATAATGAATCGGATAATATAGGTGACCTTTTGGATAATGTTCAATGGGCAGCGGAGATACTTGTGGTGGATTCTTTCAGTACCGATGATACGGTGGCCATTGCCCGCGCTAAGGGCGCTACGGTGCTTGAACATGAATATGAAGGTCCGGCGGCGCAAAAGAACTGGGTGATTCCCCAGGCCCAAAACGAATGGGTTTTATTGCTCGATGCAGATGAGCGTCTGACGCCTGAACTGACATCGGAAATCCAATCCTGGCTGGCGAAAGATGCGATAGACATGGATGCTTTCTGGATTGGCCGGCAAAATCATTTCCTGGGCAAAAAAATCCGATACAGCGGCTGGCAGGGTGATAAGGTGGTTCGGTTTTTTCGACGAAGTTGCCGTTATGATAATAAGCAGGTCCATGAAGAAATCATTACGGATGGTCTCCGGGTGAGTCAGCTTAAAAACAAAATGAATCACTATACCTACAAAAGTGTCGATCACTTCCTGGACAAAATGCGGCGGTATGCTGATTGGTCCGCGGACGATCATGCTGCCAAAACACCAAGGGTTACTTTCTTCCATTTATTCATCAAGCCGGTTTTCAGATTTTTCAAACATTACGTTATCCAAAAAGGCTTTCTGGATGGCAGGGAAGGGCTTATCGTCAGTGGAATTATGGCATGGGGGGTGTTTTTGCGGTATGTCAAAATGGTGGAGAAGCGCAGGAGGGGGGAGTAATCTTCGGACCGCAGTTTTCAGTAGCAGTATCCGGTTTTTGTCCAACCAGGAATACTGTTTTCAAAAAATAGTATTCCTTAACCAGCAAACAGGCTTATCCATTAAAAAAATCCAGGAGTGCTTTTTTCCTTGCCGGGGCAACCATGATTTCTGTTTCATCCGAGAGGATGACGCTGCCGCCTTTACCTTTTCTGTATTTGGTGATGTGATTGACGTTGACGAGGTAGGATTTGTGGATGCGGGCGAAGCCATAGCTCTCCAGGGCTTTTTCGAAAAATTTGAGGGTTTTGCTGGCGATTTTTTTATCCCCGGGCAGGAAGATTTCCGTGTAATTGTCATCAGCTTTGCAGTAGAGGATATTTTTGGGTTCCAGTACTTCAAAGCCCTCTTGAGTTCCAATGGTTATTTTGCCTTCCACGGGTTGGATCTTCGGGCTTGTGATCTGTTCCTGCAAGGAGAGTTCCCGGCTGATGATCTCCTCGACGTAATTGACGGCCTTGATCAGTTCGTCTATGGAAATGGGCTTGAGCAGGTAATAGGCGGCATGGGCGTTGAGGGCTTCGATGGCATATTGCTGGTAGGCGGTGACGAATACCGTCTGGAAGGAAGGGGTCTCGATTTGATCCAGCAAGTCAAAGGCATTACCGTAGGGCATTTCGACATCCAGGAACAGGATGTCACATTCATGAGCATCGAGTGCGGATTTGGCTTCTGATATGTTGGCAGCAATAGCTTTTACTTTTACCTTAGGACAGTATTTGAGGAGGTAATTTTCCAAAATTTCCTGGCTGACTTTTTCGTCCTCGACGATGATGGCGTTTAAGGTCATGATTGATGATTAATGCATTAGATTAACTAGCCACGGACCTGCCTGGTGATCGCAGGCTCAGTAAGGCAGGTGCATGAAGGATTTTGGGATTAGCTATTGCGAATTTACGATTTTTTTTGAGCCGCCAATGTAATGGTTTTTGTATAGGTCGATCCCATACGGGAGTTTGTTGCTGATATACAAAAGCCGGTGAATCGATAAAATTTATTTACGCTACAGGATGAAGGGCAAAAGAGGGTGTTTGGAAATTGGGTTGATCCTCGTTTCGAACAGTCTCTCAGCCTTCTGTAAGCGCACTACTCCCCAAGCCTGACCAACCCTGCTTTGGCTTGCTGGTGCAGACCGGTGCGGTATTCATCGGGATTAATGGACAGGCATGTTTTGTAAGCTTTGGTGGCCGCCTGTTTTTTCCCGGAAGATTCATGGATGATCCCCGTTTGCAGGGCGGCGTTGCAGGCAAAGAACCAGGGTTCATCCATACCGGAATCGATGGTTCGGGAATAATATTGAATGGCTTCGGGGTATCTTTCCAGTCCCTGGAGAATACGTCCCAGCCGGTAATTAAATTCCAGTTGTTGGTATTTGTCCTTAAAGTCATCAGCCTGGAAACCCGACAACAAATCGTGGGCTTTGTGATAGTATCCCCCGTCAAAGAGCAATCTTGCTTTTAGCAAACGCATATCAGGAACCCTTCCGCTTTGCGCTTCTTTCAGGGCATTTTTATCGCTGCCCGATGTTGCATGGCCCTCTGTTAAGCACTTTTTCATCTCAGATCGATAAGCATTTTCCTCTCCTGAAATAAGGGAAGACCATGCTTTTTTTTGCCACGCTTCCTTAATAAAGTGTCTACCCTGAAATTTGTTCAGATATTGCTGGAAGTATTGAGCGGCATCTGAGTCTAATCGCCTCAGTTTGGCCAGGCCGAGCATGAATTCCAGGTAGGGAAGGGGCAAAAAAGCACGGCTTTGCGGTCTTTGTTCCAGAATCCGGATAGCCTCGTCATTTCTGCCGGTACGCATGGCCAGGTTGGCCACCACAAAACAATGTAGGGGATTGGATTGCGGCTGTAAACCGCCCGTGGTAATGGTCTCCCAGGCTTTTCCTTTTTCATTGCCGAGGTGCAGCAGCATAAAGGCATAGAGTACCTGCTGGTTTCTGCTTCAAAGACAAAGTCATTATCCCTGGCAAATTCAAGGACTTCCTCAATTTCTTCCTGCCCCTGGTTGATGGTGCCCTCCAGACTTGTCAGCAGTTCTACTCCCCAGCGGTAATTATCCGGAATAGTACCTACGGCCGCATGTAAAATGCCCAGGTCTTTCAGGTTGGGCATGAAACCGGGAAATCGCTCCCGGTTTTTTTTCAATAACTTAAAGGCTTTATTGACCTCGGTGAATGCAGAAAAGTATTCTTCAAACCTGAGATGAAGCAATGCCCAGTGCAAACGAATATCGGCTTCACTGTAAAGCAGGTAAGGGGAGTTTTCGTCTCCTTTCCTGACAGCCTGAATACGCGCATCTTTTTGCGGCAAAAAAGCTTTGAATTCTTCATAGTCTTCATGGATGAAGACGGTGAAAAAATCGGCATAATCTTCTACCAGGTAGAGCAACAGATTGTTTGGTTCGCGGGATTTTGTTTGATTGATGAGGTTGCGGGCCTCGGTGATTCTGAGGCTGAGGGTTTTATCGTAAATCTTTCGGATGTCGGAGGAAAAGGTAAAATGGCTTTGCGCCACAACGCAAAAGGCAGGCATCAGAAATAATATGATAAGTATTTGTTTGCTCATAAATAGTGTAAGTTCCGGTTACACGTTACTTGTTTCTGTTTGACTTCTTTTTGAGTAAGATCCCTCAAATTTCCCAGAGTTTCCCCATCAAGAATTGCATTTTTGAGGCAGCCTGAGCCAGTACCTGAACCCGTAACTCGTAACTCAGGTTAAATGGTACGCCTGATCGGTTTGGGAAGTTCCTGGAAGACTAAACGCACAAAAAAAAAGCCCCGTATAAAACGGAGCTTTTTTCTTAAGCGTATGTCTGAAATTTCATTCAATTAATTCCCTGAAAACAGTATTTAATGCTAAACCTTCCGGAAAACCGGAGGAAATGGAAAGGTGGATTACCGGAACTGTAGAGATCTCTTCCAATAGTCCGTTCCTCCATCTATCCTAAGCTTCGGTGTGAATTTACCATCAAAATTAAATAAATGATTTTCAGAAGATTGAAATTTGGACAAGCGCTTAAAACGCGCTATTTTTTAATCTTCAACTTCTTCAACTTCTTCGATTTCTTTTGATTTCTTACCCACGTCCAGGATGTAATCATCCACGAGGATCCGACCGCAGTGTTCACAGGCGATGATTTTGGTGCGTTGCGCCAACTCCAATTGAAGCTGCGGTGGGATTTGGTTAAAACAACCTCCGCAGGAATCACGTTCTACCTGTACAACAGCCAGTCCGTTGCGGTAGGAATGGCGGATCTTTTCATAGGCCTTCAACAGCCAATCTTCGACCTTTTTCTTTAGGCGCTCGGATTTGCGTTTGAGTTTTTCCTCGTCCGTCATTGTTTTTTCAATGATCTCTTCCAGTTCTACCTTTTTGGTGTTGAGATCAGCTTCCTTTTTTTCCTTACGCTCAATAGTAGCATCGAGAGTAGCTGATTTATTGTCGATCTCAACTTTGGTTTGACGGATTTTCTTTTCGGAGAGCTGGATTTCCAGCTTTTGAAGTTCCAGTTCTTTGGTCAGCGCCTCAAACTCACGATTGTTTTTTACGTTATCCATCTGCTGGCCGTACTTTTCGATCAAAGCCTGGGCTTCTTTAATGTTGGCTTCGTGTTTGGAAACCTGATCTACCAGGTCCTGCTTCTGTCCCTCGAGTCTGTTGACACGGGTTTCAAGACCAGTAATCTCATCTTCCAGATCACTCACTTCTATGGGAAGCTCCCCTTTCAATACCTCAATTTTGTCTATTTGGGAGTCTACTATTTGCAGCTCATAAAGTTGTTTGAGCTTATCAGCTATTGTTATTTCTGCCATTTTTTTATCAATATTATTATCAGATTCTACAGATATTTAACCGGATTTGTTGCCACTTCTGTGCAATGGAGTGCAAAATTACTAAATTTCTCTGATATAATTTCAAACAAAAGCTCAATTGTAAACTGTTCACTCTCAAAGTGTCCGATATCGGCAATGATCAGTTTACCTTCCGCGTCGAAAAATTCATGGTATTTAAAGTCACCGGTAATAAAAATATCGGCACCAGCCTCGATGGCCGAGGGGAGCAAAAAACTGCCCGATCCACCACAAACCGCCACCTTTTCAACAGCCTTTCCACGCAGGGGCGTATAACGTACACAGCCGGTCTGCATGGTCGTTTTCAGGTGTTTCAGGAAAGTCATCTCGTCCGTGGGTTCAGCAAGTGTACCAATAATTCCTGCTCCGATGGGCTGATCCGGATTCACCACACCCGGTTTTGGGGCCAGGATATCCGTATGCAACAACCCCAGTTTTTCAGCGATTTTTTCATTAACCCCCTTGATGAAAACATTGTCGAGATTGGTGTGAATGGCGTAAATGGCAACATCGTTCTTTAAAGCCTTGATCACTGTCCGCTCCACATAATTACTACCGTTGAATCTTTTCAACCCTTTGAAAACAATAGGGTGATGCGCTATAATAAGATTACATCCTTTGTTGATGGCTTCGTCCACAACTTGCTCTGTCGAATCCAGCGTGATCAATACGCCGCTGATCTCCGTGTCCCAGCTGCCGCATATCAACCCGGCATTGTCGTAGCCCTCCTGGTAGTGCAAAGGGGCGATACGCTCCAAATAATCCGTTAATTCTTTTATCCGCATATGGTCTGTTAATTAATTCAAGGTACTGGTTAAAGAAACAAGTAATCTAGTAAAAAAATATTTTCAATGTAGGTGTATAAACCAGTAACTTGAAACCGGTAAACCGCAACTCAGGTTAATGATTATCTTTTTCAATGATTGGGGCCATGCCGTCGTTTCTCCCGGCACCGGGCTATCCGCTGTGCTTCTATCCCTTGTCCTGCTCGTCCCTCGCTGCCCTGCGCTGTACGCTCCGGGCTGCTGGTCACCTGTTGTCGGTATTAGGTCGCTGCGCGACTGGCTTTTTAATTTTCCATTCATCATCCACCATCCTAATCCCCATTTCTCAGCTTTTCTTCAATCGAAGTTGTTGAATATCCTTTTACGAAATCCAGGCATTTTACTTCGCCACCGTTATTTATAACGATATCAGCCCCTACAATTGTTTCCATGGTGTAGTCCCCTCCCTTGACCAGGATGTCCGGTTTTACCAGGGAGATAAGATTGAGCGGGGTATCTTCTTCAAAGACCACTACGGCATCTACAAATTGCAAAGAGGCCATCAGGTACTGCCGGGTTTCGTCGTCATTGATAGGGCGGTTCGGCCCTTTTAACCTGCTTACAGATGCTTTGCTGTTGAGGCCGATGACCAGTTTGTCGCCCAGGGCTCGGGCTTGTGCCAGGTAGTGGACATGGCCATAGTGCAAAATGTCGAAACAGCCATTGGTGAAAACGACCTTGTGACCCGCCTTTTTCCATTCAGCCACGGTGCCTTTAATGGTTTCCCACGATTGGATTTTAGATTTGATGAGGTCAATCATAATATCAGGCCTGTTGTTGAACAATTTTTCCGGAGGCTGTATTGTCCTTGTTGATAATGGGCAGCAGGATTAGTGCCAGCATTCCTATGAAAATATTGACCCCCAATTGAATGGAGAAAAAGGCGATGTTGGCAAACGAGAAAGCATCATCTCCGTTGATTCCGTAAATCGCCAGCGCCGCGATGACCAGAAAATGATACGTACCCATGCCTCCGGGAGAAGGAATCACAACCCCCCAGCCGCCAAAAACAAAAACCACCAACCCGGCCACCATGCTTAAGTGGGAGGTCGGTTCATAGGCAAAAAAGCACATCCATGTCATCAGGAAGTACATAAACCATATATTGATGCTGTGAAAAAGAAAAAGCCCAATGCGCTTTACTTTTCTTATGCTCAAAATTCCCTCCCAGAAACCAAGGGCAATATCTTTCATTTTTTGGTATAAAGGGCTTTGTATCATTTTTTTTCGGAAGATAAGAGACACAACGCCCACCACCGCCAAAAATATCAGGAAGTATAAACCAAGTGTTTTTAAGGTACCCAGTTTGTCTCCCAAGTCGGCGTTTTCCAGCAGGAAAGCCCAGATGTTATCGAACTCCAGCAGGAGCACTACGGCCGTCAGCAGCAGGATGCTGATGACATCGATAATCCGGTCGGTAACAATGGTACCAATGGCACTTTCCAGTGGAACCTTTTCGTACCGTGAAATGGTGGCAGGTCTTATGATTTCTCCCATTCGGGGAAATCCAAGGTTCGCAAAGTAGCCCAATACCACAGCCAGGAAAGAATTGATGAGGCGGGGTTTATATCCCAAAGGAGCCAGCAACATATTCCACCGGATGGCTCTGCTGATATTACTGACCGTGAAGGCCATCAGTACCAGCAATATCCAAAAGTAATTGGCTCCTTTAAAATCTGTAATTACCTTATCGAGCAGACTGCATTCTGCTTCCGGAATTCCCCTCAATCCACATTCCGCCATATACGCTGCATTCTGATGCCGGTAAACCAAAAACAGAATGACCAGGCCAATTCCCAGGAATAAAGTAAACTTTAAAATATTGATTAATTGCTTTTTCAAAGTATTTTGATTTTTTTGCTCCCAGTACCTGATCCCCCGGAACCATCCCAATGCACTATCGGAAAATGTTGTCGGATAAACGCCCAATCGACAATCCTCAATCTCCCTTCAGGATCAAATTGTCTATCAACCGGACATTTCCTGCCCAGACGGCTGTGCAGGCCACTATCCATTCGGATGCTTCCTCATCTTTAACGGGAAGCAGCGAATTTCCGTCTACAATATCGAAATATTCGGGTTTAAAACCAGGAATACTGAGTTTTTTTAAGGCCCGGTTCCTGATACTTTCAATGGTTTGATCCCCCAGTGCTGATTTGGCCTCCAGCAGTGTTTGATGGATAATACCTGCCTTGTCTCTTTGCTCAGCGGTCAACCGTTCATTGCGCGAACTTTTTGCCAATCCGTTTTGGGCTCTGATGGTTGGAGCCATGACCAGTTCAACCGGCAGGGAAAGAGTGTTGATCATGTGTTTGATAATGGAAAATTGCTGAAAATCCTTTTGGCCCATGTAAAGGCTGTCCGGTTCGGTAATATCCAGCAATCTTTTAACTACCTGCATAACACCCGCAAAATGGCCGGGCCGGAATTCACCTTCCATAACGGTATCCAGGCCGTTGAGGGGTATGTCCACGGTCGTGTTCAGTCCCGGCGGATAGATTTCTTCTTTATCCGGTAAAAAAAGAATATCACAACCAACCTTTGCCAGCAAGGTAATGTCTCTACTCGTAGTTCTGGGATATTTTTCCAGGTCTGATGCCTGGTTGAATTGAGTGGGATTGACGAAAATGCTGCAAATGCAAAGGCTGTTGCTTGCTTTTGACATACGGATCAAGGACAGATGACCTTCGTGTAAGGCACCCATGGTGGGTACAAACCCTACATCGCGATTGGCAATGTTTCTTCGCTTCAAAAACGATTTCAGATCGGCTGTTTTCTTAATAATAAACATATCCCTCGAAGTCTTGTTTTAGCAATGTCTTAACGGGTGGTCAAAATTTCGGCCAAATATAGTTATTTTTCTTGTCAGCTAATTATGGAAGTAAGAAATATGAAAAAGTCACCATTTTTTGCTAATTTTGTGCCCTTATTCGCTTAAGGATGAGGATTTAATGCGATTAGACCCTTATATTTTAGGGGGGAATCAGGTTATCGCAAAAAATATTAGATTGAAATGAGTAAAAAGAAAGTGTTGATTGTTACCCAGGAGATGCAGCCATATACCGCGCTCTCTGAAGTAAGTGAAATAGCCAGAAAACTACCCCAATACGCCCATGAAAAAGGAATGGAGATTCGATTGTTGATGCCTCGTTTCGGTGTTATCAACGAAAGAAGACATCGCCTTCACGAAGTTGTTCGTTTGTCTGGAATGAATATTATTGTAGATGACGACGATTATCCATTGATCATAAAAGTAGCTTCTTTGCCCGAAGCCAGGATACAGGTATACTTTCTCGATAATGAAGATTTTTTCAAACGCAAAGCCATGTTTGAAGATGAGGATGGTAAGCCCTTTGAGGATAATATGGACAGAATGGTTTTCTTTTGTAAGGGAGTCATTGAAACGGTCAAAAAATTCGGTTGGCCACCTGACATTATCCACTGCCATGGCTGGATGACCAGTCTCATTCCTTTGTTTATCAAGGAAGCCTATAAAACGGAACCGTTGTTCCAGCATTCAAAGGTGATTTATTCAGCTTATAACGACCATGTTTCTGAGACTTTTGATAAAAGCTTTTTTGAAAAAGCTACCATCAATAACCTCGAACAAAAAGACATGGAAGCTTATAAAAACGGATCAAAGGTAGCTTTGACCCAGGGAGCTGTACTGTCTTCGGATGGCGTTATCATTGGCAATGATGCAATGACAGATATTGTTAAGACAATTATCGGGAATATCAGTCAGCCGGTTCTCGAACCAGGAGAAGATTACCTGGCAGATTATATTGATTTTTACAATAAACTGCTCACAGAGCAAGAGGTGGAAGGGTGAATTTGAGGCAAAATTATTCCCACATTTTTTCAACTTTTATTGTAGTGACATTTTTGTCATTATCATTTTTTGACGTGCTTGACCCCAGGTGACGTTGTCACCGGGTGCGCTTAATTGGTTATCAATGAAATATTACTTTGCTGTTGCATTTTCCATCGCTCTGATGTTGCTTTTAATGCCTGCCTGTATCGATCCTACCGAGATCGGTTCAGAATTGCTTGATGAAGACCTCATCGAAGTTGGGTTTACAGATACCCTTACCGTCAGAACTACCACCATTAAGGGAGACTCTGTGAGGACTTACCAATATTTGAATTTCCAGGATGGTTATCTTTTTGGTAATTATAATGATCCTTTCTTTGGTCGTTCTACGGCTTCCTTTTTCGGACAGGTTGGTATGAGACGAACAGCTTCCGGACTAACGGTTTTAAGGCCGGATTTTGAAGATATGGTCCTGGATTCAACCGTCTTGGTAATGGCGCTTGACTCCAATTATTTTTACGGCAATGTTTATGGCGGTGATCCTTTTGTTGTGAAGGTTTCCCAATTGTTGGATTACAGGAATCCTGTGGCAGAATTATTTTCCAATCAGGAGTTTATTACAGATCCTGATGGTATCGGTAGCCCCGGAGAAACCATTCTTGAGATTAGGCCAAGCATTGACAGCCTGACCGTTTTTGATTATTCAGGAACAGGTATAGATACCATTACTTTTCCTCATTTCCGCTTAACGCTGCCTAATAGTCTTGGCCAGCGGATTATGGATGCGGATTCCACGGTTTTTGATTCGGACAGTTCTTTTGTAGCGTTTTTCCCGGGTTTTGGCATAGAACCTGTATCTGAAAATAACGGACTCATCTCTCTTGATATGATTGTATCGGGAAGTGATGCCGTGGCCGGGTTGTATTTATATTATTCTCCAGTCAGCGGGGAAGAGGGGCCCGATCAGTACAGGTTCCCGTTTAATGCTTACAGGATGCGGGCTTCCACTTTGCAGAATGATCATTTTGCAGCTCCGGTGGAGCCATTTATTGATAAAACAGATGCCGACACCTTAGCCTTTATGCAAGGTATGGAAGGTTTATATACCAAAATAGAACTGCCTTATGTAACCCAAAGTCAGGGGCTCATTGTCAATAAGGCAGAATTAGTACTCACTCTGGCGGAGTTGCCGGGCATCGATTACGATGCCAATGCTCCGGTTGGAAGGATCATCATTTCCAAATTAAATGAGGACGGAGACCTGGAAGTTATCGCCGATGTATCTCAGGCTTCGGATCTGGATGCGGAGTTTGGAGGGGCTATTGTCGAGGGCGCTGATGGTGAACCTGACAGATATGTGCTCAACATTTCCAACTATATGCAGGATATGATCGATGGACTGGAACCTTCGACCTTGTATTTGACCACCTACAGGAGGGCATTTACTTATGGACAAACCGCTGTTTATGGGGGCTCTCATGAACAATATCCTGCAAAAATAAATTTGTATTTTACCAAACAATAAAATCTTTTTGGTAATTCCAGCGTTGCCTTAATACCGACACCCGAATATCTTAACAAAGGTGATGGCGTAAGCTTTACCTGTCAAAACACTCTAAATCATGTGTGGAATTGTTGCCTACCTCGGAGAAATGCAGGCTTTCCCCGTCTTGATCAAGGGACTGAAAAGACTTGAATACCGTGGATATGACAGTGCCGGTGTAGCCTTAATGAATGGCGGGGTCAATATTTACAAAAAACAAGGTAAGGTTTCGTCCCTGGAAGATTTCATCCAGGGGAAATCGGTTAATGCTACTGTAGGTATCGGACATACCCGCTGGGCAACCCATGGTGAGCCAAATGATGTAAATGCTCACCCTCACCCTTCCGGAAATGGAAATCTCGTGTTGGTGCATAATGGCATCATCGAAAATTACGCTTCTTTAAAATCAGCGCTTGAAAAGGAAGGGCATCAATTTGTATCGGAAACGGATACAGAGGTATTGGTACATCTGATCGAGGAATTTCAAAAGCGCGGTGATCTTAGTCTGGAGGAAGCGGTGCGTATTGCTTTACAAAGAGTGGTCGGTGCCTATGCCATTGTGGTGCTGGATAAAAATGACCCGAACAAATTGGTCGCAGCCAAAAAAAGTAGTCCATTGGTGATCGGTATCGGAAAAAATGAAGACTTTTTTGTTGCTTCCGATGCGACTCCCTTAGTGGAATACACCAATAAAGTGGTTTATCTGGGAGAAGAGGAAATCGCAGTCATTACCAAAGGGGGGGATTTGGAAATAAAAAGCATTGAAGATAATGAAATACAGCAGCCTTCAGTGCATGAATTGGATATGCAGATCGAAGCCCTTGAAAAAGGGGGCTATGATCACTTCATGCTCAAAGAGATTCATGAACAACCCAAAACCGTTGCCGATGGTATGCGGGGACGAATCAGTGCAGTGGATAGCTGGATAAAGCTGGGGGGGATTGAGGATTGTATCGACCGGGTAGCCAGTGCCCAACGGATCATCATTGCTGCTTGCGGGACATCCTGGCACTCCGGCCTGATTGGAGAATATTTATTTGAAGAATTAGCCAGAATGCCGGTAGAAGTAGAGTATGCCTCTGAATTGAGGTACCGCAACCCGATCATCACGGATAAAGATGTTGTGATCGCCATTTCGCAGTCCGGGGAAACAGCCGATACCCTTGCTGCACTCGGGTTGGCCAAAGAAAAAGGCGCACTGACATTAGGGATTGTTAATGTGGTAGGGTCTTCCATAGCCCGGCTCACTGATGCGGGTTCCTATATACACGCCGGCCCGGAAATAGGTGTTGCCTCCACAAAGGCTTTTACAGGGCAGGTGACCTTGCTCACCCTTATGGCTCTGGTTGTCGCCCAAAAAAGAGGAACCATCGACAAAACTTATTTTACCCAATTATTACAAGAGCTCGAAAAAATCCCGGGAAAAATAGCCAGAGTCCTCGATGATAGTGATAAACACATTCATTATATAGCCTCAGAAATAAAAGACAGGCAAAATGCCCTTTATCTCGGCAGAGGCTATAATTTCCCTGTTGCCCTGGAAGGTGCATTGAAATTGAAAGAAATATCGTATATTCACGCTGAAGGCTATCCGGCAGCAGAAATGAAACACGGGCCTATCGCCCTGATAGATGAGCAAATGCCGGTTTTTGTAATCGCAACCAACAAGAGCGCCTACGAAAAAATCGTTACCAATATACAGGAAGTGAAAGCCAGGAAAGGTTACGTCGTAGCCATTGTAACCGAAGGAGATGAGATCATCAGTAAGATAGCTGATCATACCATTGAAATTCCTGATACCCTAGAACCTTTAACACCATTATTATCGGTTATTCCTTTGCAGTTGCTTTCTTATCACATCGCCGTGATAAGGGGTTGCAATGTGGATCAGCCAAGGAATTTGGCGAAATCCGTAACCGTAGAGTAAATTTTGACTAATTTTCGGGGAACAAGACTGACCAGCAGTTCACCTTTCCCATCAGATAATTTTTTATAATGAAAGAGATAGATTTGGAGTATAACTCCAGTAGAGAAAACCTCATTATCCCCGAATATGGGAGGCATGTCCAGAATTTGATCAACTATGCCAAGACCATACAGGATCCTGAAGAAAAACAAAAATTTGCAGAAAGAATCACTCGTTTGATGATGCAAATGAACCCTCAAAGCCGGGCCCTGGAAGATTACGACGAAAAATTGTGGAAACATTTCTTCCGTATTGCCAGGTATGAAATCGAAGTGGATCCCCCGACCGGGGAAAGACCTACTCAGCGCGACGAAAGGAAAATACCTGATCGCATCGGATATTCAAAATCCACCGCTAAATTCAGACACTATGGACAAAATGTCCAGGAGTTGATCGACAAGGCTCTTTCCATGGAGGAAGGTCCTAAGAGAGACGGATTTGTAGCTGTGATCGGTTCCTATATGAAACTTGCATTCATGACCTGGAATAAAGACCTTTTCGTGAGTGATGAAGTGATCAAATCGGACCTGGAGTCCCTTTCAGGGGGTAAGTTGAGTATTCCTCCGGAAATCCCTATTGACGGTTTGTCAAGCTATTTGAACAAAAAAGGTTCTACAGGAAATAAACGCACCAGCTCCGGCGGTCGTACCGGTAACAGGCAGTCGAGCCGTTCTTCTGGCAGATCCAACAGAAACGGCAGTAGTTACAAATCCAAAGGAGGTAGCAACCGTACTGGAGGCCATCGCAGAAAATAAACTGTTTACCCGGTAAACAATAGAGAAGCCTTTAAGCTTCTCAAAATACAACAAGAGATATCCCGAATTTTATCGATGGATTTATTTGGGGAAAATATTACATAAGTCATTGATAATTAATGGCTTATCTATTCTTTTTTATCTAAATATTGATGTGCACCGCCTGCCTGCTGTCCCAACAGAAGGCGGGCGGTGTAAATTCCCGTCAATTCGTTTTTATTGTGGCTGTAAAATTATGATTACCAGGATTTTAATCAACAAAGCCATTAATTTTCCACCCTAAGTTAAGATGTCTTATGTTGTTGTCCGGAGTTGATGGAATTGGTTAGTTTGACAATTTTACTTCTCGCAGCTTAGCCTAAGCTTAAATTTTGTTTCGTACGAAAAACAGGTCCCCGGATCATTTATGTTTAAACAGGACAATTCACTCCCTCGAAACATCTGGTATTTTTCTTTATCAATAAGTCTAATCCTTTTCTACTTTGTGATTAATACTATATATTGCCTGATAAATACCATAAATGCCATATGAGTACCAATACTATTATAAGCCAACAGAGAAAGTTCGGAACTGCGCCTGTTTTTTTTACGGCGATTTCCACCATTTTGGGAGCAGTGATGTTTCTTCGTTTTGGTTGGTCCGTTGGTAACGTCGGATTTATTGGAACCCTCGCAATTATATTGATCGGCCATGCAGTAACCATTCCGACTGCCATGGCAATTGCGGAAATAGCCACTAACCAAAAAGTAGAAGGGGGAGGTGAGTATTATATTATTTCCAGGTCATTTGGTTTGGTGATTGGTTCGTCCATTGGCATCGCCCTGTATTTTTCACAGGCCATTAGTGTGGCCTTTTATATAATCGCTTTTTCAGAAGCCTTCAGTTCCCTGTTTGATTACCTGTTGGCTAACTATGAATTTCATCCCTCAATTGCATACCTGCTTTCCTTGAAACAGACGGTCAGTATTCCTGCTTTATTTCTTTTGACAGCGATTGTGCTTTACAAAGGTGCTGACCTGGGCGTGAAAACCCTTTATATAGTGGTTACTATTTTATTTTTTGCCCTGGTCGCCTTTTTTGTCGGTCAAACGGATTATAGTGGCACACATAGTTTTGATCCTTTTCTCAGCGTGGCGGATTCAGGGGGGATTTCAGAGGGCTTTTTTATTGTTTTTGCCGTTATTTTTCCTGCCTTTACGGGAATGACTGCCGGAGTAGGCCTTTCCGGGGATCTTGAAAAACCAGGGCGATCTATACCTATTGGAACACTTGCCGGAACCATTTCAGGGATGGTGATCTATTTTTTCATAGCCTATAAATTGAGTGTGAGTGCCAGTCCCGCAGATCTAATAGATACAGATCAATTGATCATGGCCAAAATAGCGTGGCAGGGCTGGTGGTTGATTCCTGTTGGGCTTGCGGCGGCTACCATTTCCTCTGCCCTGGGATCCATCATGGTAGCGCCCAGGACATTACAGGCCATTGCACGGGATCATTTGATCCCTTCTAACCGGTTAAATATCTGGTTGTCCAGGGGTAGAGGCAAAGGGGATGATCCCTTTAATGCGACGCTGATCACCGTTGCTGTTGCTTTTGTTTTTGTGCTGATCGGTGGGTTGAATGCTGTGGCGGGGATTATTTCCATGTTCTTCATGGTTACTTACGGTTCTCTATGCCTGATTTCGTTTCTGCAACACTTTGCGGCCGACCCTTCCTACAGGCCTACCTTCAAATCCCGTTGGTATTTGTCGCTTTTTGGGGCGATTGCTTGTTTTGGTCTCATGTTTTTCATGAATGCAGGTTATGCCATCCTGGCTTTGACTTTTATGACAATCACTTACGTCGCCGTGAGTTATTTCAATCCTGATAAGAAGAACCTTGCTATTATTTTTCAGGGAGTAATTTTCCAGATCAGTCGCCAGTTACAGGTGTTTTTGCAGAAGACGGAAAAAGAACAAACCGCCAGTTGGAGACCTTCTGTTGTCTGTATCTCGGAGCACTCTTTTGATAGATTGGCGGCTTTTGATTTTTTACGATGGATATGTCAGAAATACGGTTTTGGTACCTATATTCATAAAATCGACGGTTATCTGTCCAAATCCACCAAAGAAGAAGCGAATAAAGCTCAGAATCGTTTGATCCAAATGGCTGAAGCCAGCGCCAGCAATATTTACATTGACACACTGATCAGTCCGTCTTATACATCTGCTATTGCCCAGGTTATTCAATTGCCGGGAATTTCAGGAACAGACAACAACCTTTTGATGCTCGAGTTTTCCAAGCATAATCCGGAAAATCTCAAAGACATTGTCGATAACTTTAAGCTGGTTCGCTCCGTTGATTTTGATGTGGTTATCCTGGCCAGCAGCGAACGGTCCTTTGGCCTTAAGCAAAGCATTCACCTTTGGATCACTTCAAGGGACTTTAAAAATGCCACGCTCATGATCTTACTGGCCTATATCATCCTGGGACACCGTGACTGGCGCAAGGGGTATATTAAAATTTTTGCGGTTATCCAGGAAGCGTCTGCCGATGAAGAAAAGAACAGGTTACTGACCCTGGTGGAAACAGGGCAGTTACCCATATCCTCCAAGAACATTGAATTCATTCTCCGTAAGGAAGCCGGCGACATCAGAGGTGTTATTAACGAAAAATCCATTGATGCGGATTTGACTCTTATCGGATTCAATGACGAATTGCTAAAACACCAGGGAGCTAAGGTATTTGAAGGTTTTGACAGTATCGGCAATACGGTATTTGTCAATGCCGGAGAACAGAAAAATATTAAATAAGCGTTTTAACTCATCATAAAAGAAACGGCAAAAATAATTACTGCTGCGATCAGCCCATACATGAATACGCCATAACACCATCGTAAAAAGCGGTATTTTTTTGCCAACACTATTCCAAGGAAATAGAGGTCTCTGGTCATAGAGCTGTACAGGAAATCGGAATCTGTGATCATTTCCATCATGCCATAATGAAAATCCTCGAGTGGCATCTCGTGGAAATTGCCAAAAAATAAAAGGTTGGATTTCCGGGATTTGATATCCTCCATGGTTACCTTTCCTTTGGTGATCTTGGGTCTGGTTGCCAGGATCGCCAGCGTAAGTGCGCTCAGGCAAACAGTCAATAGCAATACGGTGGGCATAATGAGTTTGGGGTTCTCTCCAAATTGGGGAACCAGACTGGAAATGATGATCGAAATGATGATGGCATTGATACTCAGCATGATATTCGCCTTATTATCGGCGATAGAACTCAGGTTGACGTGGGTACGGTAAGCGGTACGGAACATGGTTTCCACCCCACGACCGAGGCTGATTTGCTTTAATTCTATGTTGCCTTTGGAAGACACCACCTTTTTCTTTTTTTTCTTTTTTTTCTGCTGTGTAAGTTCGTCTTCCTCGATCATAATCGCTGCCAACCCCGGGTTTAACCGGCGTTTTTGTTTCTCGAGCTGACGTACGTGTTTTCTTTTTTGTTCTCCGAAGAGGCGTTCCCCTTCACCGGTGTGATAGTGATGATTCAACATGAAATTGAGCTCAAAATCAACCCATTCAATATCCGTCATGACAGTATCACGGGTGAGCAGGAGCTCTTGCCTCACTTTTCCGCACCGATCCCAATACAAGGCATTTCCCAGGTGACTAAGGTCTGCGTCACATAAAATAGACTGCATTCTGCTCATGGGACTTTGTGGCATCCGGGTTGCCCGAATACAACCCGTTACAATCCGGATATCCTCTTCCTGTATATTGTGTTTCCGGAGAAATTTCTCCACGTACTGGCAGCTTCTGGTTTCATGTCCTTCGGAACCCTGGTCATATCCCGTATCGTGAAACCAGGCAGCGATGTGCAATAATTCCACTTTTTTGTCTGAAAGTTCATAGGCACTTGAAATGTCCCCAATGGCCTTGACCACATCATTGACATGCTCTATCGAATGAAATACATAGTCTTTAGAGACGTTTTTTTCAAAATGTTCCGTAACAAATGCCTGGGCTGCCGAAATTAATGGTGTTGGTTGCATATATCTGTACTATAACAAAAGTAGGCCGAAAATAAGAATTTTTTTTATCTTTAAATTTATGTAAACAGCCCGTCTTTATTTTGTCGTTAAAGTCAAAAGACAGATGTTTGTGACAATCTTCTGAAATTCCTGGAAATTTAACACAATCTAAAAGATAATTGTGAAAAAAGTACTGTTATTGGTATTGTTGATCCTCGTGGCGGGGTATGTAGGCTATGATATGTGGCAATTAAACGGGGTGCAACAATTATGGGGACACCGTCCTTTGTTTTTTTTGCTGGCTTCCTGGGGGATTGTAGTGTTGCTCAGGGCGCTCATCACGGAAAAGCGCGGCAATATCTACAACTGGCGGCACAGTGGATTGTCCACCCTGTCAGGAGCGCTGATGGCCATTAGCTTTCCGGGGTTGTTGCCGGTACCGGTGTTTATGTTTATTGGCCTGGTACCCCTGCTCTTTGTAGAGGATGCCTTTAGTAAAACAATGGAAAAGGGAGCGGGATGGAAAGTTTTCAGGTATGCCTTCAATGCTTTTTTGGTTTACAATATCCTGACTACCTGGTGGGTGGCCAATGCAGCTTTGCCACCAGGCATATTCGCCAACCTCGCCAATGCAGCACTTATGAGTACTGCCTTCTGGCTTTTTCATATCTCCAAAAGAGCAGTGCCCAAATTTGGATATGCAGCCCTCGTGGTCTACTGGATATGTTTCGAATATATGCATTTCAACTGGGACCTGAGCTGGCCATGGCTTACGTTCGGCAATAGTTTTGCCCAGGTACCCTGGTGGGTGCAGTGGTACGAATATACCGGTGTTTTCGGAGGTACCCTGTTGATCCTTGTCGTCAATATTCTTTCATTCAAGACGATCAAAGCTTATAACGAAACAGGTGAAGTGGTGAAAAAAGACCTGGCCTGGATCATGGCCCTGCTGATTCTGCCACTTGCAGTTTCTCTGGTGATGTATGTTAATTATGAAGAAAAAGGAGACCCGGTCAATGTGGTTGCTTTACAGCCTAATTATGAACCTCATTTTCAAAAATTTACTGTTCCGGAATCACAACAGGTAGCCCATTTTCTTCAACTATCTGCGACAAAAATCGACAGCCTGACCGATTATCTGGTATTCCCGGAGACCAGCTTTGAAAATTATATTGAGGATAGTGAGTTTAACGGCAACAGAAGCCTGAATAAAGTCCGGGAGTTTATGAAATCCTACCCCAACCTTACCGTGGTCATGGGGGTGAATGCCTACCATAATTTTGAAGACGGAGAGCCGTTATCGCCAAATGCCAGGAAAATCGGGCAAGGGGATAGGGAACGGTATATAGAAGTTTACAATGGGGCAATAGAACTCAACCAAAAGAACAGCGTAGTACCCCTGCATAAAAAATCAAAACTGGTGCCCGGACCTGAGATTTTTCCTTTTAAAAAGATACTCTTTTTCCTGGAGCCCCTGGTGGATCAACTCGGCGGTACCACTGCCGGATTGGCTACTCAAAAAGGCTACGTTATTTTCGATAACGGTGCTGCCCGGGTTGGACCGGCCATCTGTTACGAATCCGTTTATGGTGAATACGTAGGAGGCTATGCGAGGAATGGCGCAGAATTGATATTCGTGATGACGAATGACGGCTGGTGGGATAATACGCCCGGCTACCGCCAACATCTCCATTTTGCCTCTCTAAGGGCTATTGAAACCCGCCGGGATATCGTCCGGTCTGCCAATACAGGTTCTTCTGCCTTTGTCAATCAGCGTGGCGATATTCTGCAAAAAACAGCTTATGGAGTACCTATTGCCATTGCGGGAACAATGCACAAAAACAACACCCTTACCTTTTATGCACAATGGGGAGATATGATCGCCCGAATAGGGTTGTTCCTGGGTATTTTTCTCATCCTTAACACCCTGGCAAAAGGTGTTATGAAGAAGGAGGAGAGCGCTGTTACTGGTTCCTAATAATTCAACCAGCAACTAAGCAACCCGCACTGCTGTACCGTATGCCAATACTTCCGACAAGGTATTCATAACGTTGGAAGTCATAAAACGTACATTGATAACGGCATCGGCTCCCAGCCGTTCAGCATCGGCGATCATCCTTTCGATGGCCTGCTCGCGTGCTCCGGCCATCAGCATTGTCTCTTGGAAAAAAAATACTGCCAACTGTTACTGCCCACATCACCCTCCTGACCTATCCTTCACCTTCGACCTGTCCACTTTCTTGGGTCTCGAAGGCGCCCCGATTTTTTCGGGAGTAGTGCCTTTGGTCTTTTGCTTCATTTCATCCCTGGGTACGATTTTAACAGGCCCCCTGTTTTTAGTAGCTCGTGTGCTTTTCGGCTTTAATTTTTCTAAAATGAAATCGGTCATTTTCTGATACAGGTGCAAACGGGTATTGTCTCCGTAAATACCATGATTGCGGTTTGGGTAGAAATAAGTATCGAACTGTTTGTTGGCATTAATGAGGGCATTGGCCATTTCCGCGGTATTTTGAAAATGAACGTTATCGTCCCCCATCCCATGCATGAGGAGATAATCGCCTTTCAGCCTGTCGGCAAAATATATGGGAGAATGGTTGCGGTAGCCATCCGGGTTTTCCTGAGGTGTCCGCATGAAGCGTTCCGTGTAAACGGAATCATACCACTTCCAGTTGGTTACCGGGGCTACGGCAATAGCGGCTTTAAAAACATCATTACCTTGCAGGAGGCAGAGCGAAGACATATAACCGCCATAACTCCAGCCAAAGATGCCGATGTTGTCCGGATCAGCATACGGCAGGCTGCCGATGTATTTCGCAGCTTCTATCTGATCGATGGTCTCGTATTTGCCCAATTGGAGGTAAGTCATCTTTTTAAAGGTTTCTCCCCGGCCTCCGGTCCCCCGGTTGTCCACACAAACGACCAGGAATCCTTTTTGGGCCAGCATCTGGAACCACCAGTAGTTCTGACCATTCCATTTATCCGTTACTTTTTGACTTCCCGGACCGCCGTACAGATACATAAAAACCGGATACTGACGGTTTTCATTGAAAAAGGCCGGTTTGATCATGTAACCATTGAGATCCACATCGTCTTTGGTGGTGAAGGTGAAAAACTCCACATCGCTCAGGGAATAATTTTGTTGAGTTGCGAGCAGGTCTGCATTATCTTCCAGAACACGTACTTTTCTGTTCTGATCATCATAAACGACATAAACAGGAGGTGTATTGGCGCTGGAGAAATCCAGCACGAAATAGTCAAAGGTGCTACTGAACTGAGCACTGTTCCAGCCGCGTTCTCCGGCCAGGGTTTGCTTGCGTTTACCGTTAAGGCTCACATTATAAACCTGCCGCTCCAGGGGAGAATTTTCGGCAGCCTGGTAATAGACGAGCCCGTTTTTTTCATCCAGTCCGTAGAATTCCGTGACTTCCCATTGCCCTTTGGTGATTTGCTTCTCCAGCCTGCCATTCATATTGTACAGGTAAATGTGATTCCATCCATCCATTTCACTCGTCCAGATGAATTGTTTTTTATTTTTCAGAAAAGTCAGGTTGTCGTGAATGTTGATGTAATATTTGTTCTTTTCCTCAAGGAGCAGGGAAGATTTTCCGGATCGGGCATCGACGAGTAACAACTCCAGTTTGTTCTGGTGTCGATTCAGTCTCGTTACACAAAGCTTTCCAGGTTCTTCCGTCCACTTTATCCTGGGAATATAATGGTCTTCTGACAAGGTCGTTGCTGCTGGGGTGGTAGTGCCCGATTGGGTGTCAAAAATATGAATGGTTACGGTTGAATTACGTTCTCCGGCCTTGGGATACTTAAAAGTAATGTACTCGGGGTAGAGGTCGCCCTTGTAATTGGTGTAAGTAAACTCCTTTACCTGACTTTCATCAAAGCGGTAGAAGGCAATGTGTTTACCATCCACCGACCATTCGAACCCGCGACTGAAGTGAAATTCTTCTTCATAAACCCAGTCCAGGGCTCCGTTGATTATTTTGTTGTATTCGCCATCTGAAGTTACCTGCGTGATGCGTTGGGTGTTCAGGTCTTTTACGTAAAGGTTATTTTCAAAGACAAAAGCAACCTTATCCGCCTGGGGGTTAAAAGTAGCCTCCTGGATTTTACCGTCGGTAAATACGGCATCAAAGGTTTTCTTCCCGGTATGAAAAACATAGAAATGCGCCTTGGTGGATCGCCGGTAAATAGCTTCAGATCCCGATTTTATAAGTATCTTTTTTTCGTCTTCACTAAAAGTGTAATCGTTTACCTGCCCGTTGAAGCCCGGAGCACTAACCATATCAGGATCAAAGACAGTTGCTGTGTTTTGTCCACTGAGCAGATCATATTGTTGAATTTTGTGATCCTCCAGGCGGGTATAGTGGCGGCCGTCCTTTTGGAAGTTAAAACCAGAAATGGTGTTGGGTAAAAAGGTATAGTCCTGCCAGATGTCTTCGAGCTTGATGAGTTTTTGGCCTTGTAAGCTGAGTGTTGAAATGAAAATCAAGGTTAAAAATAAGCTAAACTTCTTCATGTATTTTTACTTTCGGATTTAAAAGAATGGGGGCAAGGGCTTGATTATACAGTGGCCTTGTGCCCTGGGTAACAGGCAGCATTTGCCATTGAGGGGTTTCAAAGATAAAAAGATTTTAGGGAGAAAATTACCCGGAGCAGCTATTTATACTTCATTGTCGTTGTATAGATGGGAAATAGATTAAACTGCTACTTCTTGAAAAAAAATCTCCAAATTAATTATTTTTGCCCCGGTTTTTGTTACCCCCTGCGCTTTCTATCGTCTTATATTGGCAATAAAGGCGTAATGGAAAACGTTTCTCGTCTTATTTGAGTTTAATATCATTTTTTGAAATATTATAAACAACAAATTTAGTTATGCACAAACTATTCGCAAAATTAGCTTTACTGGCTATGGTGTTTTCAGTCTTCACTTTTACAAGTTGTGAAGAAGAACCAACCGTTGACCCAAAAGGACCATCTATCAGTTTCGTAAGTGAAGCTGGCTATCTCGATGGTGATGCTGAATTACAGGCTGGAGAGTCTTTCAGCGTGAAAGTAACCCTGGAACAAGGAGACGAAGCACTCAAGACCCTTACTATATGGGCCGGAGCTGACCAATTGGACGTTAATGATTTTACTATCGTTGGCCAAACATCCAATAACCCGTTTTTGATCATTGGAGCAGGTACTGCCGTTACTTACGACATTACCATTCAGGCCAAAGATGTGGTTGGAGACGTCACCACTTATGCTTTCGAAGTTGCTGATGATGCTTCCAGAACTGCAGAAGTTTCGCTCGCGATCACTATCGCTGCTCCTTTGACCACGCCAACCAATGTTGAATACACTGCTGTTGTGTTGAACAACTTCTCAGGCCCTTCTTTTGGTAGCCTGGATCTGGATACTGGTGTTGCTGTGTCTTCTTCTTCTGCTGACGGAGACATCCAGGATAAAGGTATTGACCTCGCTCAGCCTGATGCTTCTAACTGGTACCAGCAGATATATCCTAAGAATGGAGCAAGCATGAGAATTCCTGATGCAGGTCAGGTAGAGAACTTCTCTTTCGCAAATGCCAATACAAGAGAAATGCTTGAAGCTGCCTGGGATACAGGCGCTGATGCAACAGAAACGGCAGTACTTGCTGTAGGTGATCTGTTCATGGTATTGATCGGTGAAGATTATTACCTCGTTGAAGTTGGAGAAATTTATGTTGATTCGGCTGCTAACGGTGACTACTATAAATTAAACGTAAAAGGAAGCCAGAAATAATCTTGCTTTATTGAAAAAACATAAAAGGGCTCGGATGATTTTCCGGGCCCTTTTTTTGTGCTTGATCATTTATAACAATGGCATAATTTGTACTTTTGCACAAACCTCCGACGTTATAAAAACCTTGCAGGCATAAATAGAAAATTTTCGATGATGAAAAAGTTCCTCGTATTCGTATTTCTGGCATTTCTGGGATTGCAAACGACCTTCGCCCAATGTGATATTGTTATTGATGCTGTTGATGAATTTGACAGTACAAAGGTCGTATCTGCCCAGATAGTCTCTTTCGGATATATGATACCCAGTAATTACGAAACAGTGGACGGTCCATTGCTAATCGAGGAAGCTAAAATGCTCTTCTCCTATACGGAATCCGACAGCCTCAATGCCTTTATCATGACCATAGCTGTTCCGGAGTTTAGTTATCAAAAAGTAGAAACGGGTTTCAATGTATTGTTTAAACTCTCGGACAGTACCCTTGTTGAAGCGGTTTACAATGTTCCCGACAAAGGATTTTTTGATAAAAAAATCAACATGAGGGTGTATCAACATGCCTGTATCATTCCTTTCGAATTGTTTTATCGCCTTACGGAAGCCAAAATCGAAAAAATCCGGATCACTTATCCCAAAAAGAAAAGAACTTTTCACCTGTCGCAAGGGCAACAGGAGGCCATCCTCGAAGCCATAAGATGCGTGGGGGAGGCATCGGGCTATTATCCTGTCAAACCTTAGCGGAATCGCAGAATATCCAACCGCAGAATATTCAATGTAGAAGAACGCAATGGTTCAGCTCTTAAATAACCTTTTTATAAGCCATTTGGGGGTGCCTTATTTATTTTCAACTCCCTAACGCTACTCCACGATAATCTCATCTGCAAAGATCCATGCTCCTTTGGTACCTGCTGCCGAATGCCATTCCGGTAAAACATCAATCGGGGTCGCCACGACTTTAATATAGCGGGTATTCAGATATAAAAATGAGTCTTTGAAAACCCGGGTCTCTGCTTTGGCCATTTGACTGGCTGCCTCATGGGTGATTTCAGATATTTGATGGAAATCCCTGCCATTGTCAGAGGAGAAAAACTGAATGGTCTTCGGGAAAAATATCCACGACCCCTGGTCTGCCAGTAAACTCAATCCAATGTGATGCACCTTTTGTTTTTCCCCCAGGTCCACGACCACTTCCATCGGTTGGCCGGACCAGCCCTGCCACAGCTGGTTGTGCCAGTTGGTTGTAGATCTCAGGCCATCCGTCAGCGCAATTCCGAAGCCGTGGTACTTTTCATGATAAGGCGTCAGGTATTCCACTTTTTTGTCTTTGGCCATATGGGAGATTGCGATCACTTTCTCCTCCGGATCCAATAAAAGATCATTGCTGATTTCCATGAAGGATAATTCAGCTTCTTTATCATTGGCTAATTCAAATTCGATAGCATTCAATCCTTTATTCACCGGAATGGCAAAAATACTTTCATTAACCCCTGCTTTGTCATTGGGGAGGAGGGTTAATTCTTTATTGCCGTTAACGTTAACGTTGGTCAACTGGTTGGTTGTTACATAATATTCGAGCATTGTATCCCTTCTCACAAAAACCGAAGTTTTGATAATGGTTTGCCCTTCTTTGCCCGAAGAAGCCCTGGAAGCGGGATAGACGAAGCCGTTTTTTTGCATATCGATAGATTCCCATGCTGATTTTATTCCGGATTTATTTTTGAACCCCAGGTCGAAAGTTCGCTTGACCGCCCCGGAATGGATATAGGAAAAGTTTTTTTCCAGGTAGGAGAGCTTTTCATAAAGGTTGTCCTTTTTCCGTTTTTTAAACTGTTGAACCAGGTTGCCCGTTTCCGGGAATTGAACATACTTTTCCAGGGTGATGGCAACCAGTGGCCAGTGCTTCCGCTGCTGCCATTTTTTCAATAAGGCCCTGGATTCTTTTGAATCTATTTCAGATAATGCTTTGAACAAAAATAATTGATGATCCAGGTCAGCTTCCCCGAGGTAAGCCCCGGTAAGTATTGTAGCAAAATCCGGATGTTGATCAAATAGATTGTTGAATGCATAAGGAATCACCTCTGGTTCTTTTTCAAACCAATCCAGGAAGGATCTGACATTTTTCTCCTTGATAGCCAATGTTTCCCGGGTATAGTCAACAATACTGGTGAATTTATTATCCCTGTTGGCATCTACCCAAACCGGATTGGTGAATCCCAGGGGCATAACCGGCTTGTCCCTGGTCCCAACCATCGGGAACATAGGTTTGTTGCCGTAGGCGATCAGCAAATACCAGCTATCCTTTTCCGGACTCACGGTGATTTCAGTATCCAGCCTTACAGCATTAGTTGATTCCGGAATGTCAATTGTTTTTACCACGACGCCATTCCTGATCAGTTCGGCTTTATGACAGGAAATCCAGGAGGCAGCCTGAACTTTTAGTTGGAGTCTTACCCCGTTATGATCAGGCTGAACAGTACTTCCCGGGCCGAAGTTGCCATTGGCGGTGATGCTGGTGAGCAAGCCACAGGCAACAGATACTTTTCCGGCTTTGACATTATCTGACAGTTCCTGTTCGTCAATTTCCGTTATGAGGTCGGTAGAACTGGCAATATAGTTCCTCGGTACGCCTGCAATGGATGAAGTAACCGTATGGCTGTCCGAATTGCCTACGCCACAAATTCTTCGGTTTTGATTCAAAAAGTTGAACCAGTCTCTTTTAACAGAGGATTTGTTGTTCGGGGCAGCGATCCATCCCAATTGGTAATTTTCATTCAAAACTTCTATGGCATCGAAATTCCAGCTCCATTTGTTTCCGTCAATGGTTCCGAAAAATGGATCGAGTTCGTTGATGTTGAAAAAGTCGGTTCCGGACCACCTCGGGTGATTGATCTGTACAACTATCGGATTGTCGGAATTGCTTCTGAGGTGATCGAAGAGTTCCTGGCCGGTTTCTAAGGTGTAGTCGGCAACTTTCGTATTCTCTTTTAAGGGATAAGTATTGTAATGTCCCAACCCTGTACTCACCTCATTGGAGATCGTAGTGGCCATTTTCCCGTATAACCCGATTGCCTTGAGGTAGGGCCTGTAATCTGTCAGGAAATTATGGTCGGTAGCTACTGCCCATTCCAGTCCTTCCGCTGCACAGGAAATAACCCTTTCTTCAAGGGAGGCATCTCCATGACCGGAATTGGTCAGCGTATGCAGGTGCATGTCTCCACAGACCAGACCTTTGGTATCCAGCTCTCTTTTCAATTGTGCTTTGATAAACTGTTGCTGACCGGCTTTTACGTTTACCTGCTGAACATCCACGCCATATTCCATTCCGCGGCCAAACCAGAATTCATAATTGCCAGGCACCATTTCGAAACTTCCCGTTCCACTGGCGGTATAAATGGTATTGTCCCGGCATGCCAGTTGCAGGTAGGAATCTACATCGTGATTAAAAGGTTCGCCCTTTTTGAGAATGGTAAGTCTCGCCGGAACCAATTGTCCGGTACCGGAATCCACGATCTGGAAATGAATGGTGCCGGTATTTTGTGCCATACCTGGAAGGGATATTAAAATAGAAAGCAGTAGCAGCAGTGTATTTTTCTTTTTCATGGAAAGGACATTTTAAGGGTAATGTTAATCTTTCGGGCATGCGACAGTTGGTAGGAATTAAACACTGTTGTTGTCCTCATCCTGGATAAATTCCATTGATGAAAATCATTGAAGGAGATGGACGCAGTTCATTGTTATTTTCCTCAAAATAGACTATTTTGCTTTCCGTCACACACTTGATCTTGCCGCAAAATAATCATTATTTTTTTCATTCCGGCGCCTTCATTCCGAAAGGTTTCGCCACCATAAATTATCTGTTATGAAGAGCAAAAATATTTCTGTTTTTGTGTTTTTGCTGTTGATGTTTGCCGAGTATCTTCCAGCTCAAAAAAATCAGCAATATCCTATTACCGTAACAATTTTTAATGCCGCTACGCTCTTGCCAGGAAGTGCAAAGCTCGGTGTTTTCGGAGTCCCCGTACATCCGGGGATTTCAGTGGGCACGGAATATACCTATTTCCACCATCAGCATGAGTTATTCCAGACATTGAGGCTTGGTTATTTTTATCACCGCTACATCCAGCATGGAATTCAATTTTATTCAGAATTGGGTTATCGTTATCATTTTAATGAATCATGGGATATAAGTACCCGTTTCGGTGCGGGTTATTTGCGTGCCTTTAACGACCGGGGGCAATTTGAGTTGACGGAGGAAGGTGATTATAAAAAATTGCCCAATACCGGACGCTCACAATTCATGGGAGCCTTCAGTCTTGGCCCTGGTTTTTCTTTTGAAAATGATATCCGGTTGTTTTTACATTACCAGTTTACCATGCAATTGCCCTTTATCAATGAATATGTCCCAGTGATGCCTGGTTCCAATGTTCATTTAGGAGTGTCCATTCCCTGGAGATAATGGGTGACCCATCGTTTCTTCTTGGTTAATCAAAAAAAACAAAAAAATGCAAAAGTTATTCATCACCCTCACATTTCTGGTCCTTTGGGGCTTGATGTTCAGTTGTAAGGAGGACGAAATTCTTCCGACAAAAAATTGCACGGTTAATTTCATTGACTCAAGTGCCCTGCATCCCAAAGGCACTATATTTCAATCTGTTATTGATAAATATACCGAAAAAGGATTGCCTGGAATTTCACTTCTGGTCAGAGATGCTTCTGGGCAGTGGACAGGCGCTTCGGGTATGGCGGATATTGAAAAGGGAATTGCCATGGAACCTTGTCACATATCCAAAGTAGCCAGTGTGACGAAATTATTTATCGGGGTACTTGTTATGCAGCAGGTAGACAAAGGGGCTTTGGACCTGGACGATCCAATTTCGGAATGGCTGACGGAAGCTGATATCAAAGATGTGGAAAACGCTGATCAGGTTACCATAAGGCAACTTTTAAATCATACCTCAGGAATATTTGATGTGATTACCGATAATAATTTTTATTTGGCTGTGTTGAATGATCCTGCCAGGTTCTGGACGCCGGACGAACTACTCAAATATGTACGTAACCGCGAGGCAGAATTTCCTCCCGGAACGGATGTGGAATATTCTAATACGAACCTGTTGTTTGCTGCCATGGTCCTTGAGTCCGTGACGGGAAAGTCTCATGCTCAGTTGATGCGGGAAAACATTCTGGATCCTTTGGGAATGACAGACAGCTATTATCATTGGCACGAGCCATTGCCGGATTTTGTTGCACAAGGTTATTTTGATTTGTATAACGACGGAACCATTCTTAATCTGGCAAACCTGAATACCGGAAGTGGAAACGGGTACGGAGGCTTGTATTCAACTACCTATGATATGAAATCCTTTATTGAAGCCTTACTTAAGGAAAAATCGCTGATGACGGAGGCTTCGTTGGAGAAAATGACCACCATTACGACAGAGGGTTTTAGCTCGGATGAATTGTACGGGGTAACGATCAGAAAAGATTTTTTGGATGGAGCACCTGATGCTTATGGCCTGGGACATCGCGGAAGGGATCTGGCCTATACGGCTGATCTTTTTTATTTTCCAAATCAGGACATCACGGTGGCTTATCTGATCAATTACGGTACCGATGCCAAAAGTAGTTTGAGAGGTGTATTCTTCGATTTCAGGGAAGAAATTTACCAGGTTTTGATGCAGCAATAATCATAAATACTATTTATAGATCAGGAAACCAGCTGAAACGAATAATCCCGGCCACCGTTTCTGCTAAAGCAACCCTCGCTCCTCCATTTGTCCCCGCAATTTACGAGGGGAAGTAAACTGCCATCCCTCCAGGCCAAGTTTATTGGAGGCGATAATATTGTCTTTATTGTCGTCGATAAACACGGCCCTGGACCGGTCGATATCATAACGATCCAGCACCAATTCGTAGATCCTCGGATCGGGTTTAATGAGTTTTTCTTCCCCACTCGACCAGGATACCTTCAAAAAGTCCTAAAAAGTCGTACATGGCCCTGGCGATGGGGAATGTTTCTGCAGACCAGTTGGTCAAGGCGATCAATCTGGTTTCCTTTTTGTCGTGCAGTGTTTTCAGGATGTCAACGGATTCGTGAATGGGGCCGCCCAGCATCTCCACCCAACGCTTGTAGAAGGCCAGGATTTCGCTTTCCCATTCCGGGTGTTTTTCGATAAGGATTTTATTACCTTCGGCAATGGGGCGTCCGGCATCCTGGGCTTTGTTCCACGCGTCGCCACAGATCTCAGTGAGGAAATACTCCATTTTTTGTTCGTCCTCGAAAATTTTCCGGTAAACATAACGAGGGTTCCAGTCAATGAGAACTCCTCCCAGGTCAAAAATAACGGTGTCGATCATTTTTTTCGTTTTGTTATTCTGAACAAATTGGTTTCACTGTAAGGGCATAAATTCAAAGAAGTAATTTCATCATTCCTCATTCGTCATTTGCTTCGCCGCCTCCCTGGCCATTGTTTTTTTCATGCTTTTATGAAAAATATTGTCTATCCAGCGATCGGGTATCAGCGGGAGCAATTGGAAAAACCATTTTCTGTCCGAAAGCACATATCTGGTTTTGGGTTTGTTGGTGGTCAGGCATTTAAGGATAAGTTCGGCAAGGACTTCCGGCTCCAGGGCACCTGCTTCGGTTTTTTCGACCCTTCTGGCTGTTTGCCTTAGGAAGGGTGCATATTCTGTTTCCATCAAATAAGGATCGATCTCAGCACTTTTGCTCCAAATGGGTGTTTTTACAGGCCCGGGTTGGAGTAAAATGACCTTTATTCCATAAAGCAACAACTCTCTCCTGAGGCTGTCTGAAATGGCTTCTACTGCGAATTTAGAGGCCGAATAGGCACCCAGCAGCGGAGAGGCAATCAATCCTGACACGGAACCGATATTGATGATCCGGCCCGGGGTGTTATGGTATTTTGTCTCTCCTGCACCCAATAAAGGCAGAAAGGCCTGGGTTACCCTGATCAGACCGGTAACGTTGACATCCTGCTGGTAGGCAAAATCTTCGGCTTTCAGATATTGCAATGGTCCCGCTACGGCGATCCCGGCATTGTTGATCAAACCGAAAAGGCCATTATTACCAACGATTTGCTTTACTGTCTGCAACCCTTCCTGGATAGAACCGGCATCCGTCACATCAAAAATAACCGCTTTGAAGGAATCCCCCAGATCATTTTCCAGTTTTTCAACATCGGCTTTTTTTCGAACACTGCCAATGACGAAAAAATCTTTGGCTAACAGATACTTTGTCGTTGCGTAGCCAATGCCCGTAGAGGCGCCGTTGATCAGGATGTATTTCATGTTTCAGACTTTGTTTTGTCAACAATTGAACACCAACAAAGGTAACTGGCAGGTGTTCCGCATCCAAATGCAGTGCAGTAAAATAACGGACATTTTGTTCATGGAAGATTAGTGCAGTGTAAATTAAATTTCATCACACGGGATCATTGAGCTGAACGGACGAAGGGAGTGAAGATCGGTGAGCCTTCCGTATAGTCAGCTCACCGATCGAACCACTTTGTTCATCGCTCAATGATCTGACTTCGCAAAATGTATTTAAATTGTAGTGTACTTAGTATAAATCAGGCCGGAGCGTATAGCGGAGGGCGCCGCAGGGACGAGGAGTACAAGGGATAGAAGCGCATGCGGATAGCCCGGTGCCCAGTCTGCCTGCCAGCTCTGCTGGAAGGCGAAGTGCAGGCATGGACCCCTAAAATCCTTTTTCTTTCAAATTATCAAAAATTGTTATCAGGCTTTGATTTTCTCTCAAATAGGAATACTTTTGTACCGTTGATTCATTTTTTCAATAGTTTGAAAAATTGATTCTATAAAGAAGGGTGGAGAGAACAGGCTCCGTGAAACCCTGGCAACCTGATCCTAAGAGAAAAAGGTGCCAATACCTGCCATTGTGGAATGATAAAATCAATTTGCTTTGAAAAAATTACGCATCGACGAGCCGTTTGTGCTCGAATCCGGTGAGGTGCTTTCGCATCTCGATATTACTTATCATACGTTTGGTACCTTAAATGAAAAGGGCGACAATGTCGTTTGGATTTGTCATGCCCTTACGGGAAATTCCAATCCTTTGGAATGGTGGCCGGGCATTGTCGGGAAAGGCAGGGTTATTGATCCTGATCACGATTTTATTGTGTGTGCCAACGCTCTTGGATCTTGTTACGGCACAACGGGCCCGGCATCTTTGAATCCTGGAACAGGAGAGGTTTACGGTGAAAGTTTTCCTTTCATTACGGTTCGCGATATGGTAAAAGCCCAACAATTGCTCCAGCGAACATTGGGGATCAGTCAAATCTGCCTGGGGGTTGGCGGCTCCATGGGCGGTCAGCAACTACTGGAATGGGCCATTATGGCACCCGATCTTTTTGAAAGTATTTGTCTGCTGGCCAGTAATGCCCGTCATTCGGCCTGGGGAATTGCTTTTAATGAAACCCAGCGCATGGCCATTAAGGCAGATCTGTCCACCAAAGCGGGACAAATGGAACGGGGAAGAAAAGGGCTGGAAGCTGCCAGGGCGATCGCAATGTTGTCTTATCGAACTTATGATGCTTATCAGGTATCGCAAACCGAAACTTCGGGGGATACGATAGACAACTTTAGAGCAAGCTCCTATCAAAGGTATCAGGGAGAAAAGTTCTGGAAACGTTTTGATGTCTATGCTTATCTTACCTTGAGCAAGGCCATGGACAGCCATAATGTAAGCCGAGGCAGAGATGCGGTTGAAAAGGTGCTTGAAAAGGTTAAAGCAAAAACGCTGGTCATCAGTATTCGTTCAGATGTTCTATTTCCTAAAGCAGAGCAGGAACTCATTGCAAAGAATATTCCGGATGCCTTTTGGGAAATAATCGACAGTCCCTACGGTCATGATGGTTTCCTGATCGAGGCGGAAGCGGTGGCTGACCGGCTTGGGAAATTTCGCAACGGAAAACTAAAACGCAACGCTTCCCGTGCGCCACTTTCCGGCAATTCCATCGAGTCCCTCAGAGGCTGGGCGCTGCCGGGGACGGAAGATTTCTAAAATTAAAATGTAAAATATAGAATTAAAAAAATATCATGCAAAATAAAAAACACCCAACGACAAACGCGATTCATCAACAATCAGAAAGAACCCAATTCCGGGAACACAGCGTACCTTTGTACCTGACTTCCAGCTTTGTATTTCCTACAGCCGAGATCATGGCCGATACTTTTGCAGGCAATATGGAAGGCCAGATCTATTCCAGGTACAGCAATCCGAATACCGACGAACTGATCCATAAAGTCTGCCAGATGGAAGGCGCCGAAGCCGGTTTCGCTACGGCGACAGGAATGGCCGCTGTTTTTGCCAGTATTGCTGCTTTTCTGGAAAGCGGAGATCACATCGTGGCCTCAAAGGCCATCTTCGGGTCAACCCACCAGTTGCTGATGATCATCCTGCCAAAGTGGGGAATTACGACCACCTATGTCGATCCGCTCGATGTCGATAGCTGGGAGGAGCATATACAGCCGAACACAAAAATGATCCTTTTGGAGACCCCTTCGAACCCGGGGCTGACCTTAGTGGATCTGGAAAAGGCCGGAAAGCTTGCTAGAAAGCACAATCTGATTTTGAATGTCGATAATTGTTTTGCCACTTCTGTGGTTCAGCAACCCATGAAATTCGGTGCCAACCTGGTAACCCATTCCAGCACCAAATTTATGGATGGACAGGGCCGCGTGCTGGGTGGCATAATCGTCGGAGATGCCGACTTGATAGAAAAGATTGTTTATTTCTGTCGGCATACCGGGCCTTCAATGTCTCCATTCAATGCCTGGATCATTTCCAAAAGCCTGGAAACCCTTTCTTTGCGTATGGACAGGCACTGTCAAAATGCGATGGAACTCTCACAGCGGCTTGAAAGTGCGGAAGGTATTGAAAGTGTCAAGTATCCGTTTCTGCCTTCTCATCCCCAGTATACATTGGCGAAGCAGCAGATGAGCAGTGGGGGAGGGCTTGTTACTTTTGAATTGTCGGGAGGCATTGAAAGGGGGCAAAAATTCCTCAATGCGCTGAAGATGTGTTCCCTTTCTCCGAATTTGGGGGATAGCCGAACCATTGTTACGCATCCGGCGTCAACGACTCATTCCAAATTGACAGAGGAAGAGCGTGCCGCCGTGGAGATCACTGCAGGCCTTGTTCGGGTATCTGTAGGGCTGGAACATATTGATGATATCTGGGGGGACATTGAGCAGGCGTTGGCGGTGAGTGGAGAATGAGCCTTTAATTAAAGATATCCGGCCGGAAAGGCTTCAGGTTTTTTACACAAAAAACACCTAAATTTTGATTTTTTTTCATTCCAATGGGTAACCTTTTCTTCCCCGTACTGATTAAACAGTGACAGGGAATATATCGAATTGATTTTTATTGGGTTATGAGTGAATTTCGTGCCCTTAATATTTGATTTTTTCCTGAAAAAATAATACTTTATGGGTTGAATAAGCAAAGACCATTTGCAATGATTCGAAAAATAAAAATCCCGGAAAAATCAAAAAAAGAAAAGTGGGACCAGGTCTATAACAGAATCTCCTGGTGGGACTCAGAACGCATTGGAAAAGCCACTGTAATGGTGGTCGGAGCTGGTGCGCTTGGTAACGAAGTCCTCAAAAATCTTGCGTTGTTAAATGTAGGGTTCATCCTGATCGTTGATTTTGATACCATTGAATATTCCAATCTCAGCCGTTCCGTATTATTTCGGGAATCGGACTGTGGTCAGCGCAAAGCAGAGGTAGCTGCCCGCAAGGTCAAAGAATTGAATCCCAATGTCAAGGTAAAGTATATTCATGGCGATATCGCTTTCCAGATAGGTCTTGGGGTATTTCGCCAAATGGATGTGGTTATTGGCTGTCTTGACAACAGGGTAGCAAGGTTATACATTAACCGGCATTGTTTTAAGGTGGGAAAGACCTGGATTGATGGTGCTATTGAGAATCTTGCCGGACAACTGGATGTATTCAAGCCGGGAGTATCCTGTTTTGAATGCCAGTTAGATGACAGGGAGCTGGGGATCATCAGGTACAGGGAAGGGTGTAATGATGTGGCGGAGCGGAATGCTACCTTTGGAAAAATCCCTACCACGCCCATTTCTTCTTCTGTGATAGGAGCCTTACAGGTACAGGAAGCTTTGAAGGTCATTTTTGGCAACGAGCGTCAATCCATGGCAGGGGAAAGATTTAAATTTGAAGGGATGAACAATATGTTCCTGCAATACAAATCCAGAGCCCTGAAAGAAGATTGTATCAGTCATGTATATACCGGCGAAATAATAAAGACACAGGATCTTTCCTGTGAAAATACGATCAGTGAAACTTTAGATTGGTTGGAGAAACATTTTTCCGACCCGGACCCTGAAATTATACTCGATTATGGAATAGCCCTTGAATTAACCGGGGAAAACAGCCAGGAAAGCCATGAGGTTGTACTGGCTAAGCCCTTACTGTCAAACGATTTATTATTAAATTACCAGAAGATTCCGGGAGAACGGATTATCATTACCCGGGAACACGATGGTGGAATTAACAAAAACTTTGTCAATACCGGTTTGAAACTCAAAGACATAGGAATTCCACCCCTTCAGATTATTACCGTAGAGACAAAAGATGATATACAATTTGTTGAACTTGCCGGTGATGAATCATACCTGACATTCGAATAAGCAACGATTTTACACGCCCGGTAACACCTTTCCACTGCTGACTGTCCCTTTTAAATTGATACCCTTCGGATAGATATTTTTTTAATCACTAAAAACCAGCCTGTTATGTCTGAGATCATAAACCTCGTTATCAGATTAATGCCCAGCGGCGACGAATTGGATCTGGAACTCCCTGTTTTTTCCACTGGAAAAGAAATTAAAGAAGAACTTTTGAATGCCAACGTGGTACCCCGGGCGGACCAGGATGGAAATCCTTATATCTATGAGTTGATTTCCAAAGCCGCTAATGTTCGAATTGACGATGATAAAGCACTTGATGATGTAGGCATCAAGGATGGAGAAACACTATTTTTTGTACCCAAATTAGTCGCAGGATAAATCCTTGTGGTACCCCATTTATTCAAAGGGGAACCGGGATGCTTTTCCTTACGGCCCCTAAAACAATAATACCATGGAAAAAAACCAATACCCGAAGCCGGACTATGGAGGGTTCAAACATCCTATCTTCCAGAAAATGCGGCGATACATTCGATTCGCCAAGGAGCACATGGCTTTATGTGATCTGGAAAGCGATTGTATTCACTGGGAGGTTAAATCAAGTGCGACAACCTTAAATATACCCACGAAATATCATATTCATTACTTCTTTAAGAGTATTGTTAGTATTGATGAAGGGCAAAACCCCGTTTATGGAAATCACCATATCCTGGAATTAACCTTACCCAAGAACTATCCCATTGAGCCTTGTAGAATTTATCTGATTTCAGATATTTGGCATCCGAATATCAAGTCGGAAGGCAAAGAGAAAGGCCGGGTTTGTGCCAATGCCATGAATCTGGGAAAAGCATTTACCCTCGATTTGCTGGTCATCAGGATTGGAGAAATACTTCAGTACAAAAATTACCATGCCAAGCATGTTCCCCCCTTCCCCGAAGATTCGAAGGTGGCCAAATGGGTTACCACCTTTGCCGAACCGAATGATATTGTCAATAAAGAAAAAGGTATCGTCGTTGATGATACTCCGCTGGTTGGACATTCGCAACAGGAAGCCATTCAATCGGATCTACCCACACAAGTCGAAGTTAGTAAAGAACCACCAGTCAAAGAGCAACAGGAGGAAACCGCTACCACATTTACAACAAACGCAGACACCGCAGTAAAGGAGAAACCCGTTAGCCCGGCAGGTAAAATCAGAATTGGAATGCTTCGTAAAAATGAAAAAAAAGGACAAAGCAAGATTAAATTAAATGTAAGAAAGGACGATTGATCAAAGTCTTTTATACCAAACCCGCCTACTCATGTTGAAAAAACCAATTATAAAATGCTGTAGCATCATTTTGTGCCTGATGCTGATTATTCCATTGGCTCTGTCACAGCATTCCATTAATAAATTGGATTTTACGTATGAAAATAAAAATGGCAAAGCCAGGAACGGAAAACTCTATTACAGTGTCCAGTACCTCGCCAAAGGACCCTCTTCATCGGCAACATTATTGGATAATATCAATGCTTCCGACAATACCCTTTATTTCTCTTTCAATGAAAGCAATCAGTTAAAAAAAGGCATTATTGAAATAGGCATAAACGGGTTTGGCATTCCCAGCCGGATGAGTGACTATGTTTTCATTATTGATCCAATGAAATGTTTTAATAAAGCTGAAGGACTTGCCATTTTATCAGGAGATGTCCGAATGGAATTAGAGCCCATGAATAACGTAAGCCAAAAGATCATAAAGGTCGTTGAATTCAAGGCATCTGATAATGTTTCCGGTAAATTCAAACTCAAATTTGGCGTTTTCCACAAGGAAAAACCCACCTCGGAATGGACGTTTGATAGTAATGAAATTGAATTTAATTATGTGATTTCTGGTTTGACGCCATGTATAGAACCCGAAACTCAATGGAACCAGGTTGATCAATCGGATTTGCAGGCTGTTTGTGCGTTTATCGATAATTATAAAAAGGATAAATGCCCGGACGTCAATGAAAATGCCCAAAGTGTTTATGACGCTTTGGATGATGAGGTATTTGCCGGAGTGGTGAGTAAAGCCAATCAGACCTCCAGGCGCAGTGAAAAAATAGAAGTTTACAGGCAATATGTGAACCTGTTCCAAAATTGTAAATCCCTTCCCAATCAAAGCACTAATATACAGGAAGCTCAACGGGTCATAAAAACCCTGGAAGAATCAAAAGAGGTCCCTGAACCTAAAAAAGAAGACCCGGATAAGAAACTTTGGAGGGCTTCCGAAGCATTGAACACCCTAAAGGCTTATCAGGATTATCTCAAAACGTTTCCGGATGGGAAATATGCGGATATGGCCAAAGATAAAATCCTTTGTCTTAAACCCATCGTTGTGACAACCAACGAACTGAATGCCAATGGTGTCAAAACGGTTGAAATCCTCCTGGAAAACGTCAATAAACCCCGGTACAAAAACACTTCTATCGATGACGGACTGATCATTGATGATTCAAAACTTTTGGAAGAGCACAAACTAGTGGTCACCTTTAATACAGATGGCCGCTTTCAAATCATGATTAAAGATGCCTGCCTGAAAGACACGCTCATCTCTTTCGATAATACCCTTACAGCTTTCTGGAAATTCAACCAGGACAGTACCGCATTGAACTTTAATATTAAAAACGGCAGAAAACCCTATCGTATTGATTTCCTGCATACAGAAACCGATGAAGTGATTACCGTTACGGACAGCCTCATGGTAAACACGTTTACGCTGACAAGAGAATTGATGAATGAATTACGATTAAATGGAACTTACGAACCCAATGTAAAGGATGCAGATTCCTGGCGTCCACGAACACTTCCGACAGTATCGATTGAGCGGCAAAAACAACCTGCTTTAAAACTGATTGCCACAATATTTGGCAGCATCGTATTGGTGGCGTTACTCCTGTACTTTATCCGCCGTTGGATGAAGTTGAGGAAGCAATCCCAACAGGTGGTTATTGACAATTAAAATCCAAGCCATGCTTTCTTTTATTTTTCGTTTTTGGTTGGTTTCAGGGACATTCTTATGGATGCCGTTATTCTTGTATGCCCAGCAAGTTCAGAAACAACCATTTACCCTAACCAACAAATGGGATCAGAAAAAGTACGAAGGCAGAATTGAGGTTCGTACGGGAATGATTGCAGGTAAAGATCAATACAGCAATGGATTCTGGACTTTGGATTTTTCTCAGGCAAGTACCGAAAAAGCGGGAATAAGGGTTACGTTCAGAGTGAAATGGCTGACCGAAGAAGATGATTTTACCGATGCCCTTTATCTCGATATCAAAAAGGTAACTCCCGGAGCTTTTTTAACCCAAAATACCCTTTCTGCACAGGCTGTGGAGTTAACCCCGGTTGGAGACGGAAAGTCTATGGCCACATTTTCCCTGGAATTTAATGCAAGTGGTGAAAAATACCAGGGGCAAATCGAACGCGGCAGTAAAGAAGTACAATATCATTACGAGATCAGAGGAATTGATTTGTTGGTGGTAGATGCCTGTGATGATTTGGAGGGAAGTTGTTTTCTGGATTTGTCCTGCCTCAGGAATTACCTTAGGGATTGCCCTAATGGGAAACATGCTGAACGCGTTAAAAAACAGTTGGTTGAAATGGAGGCCTGGGAGGAAGCCACGAGGCAAAATCGTCTGGAAGCCTTTCAAACATATATTCAAAAGTTCCCGGAAGGGAGTTTTGCAGAGGAAGCACAAGCCAGGATATCCGGTTTTGAACAGGAAGAACTGCTATGGAATAAAGCCAAAACCAGCAATCTCCTGATTGATTTCGAAGGTTACCTCAGCCAATATCCACAAGGTAAATATGCCAACGAATGCCGGCTGGCCATCCAAAGATTAAAGCCCGCTCCCGCTCCCATTCCAAAAACGAATAAAGAGAGTGGTCCACCGCCCGATCAACAGGCATGGGCAGCACTTAAACAGAGTTTCGACCTGGAGCAACTCACTGGTTTTGTAAAACAATTCCCGAATTCGGATTATCGAAAATACGCGGAGGACCGCATCAAACGAATAACAAAAAAGATCGCTTATTTCGCTGAGAAAAAAGGGCCGGATAACTTTTTCATAACCCTGAAAAATGTCTTTTCCCCGGAGATAGACAGCATTGTCGGGCAGGAAGGTGTTCAGGTCAACGTTACTCAACTTCAGAACAAATACGTTTTCGAGATGACGTATCTCGATAAGGAAGAGCACCCGGTGTATATTGTTGACCGTATGAAAAACCCGGGGGTGGCCAGCCTTATGATTCCTCACCTCAGCGAATTACTCCAAGGAAAACTGGCCCTGACGGAAGACAGTCTCTTTTTTACTTTTAAGAACGGGATGCCACCCTATCAGCTTGATGTATAATTGGACAGCCTGCACATTCATACTTTTAACATTCCCGCAGACCAAAATGGTTTGGGGATCAGTAAAGCAGCATTCAGAAAGCTTTTTCCGGGTAAAACGGGTATGTTTCATTTCGAGGTGTGGGATAATTCCGGTGTAAATTTTGCCAATATCAAGGATGCTTACTTTGTCGCGCCTAATGACATTCCCTGGGAATACATCATCGGAGGTCTTGCCTTACTTTTTGCGGTGCTGATGATGCGTAATGCCAGAAAAAAACGCCACAAGCAAAAAATCAGAGAACAAAACGAAGCTCGTAAGAAACAGCAACAGGAAACCATGGTCATCTTAGACCTTGCGGAAGGGAATGGCGAAAATAAGCATTCAAAATTGTCTGAGGAAAACGTTCTTTCCGGGGTTGAAAATAAAAGCTCCGGATCCCGGGTGAAGATCAAAAAAATCAAAAAATCAACTTCAGAAATTCAACGGAAAGAACAGGAAGCCATTGCCTTCAAAAAAACCATGCAAGGGGATGAATTCTACGAAATTGATCTGAATGAAATCTGGGCAGATACCGCCATCTCAGACATTTACCTCAGTAAGCATTTTATCCACGACATAGATTCATTTATCCGGGAGAACAACCTCAATCTAAAGGAAGAAACCGAAGGCGTGATTCCGGAGGTTGGCGGTTTTCTGATGGGCCATTATGCTTACGGTGAATCTTCGGATCAATATAAATTGGTCGTTGAACGCTTTGTACCTGTCAGCCCGCAATTTCACAATGTCTATCAGCTGGAATTCAGTACAGAGAATATAGCCGTCGAACTGGGGCAGGTTATGGATGATTTTCCGGACTTGGTAATGATCGGATGGTTTCACACCCATCCCGGCCATGGCCTTTTCCTTTCCAAACCGGATTTGGTGATTCACGACGGTTTTTTCAAACGCCCTTACCAGTTTGCTATGGAAATGGATACCGAAACGGAGAACCTGGACACTGCCTTTTTTACCAGAAAGAAAAACGGACAGGTAAATAATGTTCACGACAGGATTAGTCCGGCCTGGCTGGCATGGACAGAAATTGAAAAATTCAGAAGGAAAAAAAATTAAAGCAGATGAATAAATCACTGTTCATTTTGACGATTTGCATTTTTACATCTTTTACTTCTCTGGGTCAGGAAGCAAATGAGGACAGGGTTTTTGAAGTTGCCAAGGTGGGTTTCGACAAGACGGAAAATCCTGATTTTCTCAATTTTTATATTAAAGTGCTGGAGAGTAATAATCACGTCCGCTTATTGCACAAAGACCTCGAAATCATAGAACAGGTTAATGGGAAAAGGGGATCAACCCAGGTGACTATCAACCGGACCATCGATTATACTCCGGTAATGAAAATTGACACCTCCAGCCAGGAGAATTTTAGCGTTTATTTCCTTTTGGAGAACAATGGATTTATGGTGGACGATTGGAATCAATCCAAAAACATGGTAAACGATATCGTCCGGCAATTATCCCTTTCCGGCGACAGTAAATATTGGGTGGGATTTTATGGAGATACTTACAGGAACTCAGAAGAAATGACAGCGGTTGAGGTGCCGGATTACCTCGAGGGAACAGGTGCTGAAGAATCGTCTGCTGATTTTTACCACGCTTTGGTCGAGAGTGTCCGGTTCTTTAAAAGGAAACCCGGTAAAAAACTCTTTTTTATCCTGGGGTCGGGAAATAACGTAATTGACAAAAACCCGGCTTATGGATTACGACTTCCGGAAGAGGAAGACGACGTTTTCCGGCAACTAAAAGAATTGCCCCTCGATTTTTATATTTTTCCTGTTGGCATGGGAAATGAGATCCAGGAAGGATTTTTAAAGAAGCTTCCTGAAAATACGGGAAATCCTGACGATAGTTATCAAAAAGGAAGCCTTCCGGCAGTTTTCTCGACCTTGCTTAAAGAGACCAAAACCCTGGTAAGCAATAATTTGATCAAAGTAATCCCCGGAGAAAGTACTTTCCAGGGCTATGACAGACGCTATACCGTTAAGTGGAAGCGACACAATGTTGAAGTTGAGTTCCTGTTCCAGGACGAAAATACCCCAACATCACCCGTTGTGATAGGCAGGCAGGTAGATACCTCTCAGTTGCTGCTTTTATTTTTTATCGGGCTGACGGTTATCGGTGCTTTCCTGGTATTATCCTTATTCCTGGTTCCCTTTTTCAGAGAGAGACATTTCCGGAAAAATTTTGTGCATCCCTACGTCCCCGAACCCAATATGAGGCGGGTGGATGTACTGACAGGACAAACGATTGAAGCCGGTGAGCTGGTGGTCAATAAATGCCGGCAGCTGACTCCGCTGGCCTCCTGGAATGACCTTGGTCAATGCCCCAATTATCCCGAATGCCTCAACTACGAATCTCCTTGTGACGGCAGCGGGGCTCCGGTAGGCAGTAATAATTTTTTCTCCATGCAGGGCGTTTTCCGCAACCTCAACTGGATGTGGTTTGGCATGTGTGGCGGATTCCTTTCCTGGGTGATATTTGTTCTGTTCAAGCAATTCGATTTTACCTGGTACAGGAATTTAATAGGAAGTTTTTTCGACTCTTTAAGCGAGCAAATATCAGCCACCGTATTGCGCACATTGGCTGACGATACGATTGTTGGGGTAGCGATGGGAATTGGTTTGATTGCCATGTTGTCCCTGGTGGAAGAGCGCGGACAGGCCAGGAAAATTTCCTGGGGCAGGATATTGATCCGGATGTTTACAGGAGCATTGATGGCTATCGTGGTTTTTTCCATAGGATTTTTACTCCAGTATAACCACATAATCCCGGGAGGGTATTTCCGGGGCCTGGTTGCCTGGTTGTTATTTGGGGCAGGCACAGGATTGGTGCTTTCGATAAAATCGAGTGTCATGGTCAAAAGAGGGGTAATTGGCGGACTGATTGCTTCTTTGCTGGCCTACCACGTTTATTTCCCGGTATCCGGCTGGATCGAAAATTTCGTTTTTGGCAAATTGGTGAGTCTGATGTTGTTAGGGGCAGTCCTCGGTATTACACTGGTAACGGTTATCACCACCCTGGAAGATTTTGAATTGGAATACATAACTCCAAAAACATTTCAAAGCATTGTTCCGGTCAGTAAGTGGCTTAAAGCCGGCCTTGAAGTATTTATTGGTACAGATTCCGGATCCTATGTGTATGTCAAGTGGAATGATGGTTCTGTACAACCGCAGCATGCCAAATTATTCCTGTTGAACAGTAATGTGTTCCTCCGTCCACTGGGGGAAACCCTGGTGAATGGAAGAGTGATCCCTTTTGAAAAGAATACCCAACTCAAGAACAATGACATCATACAATTAGGCCAACACAGCATCACCAGCATGCGCTACCGGGAAAAAACGCGCCCGGTTCGTAGCACCGACACAGGCGAACACAGCCCCGCCGGATCCTCAAAGCCAGAAACCGGGGATTCGGATAAAGCGATAAGCAGTAAACAGATAAACGGTAAAAAAATGTTTCCTGAAAACAGATAAAAGTAATAACCATGAAGCCGAAATTATACCAAATAATTCCTGAAAATAACCGACAAGAAAATATACCATCAAGCGTCAACCCCTTAAAGAATCGAATGGTTGGACAAAGCTCCTTTTTGAAAATATATAAAAAGGTCGTAGGTGGTTTGTTCCTGCTTTTGTTTTCCCAGGTTGTTTTGGAAGGGCAAACATGTTATGCCCTGAATTTATTAAATGATAGTCAGCCAATTACCGCCCCTGTTGAAGTTTGCCCGAACGGTGATCTTTCGAGTATTTCCGTTGCTATCACACCTGATTTTGATGTCATCGATGATTTAGAAGGTAATTGTCAATATCACGATCTTTTTTTCGAGGATCCCGATGGAGTTATTGTTTCTATTGAGGAGGACCTGGAGTTGTCCAATGGAATGGCTCCTGTTTCGTTGCCAGTTGATCAGGTAATGGAAGGAGAATATACGGTTACTCTACAACCTGATAATACCAATAGTTGTGATTGTGAGACAATCACCGCCACCTTTACCATTGAGATTAATGACCTTGGATTAACGGTAGTTGCTCAGCCAAACGAGAATACTTGTACTACAGGAGAATTTGACCTGATAGCTACCACTGATTGTGAGGATTGTGATTACGTGTGGACTGGGCCGGATGTAGTTCAGGTCAATTCAAATACAACCACGGGTAATGGGGCCGGCTTTTATTATGTAGTAATTACGGATGGAAATAATTGTTCTGTAACAGCTAATGTGTCGGTTCCGAAATTTTATTATAATTTCCAAATTGAGGCAGGATTGGATACAGCGCTCACCTGCGACGATCCCTCCATAACCTTAAATGGCAGTGTTATTGACAATATCCCCAATGATTCTTTATCCTATCAATGGTCGGGACCTTCTGTCACCTCCGGGGAAACGACCTTGACACCTACCGTAAATGCTGCCGGAACCTACACGCTTCAAGTGACTTACAACTGGAGTGGCTGTGTTGCCACTGATGACGTTGAGGTCGCCGCAGCCCAGGAATTACCGGTGGCCGATATTATTGATGAAGGTGCCCCAACTGAAATCAATTGTCTTTTGACGGAGATCGTATTGGGGGGAGGAGCAACGACCACCGAAGATGTTAATTATAAATGGTATTTGAATGCAACTGGCCCCATTCCCAACGAATCCGATATTACCTATACTGTTGATGGACCTGGACAATACTCTCTGGTGGTTACAAGTACTTTGGATCCAAGTTGTTCTGCATCGGATTGGGTCGAAATCACAGAAAACACTACGCCCCCTTCCTTCCAGCTTAATCCCCAGGACATTGTCTTTTGTCAGGGGGAGAGTGAAATAGTATCCGTATCGCCGGACACCTTTTCTTTGGAGTGGAGTAACGGAGCAACAGGAACTTTTATTGAAGTTGATGAAGCCGGAGATTATTTTGTCATCGCCACAGATACGAACAATGGTTGTAAGGACACTGCTGACTTTGCCGTATTTGTCGAATACCCGCCGGACCTCTCTGATATGGACAGGACATATGTTCTGGAAGAAGATGCTTCTGAAACGATTGACATTTCTCCGGGTGATGGATTTTGGCAGTTAACGGATTGGGTTAATGTTGAAGGTTTGTCTTTAGATGGAGCAGAACAAAGTCCTATTGAAATTGACGGTTTTACACTGACCTCCGGGGTGGCTCTGGGGGCAGTAAAATATGATGTGTGGGCACTAAGTGAGAACTCCCAATGCCCCAGTGATACCATCGAAATCCTGGTCAAGGTCTTCAAGGCCACCGAAGATCTTTACATCCCGGAAGTGATCACGCCCAACGGGGATGGTCAAAATGAAACCTGGGATATTCTCTTCCCGACTGAGCAGGCAGCCAATATGGCAGAAATAATAGTTTATAACCGAAGCGGAGGCATTGAATTCAAAAAAGAGGCGAGGGATATATATACCCCCTGGGATGCTATCGGCTGCCCGGACGGGGAATTCTTTTATTATATCATCAGCGATAATAAAACCTATAAAGGCGCGCTTTTGATCCTGCGAAAAAGAGAGTAGAGTAGCTAAAGAGACCATCAAAAAATGATCAATTGAGAATTGCCATCTAAAAAAGTCGATTATGAAAACAATTATTTACACCATATCATGTTTCCTCGGACTGCTGCTTTTTGCAGACCAGGCTTCTGCCCAGCAAATTTCGGTTTTTAATAATTTACCTTACAATCCTGCCTTTTTCAATCCTGCGGCCACCGGCGCGGGAGACAGAGAAAATACCAAAGGAGCCGTTGGTTTGCTTTACCGCCAGCAGTGGATGATGCTGGACAGTCGATATGCTCCACAAACCTTTTCTTTTAATGCTGATGTGTCCGGATTTATTGATAAATCAGGAAGGATAGGCCTGGGCCTGGGGCTGACCAGAGACAAGGTACATTTTACAGAATCCTTAAAGGCCAATGTGAATTTTGCCTATTATTTATTGCGGACAACTTCCCACGACCTGTCATTGGGGGTTGTTGCCGGTTGGACATCCTTCAATCTCGATTTTGGCGATGATGTTCTGATTAATAACCCCTTTGATTATGAGCTGTATTCCGGTCAGTATAAAAAAGGTGTTTTTGACGGGGGACCCGGGCTTCATTATCGTTTCCGCGTTACCAGTGACCAGGTATTGAATCTGGATGTGGCCATGCCACAATTATTCACCAGTGACCTTAATTATGATGAAGGGCTGACTTATAAAATAGAGCCTCACCTGCTTGCAGGGGTAAGTTACCGTTTTGACGTCGCTGGTATTGGTATTCAGCCGCATATCTTCTACCGGGATCTGGTAGGGGAGTATTCCATTAAAAAAGCACGCATTGATGCGGACATAAGGGTTCATTTTTTGGAAGATCGGTTCTGGGTGGCTGCCGGGAAACGGTTTGACGCATCAGCCGTTCATTTTGGTTTCGGTATAAATGCGATTGAAAATTTAACGATAGCGGGTATATATGAAACTCATGATGTATTCGGAGGTACTTTTGAGGCGGGAGTTTCCTATGTTTTTGGCCAAAGTTGCATGACATCTGAAATGAAGTCTCAATGGACCAAACTCCAGATTCGGGCCAATGACGGGTTGAGTTATATCAAACGCCTGGAATCCGGGGTCATCAGGAATGTTGACAGCGCTACGGAAGCGCTGGAGAGCGCCCGGGAAAGTGTTTCGGAAGAGAAAAGAAAATATTTTATTAATGAGCAGGCCAAAAAATACCTGGATGCGGCCCGAAGTGATCTTGCCAGTCTGATCGCCACAAGAAAAATGCTGGAAGACACCAAAAAAGAGGCAGGAGACTTTGCCGGATCAGGAGATGAAGCACAGTTAAGGTGTTCCCAGGGATCATTGAATGCTCTTAATAAAACCATCACCAAAGCTTCGGAAATCAGCAATGCGGCAGAGCAGTCATTCACCAATATTGAGAAACAGGTTTCGGATTTTGAAGCACGCCATGATCTCGCACCGGTAGATTTAAAGTTGCTCGTACAAAGAAATGATGTTCGGGGACTTCAAAAGTATTACCAGGGTAAAGTGGATAAGATGTTTGTGAAACCACGGCAACTCAAAGTGGCACTGGATTCTGATCCTGGAAATATCTTTATCAGCTACAGTTTCCGTTTGTCGGAAGAAAAATACGACCTCAATGATAAAGATCTTGAGCCGGTAAAATTCCTGATGAGCCAGATTGCAGGCCGTTTGAGAGAACTGGACGAAAACGGCATCAAGGCCAGGCTGATCAATATTTCCGCTCAGCTCAATGATGATAAGTCCTCGCTGGTTTACTCCACCGATGCTGAATACAATGGTATGCACGGATATACCCTCGATATTAAATATAACTTTAGCCGCATGGAAGGCGGCCGGAGGGTTGCTTCTGCCGAGAAAATGAATGTGACCAGGGGGAAAGGTGCCCTCAATTTAGGACAGCTTACCGCCTTGCTCATGTATGGTATGGAGAAAAGCCTCTATCGTGAGGGTATCAAAGTTCCGGTTGATCTGGAAATCATTACCAGTGTGGATCAGCCTTTCTCCCAGGTTTATTCGATTGAGATTGAAGTTGAAAAATAGGCGGGGTAAATTACTTTAACCCCAGGGGTTGATCGGATCATCCTCGACATCCTTTTGTCCTTTTTTCTCAATTCTTATTTTCGGAGTCCCCGTTCTGGGAGGTTGCGGGGTAGTTCTTGTTTCCGGAGTATCACTATAGGTAACATCTCTGATAATACGGAAGTCGTGTCTGGCCAGCATTCTGTAGTCCAGTTCCATAAGGCTGGCGTACAATTCTTCGAGCATGGCGATAAACCTGTCGGTTTTGTCAAGGCAAAGCCTGATGTCGAAATGGTTGTACTGCAGGTTGGTCATTTCATCCAGTATTTCGCTGAAGGTAGCAGCCTGAAAGTTTTCAATATATTGCCTGAAGTATTCTAAAAGCACATCTTTTTCCTGCATCAGGCGCATGGAGGTTTTGATAACTCTCGCCAGTTTGACGAAATATTCGATCATAAAGATCGGTGGCTGCTGGGCGTAGACCATTCGGTACCTGTCGTACGTCTCAGCAAAATATTCAATGATCCTCAGGGACAACAGGTATATATCGTCCGAAAGAATATTGATATCCTTCCTTTTGCGTTTGTGTTGTATTTTCTGAACGATTCCGAAAACCATTTGATCGATATTCCGGATACTACTTTCATATTGCCGGAAAATTTCCATCAGATCTCTGCTGCTATCTATCCGGCTGCATGGAGGGATGTAATTGGTCGTTCTGTGCAGCCCTGTTGATCCGCCTTCGATTTTGGCTACAGGAATGGCAAAAGCAGCAAATGCCGGATTGCTCAACTGGTCACCTGAGATCATTTCAAGGCTGTATTCCGGCAATACGAAAGGCTGCCTCAAAGGACTTTCTTCTGGGTTCGGCTGGCCGGTGGCAACCCTTTTGAATGGATTGACCTTGAGTATGATAAACCAGCTGGAAGATGCCGGGAGTTTTTTGTGGCTCATGAGTTGCTGCATGGACATTTTTAAATTATCGAACTCCTCATTGAGGATTTCGATTCGCGCACCCGCCCTGGTGAGTGCCCGGCAATAATAGACATCAACCCGTTCAGCATTCACTTCAATACTGCAGGCATCGGCATGATTGGGGCCAGGGTGGAGTAAACCAAAATTGTAATCGGTTATATGCAGATTAATGGCATCCCGAAGCTGGTCGGTAATGGCCCGATCCATCGCTTCAAAATGATCCTTGCTGATTTTCATTCCATCAACCCAATTTACGGGCAGGTGTTTTATTATTTGTAACATAATCGATTGGTTTTATTCCCAGCTACGAACTCTTTTAGTGAAAATGACTTCACCGTTATTGATAGCTAATTGTTTTATTTTTTCAAGGGGATCCAGGTAGATTTTTCTTTCCCAGCCCCACCATGTTTTTTTCTGTATATAAAATTGCCAGCCATAAACTTTAGATCTGACCCCACCCTCGGCAATTTCGATTTTTTGGTAGGAGACTCCTTTTACATTGTGCTTGTGCAGAAGAATGTGAAAAATTTCTCCGATTGATTTTTCAATAGGTGCTCTGATATTAAATTTGATGGTTTCATGTGCTTTGTATTTGGCCGGGATCTGGAAGTGTAAAATCATGGCTTTCCCGGGTTCAATCCGCGGCACCTCCTGGTCATAGGGGAGCATCCAGGCAATAATCTTTTTCACAGGAATATTTTCCCAGTCTCTGAAGGCTTTTCTGGTTATGGTTGGAATGAAAAAGATAATACCACTGACCACAAATAACCAGGCATATCCAATTTGCTGAATATCCGTTTTCTCAAATAACCAGAACACTACTGCAAACCCTGTCATAAATACCAGGTAAACCAGGATGCTGAATGTCAGGTTTATACCAAAATTTAAATCATTTCCGATGTTGAGTTTCCCGTAGGTTAACCGATCATGCAACCACCCTGCACCCAAAAAGAAAGGAATCATGATCAATTGAAGCTTTGCGGCCTCCCAAACAGCCGGTGGCCGGATGAGCCAGCCGGTCATTCCCAGGAGTCCGAAAAGGAAAAAGCCTATCAGCAGATACCAGATCGTTCGTTTTACAAAAACCTTTTGATCACCCTTGATCAGCAGCATAACGATCAAATCAATGAGCATCAAAAAAACCAAAATCGATATGAACCATAAAAAAGCCATAAGATCTAATTAAATACGCTGGAATACCCCAGGCGTGAAGCGGAAGGATCTGCATTTAAAACAAATCCGTTTTCTTTATTTTTCAGACAAATATTGATTTTGTAGTCAACTTCAAATGGAATAAAATAACTGATCAGGATTTCCATCAATTTTCGTTTTTGTCCAGATTCGAGATATTGATGGATTTGGTTTAGTGCCACATCTTCCACTGTAATTGACCAGGCTGGGAAAATATCATTGGTTTTGCTGCCTGAGATGAAATCTATACCCAACCTGGCGGAACCCAGGGTCGTAAAAATGCCATTTTCAAAAACCACCTCTTCCGGATAATAGCGACTTATGGAAACCCTATTCTGTAATACTTTGCTGAAACAATACGCCGTCAAAGGGATATCTCCACTTATTTGATGGGCATGCGGCAACAGAAAAAACAATGCAGAGCGTTCCAGGGGTGTCATCTGTAAGTCGAGGCCCCAGATGGCTTTCAGAAAATCATTGCCTTTGCGGGAAGAAAATCCAAACAGAATGCTTCGTTCCCTGGCTTCCAGTTCAATACGCTTCCTGAAAAATTCCTGCTCAAAAGGTAGAAAAAACAACCTGGCATCGGCTTCCTTTTCATTTTGGTATTTACTGTCGGCGACCATGTCAGTGGCAGACTTAAACCCCTTTCTGCCCTTGGCCCTGTGTACCAAAGCCTGTGGAAGGCCATCGTAAATACCTTCTCTTGCTACTTCGAAGTACAATAGTTCTTTGGATCTCTCTCTTGGTGCTTTGGCAATCACGCCGAGTACGTCATTGGTGTTTGGACGTGCAAAAACACCCCTGGGACAGATCACGATGTCCTGAATGGAAATTAGCTTCTGCTCGAGTAATTCGACCAGAATTACCTCAATTTTTGCCTTCAGCAATGGCAACCGCTCCAGCATTTCTTTGATTTCCATCTGCATCCCGTTTAGTTTATTGAGCTACTTTTACCCTTATGGGGAAAAAGCCTGTCGTTAAATGCTCCATGTTTTTTTGAATATCTGAACAAAATACATTCCATTCATTGGGTTGGGTAATGGCTCCAGGTGCCGGTCGTAACCATATTTCAACCACTCTTATCAATCCCCGGCCCGGAGCATTATCAATTTCCACACCTTTTTTTATTTCCACCGATTCGAGTTTCGAACCAACCTTGGCAAAACAAAATGATTTTATATCCTCATTGGTGACAATGCGCCCCCTCGATGTAAGTGCTTTCTTATATTGCTGAACACTGTCTTCCGGCTTTAGCCTGTTTCTGCCCCCCTTGGTAGGTGTAACAAAAATGATGGATGATCTGTCGACAAAGAGGTCTTTGTCCATACTGAGAGTATTGCCAATATGAATGTTATTGGCAAAAGAACCATTGGTGGTCCAGTATTCTGCCCAGACACTGTCGTTCGGATTCCTGGGTTTGGCCACCAAATACGGTATGGGTTCGTGATGTTTTTTAATCAGGGATATTTTTTTGGAAACCCTGGCAATGACATGATCCAGTTCCTTAATATCAGCGGAGTTAAAATCGAGCGAAGTTCCTGAAAAGGAAGAACTTTCATCGCGTAACAGATCCACCAGGTGGGTCATCAGTTCCGCAGCATTCCTCTGGTTCAAATTTAGCGACTCCCTGGCCACTCCTTATATGGAATAATCCAGCTTTAAAATCTTCAGAATCCAGAGATTCAGAGTGCCTGTAGTTCAGGTCATCCGTATTATAGAGCTTGTTAAAAGAATAGAAATAGGCATCATTGATCAGGGGAAGAATATTGATGTTGGGTTTCAGGGAAAAATATTTTTTTTGAAGTCTTTTGTTGATAACCGGAAAGCAATTCAGGGTGCATTGGATATTGTCGAGCGCCTTGTCGGGGATGGTCGTCGGGAAGGCTATTTTTATCCACAATAATTCTTCTGCAAACGCCTGTAATTCCTGTACGGTGAAAACATTCAGAAATTCACGAGGGTATTCACAAAGTAACTTTTTCAGGTTTACTTCATTTTCTTCCTCCCCTTTAAACCCTTGAATATTCACAAAGTTTTTTTCATATTCCCAGGCTACTTCATCATCGATTTGTTTACTAATATCAAAAGCGCTTTCATTGGATTTTACGGATCGGAGCTTTTCTTTGGAAGGGATTCCGGAAGTGATCTGCAACTCATGATTTTCGATGGTCCAGCGACCCAGCGGGATAAGATTGAGGTATTGCTGCTTGTCGGCGTCAAGATGCCAGTCAAAGTAAAAGCTGAGGTTGTTGATTGTTTTTATGGCTTTGTCAAATTCCAGCCCCAGCCACAAAGCTGATCTTTCCAGTTTGGCCCCACTGGAAGACTCCAAAAGGAGTTCTTTGTGTATGATTTCCTGGGATTGAAATATTTTTGAACCACAGGCGAAATATTTTATGCCCGCATTAAAAACATCTACCGTTTTTAAAGGGGAGAAATAGACATCTCTGGTTTCTCCCTGGAACTCCCAGGTCAGGTAGAATTGATTTTCAGGTTTCAGTGCACTTTGTGGTTCGACAGACCGGGCATGCAGGATGGCATGACTGGGTTTTGCCCCGGTGAGGACATCCGGGGTTAAGGATTCTACCAATCGGGTAAGGACACGATTGGAAGAATTATTGATCTCCTGGGAAACCTTCTCGAATTCTTTGGAAAGGGCGCCGACGAGCAACTTTATCAATGGGTCGAAGGCATTGATATCCATTTCCGTTTCTTTATAGCCCCATTCCTGGGCTATTGTTTTCAGCATCCGGTTCCGGATAATTTCCTTGGATTCAATTATAGACATAATAAAAATTAATCTTCTGAAATCGGACTAAAGAAAATCTCATAATCCGAGCGTTCAAATATTTCATTAGTGGGTACCAGCCGGCCTTTGATCGCAATATTTATCTTTCGTTGTACCCGAATAATTTTATTTTCCGGATTCCTCAAAGGAGTCACGCTGATGTTTACCTTGACGATCACATTGTTTAACCGGGGTTCTAACCTTTCCAGCTGTGTAGCAAGGGAGTGTTCTATTTCATTTTTCCAGGCATTTATTTTGGGCAACACCTCAAAATCATAATCCCAGACACTGCAACCGAAAGTGGGATCAAATCTGTACTCCCCGAACCTCGTCACCAGGATGATTTCAATATGCTGATGTACAGAGGAATGCAGATCACATTTGGCCGGTTTATTCTTTTCGAAAAAGTCCCGGAAATTAACCGGAAGCTCATAAAAGGAATCCATAATTTGCTCAATTCAGTTTAACAATCGGAGCGGTGAGGCCAACTTTGGCTCCCCCGGTCAGGTTAATTTCTGCCCCTGCAGTGATGCCTGCTTTGGTCTTTGCACTAACAGATAATTCTGTGGTACTCATGGTGGTTTTTGTCCCGGCAGAGGTGGCCAGTTCCTTGCCTCCGTTTAATCCCATATTGCCACCGGCATCGGCCGTCAGGTCAGTGCCGGCATTGATGGTGACATTCTTTTCCGCAGTAATGGAGATGTTGGCAGCAGACAATTCAATATCTCCGGCGGAAGTGATGCTGATTTTTCCGGAACCGCCCAGGTTTAGATGGATCACATTGGCTCCATTGACGATTTTGATCTCTTCGCCTCCCCCTTTATCGTTAAAAAATATCTGGTTGCCGCTCTTGGTTTTGATTACCTTGGAGTTGTTCTCCGAATCGCCCACTCCTTCAGGTTTGGATTTTCCGTGATAAACGCAGCCCATTACGAAGGATTTTGAAGGGTTGTTTTGTTCAAATCCCACAATGACTTCATCTCCGATTTCAGGCACAAAAAAGTAACCCTGACCACTACCTGCGGCAGAGGCAGCCAACCTGATCCATGGAGTCGTTTCGCCTCCTTCCTGCCAATGAAACTGTACTTTTATACGACCCAATCCTTCGGGGTCATTATTTTCCTTGACAACAGCCACCTGGGTTTCGCAATGCGGTTGCCTGACATAGGAATTATGTGGTTTTTGCTGGATCGAAGCGGGGATGGCTTCGAAATTATTGTGGTAATTTCCTGCGCCATCGGTATAATGGGCAATACTGCATATGGTAAATTCACCATAAGTTACGGGTACCGGAGGAGCTGCACTTCCGGCTACACTGACATTGCCGGTTACTTTAACTTTACTACCGGGTCTTAGTAGAGGGCTGTCTGAAGATCCAGTGATAATTACCATGTCATTGGCTTTGTCCGTTCTTCTGAACTTTGCGAAATTATCCAGCATGGATTTGGCATCCACCAGTTCCTGGTAGAGCAGGGTAGGTTTGTTGCTGAAAAGTTTTTTGGATTCATCAAAAACAAAAGAGCCATATTTGTCCAGATCAGCCACATCTGCCGAATCGGAAGGACTTTCCAGTACTTTGTTGTTCAGATAGTCGTAGGATTGTAATTTGAACTCTGTTGGTAATAACCGCAACGATAAGTCAAAATTGAACAGGTTCTTACCAAGCATCAGGGGAATGGCCTCTGAGGCAGCAGGTTTGCCAAAATATAACTTTTGACCATCGTGGTAAAACCATTCTCCATATAGTTGAGCCAATCTGCTGATAAACTCGTAATTGCTTTCTTTGTACTGAACCACATAAGGGATTTTTACCGAATTCTTGGGTTTGACCTCGATATCGAGATTGCCGTAAAGGCTAACAATATCATTGACAATGGCTTTTAAATCTTTCTCCGTATAGGATTTACAATTCGGGCCATCATCTGTCAGGATAGAAGAACTAAACCCGGAAATGACTAATTCGCTGTAACCGCCGAGACTTCTGGAAAGGCCGATATTCGAGACTATTCCTTTGAAGAAAGGTTCTGAGGTCAGGCTGAACCATTCAGAATCCAGGCTGATCTCCATGGGTTTTCCTATTAATTTTTTACTTTCATCCAGCAGGGAGTTGTCCTTTTCTTCAATAGGGGCGATAATCTTGAACTGATGATGTTGATGAATGTCCTGGAGAAGGGAGAAATTGGTAATTGGAGCAATTTTAGTCCCGTCGATCTCGATATTGAGCTTTACTTTTCGTGCCACAATAAAAGGATTTTGAATAGTTAAAATACAAATGCCCGGGTTTTAAGTACCAAAGTTAAATCTTACAAAAGGTGTGACAGGTTTTCTTCCGGGGTAGATAAATACGGTTACAAGACGCATAAGTTGTTTCATGGCAAATCAGTGCGTGAATGATCAGATCAAGTATGGAAAAGGCGTGGGACTAAATATATTACGCTTCAGCAATGCCTGAAAGGGAATGGTCTCATAGGGAAGAAGAATTCCTTCCAATTGATGAAGCGTAATAATATTTAGTCCTGGGGTACCCTAGGATACCCATTCATTTTCAATGTTCGCGTCGTTCATGGTCAGTTCTCTGGCGGAAATTACGCAACTCATTTTCATTGGGCTGTCGCCCACATGGTCAAATGTTTCTGTAAAGGAAACGAGGTATGCATCCGCAAATTCAAGAACTTTCATGGTTGCATCACTATCCCTTTTGTAGAATTCGATACTTCCCGCTTTCAGTTGGGTCGGTGAACAGATCCAGGCAATGAGTGATGTGTCTTCAGAAGACTCGAGTTCGAAATGAACGGTTCCTCCCCTGATATCGGAGGATGGCCTTCCGGAAAAGTCAATGTCACGCTGGATGGAAAAGCTGCAGTGCAGGACACGGTACTCAGTACCTTCAATCTTTAATCTTGCTTTGAAAGACATAATAATGGTGGTTTTTAGTGATTAAAAAAAGTAAAAGAAGCATAGGCAATATGAATCCAGCCCTCATGCACAAGATTTTGTCATAGTTTCATGGAGTGGGACCTGGTTTCCAACTCTTTTATGCTTCGTCGTATTCAGAATTCCAGTCGGGGGAATCGGGGTCATCGCCTTGGGTACCGTCTAACTTTATTACAAAGTTTTTAGCCGGGAAAAAAGGTTTGACGTGTATGTCCAGCAAAATCCGGTCTTTTTGGTTCGGATCCTGCTCAAACTTCAATATTTTAAATTTTTCGATCAATTTGTCTGAACCCTTGTTGGATTCCAGAAATTTGATGATCTGTTTTTCAATAACCCGCTTGGTTTTTGAGTTGAAGTTCTGGAAAGTCATCTTGTTGAGATAGTCACAAAGGCTTTTGGCTATCCAGTCAAATACACGGACTACGGAGTATGTCTGTAATCCAAGGTTATCGCCGTTGAACAATGTTTTGCTTGAAAAGGCCATGACTTTTCCAAACTCACTGACCATTGGGATCAACCCAAGTTTTTCGAGGTCGCTGATTTCCATATGCCTCAAGTCAAATCTCACATTGGATACTTCACTCAGCCCCCCGTATTTATAGCCTGCTGATGGTTGAGATATCTTACCGGCATAAAGCTGACCGGCCAAAGCGGTGGACGGTGGAACAAAGAGGTGTTCTTCCTCTCCCAGGTCGGCTTCTTTTTCTCTTCCTACCAGCCAGTTACAGGTCATCAAAACATTACTCCGGTAAGCATCGCTTCCGGAATGTTTGGCGGCTTCAAACAAAGCCATCACGTCATCAGGTGCTTCGAGGTTGCGGAAATCGGTTATCAACATCGCTTTATTCTCATGAGCTATTTTAGCCCATTTTTCCAAAACGGCATTTGATTTGAGATATCCGGGTAGAATTAACAAACTGTAGTTCCTGCTGAGGTCCAATCGGTCGAAGTTGTCCTTCAACTCATTATGAATATGATCGATAAAAACAGTATTGTCCAGATCTGTGATCTGATCCAGTTCTGCATTGACGATGGATACATTTTTCACCTTTGGGCTGCCTGAATTCTTAAAAAACAGGGCTACTGTCCGGTAAGACTGCTCCAGCTCTTTGGTGGCGTCAAGGGCTGTTTTGACATTTTTGGCCAACAGTTTCTTGAGTTTATCGGTTTGTTCGGCGGCATTGGAGATCATTTCCGCCAGGTCATCCGTGGTCTCAAGTAATGCTACCCAGGATTCCAGACGATCCTTAAGGTCATGCCTTGCTTCCTGATAAGTACTTTCTGAGAGAAAGATATTCTTTAATGCTTTTTTGGACGGGTCCATATTCTGGGCGCCTTCCACTGTGGTGGAAATAATATCATAACCACCAAAACTGTTCAAATTATTCACATTTTCGTGAAGACGTTCCGCTAGTTGCTGTGGAGATTGTCCGGCTTGTTCTTTTGCCATCACTTTTCGTTTTTTTGATTAAAAAATAATTGAATGTTCCTGGAAGAAAAGCCTTATTCACCAGATGATTCCAACTCCTCAATCAAGGACTTAAGTGTTTCGATATAGGCAGCCTTAGCTTCAGGGTTTGCCAACATGGCTTTCAAAATTTTGTTGGATTTGAGCTGCTTGATGAATTTTTGATTGTTTTCCTGTTGCCCATCAAGTCCTTTCAGAAAGTCGCTTTGATTGACAATCCCCTTTTTTCCAAAATCACCTAAGTTTTTGAATTTGAGCTGTTCTTTTTTCTCATTTCCTTCCTGATCTTCGAAAGCTACTTCCACATTGGGCTTGAAATGTTCGAAGACATCTTCAGGGTTGGTAAGTCCGGTAACCACCTCAGGTTTTATTGCAGGGTCTGAAGTCAATTTGGCTACCAGCATAGATCTGTTTTTTGCTATTTCAGCAATGGCGGCATTGGCATCTATATCTTTGACATAAGCACCAACTCCCGGTTTATTATCATCTGCCATATCTAAAAAATTTTATTGCGTAAAAAATTATGCTGTTTCAAAAATCAATTGTTCATCTTTATCCAGCTTCACGTTTATGGTCTGTCCTTTTTGAACTTCTTTCGAAATGATCATCCTGGAGATGGGCCTTTGAAGCCGGTTTCGGATGACTGACCGAATAGGCCTTGCACCGAATTTGGGGTCAAAACCTTCGTCGGCGAGTTTTTTGAGAGCCTTTTCGTCCAGCTCGAGTTGAATGCCCTGATGCTCCAGCGTTTTAAGCAGGCCTTTCAGCTGGATTTTAAAGATCAATTCAACTACCTCTGCTGCTATGGGGGCAAACGGAACAACTTCCGTAAGCCTTCCTAGAAATTCCGGACGGAAGAACCGGCCCATAATTTCCCGCAGATCATCGGATTTTGGTATTTCTCCCCGACTAAAGGCCGCTTCGATATGTTCGCTGCCGATGTTGGAGGTGAACAATATTATCGCGTTGGAGAAGTCGCCTTCCTTGCCCAGCTTATCGGTTAGTTTCCCTTCGTCCAGAATCTGAAGGAAAATATCAAATACGGAGCTGTGGGCTTTTTCTATTTCGTCAAAAAGCACAATGGCATAGGGCTGTTGCCTGATTTTATTCACCAATAAACCACCTTCTTTATATCCCACATAACCCGGAGGAGCCCCGTAAAGCAAGGCTGCTGAATGTTCCTCTTTGAATTCTGACATATCAAAGCGGATCAGTGACCTTTCGTCATTGAACAGAAATTCTGCCAGCGTTTTAGCCAATTCTGTTTTCCCCGTTCCTGTAGGGCCCAGGAAGAAGAAGGATCCTATCGGCAAACCCGATTTGACCAGTCCTGCCCTGGAGATGCGCACGGCTTCTCCGAGTATGTTTAAAGCGTGATCCTGCCCGACTACTCTTTTTTTCAGATGGTCTTCCATCTTTAGGAGTTTTTCCCTTTCCTTCGATTGAATTTTTCCAAGAGGAATACCGGTGCGGTGTGCAACCACTGCGGCAATATCCTGGGGTTCTACTTGTTGTTTTTCGGCCCGGGCAATGGGTTTTAATTTTTTCAAAAGCGCTTGTATGTGTTCGAATATGTGTCCGTTTTCCGAAAATTTGGCCGGATCTTCTTCCTCTTCAGCCATTCCTAGAAGAATCGGGCTGATGCGGCTTTTCAATTGGTCATAAAGCCAGAGCAACTCCGTTCTCAGGTCTTCCTCTGATAATTTGGAGTTCCGGGCGTCAAAAGGCTTGAGTTCTTCCTCCAGCGATTCCAAAATGGTAAAAGAGGTTTCCCCCATCATCCGGATAGCTGCCATGGTACGGTCGACCAAATCGATGGCGGCATCCGGTAATCTGCGGTCTTTGATGTATCTTTTTGCAAGCCGCACAGCTTCCGGAATGGCTTTGGGTTCTATGTTTATTTGGTGGTGCTCGGTGTAATAAGGCATCAGGGTCTGCAACATCCGGGTAGTGGTAATTACATCGGGCTCCGGTACTTTTAGTTCTTCAAACCTTCGCCTGAAGGCGTCGTCGGTTTCAATGAATTCCCGGTATTCTTCCATGGTGGTCGCACCGATGACGGTAATGGCTCCCCGGGCAAGTTCGGGTTTGAGCAGGTTAGCTGCACCGCCGGCACCGCCGGCAGGATCCAGCAGGATATGTATTTCATCAATGAACAGGATCGCTTTTTCAAATTGTTTGATCTCTCTCAGTATGCTTTTGAGCCGTTCCTCGATCTCTCCTTTATACGAAGCGCCGGCAATGAGAGAGCCCATGTCCAATTCAAAAATAATAGCATTTTTGAGGTTGGCAGGAACCTTTCCATTGACAATGTCGAGGGCAAAACCGTCCACCAGGGCTGTTTTTCCGACACCCGGTTCACCAACGACGATCACATTTGGTTTGGTTCTTCTACCTAAAATTTCCGCAATGGTTCTGATTTCTGCCTCCCGGCCAATGATTGGATCAATATTTCCACCGGCAGCTTCGGCCGTTTTGTCCAGGCAAAATTTATTTAAAGCTTTGGTGCCAATCGTTTTTCCCGATCCATTTTTCTTGCCCATGGAAGGAGAAGGCATTATCGCATCCTTTACCGTATCGGGGTCGATCTGAATATCGAGAATCTCTCGTTCCGTTATAGGCAGGGTTTTCAGTTGTTCATCCGAAAAGGCGACACCAGGCCGGCAAATGGCCATGAGTAAGGCCAGCGGTGAAATGATGTCTTCAGACAGCTTTAATTTGGCCACATCCGCCACCTCCAGTACTGCCAGTACTTTTTCATCTCCCGAAGGTTCTTCAACTCGGTTGGTGGATTTTTCGTAACCGGCGATTCGGATATCCGCCCAGTCACGCAAATAGTGGATGTCTTTACCCCAGCTCACAAGAGTGCTTGCCAGGCCAACATCATTATGCAATAAACCTTTTAGTAAATGTGCAGGGGAGAAGTTTTCATTCTGAAATTCCCGAGCGAGAGCCTGAGCAATTTGTATAGCTCTCTTAACTTCCGTGCTATAAGTTGAAGTACCAATCATGTTAATATATCAGCCTATTAATATAATTGTTACCACAAGGGCAGATTTTTTTACCCCGGATGGTAACTTTCTAATCTGCAACAGGATATATAGTAAATGCTTATACGGAGATATGTGGTCTTTATTACGGGTAAATTTTGTCTATTGGTGTCAAATTTTGAGGTGTTCAGAATTGCTCGTTGTAAGTGGGAAGGAAAGCAATTAATATTTTGATTTTCATATAGTTATTCCTAGTAAATTTACAAAAAAAAATGTATATTTGAAAGAATAGCCTGGTTTTTTTTTAAAAAAACCATAACCCTGATAACCTGGACAAATGTCTATAAAAAATCCTGACAATGCCATTACCCAACGACTGGGAATTTTAACCGCTCTTTACCAGGAGTTTTTTGATAACGATGAAGCAAAAATCTGTTATTGGTTCCTGGAGGCGGATGAGTATTCTATGATCGAACAGTTTATCGATATAGAAACTTCCATCAATGCCAGCTTCCCGGATCTCATCATCCAATTCTTATCTGTTTTTGAAGATAAAAACACCTTTGGTCAGCAATTGGTCGGGGAATTGGCCGAGTTGGTAAACTGGTACAAAGAGGAACTCGGTGATGACGGTGAACCCATAAACTGGACGCCACTGTCTATGGAAGATAATTCAGGGCCGGATGTTTTTATCCAAAATCTATCTGCCTTTGGAAATGGACTGGAGGACCTCGATGATCCGGTGGTGGCCTTCATTGCACCTACTTATATGGAAGATTACAAACAAATGGAACAATGGTTACTCAAAGCCATCCAGAGTCCTGTGCCTTCCAATGTGCGTTTTATGGTGGTTGATTTCATCGATAACCAGATTTTCCCTAACCTGGCCAATGACCCAACAGGCAAGGTAATGATCATAAAGCCGGAACTGGACATGAAACAAGCTATGAAGGAGTTGGCATTGGCAGGAGGTAGTACGCATCCGGGCACCCAGTTCCAGGTGATTTACACGGATTTGAGCCATGCAGCCACCAAAGGACAAATGGATAAGGTGGAACGCTATGCTGAGAAAGCCCTTGAAATTGTCGTGGCTGAAGGATGGTACCACCTTCAGGTTGCCGTACACACCACCGTCGGTACTGCCTGGGGTAATGTAAAAGAAAACGAAAAAGCACTCGCTGCCTACGAAAAAGCCATAAAGGCAGCGCAATTGGCGATAAAGCATGAAGACCCTGTTGGAGCTAAATTATTGGCCAATGCTTTATTTGCCAAGGCCGCAATGCTCATCAATATGAAAGCCTTTGAAGAGGCCAATGAAGTTTATGAAAGCATTGTCACCATCACCAAAGAGGCAGAAGAACACTATCTGACCATGGAAGCCTGGCGCATGGCAGGGTTTTGCCTCGAGCGCAGCAAACAACCCGAGCAAGCTTACACTCGATATGAAAACGCCATCGAAACCGCAACGCTGTTGGAAAAAGAAGTATTGGAAGATTCGACCTTACCTTACACTGGAGAAGCGATGTTGAAGATTAACGACGATTGTTTTAATGACCGACAAAAGCAAACATGGATAGAAGAGCGCCTGTCGGCTCTTCTGGGCGATAACTGGAAATCTTAGAAATCCCAAACCCAAACCTGAATGTTACCTGCATCCAAACATATGGATTTAGTGATGGGTGTCGATGTACACATCATCATGATCCCTACGCCCGGTGGTCCGGTACCGACACCGATACCTCACCCCTTTATCGGGATTATTTTTGATCCGGGGGATTATAATGTCGCGGAGATGGCCAAGAGTGTCGGCATTGACATAACACCTGTTCTGAAAGTAAAAAAAGCCATTGATGCCGCCAAGGGCATGACTCCCACCGCCAAATTTAACGAACTCAAAAATAAAGCCCAGGGTTTCGTGAAAAAACAGTTGGGCCTGGATCCGCCAAAAAGCAAGGGTATTGTAAAGGTTAATGGATTGCCCCGTACCCACGTAGGAACAAAAGGCAAAGCTTTACCTCCCCATATTCCCATGGGCGGACCATTTCAGGCTGGAAAGGTAGGCAATGAATGCGAAGCCTTTATGGGCAGTATGACGGTTGCCGCCGATGAACAACCTTTTTCCTTCCTGGGATGTATGGTAGAAAGTTGTCACTGCCCCGGAAAAATGAAACCTACTTCCGTCATCCTTACCATCCCCATGGGACCGATGGTATTGGTGGGTGGACCTCCGGTGCCTTCCCTCTCTTTGCTGGCCAGTAAAGCTTTCGATAAACTGGCGAATAAGGCTTTTGCCTCCGCTATGGGTGCTTTAAAGAAATCAAAGGCAATGAAAGCCATTTCCCAGAAGATCCACAATGCCGCAGGTAAGGCCATGGATAAAATGGGATGTTCGAAATCCACGCGGGACCTGGTGCACAAGAAAATCTGTGAAAAGACCGGGCACCCGGTCATCATTGCCACCGGACAGGTATATACCACGCAGACCGACTTTGTCATTCCAGGCCCCATTCCATTCCAATGGAACCGGGAATGGAAATCTACGGCCATTTACGAAGGTCCTTTTGGACATGGCTGGCACCTCAATTACGATATTGCCCTGGGATACGAAGAAGATGCGGTAGTCATAAGAATGGAAGATGGGAGGCCGGTAATATTTCCACCTCTGGAAGTGGGGGAGAGCTATACCAATGCCCACGAAAATCTAACCTTGACGAGAACAGAGCATTCCTTTGTCATGCGGGACGAGGCCAATATTTTTTTCGAATTTGAATTACCGAATCCCATCCCCGAGGCAGTCATTTTACCGCTCAGTCGGGTAAAAAATACGGCCGGGCATCAAATCCAGTTTTTCTATTCTAAAAAAGGTCATCTGAATAAGATCATAGATAGCGGAAACCGAACTTTTGAGGTGAGTAGTGATCTGGAAGGGCGTATTACCAAGATTGAAGCTCCTCACCCCGAAAAAAGAGGAGAAACCTTTACCCTGGCAGCCTATAAGTATGACCGGCAAGGAGACCTGGTCGAGCAAATTGACGCCTTGGGCAATTCCTTCCTTTATGAATATGACAATCACCTGTTGGTTAAGGAAACCAATCGTAATGGCCTTGCCTTCTATTTTGAATATGATGGAGAGGACAGCGAAGCCAGATGCATCCATACCTGGGGAGATAAGGGTATTTATGATCATAAATTGAATTACAACCTGGAAGACCGTTGGACCGAAGTGACGGATTCCCTGGGCAATACCTCCAAATATTTCTGGAATGAAGACGGGGTCAACTGGAAGATCGTCGACCCCTATGGTCATGAACGATTCAAACGCTATACACCAACCAATAAAGTTCAATCCGAGATCAACGAATTGGGAGAGATCACTTCCTATGAATACGATGAGTTTGGGAACCAGACGGCCATTCACTTTCCGGATGGTGCGTCGGTGGCCTTTGAATATGATGACAACTTGCTGGTAGGCGCCACCGACCAGATTGGCGGCAGCTGGAGCTGGGAATACAATGAGGATCGGCAACTGGTGAGGCGGACGAATCCGATGGGCTATGCTACTGAATTTAAATATGAAAACGGGCGACTACGAAAGATTACAGATCCGTTAGGAGGAGAAACCATTTTGGAATTTACGCCACAACATAATCTGAGTACACTGGTTTCTCCTGATGGTGCCAGGGCGCAGTGGCGGTACGATTTGTTGGGAAGACCAGCTAGAGTCTATTGACGCCAAAGGGCAATCTGGAGAAAAGAAAATTTAACTATCATGGATGGGTTATCAAAGAATATGAAGCGGATGGTAATATTCGTAATTTAAATTACGATGCTGAAGGCAATTTGATCAAAGTTACGGATAAGCATCAGGAGATCAAGTTTGAATATGTTGATTTAAATCAGGTTAAAGCGAGAACTGAATCCGGTACAAGAGTGGAATTCAAATATGATACTGAGGGCAATCTTCTGGGCATTATTAATGAACATGGATATGTCTATCGATTTGAATTAGATAAGAATTTTGAGGTGATCAAAGAAGCCGGGTTTGATGGAGTGACCAGGGTCTATGACCGGGATGAAGCCGGTAGAGTGACGCAGGTGAATCGGGCAAGCGGGATTAATACTCAATATCAATTGGATGCGAGAGGTAGGGTTGTAGCTGTCAATCATTCAGATGGACAGTGGGAGAAACTGGTTTATCGGGAAGATGGTCAGTTGATGGAGGCCACTAATAATGTAATAAAAGTTCAATTTGAAAGAGATGTATTTGGCCAGATTCTTAAAGAAAAACAGGGTGGCTTTATTGTTGAATCAGCATACAATGAAGTTGGGCTTCGGACGAAATTGACGTCTAATCTCGGTGCCAACCTCTCATTTGGTCGAAACCTAATGGGAGATGTGCAGCAGGAAATCGTTTCTGAGAATGAAAAAGGAGTCAATTGGAAGACTGATTTTGAGCGTGATATTTACGGTTTGGAAATACAGAGATTATTGCCTGGGGATATTCGAAGTCAGTGGAAACGAGATCAGTTGGGTAGGCCCCTTGAGCATAAGACTTTTACAGCCGGAGGAGATTTGTCACGTTCAAGGGAATATGTCTGGGATGTAGATAACCGACTCAAGAAAATCATCGACGATAAATCAAGTGTGACTGAATTTGAACACGATCTATTCGGTTATCTGTCAGCAGCCACCTATGCTGATGGGGGCAAAGAACTCCGTTTATGCCTGACGAGGTGGGTAATTTTTTAAAAAGGAACGAATCGTAAAGACCGTAAATATGGTCCCAATGGGCAATTGCTGGAAGCTGACGGTATTCAGTATGAATATGATCCTGAGGGAAACCTGATCAAAAAGATTGAACGCAACGGTTCCATTTGGAAATATGAATGGAGTGGTACAGGATTGCTGTCCAAAGTCATTCGTCCGGATAATGCCGAAGTTACATTTCTCTACGATGCTTTGGGCCGCCGAATTGCAAAAACCTACCGGGGTCAGCGGACCCGCTGGATCTGGGATGGCAATGTGATTTTACACGAATGGGCGGAAACCTATAAACAGAACCCCTTTCAGAAAAACAAATCCGACAGGGAAAGCGGGCAAGTGAAAATCCAACAACGAGATCAATTGCTTGTCACGGAACCTGCAAATGCTCCCCCGCTAGAGCCAGAAGCCCTTCTTGCAGACTTTACTCCTTCCAGAGATGACCTTACCACCTGGGTTTTGAGCCAAGTCGTTTTGCCCCAATTGCCAAATTAAATGGCAAAGAAAATTTCAGTATCGTTACTGATCACCTGGGTACCCCCGTAGGAATGTATGATGATGCAGGAGATCAAGTTTGGGAAATGGATTTGTCTATTTTCGGACAAGTTCGTAATATGGAAGGCTGGAGAGCTGCCTGTCCATTCCGTTATCCTGGGCAATATGAAGATGTAGAGACGGGTTTGTATTACAATAGATTCAGGTATTATGATCCTGAGGGAGGGGTTTACGTGAGCCAGGACCCAATTCTTTTGCAAGGTGGTTTAGCTTTGTATTCTTATGTTCCTGATACAAATACCTGGGTGGACATTTTTGGCTTATCTGGGAAAAAGTGTCACGGCAACTCAAAGGATAGCGATAAAGCCCAACACGGATATGAAATTTATGATAAGAATGGAAATGTTGTAAAGACTGGTGTTAGCAGTGGAAGAATTAGAAAAAAGGATGGAAAGTCTTCAAGAGCAGAGAAACAAGTCAGAGATTGGAATAAAGATAAAACAGATCCAAGAGGACCATACACCTCCAAAGTAGTAAAAACCGTTCCGAAACAAAAAGGAGCTAGACAAAAGGTTCTTGACTGGGAACAGAAGAATGCAGATAAACACAGGAGTACATTACAAAAGGATAAACATAAAAGACCGTAAATATATGATTTTAAAGTATTTAGATTTTCAGTTGCAAATGGATGGTGGATCAAAAGAAATAATTGATTATTGCTATGATTTCAAAAAATCAAGACATATATTAAATTATATCGAAAGAACTTGTTTGAAAAAAATCAAATTTGAGTCTGAATTCTTCAATGGGATTGTTGTTTCCTTTAGGTTTGGTTTTGAGGAAAAGTTCATGATTGTTGAACCCCATATTTCTACAAATAAGTCTTTAAATATTATTCTTCCTTTGGACAAAATTACTTAGCGATCAAATTAAAAGTGATTATGAGTATAGAGAGTTGATTTATAAATATTTGGAAAAAGCTTTTAAAGCGGTAGAAGGAAAATATTTAGTTCCTGAACAGGATATTTTACTTTCATTTAAAGAGTTGAAAGAAAATAATTTTATTAATGAATGGGTTCATGTTCGGAAAAGGGATAGGAGTAAAAAAATTATTTCTGAATTGATTTGTTCCCTGACAATTTCAGAATTTAATCTCCGATTAAGAGTTCTTCAAAACGACCAGGAAATTTTTAATCAAAAAATTTTGACAACTGATCCAGATGAAATTGCATTTGGATATAGATTCAAATCTATTGAAATTAAGGAGAAAGAATTGATTGTGACGTCAAAAACATCTGATGATTTATTTGTCTACCAGCTATAACATTGGGAATGCTTTAATTTCGGTTTTTAGACAAATAACTAAGGATTCGTTAAATAAAAAATAATCAATCTAAATTGACACACCCTAAAATTGAAAATAATCTTTCAACCAAAAACCACAAAACCATGCCAGCAAAAACCGTTTTTAAACTAAACAACAATTTCTCTCAGGCTACTGCCCGGGGCATTTGTACGGCAGCTTCCCTGGCCTGGGCCAGGGCCTGCCTAAAAAAGCGGGGACATATCAATTCTTTTAGTGAGATAGGACCGGACAGGCATGCTTTAAATGCCCAGATGGCTGTCTTGAGAGGTTACGACCATAATCCGAGAAAACAAACGGAATTGGCAGGCCTCGAATTGGTATCGGAACCGGCGGTCAGCTCCCTGGATGATGTCATCAGCAAGGTAAAAGCTTCCTCAACCGGCGTCGCTATCTTCTGGACGCAGTTCCACACCATGGGGTATCGGTATGTGCATAACGATAAGGAATTTTTCGATATGGAAGCCGGACTGTTCAGGTCCAGGTACACCAAACACATAAAAGCCAAAATGGAAGAGATTTTCAAAAGAGGTTACGGCCAGGTAAAAGGATGCCGAATCGTCCGGTTGCCCTGATTGAAATCCAAAAAACAAGAAAAATGATCGTACACAAAACCTTGCATCTCGATGGGTTCATCACCCAGGAAAAATATGTCAAAGGGCGTTCCCTGGGCGAGCTGGAACGCATTTTGGGCTTCCACAAGGGGCGCTTCGCCAGGGGAGTCAAAGTGGTCACCCTGACCCTCATGCCCAAAATGGAAGACTTTGAATTGAGAGGTTACAGCCAGGTAGCCGGACACCGATTTCAGGATCAGTTCGGGCAAAAGCTCGATCATCTCGATATTCAGAAACTCAAACGGATGGCCATGCTCAACTGGGGGTTGATGGGACCTAACAGACTCATCAAAATTTTACCCGAAATACGCCATGACCAGGCGCTCCAATCGGATCATCAGTATCCACCCGGATCAGGTATTCCCCAATGGTTATTGACCAAAAAAATGCCCATGACCATCATTGCTGAATGCACGGATTATCCCGAAGGCAGATTGCATTGGAGCTAAAAATCAAAATCTGAATCATGCGTAGAATAACCATCAAAAACATCAGGGAAAAACCAAAATCGCGAACGGATTTCAGCGAGCTGAAACGGGAAAATTATTTTTCAATAGACCTTGAAGAATATGTCGGAAATTCGTTGATAAAAAAAGTTTTTTTGCGAAAGAAAACGATGGGTGAGATCAGTGATTGGGTCTGCAATAGTCTGGAAATCAAACCCGTAAGAGAAGTTGGTGGTTTTTTGTTCGGCAAGGTTGAAGAAAAAGAAAAAGATGTTTTTTCGGTAAGTCTTGACCATTTTATACCAGATACAGCGGTGGATTTCAGCAGCCCCAACCGACTCGAATTTGGAGCGTTGGTACAAAAAAAACTGGATGGGTTCATGGCCGAAAATCAGCAGTTTATGCTGTTAGGATGGTTCCATACCCACCCCGGAATAGGGCCCTACCTTTCCCAAACCGACCTGAGAATGCACCTCGGTTTTTTTAGGGAGAAATACCAGCTGGCCATTGTTTTGGACAGCCTTACCCCGGGCTTTGATACCGGAATTTTTACTCGCAAAAGCACAGGAGGAGTTTCCAATAAAGAAGATTTTAAACACTGGATATCGTGGAAGGCGATCTCCACGGAATAAAAATATTAAACAAATGAAAGTCAAAAATCAACAGGACCGGACCAATGCCATCCTTAGGTTTGCGGGAATAGCCATAATCCCATTAGTGGTGCTTTTTATTTCGGGCTTTGCTGCCGGACGCACCTCAAAAATTGAACGGCAGAATTATAAAGCCATGTACGAAAAAATCATGGTCGACAAACTGGCGCTGGAAGAGAAAATAGCTTCCTATGAAAATTTTTCCGAAGCGGTAGGGATATTGACCGAAAAAATGTTTAGCAGGGATGCCGTTCGTAACCTGCACAATGATATGGATGAGGCTTTTGACGAAAATGATGATGAAATGAAACGCAGTGTCCGGGATGACTATAAGAAACATCTGGATAAGGCTCATGATGATTTTACTGACCTGAAACTTAAATACCCTTCTGAAGACAGTGTATTTATCAATTGGTCATTACTTTTTGAAACCCTGGCTCAAAAGCAGGACGATGTAAGGATGTTCCGGGAAAAATTCAAATTGTGTCAATCTCAACGAAATGACGGGCTGGACTGTGAAAGTGAGATTGAAAAGCTGCAAAATGATCTGAATCAGAAAGATCAGGATCTGGCGAAGAAGGACGATGAACTGCGTGACCTGAATTATGAATTGAAGAGGTGTAAAGATCAACATGGCGAAACCTCCACGGCGATGGTTAGCGTAAAGACTGTTGCAGGAGACATAGAAACAGGCGTGGAAGATATTCAAACCAATGTTATTCCCAAAATCAAAAAGGGACTGATCAATCAGAATCAGCAGGAACTGGAACTTTTAAAAGCCAAATTGGTGATCATTTCTCAAAAGGCAGCCAGTTTGAAATAGTCCGGGTATCGTGGTGCATTGTCTTAAGAACGATAATCAGGAGGGCTCAGAAGTCTTCAAACTCATTGTATTCGATGAGGTTTAGCTTGCTTTGCAGGGAGTCCGCAAACCTGAAAAAGCGGTCGGCATAAATATCTGCATTTGCGGCAGTAGTTCCCTGTACGACAATATCTTCCAAAAACGGATCCACCTGTTCCTTTCCCTTCCAGAAACGATAGCAAACATGGGGTCCGGTGGCAAGACCTGTTTTACCAACGTAGCCGATCACCTGACCCTGACGGACCCTTGTTCCGGGTTGAATGCCTTCTGCAAAACGTTGCATATGCAGGTATTGCGTTTTGTAAGGATCCAGGTGTACGATCCTGACAAAATTGCCATTATTTTTACTGAAGGTAGCTTTTTCGACCACGCCATCGGCTGTTGCATAGATGGGTGCTCCTTCGGGAGCCGCAAAGTCAGTCCCTTTATGGGCTTTTAACTCCCCGGTGACGGGGTGAATCCGGGCAGGGTTATAACTTGAAGAGATGCGCCCGTATTTTACGGGAGACTTTAGAAATACTCGCTGGGCAGTTTTACCAAAAGCATCAAAATAACCGGAAGTATTGCCCTCCTCGTAATAGAACAGATTGAATTCTTTATTCCTCGTTTTGAAATAAACAGCGTGTAATTGGCCGATGTCAATCACGTTACCCATAAGATCCTGTCTTTCCTCATAAATGACTTTGAATTTATCTCCCTGTTCGACGTGATAGAAATCCACGAGCCATTGCAGGGCTTCTTCCATTTTTTCCGTGACTTTGGATCGAATGCCTTTTTCTTCCATGGCATCCCATAAAGTAGTTTTGACGATTCCGCCCTCTGCCTTGATTTTTGTGACTATTGAAGTGGTGCGGATGTCGGTGTAGGGTTCCGGTAAAAGCATGATCAGAGCATCTTTTTCTTCGCTCACTTCATAAAGTAAAAAAAGTTGTTCATAATCACTGTTTTGGGAGTGGTATCTGGAGATTTTATGACCTTTTTTAAGTTGGGTTATTCCTTCCTGTTTTGCCAAAATGATGGCCTGTTCTTTTTGTGTTGGCGGCACATCCAGTTGATCAATATAATGCTCAATGGCAACCGTTTTTTGGATGAGGTCGTCGGTTTTATAGTAATCTTCTTTTTTGAGGTCAGAAAGCGTCTGGAAGGTAACCAGGGGGATCGCTGCTGTTTGTTCCGTTTTTATGGAAATACTTTTGGGAGAAGAATTGCTTTGCGAGAAAAATACGGCCAACAGTATACAAATCATTACAACCATGCCACCGCCCGTCCACAGCAACTTTTGATTGTAATTATTGGATGACCGGGAAGTGGTTGTTGAGGAAACCATTGACCCTTTGGGCTTGATAACTATTTTTGGTTTTTTTCTTCATAACCCTGAAGATTATAGGCTAGGCACTTTGGACTATCCTTAAAGATAAACTTACCTGGGCCAATAATCAATACTGAAATACCAAAAAATGCAGAAATCTCCCATCTTTTTAATAATCAGTACTTATTAGTAAATCACATTACCCAAAAACTACTGTCAACAGCCAGACAAAAGACTGAATACTGATACTCCCCGCGGACTACTCCCCGATACTCCCCAGTTCAACGCCCTCGGAGTAGGCCACTTTGATGTTGTGTTCGTAAAAGGCAGCTTTGATCTTCTCGTAGGCTTCGAAGGTTACTTCCCAGAAATCGTCGGGGCGAACGTAGGGCCGCACGGCTACCACCAGGCTATGGCTTTCGTAGGTTTCTATGCCCACTTCAGGTTCAGGTTCCTGCAAAACTTTTGGAATGCTTTTAAGCGTGTCAAAAATGATCTTTTGCACCTTGGGAAAACTTTCTGCATAAGGCATGGTCACCTGTAATTCCATACGGATATGGCCCTTTTTGGAATAATTGGTGACGATACTTTCCACCACCTGTCCGTTTGGGATGATCAGTGTCTTGCGGCCCGGGGTGACGATGGTCGTATTGAAGATCTGAATTTCTTCCACTTTACCGAACTTATCCTGAACTTCGATCCAGTCATCAACCTTATAAGGTTTGAAAATGAGAATGATGATGCCTGCGGCAAAATTGCTAAGGCTCCCCTGTAAAGCCAGTCCGACGGCAAACCCGGCGGCCGCCAGAACAGCAACAAAAGAAGCGGTTTCAATACCGATGATTCCGGCAACGCTGAAAATGATCAATACCTTAAGGGAAATCCCGAGAATGGAAGTTAAAAAGGGACGAATGTTTTCAAGCTGATGCCGGCTTTGGCCAATGCATTTCCTACGAAAGACGCCAATTTGTTGACAATTTTAAAGCCAACCCAAAGTACGACAAGTGCCAGGGCAAGTTTGGGCGCAAAATCGATGACCATGGTCCCGGCCTTTTCAATATATACGTTAAATTCTTCCATCGTTTAGAGGTTTTGTATTTTCCGGCGGTAAATATAGACGATTGAACCTATAAAACGAAATGAGTATGGCAAATAAAATGGCCGGTAAAATAAAAAAGTTTAATCACAGTCGATATCCTGGATTCGGGGCCAGTGCTGAGGAATGTCCATGTGTTGTCCTGTTTTGAGCACCAGCACATTGCTCAGGTCATATTTTTGTTCGAGTTGAAATAAGGTTAGATCTTCCCAGACTCCGGTGTATTTTTTCAACGCAGTTCCGTTCATCTCACCGGAAACAGCCCTGTCAATCAATGGCCACCAAAGGCTTTCTGTATCCCTGTCCCAGAGCACAAAAGCATCGATGCCGTCCCATACTTCAGGGTCGTGGTAGGTATATCCGGATAAGGCGAAGGTGAGGGTTTCCCCACAATAGTATCTCGTGTAAACAGCACCCAGGTCTGCCAGGACACAATAAGCGATCATTACGGGATGTCCGTCCACAACGTCATTGATGACCTCGTGTTTGATCATCAAAGCGATGGGGTATGCTTTGGGAATGCCACTGGCTTGTTCTACAATCAGAAATCTGTCGCTATCATTGTACAAAGGTAAAGCAGCGGAAAGGGGCTCATATTGCGGATCAATCAGGGCATCAAAAGCTTCTCTCCCCAGACCAAATCTCAACTGGCATGGCTTGAGATCCCAATTGGAAACATTAAAGTGCCAGGAGTCTTGCGAGCCGCCAAACAGCCACTTTTGATTGTTTTCATGGAATATCCATCCCTTGTCAATAGCAATTTGTTCACAATTATTTTCTCCGCCGGAATTATCAGGAGGTATTGTTTGATGTGCATTGTCTTTTTGGCAGCCCGTGAAAAAAAAGGCAAAACAGAGCACTATAAGGATGGAACGGGCATGGCGCATAAAACAGTTAATTTGAGTGTGTTGTTACCTGACAAATCTAAAGGGAAAATGGACGAGCGTAAAGATAGCAGGCTTAAAAAAAGGGTAATCGTCCCGGCCAGGACAATTGAGCTCAAAAAAAGAGCTGCCCCCGGGTTAAGGGGAGCAGCTCTTTATAAATTTATGTAAGATCAAATGGTCAGTTGACCATCATGATTTACAATACTTAGTTTTTATCCCAGAATACAGGAGTAGATAAATTATCACCTCCGATAGCGTTACCGGCAGCTTCTACGTTTTCTCCGTTCAGAGAGAACTCCGTTACAGGATAAGTGTAGCGCTTAGGTACAGGGATCTGAGCTCCGTCAGCAATGTTCATTACCGGAGCATCATATACTTTATAAGTACACCATGCTTCAAAGCCCATGTTGTACATCGCAATCCACTTCTGGAATCCGATCTTTTGTTTCCAGTCACCAGGAGCAGTAGCATAAGCTACATCAGCCTGAGCAAGGTAAGCAGCAGCATCGTCAGCAGTACCACCCCATTCCAGGATAGAGTTGGTTACAGCGGCGTTGTAGTGCTCTGCAGCAGTACCACCAACACTGTATCCTCTTTCAACAGCGTCAGCGAGCAGGAACCTTACTTCCGTATAGCTCATGATAACACCAGGAAGTGTCGGGTCTTCCAACATATTTCCAGGCTGTGAGTTGGCATTGTAGTTATTGGCTGCACCATAGGTTCCACCAATTACATTACCATCATCATCAAGACATCTGAAGAAAGTGGATCTTCTTGGATCGTTGATAGGATTCATGTAATCAGCCAAAGTATTGGCAGCAACAAAATCAGAACGTCCACTCTGTACCAGGTCTTCCCACAATGGGTTGGTATTTGGCGGAGCACTGAGATATGCCAACTGGAAGTTGTCATCGTTTGATTCCATAACACCACTGGCTACAGCTTCTTCAGCCATTGACTTAGCCAGGGCATTGTCAGTATCAGCCATACGGATAGCCATCTTCAGTTTCAAAGAATTGGCGAATTTTTTCCACTTGCCAGTGTCACCTCCGTAAATGAGGTCGTATTCTCCTAATCCGCTTGAACCACCCATGTCTCCGATGGCTTTATTCAGCCTGGAGATAAGATCAGCATAGATAGCCGCATCATCGTCGTAAGCAGGCGTTACGTCATCTCCCAAAGCAGCAGTATAAGGTACATCACCGAATACATCTACCAAAACAGCGTAGGCGTAAACCTCAATAGTCTCCATGATAGCGAAGTGGTTGTCTTTCTGCTCCTGGGTAAGGAACTGGTCCGCTTCGACCAAAGGCTTTGCTTCTTTCAGGTCACGCAAAACAGTTATATACATTCTGTTCCAGAGACTTCCGTTCACGTTTCTTTCTACCAATTCGTAGTTGGACTCGTCTGGGTAAGTTGTCTGTGCCCAGTGCTGAGCCCACAATCTGAAGTTGTTCTGGTTAACGTTGGTGCTTGTCATAAAATCAAACATCGCAACGGTAGAGTTCGCGAAGAGCGTTCCATAAGGAACTACCTCCGGATTTTTAATGTCTTCGTTAAGATCGGAAATGTTGTCAGTACAAGCTCCGAGCACGAAAACCATTATAGTGAGAAACAATATTTTTTTCATACTTATTAATTTTTCATTAATGGTTGGATGAATTTTTCAGCAATTCATCCTTTAAAATCATTTATTCAATTAAAATCTAACTCTCAGGTTGAAACCAACTTCCTTAACAGCTGGGTAGGCACCTGATTGGTTACCGAGGTAACTACCGGCACTCAAACCATCTTCAGGATCTGAGTATTCAGTGTTTTTGTGAATGATCCAAAGGTTTCTTCCGATCAGTGACAAGTCGATTCCACCGATAAAGTTATTTTCAAATAAATTAGAAGGAAGCGTGTAAGTCAAAGTCACTTCTCTCAATTTAACAAATGATGCATCATGCACGTGGTATGCGTTAGGTGCAACAACATAACCGAAAGTATTGTAAACGTCAGAAACGTAAGCATACTCCGTGTTAACTTCACCATTGGAGATAGGATTACCATCATCATCGAAGAGGTAGTTTCCGTCACCATCAGTAGCCTGGAGTACACCTTCGATTGGCAGTCCACCACCATCATCAGGATTAAGTCTTACAGGATTTCCTTTGTCATTGTCTCCGGCAGTGATATCATAAATACCAGTAGCATAGCCATACCAGGTATCCAGTGAGAAGAAGTCTCCACCTTTCTGGATATCAATCAGGAAGCTCAATGCGAAGTCCTTGTAAGAAAGGTTGTTCAGAATACCACCTTTCCAGTCAGGGGTAACATTTCCGATAACCTCAGGAGTGCCAGTTCTTCTGTAACGTACACCACCAAATGGGTGATCGTAAAGGATAGGCTGTCCGTCTGTGTGGTAAACGTAGTTACTTCCCCAAATTGCACCGTAAGGTTCACCTACAGTAGCGTTGATGGTAACACCACCTTGTACGTTTGCCAACTGAAGGTTGGTCTGATCTTCGAACAATTCAATTACTTCGTTTCTGTTGGCAGCCCATGTAATTCCGAGATTCCATTTGAAATCACCGGTTTTAACGGGTGTAGTATTCAGGGCCAACTCGATACCTCTGTTCTCAACGTCCCCTGCATTTTTGAAGATAGACGAACTACCGGTAGATCCGGAAACAGTTACAGGAATGATCTGGTTAAAGGTGTTAGACTTGTAAACAGAAAGATCTAAGCCTACTCTGTTATTGAAGAAGTTCAATTCCACACCAGCTTCGATACTGACGGTGTTCTCAGGCTTCAATTCAGCATTTTTCAATGTACCATTAGCAGAAGTCAATGGAATAGAACCGAAAGGATTACCGAGGTCAAATGTATTTCTGATGGAAGCAAAAGGAGCATCGTTACCTACTTCTGCATAGTTCAGTCTGAATTTACCAAAACTCAACACGGAAGAGTTCATCAGCTCAGAGAATACGAAACTCATAGAAGCTGATGGGTAGAAGTAAGAATTATTTTCAACAGGAAGTGTTGAAGAAATATCGTAACGTCCTGCAAGATCTATGTACAGGAAGTTGTCATAACCAAAGCTTGCACGCGCAAAATAACCATTGGTTCCAATTTTTGAAGCAAACTCCGTAGGAGCATTTGGTGCATTTGCACTATTGGCCAAAGAGTAGATTCCGGGAACAACGAGTCCACCATTGGTTCCAGCGGTGATTCTCGTACGGTTGGTTCTACGAATGTTCATACCGAGGTTACCATCGAAGTTGATCTTGTTGTCAGCACCAAAGTATTTGTTAAAGCTGGCGATCAAATCGTAGTTGTTTTCAGAAAAAGTTCTGTTCCTTCTGAGGTACTCTGGTACGTCTACAGAACCAACAGCAATTCTTTCTTCCTGAATTTCGTCGTATTTATCCAGCGCAATTCTACCCATGATAGACAACCATGAGTTGACCTCGTAATTCAAGGTAGCGTTACCCATGATACGATTACGATCGTCATTCTGGTAATTTTCAAATCTGTTGAAGTAGTAGTTGTCAAAGTAGTGAGGCTGCGTAGCAATAGCCGGGCTCAAAGAACCATATGGGTTCCAGGAAATATTCTTTCCTGTCTCATTATATACTTCTTCCTGACGAACCATGTCCGTAGAAACCTGGTACCACTGACGGAAAGACTGGTTGACGTTTCTGTTGTCGTATCCTGTACCATATCTTCCCAAACCTTTGGTGTTGATGAAGTTAACCGTAGAAGTAGCCGTCAGCTTATCTGTAATATCATAACCACCACTCATCGCAATGGTGTTTTTCTTGATGCTACTGTTAGGCAGGTTACCGGTCTGGTCGAAGTTGGTATAACTCAAACGATACGTACTTCTGTCCGTACCTCCGTCAATAGAGATATTGTTGTTGTAAGTCAAGCCGGTTTCATAGAAAGACAAAGCGTCGTTTTCTGCTGCTACGTGAGGCAATAACTGACCATAGGTTGACAACTCAGGATAGTAAGACTCCCAGGTATAAACCATCAGGTTTGGATCGAATTCAGGACCGAAGGAAGCATCTTCGTAAACAGCTGCTGTGAGGTTTTCACCTGCACCTTCGCCGAAATCGTAGTAATCAAATCCATTTGGATCATCAGTACTGTCAGAAGCATACCATCCAAGGTAAGTAGAGTATCCTGCTCCATATTGCTTCTGGTAACGTGGCATGGTCGTTTTGTCGATCATACTTGCAGTAATACCGGAAGAAATGGTAACACCGAGGTTTTTGTTCTTCTTACCTTTTTTAGTGGTAACGAGGATTACCCCGTTGGCAGCACGGGAACCGTAAAGGGCTGTCGCAGCAGCACCTCTCAGGATAGAAACTGACTCAACATCTTCCGGGTTGATGTCCATGGCAGAGTTACCATAGTCAAAACCACCACGACCAGTTTGCTGATTGGTGGAATTGTTGATATCATTGGCGATAGGTGTACCATCGACAACAAACAGCGCCTGGTTATTACCTGTTACGGAAGTAGAACCACGAATGATCACATTGGAAGAACCACCCATTTGAGTACTTCTCTTAATGTCAACACCCGCTACTTTACCGGAAAGTGAGTTGATGAAGTTTACATCCTTTGCTTTGGTAATTTCCTCACCGTCAACTTCCTGGGTAGCATATCCAAGAGATTTTTTGTCTCTTTCGATACCCAGTGCCGTAACGATGGCGGCATCCAGTGTAATACCTTCAGCCAATACAATGTCTAAAACATTGCTGGCGCCAAGTTCAACCTCCTGAGTTTCAAAACCAGTATAGCTGAAAACGAGCGTCTTGGCTCCTTCGGGAACAGAAAGTGAAAACTTTCCGTCGAAATCTGTAACGGTACCAGTGGTAGTACCTTTTACGAGAACACTTGCACCAATAAGGGTTTCCCCGCTGGCGTCAGTGACTGTCCCGCTTACTGTTCTTTGTGCCATGGCAAGGCCAAAGGCAAAGAACACTAATGTCAAAACTAGTGTTAGTCTTTTCATACTTAAGTCCAATTTAGTTAAAAAAAGATTTAATAATGCAATCGGTAAACCCCTCTCTTGCTGAAAGAAGAGGTTTTAACCAATTTATTTTAAAAAATTACAATGAAATAGTCATTGAATTTTTCTTCTCAAAATCAGGTGGTTCAATTATATTTTTAATGTTGATAGATTGAAAATCAGTTAGATACCAAAAAATGTTCTGAATTTATTTTTGTGTATATGGTCAGAGGATCAGCGTTGGGTGTAAATAATAATTTTTTCAACTTACTTAAAATGGATACAAATAGGATAACGTTTCAGTGTAACCTTATGCTGCTACAAAGTTAACTAAAAGTTAAACTTATCTTAAATTTGGGTAAAAAATATGACAAATAGGAAACCATGACCAAATAATGCTTTTTGCCAAAATAGTTTTGGAGCAAGGGTCAATTCAAAGGATTTAAAATTTTCCTGTGTTGCCGGGAAATACGCAAATGGTTCTCTATTTAAGGTTGCTGTTTAAGCGTGTGAGGTACAATTGAATGGTGTTTTTCAGGCCATAATAGAGGGCGTCGCAAACGAGGGCATGCCCGATGGATACCTCGAGTAAACCCGGAATCTGTTCCTGGAAAAAAGCCAGATTGTCGAGATTCAGATCGTGCCCGGCATTAATTCCGATCCCTATTTTATTGGCCACTTTTGCAGCCATGACGAAATCCTCAATAGCTTTTTCCCTGTTTTTATGATAATGCTCAGCATAAGGGCCTGTGTAAAATTTATCCGGTCGGCACCTACAGCTTTGGCCCCTTCCACCTGAGCTTCCACAGGGTCGAGGAAAATAGAAACCCGGATACCATTTTCCTGCAGCTGGCTTATCACCTCTTTGAGGAAAGTTTTGTGTTTGATGGTATCCCAGCCATGGTCGGAAGTCAGTGCGCCAGGGTCATCGGGTACCAAGGTGCATTGATCGGGTTTGTTTTTCAATACCAGATCCAGGAAATTAGGCGTTGGATTACCTTCAATATTAAATTCAGTGGTGACCACTTCCTTTAAAACGGGCACATCTGCATATCGAATGTGCCGTTCATCGGGGCGGGGATGAACGGTAATGCCATGTGCTCCATAAGCTTCACAATCTTTCGCTACCTGAACCAGGTCAGGGAGGTTACTGCCTCTGGCATTTCGGATGAGAGCCACTTTATTGATGTTAACGCTGAGTCGAGTCATTATTAATTTCTATTTTTACCGCAAATTTAACCTTTTCAATTAATATGGAGCAAACTAATCCTGTAAGTGGGATGGAACCCGGAACCCCCCAGTCACCTCTCAGCCCTGTGTCAGGATTGGCAGAGATGCTGATTGCCATTTTGCTGGTCATTTTCCTTGGGCTGGCAGGGAGTCAGGTGGCTCAAATGATTGCTCAGATAAGTGGTTATGACCTGGAAACCTTACTTAAGATACTCCCGGAAGAAAATACACTCCGGCACAGAAACCTCGTCCGGCTGGCCAACCTGGCTGTACATTTGATGTCTTTCACCCTGCCTTGCGTGCTCCTGGCTTTGTTTGTAGCGAGAAGGAAGTGGTATCAATACCTTTCTTTACAGATCAATCCCGGATCGCGGATCATCATGCTGGCAGCTTTACTGATCCTGGTGTCGATGCCATTTACGAGTTTTTCTTACTGGATCAATATGCAAATACCTTTGCCGGAATGGGCGCAATCCATTGAAGAGGACGCCACCCGGATGATCAATGCCCTGTTGACGATGGAAGGGCCTTTTGAGTTGTTGCTCAATTTATTGATCATTGCGCTGGTGCCTGCTGTTGGGGAGGAGTTGTTGTTTCGGGGGGTATTCCAAAAAGTATTGTCTTCGACCTTGAAAAATGAACATGTAGCCATATGGGTCACGGCTTTCTTTTTTAGTGTGATGCATATGCAATTTGAAGGATTTATCCCCAGGTTTTTATTGGGCGCTATTTTAGGGTATTTGTTTAGTTGGAGCCGCAGTTTATGGGTGCCTATTGCCGCCCATTTTTTCTTCAACGGTATTCAGGTTTTATTGAAATACCTGGTCGGGGATTTGCTGGATAACTTTGATGCCGGGACAGCTGATAATCCCGGCTGGCTCATCGGTATGATCTCCCTGGGCTTAACCATTGGACTGGCCTTGTATATCAAGCGTTCGTTGACGGAACAGGAGGCATGATAGAATCATATAAGCAACCTAAGTTGCAGGTTACAGGTTTCAAGTTGCTGGTTTATTAAAACAGTACCTTGAATTAAGCAATAAAATAAAACAAACATGAAGGGAATGGTACAAAGGTTATTGACAGCCATCGTTTTTGTGGCGGTTATGCTGGGCGGATTATTTGGTGGATTATATCCCTTTTTAGGCCTTTTGTCCCTCATCTGTTTACTTTCTCTTTGGGAGTTTTCAGGTATTGTTTTAAAGGACGGTAATCATCTTTTGCGCCGTATATTTGCCCTGATCATTGGATTTTCTCCCCTTTTGGTTTTTGCTGTCGATAAATCAGGTCTTATTATTCCGGAGTGGGCCTACCTGCTTTTTTTAGCATTCCCGTTTTTGATATTCATCTTTGAACTTTTCCGGGGGACTGATCATTCTTTTCGCCATACCGGGTTTATGTTTACCGGAGCCATCTACATAGGCTTACCGCTGGCCTTGTTGTGCTCGGATGTTTTTGGAACCGGACAAACCTATGATCCACACAAAATCCTGATCATCTTGCTGTTGGTATGGGCTAGTGATACCGGTGCCTACCTGGTTGGGTCTATGATAGGTAAAACGCCGCTATCTCCGGTAGTCTCTCCCAAAAAGACATGGGAAGGCACCGTTGGCGGCTGGATTTTTGCGATGGTGGTGAGTATTGCGCTGTATTTCATTTATAAAGGAGCACTTTTGGAATTATGGCAGTTTGTAGTGCTTGCCCTGATTTGCGGTGTTTTTGGCACCCTCGGCGATTTGGTTGAGTCCAAATTCAAACGTAGCTATAACATCAAGGATTCCGGCACTATTTTACCCGGACACGGGGGGATGCTCGACAGGTTTGATGCCTTTTTAATGGTTGTTCCTTTTGCGTATATCTTTTTCAGGTTGATTTAATGCTTACCTTTTTTCAAAAAAAAAGGGATAAATCAAAAATGATTTACCCCAATTGTTGAATTAAAGGTCAATTGACGTTTATTCTTCGTCAAAGCGTAATTCTTTGATTTTAAAGTCTGATCCCGATTGCTCGAGATAGATATAAACCCTGAAGGTGGCGTCCCTGGTTTCCATATTGCCTATGCAATAGTGGGCGGCATTGCCTTTGGATTTACCCTGGTGCACCTGCACAAAGGACACAGGCCGGTTTTTGCTGAAAAATTTCCGGACAGCCTCAATGGCGGTAGCTTTGGAATACTCATTACCCTCATCAGCAATGGAAATTTCAACTTTTGGGCCAAAATATTGACCTAAGGCATCTGCATCCCCATCTTTGATGGCTTTGGTAATAGCTTCCAGGTTGAAACTCATCAAGCTGATTGCCGGTGCCAGGATGAGTATAAAAACAAATGATTTTTTCATGTGTTTTTTCGTTTGTAAATTTTGTGTAAAAGCCAATGCCAAGGCGTCAAAACACAAAATCCGATTCAAAAAGTTCCTTTCAGGAACGGTTAATTTATCAATTATCAAAAAACCGATCAAGTTTTTTAACATCATTAACGCTTGTTATGACGTAAAACAGACCAATGGTAACATTCATGGCTCATTTACCGATGATGGACAACTTTATTGAGGTTCTGAATTGTCTCCTGCAATATAGGTATAATCATCAATCAACCATCAAAAGTGTGTTTATTTACCAGGCTTTCCAAAACAGGTGGAGTGTTTAGAAGGAGATCGGGAATTAACGTTTTTCTTCCGTGCCGGATCCCCTTTTTAGTTGAAGTAGTTAGCTGCTGATTTGTGGTATAAACGAATTTTTAACAAGAAATTGTATGCTACGGCTAATTTTGTTGCCTCTTATTCGTCACCCACCCACAAATTCCATAACGCCAGTTTTCCAGAAAGTAACAATTTAGGTTAAAATGTGAAGATTGAAAAAAAGCTACGGTTTTGGCCTCAGTATTCACTGTAGTCTTTTTTTATAAACATCAGTTGCTTAACTTTGAAGCAAGATCTTCAGGGGTATAACAAAAATAAATTCATGCTCAATATCGGTTTCGATGCCAAGCGCCTTTTTAATAATTTCACGGGGTTGGGAAATTACAGCCGTACCTTATTGCGGGATCTGGCCAATAATTTTCCGGAGCAAGGGTACTTTTTGTACACCCCCAAAGTCAAACGTATTGAATCTACCAATTTTTTCTTGAACAGCCCTGGCTTTCAGGTCCATATGCCTCGTGGAATGCAAAAGATTTTGTGGCGATCCATTGGGGTGAAAAAGATGTTAAAAAAGCACAACATCGATATTTTTCACGGTCTCAGTCATGAAATTCCGTTGGGGATCTCCCAAAAAGGCATCAAATCTGTGGTGACCATCCATGACCTGATCTTCAAACACTACCCCAAACAATATAAAGCGGTTGACAATATCATTTATAACGTCAAATTCAAATACGCCTGTCAAAATGCTGATCGGGTGGTTGCCATCAGCGAAAGTACACGGAAGGATATCGTGGACTTTTATCAAATTGATCCGGCTAAAATTACAGTGATCTACCAGTCCTGTAGCGACCAGTTTAAACACCGGTGGCCGGAAAGCAAAATTCAGGCAATTATCGAAAAATATCAATTGCCGGACAACTTCATGCTTTATGTCGGTTCGGTTATCGAGCGAAAGAATTTGCTGAACATCGTAAAGGCAATGGATTTACTTCCCGATAACCTTGCTCCTCATTTGGTAATTGTCGGTGAGGGGGGGAGTTATAAGGATAAGGTTCATGAATTCATCACAGCCCGGAAAATGGACAGGCAGGTGTCTTTCATAAAACCCGTTTTTGAGGATATACCTGCTTTGTATCAACGGGCAAGCCTTTTTGTTTATCCGTCTGTTTATGAAGGTTTCGGTATTCCCGTCATCGAAGCCCTTTACAGCCATACCCCCGTGGTGACTTCCAATGTTTCTTCCCTGCCGGAAGCGGGAGGTCCGGGTGCGCTGCAGGTGGATCCTTATTCCGTTGAGGCGCTTGCAGAAGCCATTGAAAAGGGTTTGACGGATGAAAACCTTCGGGAAGATATGGTTGCCAAAGGATTCGCCTATGTCCAAAAGTTTGACGGAGATGCTGCTGCAAAGCAAATGATGGGTTTGTATAAAAGCCTGACCGCTGTTTAATTACGAGTTGTCAATTACGAATGACGAATTTTGGTTTGGAGTAAATTCGTAATTCCCCATTCGTAATTCCTAATTCCCCATTCCAAATTTGTAATTTTACCTCATGGTACAAAAAGTAGAACATATCGGCATTGCCGTCAAAGATCTGAAGCAGAGTAATCAACTGTTTGCTCAACTGCTCGGCAAGGAACATTATAAAATAGAAGAGGTGGCCTCGGAAGGGGTGCGCACCTCTTTTTTTGAAACAGGCGACTCCAAGATAGAACTGCTCGAAGCGACCAATCCGGAGAGTCCGATAGCCCGCTTTATCGAGAAAAGAGGCGAAGGTATTCACCATATTGCCTTTGAAGTGGAGGATATTCGTAAAGAGATGGATCGCTTAAAAAAGGACGGTTTTCAATTGCTCAATGAGGAACCCAAGCGTGGTGCGGATAACAAACTTGTTTGTTTTATTCATCCCAAAACCGCCAACGGGGTATTGGTGGAACTTTGCCAAAGTATATAAATGGAACTGGAATATTACCATTACCTGATTGCGATCCTGGGAAGTGCCATTGCCGGGGCCATTAATACGCTTGCCGGAAATGGTTCTGCCATTACTTTGACCATACTCACGGAATTGTTGGGGTTGCCGGGAAATATGGCCAATGGTACCAACAGGGTAGGGGTGCTGTCCCAAACGGTAGCTTCTACCTATGCTTTTCACCGAAAGGGAAAGCTCGATATTTTTTCCAGTAAATACTACATTATTCTTACCGTTATTGGCGCTGTACTCGGCGTATACGTAGCTACGCGAATATCCAACGAGGCTTTTATCCAGGTATTCAGGTATTTGATGATCGTGATGCTCATTGTTGTACTGGTAAAGCCCAAGCGCTGGCTTCGCGAAACGGATACAGAAAACCCGCCCTCCATGTGGTTTATCGTTCCTATGTTCCTGGCACTGGGTTTTTACGGTGGATTTATCCAGATGGGCATGGGCATCTTCTTTTTGGCCATAATGGTATTGGGAGCCCGGCACAGCCTTATAGACAGCAATGTGATTAAATCACTCATCGTCGCCATCTATACCGCAATAGTCCTGGCCATTTTTCATTATAAGGGATTGGTCGATTGGAAAATCGGCGGTATCATGGCTATAGGACAGATGGCTGGAGGTTACCTGATGGCAAACATCGCCGCCAAACATCCCAAAGCAAATATCTGGACTCACCGCGTACTGGTGGTAGTGGTTATAGCCGCTATTTTACGTCTATTTGATGTCTATTGATATTCCTTGAAATTTACTTTCTTTGCGGAATTAATTTTCAAACTGTTCAGTCGGGTGGTTTATAGACAATTATCAATAAATTCTACCCTTTCATAGGGGACATATGTTTTTAAGGTGTCTGCCTTCTGTTAACCGGTATCCCCAGAGAATTTATTGTCTTTATTTGGTCGGTTGTTAATTGCTTTGATAGCTCAAAAAAACTGAAGCGTTATGGTTTTAAAAGATTTATTTGCTGTATCCCTGATTCTGTTTTCTGTTATTGATATTGTCGGTTCCATTCCTGTGATCATTGACATGAAGAAGAAAGGGATTGAAATTGAATCCGGAAAAGCTTCCATAGTGGCCATGTTATTGATGACAGCATTCCTTTATGGAGGTGCCTCCATTTTGAAATTGTTTGGTGTGGATGTATCATCGTTTGCGGTTGCCGGAGCCCTGGTCATTTTCCTTATCGGTCTGGAGATGGTGCTGGGTATTCGTATCTTTCACGATCCACCTGACACGAAGTCAGGAAGCATCGTTCCCATCGCCTTCCCGCTGGTAGCCGGAGCAGGAACCATGACGACCATCGTCGCCCTGAAAGCAAAATACAGTGTCATTGACATCCAGTTGGGGATCGTCCTCAATATTATTTTGGTGTACCTGGTATTGCGTTCCTCCAGTTGGATCAGTAGAAAACTGGGTAACGGAGGGGCCATGATACTGAGAAAGGTATTTGGTATCATTTTGTTATCGATTGCTATCAAACTTTTCAAGGAGAATTTTTTGATGATGGCCAATGGGCATTGATTGGGTTTCAGGTAATAAGTCACAGGATTTTCCCCCTTTATGAACTATGTGACTACTGTGGTGAAAAAAACTTTGTGCACTCATGTGACAATGTGTTTTAAATAATTCCAACCACTGGTTGAAAATTTACGTCTATCTTAGTAGATGAAACGAGTAAACCTCATTTATCATGAAAAATATCTTTTTGCTCGCCTTGATTTCAATGCTTTTCTTTGCTAATTGTCAGGAGGAAGTAACTTCGCCGGATAATAATAACGACCTCGTTGAAGGTACCATTACCGGGCCCAATCCAATGGCCTGCCCGACAATTTGCTGCAGTGGCTGGTTTATTGAGATCGATGGGGTGGAGTATCATTTTATAGACTTCCCGGCAGGCAGTGCATTCAATGCTGCGGATATTGAATCTTATCCGGTAGATGTATTGCTCAACTATGAAGATTCGGATCAATGTTGGGAGAATACCATTGAGGTGTTGGAGATTCAGGCGGATTAGTCTGTTTATTTTGTTGCTAGTTGCCGGTTCCCGGCTGTTTCTGTATGAACTTTAGGTCTGCTTTGGTTCGAGTCCAACCTTGAGTCCCACCTGTGGAATGTAGAATATCCAACCGCAGAATATTTAATTTCGAAGTGTTTGTGTGTGTTTTTTTAATTTCACGCTCAAACCCCAACGCTCAAACTCACTTCTGCATTCAATATTGAAAATTTGTTATTCATTATTCAAGGCCGTGAGGCCGCTCTTTTACGGCGGAGGTAGCGGACCTGGCTAACTGGCCAGGAAAGTTCGAGACCCGTCGGGATTACAATTTTAAGGGAACAAGAGAACACCGGAACAGGTAACATTTGGGAGATGCAATGATCAAAATTTACAATTATTCCATTATGGCTTGTCAGTGATGTGGTGGCGTGGTGACGCAGCTTTCTGCCATGGATAATTTCCATTTTTCTTGTCCCGGATTCACCCGTTTGGAAAAAAGTACGGCCGAAACCCTGCAAAAATTAATCTCCATTTTTATTAAAAGATCGAATTGTCGTTTCCCATCATCAATTTAGGGTAATTCCCCTCTTTTTTACCTGAAAAAAAGCGATTTTTACATGTTCCCAAAACTACCAGTTCTAAACAGGTAAAAAAAAAACGATATGAGGTTTTGCACCTACCGGGTATTTTTCGGGATTTTCTTTTTCGTTTTGTCGACTTCCAGCCAGGCACAGGACATCCGCCTCAATGAATTGATGGCATCCAATACAGGACTCGTTTACGATGAAGACGGCGATACCCCGGATTGGATCGAATTGAATAATTTTGGCGAAAGCCCGGTTGACCTTTCCGGGTACTTTCTGAGTGATGATCCGGATAATCTTTTCAAATGGGCTATTCCCGGTATCCTGCTGGCTCCCAATGATCCCCTGCTGATTTTTGCCTCCGGGAAAGACCGCCCGCAATTGCCATTAGACTGGTATTCAGTGGTGGACAGAGGTGATGAATGGAAATTCATCATTCCCGATGGCACTGAACCTGCAGATTGGCGAAATACCGGCTTTGATGATTCCTCCTGGAGCTCCGGCGCAACCAGTATAGGGTACGCCGATGGGGATGATGCCACTTATGTACCCACCGGAACCATTTCGGTCTTCATGCGGAAAACATTTACCCTGGAGACGTTGGAAGGACTCGAATCCCTTTGGTTACATATGGATTATGACGATGCTTTTGTAGCTTACCTGAATGGACTTGAAATTGCCCGGGCCAATATTGGTACTCCCGGTCTGGAAGTGGCCCACAACCAGACCTCCTACACCGACCATGAAGCAGCTATTTTTATGGGTGGAGCACCTGATGCTTTCAACCTTTCGAATCTGACAGACCTGCTCGTGGAAGGTGAAAATGTACTGGCTGTGCAAATTCATAATGTAGGGCCATTCTCCTCCGATATGACAGGTATTCCCTTCCTTACTTTGGGGTATTCCCAGCCTGTTTCACTCAATGCGCCCTTGTCTTCGGATATCGACCTGGGAAGTTTCCAACCCCACGCCAATTTCAAGTTGTCCTCAGCAGGGGAGACGGTTTACCTGACCCGGGAATCAACGGGCATAGTGGATTCCATTACTTTTACGACCATTTCTGCTAATTACTCCTTTGGCAGACCAGTTGCCAATCCGGATGAATTGGTCATTTTTGTTTTACCAACCCCCGGAAACCCCAATTCAGGTCCCTTTTTTCAGGGTGTGGTGGAGCATGAAGTCCAGTTTTCCCTGACCCAGATGTTTTTATCCGGGCCAGAGCAACTCCTGCTTTCCGGCGCCGGGGAAGGGGAAACGATCCGGTATACGCTTGATGCCACCGAACCTACCTTTAACAGTTTAATTTATGCTCAACCGATCAACATCACCAATAACCGGGTAGTGAGAGCTAGGATTTTTAAGGATGATCATATCCCCGGTAAAATCGGAACGAGAACCTATCTCTTTGAAAATTCCCATGATTTGCCGGTAGTTTCCGTCACTACAGACCCCGATAATTTATGGGATAACGATACAGGTATCTATGTGCTTGGCGACAGTTATGAAAATGCCTTTCCTTTTTTTGGCGCCAATTTCTGGGAAGACTGGGAACGCCCCGCCAACATCGAATTGATGGAACCCTGGGGGGAGACGGTTTTTTCAGCCAATTGCGGCATCAAGATCTTTGGTGGCTGGAGCCGTGGCCAGGCACAAAAATCACTTTCGGTATTTTTTCGGAGCAGTTATGGTGATGCGAAGGTTAACTACCAGATTTTTGAGGAAAAACCTATTGATGAATTTCACTCCCTGGTCTTGCGTAACAGCGGCAACGACTGGAATATTTCCATGATGCGCGATGGCATGATGACGGGCCTGGTGAAAAATCTGGATCTCGATATACAGGCATATCGCCCGGCTGTGTTATACCTCAACGGAGCGTACTGGGGCATTCATAATATCCGGGAAAAGGTTAATGAAGATTTTCTGGCGGCCAACCACGGGGTGTCCGCCGATAGCGTTGATATTTTGGAATTGAATGCGTGGGTAGTTGAAGGAGATAATGCTGATTATTTGGATCTGATCAGTTTTTTGGAAAATAACAATATTAGTTCCCCGGCTGTTTATGATCAAGTCAGTGACCGGATGGACATTTCGAATTTTGTGGACTATACGGTTTCACAAATCTATTTTGACAATACCGACTGGCCAGGCAATAATATCAAATTCTGGAGACCCCAAATCCCCGGAGGCAAGTGGCGCTGGATTTTGTTTGATACCGATTTTGGCTTTAGCACCTGGGGGGATGCCAATTATTTGAACAACACCCTGGCGTTTGCCACCAATCCCAATGGTCCGGGCTGGCCCAATCCGCCATGGTCCACCTATTTGCTGCGGAGGATGTTGGAAAACGAAACGTTTGAACATTATTTTATCAACCGTTTTGCAGATTTATTGAATACGACCTTCAAACCACTTAAAGTTAAAAATCATATCGACGATGTCGCCGGGCAGATAGAATCCGAGATACAAAGTCACTTCAGCCATTGGGGAAGCTCCAATATATGGGCGTGGGATCAAGATAGAAACAAGATGAAAACCTTTGCGGATTCCAGAATATTTTACGTTAGAAACCATTTGAGGAGTAAATTTTCCTTGCCCAACCAGTATGCCATTGCGCTCAATAAATTTCCACAACAGGGGGGGAGCATTAAATTGAATACCCTGACTTTGCACGATACCCCCTGGTCGGGGATTTATTTTCAAAGCGTACCCATAAAACTCACGGCATTACCCCAGCCCGGGTTTGTTTTTGACCGCTGGGAGGTCAATGGAACCGTGATGACAACCGAAACCATCGAAATTGACATCACCCAGGGCACCAGTATCGATCTCTTTTTTACAGAAGGAAGTGCAGCCACAAACGTTGTGATCAATGAGATCAATTACAATTCCCCGGCTAATGCCGATGCCGGTGATTGGGTAGAACTGCTCAACCCGACTGTCAATCCCATTGATCTTTCCGGCTGGGTGCTCAAAGATGATGATGACGCCCATGAATTTATCATTCCGGAAGGGACAATACTCGAACCTCTGGGTTACCTGGTAGTTTGTAGAAATGAAGTTAAGTTCAGCGACGTTCATCCAAATGTATGGCCCTATACCGGTGAATTTGATTTTGGTCTCGGTAGCAATGGGGATGCTGTAAGGCTATACAATGCTTCAGGGGCTTTGGTGGATTCCGTGGCTTATGGTGTTATCAGTCCCTGGCCTGCTGAGGCCAATGGTACGGGGCCCAGTTTAGAGCTCATTTATTTCAACTATGACAATGTTTTACCTGAAAGCTGGCAGCCAAGTTCTGTTGGCAACGGAACTCCCGGTGCACCAAACAGCAGCCTTACTTCAAATGAAAATATCGTCATCGAAGATGGTCTGGAAATATATCCCAATCCCTTTGAGCAGCACACGATTATTAGTCCAAAGCAGAGGATGACCAGTCCATGGAAGCTTAGTATTTTCGCTCCCGATGGCAGGCTTTGTTTTGAGGTGGATGTAACCGAAGCTGCTTATCAATGGAATGGTACGGATGGATTGGGCCGTCAATTGCCAGCGGGTGTTTATGGCGTTCGGGTAACGACTGCCGAAGGTATTGCTTTGGGCAGGGTTGTTGTCTGTAGCCGCTGAATTTATTCAGCAGCAAAAAATAGCAGAAAGGTTTAAAAAAGGCATTAACGACTAAACGTACAAGCTGCCGATAGGAAGTAACTACCTACCCGGCTTGTTATTTTCGCCAATCAACTGTAGCCGCTGAATTTATTCAGCAGGAAGGTTGGATAGAAGCCAGGGCTTTTCGAGCCGAACGATTTTTACGGTATCCGGCATACCGGGAATAACCCAAATAATACAGCACAATTGAGAAAAAAGAACAATTATCATTTTCTGAATGTCACATTTTTCATCCTGGTATCTTTTACCCTTTCCGCTCAATCTGTCTTCTCCCTCGTCTCCTGGAATATCCGCGATTTCGGTAAAACAAAAGATGCGGAGGAAATCACCACCATCGCCCAGACGATTAGAGCCTACGACATCGTCGCCATCCAGGAAGTTGTGGCCGGTTACGGCGGTGCCCAGGCAGTGGCACGGCTGGCAGATGAATTGAACCGAATGGGGAGCAAATGGGATTACCGCATCAGTGACCCTACGGCAAGTCCACCTTATAAAACGGAACGTTATGCTTTTTTGTGGAAAACTTCAAAAGTACAGCTGGTGGGGCGTCCATGGCTGGACAAGGAGAATAAAGACCTGGTTTTCAGGGAACCCTATTTGGCGAAATTCAAGGTTAAAGGGAAACAATTTATCATTGCCAATTACCATTCGCGCAGGTTTGATGAAAATCCGGAAGAGGAGGTTGTCGCTTTTTATGACTATCCGGAAAGATATTCCGGAATTCCTGTGATCATTGCCGGGGATTTTAACATGGCCGCTTCCCAAAAGGCTTTTAAACCACTTTTTGAAAATGGGTTTTCAGCAAACTTAAATGGAATCAAAACCACGCTCAAAAGAAAATGTACCCCTTCAGGCCAATACCGGAATTATCCCATTGATTTCATATTGTACCAAAATGAGTATTTTGAAAATATCGCCTCCGGAGCGATAGACTTTGTGGGGGATTGTGATGATCTGGAAAAAGCCCGGAGTATTTCAGACCATTTGCCTGTGTGGGCCAGGTTGGAGATAGACTTTTAAAGTTTTTCGAAGATCAGCTTGAAACTATTTTAAAAACGAGTGCAGCGGGCCTGGAACCATTTGAAACATGGCTAGAAGCGGACGTTGTAATCCCCATCACAAAACCAATCCTTAAAAACGCTCATCTTTACATCCAAAATCGGAAAAAATGATCGCTAAAAGAATAATCGGATTTGCACTGCTCGCCGGTATGGGGTATATGGGATATGTTAAACTGGAAGACAGTATTGCCGGCATGGATGCGGATATATCAGTCGTGTTGTTTTTTGGTTTGATACTGGCAGTCGTGTTGTTTTTTGCCATCAGGAGAGTGCTTATAAGTTAGTAGTATCAGTTGGCTTTAGCAGTCAGCAGAAGTAGTTGACGGTACCAGACCAAGTGTCAGATTTAGTGAATTGGCTGAAAATTAAAAACTAATTTTTTTATTTTATTGTAAATAAAAACTTTTTGTTATTTTTGATTTGTTGAAGTTTAAAACCTCTAAAACAAAATCAAATGAACAAAAAACTGAATGAACAAGAGCAAAGGTTATTTGCTGATGTTAGACAACTGATTGAGGAGGCTCGGAATTCCATAAGTAAGATCGTTAACACTGGGTTGACTTTGTTGTACTGGAATATTGGAAAGCGGATTAATCACGAAGTTTTACAAAATCAAAGAGCTGAATACGGTAAGTCAATTGTCGCGACAGTGTCGCGACAATTGACAGAAGAATACGGAAAGGGATATACTGAAAAGAGTATTCGAAGAATGATGCAGTTTAATCATTGCTTTTCGGATGAAAAGGCCGTAGTAAATCTTTCTCAGCACTTAACATGGTCTCATTTCGTTGAAATTATTCCATTAAAAACAAATCTTGAAAGGGACTTTTATTCCGAACTCTGTCGTACTGAACGCTGGAGTGTCCGCACCCTAAGGGATAAAATTCGTTCCATGTTGTTTGAACGTACGGCCATTTCACAAAAACCGGAGGAACTAGCCAGGGCGGAACTTAAAGCATTGCGTGAGGAGGATGAGGTAAGTCCTGATCTTGTGTTTAGAAACCCTTATGTTTTGGATTTCCTTGGTTTGAAAGGTAGGTTTCAGGAAAAACCCATTGGCATAATTTTATGTGCTGAAGGCAACCATGAACAAATTGAATTATTACAACTGGAAAAGACCAATATCAAGATCGGTCAATACATAACAAAATATTTACCTAAAGACCTTTTGAAAGGAAAACTACGGCAGTTCATGAAGTCTTCAAAAAAACAAATTGAAAACCTGTAAGTTGATGCAATCCATTTTGATTTTATTCAAGATTGCCTGCTTGAACCCACCGAACTGGTCAACCATTGGAAACAACGATGAGATCAAACTGAACGAAGTTGAGCATAAGGAAATCCAGGCATTTTATGCCGCGGACAGGTGCCTGCAGGGGGTAGCACCAATTACCGGGACTACGTTAAACCGGTTCCCGGATCACATATTATAATCTATCTTAATGTTCACTACCTGTTCCTTTTGCTCTTCCTTGGGTTTTCCTTCTTCCTCCTGGACCACGCCTCCACGCTCACGGGACGGCAGCGGCTGTACCGGAGCAAATTCCTCAACTTCTTCGCTTACCACCTTGCCAAATAAGGCATCGGCCTCGTCAAAATGGGCAATGAGTTTGTCTATGGAGACATCTTCCTGTTCTTCTTTGCTGTCCACATCGTCGAATCCGAGAATATCGGCGCCGATATATTGACCTAATTGGTAATAAGCTTCCCATTGGATCGGATCAAAAAACTGGTCAGCGGTTGGTTCATGAGGGAATGCCGGGTGGTAAATTTTGTATTTGTAGGTCCCGTATTTGAGATGATCATCAGGAGATAATTCCGGCTTGCCCTGAGGAGCTGTTACACTCGATTTTACATAAACGAAGGTGCTAATCTTCTTGTTTTTGTAATGCTCCACAACCACCTTCCCTTCTTTCACCACCTTATCCCATAATTGATACACGTCCGCAATAGCATAACGCTTGCGGGAGTATCCATGCGATGGATTGGGCCGAATCGTATTTTCAGGAATATGACCTTCCCGGAAGCGAATTTCCAGTCCCAGCTCATTCCGGGCACGGATGGTCAGGTTTTCCAGGTCCGCGAAGGAAAATTCAGGATCAGCACCGGCATCGATGGCAATGATGAGACGGCATTGACGACGCAGCAATTCAAAAACAGCCAGGTTCTCGATATGTCCTCCGTCGGAAATATTCACCATCCGGTTGTCTGTACCGATGAGCGAGAGTAATTCGTAAAAGAAATACAATGGCCACCAGACGAGCGGAAACCTGGTGTTCAGTTTTAACGGGTTCCAGGTCCAGTATCCCAATCTCAGATTGAGCAGGGTGGTCATGATACTCATCATTTTGCTGGAGTAAATACCCATCCCCGGATTGATGGCTGCTGCCGAAATGGTAACCGCAGCCGGTAATGTCATGCTTTTATAACCCGTGGTTTCTCCGGTTGAGATGTAACCAGTCAGCTTGGCTCCGCAAAACAAAGGCGACAACAAAAAATAATCACTGGCCTTGGTCCCTTTAAAGTTGGGATCATTCGAAGCCTGCAGGTTTAGACAGGTATTGATAAGCGGATAGGGAGCGGCATAATCTCTTTCGTCTTCAGAGTGGGGGGCAAAGAGATCCTTGATAGGCACATTGCGATGTGTGCCGGCAAAATTCAGAAAGGCATCTGACAGTTGCTTGCGATAAAAACGGTGAAAGCTCGTCGCGTTCGGATTGGTAAATAAACCAAGAATTCCCAGTAATACTCCAAAACCCAAATAAGGAATGATCGTATTCATTTCCGGGGCTTCCATGCGTTGGATATTCGAAAAATAAAACCAGGCGATGATAACCAGGACTATACCGATAACTACCGTTTCGGCCTTACTGAACCAGGCCGAAATATCCAGGTCAAAATTCATCAATACATTTAGAAAATAGTGAATGGCCAGAATACCCAAAACGGCTAAACCTCCGTACTGAATGAGCCACTGAAGATCCTCGTTCACCCCGGTGGAATTACTGTCGAAGGTCTCATCGATGAACATCCAGATGCCCGTCAGGAAAAGGATGATGATCAAAGGACTGACCAGGCTCATTAGTAAACTGGTAATATAGCTGACAATGAGTACAAACTGATTCCACATTTTCCTTAAACCTGTTCCCGGGAAGAGATATTCCCCGCGGGAACGCATATAGTTGATGTGTTCATCCCGAAACAGGGCATCGTAATTGCCTTCATTTTTTAAGGTTGCCTGGATATAGGCTCCTGTGTAGCCACCGCCCGAAACCGTTGAGAGGTAGTCACTTTTTTGAGAATGCCAAACCTGTTGAGGGTCTTCAGCAATCCCAGGTTGATGGTGGCCGATCGGATACCACCGCCGGATAGCGCTATGCCGAACCGGTTTTCTTTTAATTTGTCCGCCTGTTCATCTCCGAACAATTTGCGGCGGCGTTCCCTCAGTCGGGCATCTTCTTTGGTGATTATTTCGTCGTAACGCATGGGTTTTGCTTTGAATAATTACGAATTGAAAATTACGAATTAAGAATTTGCTTTTGGAATTTAGAAGGTATGATAATTCGTAACCTGCCTGACGACATCAGGAGGCAGGTTCCTAATTCCTAATTCCTAATTGTTTACTCTAAGTGACCAGTTCTTCCTGATCGCCATTATGCGAATAAAGCTAATAAGAATTGCGGTAAAAATCAGGCTCAGGTGATAGTTAACTTCAAAATGCCGGAAAATCAAATAGACCAGTCCGCCGAAAATACAGGCGGTAGCATAGATTTCCTTCCGGAAGATGAGCGGCACTTCATTACACAAAATATCCCTGATCACCCCCCCGAACACTGCAGAAACGGTCCCCATCATGACAGCAATGGCCAGGGAAAGTTCTACCGAAAGGGTCTTCTCCAGTCCCATTACAGTGAAAAGGCTGATGCCTATGGTATCAAATAAAAACATGGTTTTTCTAAGCCGCTGAATGGGGCTCAGCAGGAGATAACTACAAATTACAGCGCCACTGATGACAAACAGATAGTTGGTGTCGAGCATCCATCCGACGGGAGTGCTGCCGATAAGCACATCTCTCAATGTTCCTCCACCCAGGGCAGTAACAAAAGCAATAACGGTTGACCCGAAAATATCGAACTTTTTATGGATCGCTGTTATCGCTCCGCTAATGGCAAAAACAAAAGTGCCGAGAAGATCAAAGGTATAGATGAGGTCCATGGCAGGTGTTGGTTTACGTTCTGGTTACTCAAGCCGGTAATAAGTAACCAGCACCCGGCAACAGGTTACAAATTCGAGGTTATCAGCAAATCGAGGTCTGTAGATTTTATGTTGAATCTTTGACCGAGGTATTCGTTAGTGAGGCAACCTTTGTAGGTATAAATGCCGTGACGCAGACCGGGGTTATTAAAAAACAAGTATTCTATACTTCCCGTCGTAGCGGCTTTCAGCAGGATAGGCGTCAGGATATTACTCGTGGCAATGGAAGCCGTTCTTGGAACATTGGAGGCGATATTAGGCACACAATAATGAATGACATCGTGTTTGATGAAGGTCGGTTTGTCCAAAGAGGTGACTTCGGAAGTTTCGAAGCAGCCGCCCTGGTCGATACTGACATCGATGATGACGGCTCCCGGTTTCATTTTACGGACAATATCTTCAGAAACAATTACCGGTGTACGCCCCGATTCTGAGTGCATCGCCCCAATCACAACATCCGCTTTAACGAGTTCTCTCTCCAGGTAAACCGGATTGATGGCGGAGGTAGATAATTGTTGACCTACCAGGTTTTGAAGGCGTTTCAGTTTGTAAATATTATCATCAAAAATCCGCACATCAGCTCCTACGCCCAGGGCGGCTCTTGTGGCGTATTCAGCCACGATTCCTGCGCCAAGGATAACGACATGAGCACTCGGAACTCCGGAAATGCCACCCAGTAGTTTTCCTTTGCCGCCGTGATTCTTGGTCATCAGTTCAGCAGCAGTGAGCATGGAGCTTATACCCGCAAGTTCACTCATTGTTCTGACGACAGGGAAGGTGCCCGAATCGTCTTTGATGTATTCCATGGCGAGAGCAATGACGCGCTTTTGCCGTAATTTATTGATGTATTCTGCAGAAATGATGGGTAATTGCAGAGGCGAGATCAGCACCTGATTGGGTTGCATATACTCAATTTCCTTAAGGGTGGGAGGGGCAACTTTCAGGATGATCTCAGCTTTGTAAACAGCTTCTTTACTGTGAGCGATTTCTGCGCCGGCTTCAGAATAATCGTTATCGGAAAAATTGGATTTTTCCCCGGCTTCACTTTCGATGACGATGCGATGGCCGCGACTTACCAGCGTTGCAACGGATGTAGGTGCCAGTGCCACACGGTTTTCCTGCATGGTTGTTTCCTTGGGGATACCGATAAATAATTTTTCCTTTTTATGCTTTACCGGCAGCATTTCGGTCTGGGTTTCATAAAAACCCTCACTGAAAACTTTGGGGATAGGTATCCGTTTTTCCTGATCACTCATATAGAATGTTTTTTCAAACAGTGTTCGGTTGATTGTTGACGTCCAGGACGCTTTTCATCAGCAGTTAATGTGGTTAATGTCAAATAATCCAATGATCCGGGGCAGTTTGTTTTCCCCTTGGGTACTTTTGAAAAACTAATTATGTCTATTAGTAATAAAATCAAACCAGGTGGGAAAAAACCGCTTCTCTACAAAAATACCAATTTCCTTGAGGAATCTGCCTGAATGGTAATATTTATTCGTACGATGCCCTCCGGCAACAGGTCTTCGATTATGGCTGGCCATTCTATAAAACAGTACTCCCCTGTGTACAGGTAATCTTCCAATCCTATATTGATCGCCTCATCCAACTCCTTCAATCGGTAAAGATCCATGTGGTAAATGTTGGCCTCCTCACCTTTAGGAGTCAGGTAAGTATATTCATTGATAAGGGCAAAAGTTGGGCTGGTAACTTGTTCCCTAACCTCAAAATGCCTGCATATGGCTTGAATGAAAGTCGTTTTACCGGCACCGATCTCTCCGGAAAAAACCATTACCCTGCGTTCTCCGGCTAAAGCCAGCAGTTCCTCGACGGCACGGTCCAATTCCCTTTCTGAATTAATGACTATTTCCATAGCTGCAAAAGTAATAAAGATTGGGGATTGACAAATGATGAATCGGCATGGAATATTGTATTTTGGATATTGTAGATTGGCGCTGTCGGAATAAGAATTCTCGTAACATTTTTGTATTTTCGCGTTCCTAATCGGATAAGCCACGATTTTATACTACGTTAAAATTCAGACAAATGATCAATTTAATTCTTTTTGGCCCTCCGGGATCGGGTAAAGGGACCCAGGCAGCAAAACTCGTTGAGCGTTACCAATTGTTACATATTTCTACAGGAGATCTTTTCCGTTATGAAATGGGCAACAATACTCCTCTGGGCGAAAAAGCCAAAAGTTATATGGCTAAAGGGGAATTGGTGCCGGACGAAGTAACGATCGGTATGTTGCGCAATAAGGTAGAAGCTAATCCTGATGTCAAAGGCTATATCTTTGACGGGTTCCCGCGAACTATCCCGCAATGTGAAGCACTCGACGACCTGCTTTGTGAAAAAGACCAGGAAGTCAGCCTACTTTTAATGCTGGATGTGGAGGAAGAAGAATTGGTCAAGAGACTGCTTTTACGCGGAGAATCCTCCGGACGTGCAGATGACACCGATGAAAGCATTATCCGCAACCGGATCAAGATCTATGACAATGAAACGGCTCCGGTATTTCACTACTACGAAGAAAAGGGCGTCGGTAAAAAGGTTAACGGTATTGGATCTATTGAGGAAATTTTCGGAAGATTGAGTGAGGCTGTTGATGCAGTAAAGTAGGAAGGTGCCGGAATTTCAGCCTACAGTTGGCAACGATTTGCATAAGTAACAATTAACCAAACACATGGCAACACAGAATTTTGTAGATCACGTAAAGATTTGTTGCCGTTCGGGCAAAGGGGGCGCAGGCTCTGCACATTTCCACCGAGACAAACGCAATCCCAAAGGTGGGCCCGACGGCGGTGACGGCGGTAGGGGTGGTCATATTATTTTGCGCGGCAACAGAAATGTGTGGACTTTACTGGCGTTGAAATATCGCAAACATGTCATTGCCACAGCTGGAGAGAACGGAGGCGCTTCTCATAGTTTTGGTAAAAGCGGGGAGGATGTAATCCTGGAAGTACCCCTGGGTACTATCGCCAAAGATGCTGAAACAGGCGAGGTGGAATTCGAGATCACGCAGGACGGGGAAGAAAAGATCATCGTAGCCGGTGGTCGTGGAGGATTGGGCAATGCTCATTTTAAATCGGCAACCAACCAGATGCCGATGTATGCCCAGCCCGGTGAGCCCGGCCAAGAGCAGTGGAAAGTGCTGGAACTCAAAGTACTTGCCGATGTAGGGCTTGTAGGTTTCCCCAATGCCGGGAAGTCAACTTTGTTGTCGGTCATCACAGCAGCAAAACCCAAAATCGCCAATTATCCTTTTACTACTCTGGTACCCAACCTGGGTATTGTGAAATACAGGGATAACAGGTCCTTCGTTATGGCTGATATTCCGGGTATTATAGAAAAAGCCCATGAAGGTAAAGGTTTGGGGCACCGTTTTTTAAGACATATTGAGCGTAATGCCACCTTGTTGTTCATGATTCCTGCGGACGCAGATGATATCAAGAAACAGTATAATATCCTCGTCAATGAATTGAAGATGTACAACGAGGAATTATTAGATAAACCCCGGGTGCTGGCCATTACCAAATCAGATTTGCTGGATGCAGAATTGAAGCAATTGCTTAAACCTGAATTGCCGGAGGGGATTCCTTGTGTATTTATTTCTTCCGTTGCTCAACAAGGGCTGGATGAACTGAAAGACTTGTTGTGGAAATCCATTAGTGAGGAATAATTTAATTCCTAATTTGAAAACAACCTGACGACGTCAGGAGGCAGTTTCTTAATTACTTACCATGCGAAAAATCCTTGTTACCGGAGCCAACGGTCAGATGGGCAGAACTTTTGCCGCTCTTGCGGATCAATTTCCAGGGTTTAAATTCTTTTTTTTCGATAAGGACGATTTGGATATTTGTGATAAGCAAGCACTGGAAACCTGGTTTGCCAAAAATAAGATCGATTACTGTATCAATTGTGCCGCTTATACTGCCGTGGATAAAGCAGAAAGTGAAAGGACACTGGCCTGGTCTGTAAATGTCACAGGACCAGTGAATCTGGGAAAAATCTGTAAGCAGTTGAACATACCCATGATTCATTTTTCCACGGATTACGTATACCATTCCAACCAGAATTTTCCGTATAAAGAAACGGACCCAAGAGATCCCAAAGGGGTATATGCTGCTACGAAACTGGAAGGAGAGGAGCATTTACTTTCCGCCTATCCGGAGGCCATGGTTATCCGTACTTCCTGGGTCTATTCCGGTTTTGGACATAATTTTGTCAAAACCATGCTCAGACTTGGTCAGGAGCGCGATTCTTTAACCGTGGTTTGTGATCAGATCGGAACGCCAACTTTTTCCAATGACCTTGCTCAAGCCATTATGCAATTACTGGATGGTGTGAACAAGGGATCCATTGAAAGCTACAAATTGTCTGGTGTTTACAATTACAGTAATGAAGGGATTTGTTCGTGGTATGATTTTGCCTTGGCTATATTTGAAATCAAAGGAATTGAGTGTAAAGTAAAACCAATCCTAACCAAAGATTTCCCCACTCCCGCCAGCCGCCCGCCTTTTAGTGTATTGGATAAATCAAAATTCAAGGAAACCTTTCATCTTGAAATTCCGCATTGGCGGGAAGCACTTGGGCGAATGTTGGCAAGGGAAGAAGGGTAGGATACCTGGTTACAAATTACTGTTTGGACTTTTTTTGCACTTTATTTTTTTTCTCTCTTGCCTGTAAGAAGGTTTCTAATAACCGGAAAGGGTAATTTGTAACCAGAAACAAATCCTCAGCCAATCTGCTCAAATACTCCCTCATCCACAACAAATCCTCAAAAAGTTTGAATCTACAATTTACAAGTGATAGTTTTGTACAAAGTATTGAAGGATCACCGACCTGTTGTCGTGATTGATTCTTTCAAAAATGCCCGTTTAGCTTATGCGAAATCTGTATAACAAATACCTCACAGACCCATCCCAACCCACTTATAATAAGATCATCAAGTGGACCTGGCTTGCCTTTTTTGGAGGTATTCTATTCCTTGTTTTTCTGTTTACGGCCTTGTCGTTTACAAATCTCCCCTCCGTCAAGGATCTGGAGAATCCCCGGAGCGAAGAAGCCTCCGAGGTATTTGCTGCCAACGGAGAAGTGCTGGGCCGCTATTACACAGAGAACAGAGTTCCTGTCAAATATGAGGAACTGTCCCCCAACCTTGTAAAAGCACTCATCGCCACGGAGGTTGAGCGGTATTACAAACATACCGGAATTGATTTCAGAGGTTTTGCCCGTGCCCTTGCTTATATGGGAAAAAAAGGCGGTGCCAGTACTATTACACAACAACTTGCCAGGCTCTTGTTTACCGGAGTCAGGTCTAAAAACAAGATACAGGCCGTTAATCAGAAATTGAAAGAATGGATCATTGCCGTGCGTCTGGAACGAAAATATACCAAAGAGGAGATCATCGCGCTTTACCTCAATAAATTTAATTTCATCAATGGTGCTTATGGAATAAAAGCTGCATCAGAAATTTATTTCGGAAAGTCCCAGGAAAAGCTGTCGATCAATGAAGCGGCGATGCTGGTGGGAATGTTGCAAAACCCCTCTCTTTACAATCCCCTGCGTCGGCCGCAGCGCTTGTTACATCGCAGAGAAGTTGTTTTGAAACAAATGCAAAAAAATGACCTGATCGCCCAGATACAATACGATTCTTTGCGACAGTTGCCCCTCGGGCTCAATTTTACCCGGCAAAGTCATGTCGATGGACTGGCACCCTACTTCCGTTCTGAATTGGCCAAAGAAGTCAAGGAAATTCTCGAGAAACCCGAAAACAGACGCCCTGACGGTACCGCCTACAATATTTATAAGGACGGTCTAAAGATTTATACGACCATCGACCCTCAGTTACAGCGTATTGCGGAAGAGGAAATGATCAAAAATATGGCCAGGGTCCAGGAAACATTCTGGAAACGCTGGAAAAACCTCGATCCCTGGACCTATGTGGAAGGATCTGATCATGAGATCAGCGTAAGTCGCCGCCAGGAATCCCTTGCCCGGCTGATTCGGACGTCCGATCGTTATCAAGCCCTCAGGAAAACCTTCCTCGGGGATATTCTCGAAGACCTGGAGAATCAAACAGGGCTTGTTTTTCATGAAGATGACCGGGAAGTAGAGCGTATTATCGAGGAATACCATAACAAAGGGACTATTTCAAAACTCGTCTCTCAGGGACTGGTCAGTTCGGGGCTGGCAGCACAATACCGTGAGGTGTTGCGCAGTGATCTTTTTCCAAAACTAAAGACCGGTTGGGAGCAGATGCAGGAAGAAGTGGACCGCGTTTTTAATGAAAAAGTAGCCATGAAGGTGTTTGCCTATAATGAGGAGATGGAAAAAGATACGGTCATGACTCCTTTTGATTCCGTAAAATATCACCGTATGTTTTTACAAACGGGCATGTTGGCCATGGATCCTGCTAATGGTCATGTCAAAGCCTGGATAGGGGGTATTGATCATAAATATTTTAAATTCGACCATACCAATATCAGCAGACAGGTGGGGTCTACCTTTAAACCCTTTGTATATGCCACGGCTATTGCCTTACAGGGATTTTCACCGTGCTACGAAGTGCTGGATCTTCCGGTAACCATCAAACCGGGAGACGGCAGTTTTTTCCTGCAGGAAGAATGGACTCCCAGCAATTCTGACGGGAAATATACCGGTGAGGTGTTTACATTGAAAGAAGGTCTGCGGAAATCCAAGAACACGGTTTCGGTACATCTGATGAAACAGTTGGGGAGCCCGGAGCCCGTGCGGGAACTTGTGCACAGGATGGGAATCAGTAAAGACACCAAATATCCTAACGGACGATACCGTGTGCCCAAGACACCTTCGATCTGCCTTGGTGCTACGGACTTGTCCGTGAGGGAAATGACAGGCGCTTATGCTTCTTTTGCCAATAACGGATATTATAATAAACCTGTTTACATCCTCAAGATAGAGGATAAGGAGGGACAGGTAATTTATTCAAATATTCCCTATGGCATGAACGTTATGCCGGAACAGGCAAATTATGTGATGGTGGAAATGCTCAAATACGCCGGAGGAATGGGCGATTTGCGCAGTGAGTCGGGAGGAAAAACAGGAACAACCAATGATTATGTTGACGGTTGGTTCATGGGCATCACCCCGGACCTCGTAGTGGGTACCTGGGTGGGAGGTGACGATAAATGGATACGTTTCCGTTCTCTGCTTTATGGTCAGGGGGGGTATATGGCCAAGCCTTTTTTCCGCAGCTTCATCAAACGCCTGGAGGCTGAAAGTGACAGCCTCGATTATGATGTCAATGCAAGATTCCATGTACCGTCCGGAACCATGGACATTGAACTTGATTGTAACAAATACAAGCGAGAGATTTCACCATTGGATGGAGAACAGTTATTTGAAGATGAAGGCTCCTTTGATGAAGATATGTTTGAGGATGAATCCGGGGGAGGATAGTTTTTGGCTAAGCCAGCCCTAGTTGAAGTTTTTTGCAGGGGCGATTAAAAAAGAGAGATACTAAAGAGAAAATAATGGGGAAGAAAGTCACATTTTTAATGAGCCTGGTTTGGCTGATCTGTCAATACAGTTGCATGCCTTATCAGGAAGAAACCCTTACCGACATAACTCCCGACGTTCGGGACAGTCTTTGTCAGCGGATTTTTGAATGGCAGGATGAACAAAATGCCGAAGCGTTATATCCGTTTTTTAACCATAAAAATCCTACCTATCGCTACCTGGCTGCTGCTGCATTTGGATCGATAAAAGATTCTTCCGCAGTTGATACGCTTGCTTTTTTACTGAAGGATGAAATTGACGAAGTTCGAGCCATGGCTGCCTTTGCTTTGGGACAAACGGGAGCGTCTTCCGCTGCTCCTTATCTCATCAATGCCTTCGCACGGGAAGATACCGGTGGTGTTTACAACCAGGCTAACCGGGCCATCCTGGAAGCTGTTGGTAAATGCGGAAACGCGGAAACATTGCAATTGCTCAGTACGATTTCCACCTACCAGCCCAGTGATACTTTCCTGGTAGAGGGGCAAGCCTGGGGTATTTACAGGTATGGTTTGAGGAACATCACACTGCCTGAGGGGACCAGCAGAATGATCGACTTTGTCCTCAACAAAGACATGCCCCGGGAGACCAGATTGATTGCTGCCAATTATCTTTACCGGGCACCTGGTATTGAAGTGGATAGTTTGAATGCGCTTAAATTGGCCAGCCTCCTGGAAGAAGAAGCTGATGCCCGAGTACGTATGGCTTTGGCCGTTGGCTTAGGCAAAACAAAAGCACCCTTTGTTTTTGAATATTTAAAGAATGTTTTGGCTAAAGAGCCTGATTACCGGGTGAAATGCAATATTATCCGTGCCATGGGTAATTTCCCTTATGAACAGGTAATGCCAATACTTTTCCCTTTGTTGAAAAATGAAAATCATCATGTAGCCATCAGGGCATCACAATATTTTCTGGAAAATGGATTGCCTCAGGAAGCCACGGCTTATTGGAATTGGGCAAAGGAACTTACTGCCTGGGAGCCGCAACTTATTCTTTACCGTGCGGCAAACCGATATTTGCCGGTGTATTTTGTAGATCACAGGAACAATATCAATGCTGAGCTCAGAGATCGTTATTTAAGAAGTAAAAAGCCTTATGAAAAAGCGGCCTGCCTGAGAGCTTTGGCCGAATTTGGCTGGAATTATCGATATGTGTACAGAGAATCCCAGAATAGCGAGTATGCGGTAATACGCACTGCGGGTGTAGAATCATTGGATTACATAGCCGCCGGAGATGGTTTTAGAACGACTTTTACGACGAGTAGTAATTTCGTTACAAGAGAAATCGGCAATCTTTTGAAAAATGCCATTGAAACCGGAGATGCAGGAATGATTGCAACGGCAGCTGAGGCGCTAAAAAACCCAGACCGCAATTTTAAGGCATTTTTGAAGGATAGTATTGCTTTTTTAAACAAAGCTCTGGAAGCCGTTGTCGTCCCCAGGGATCTCGAAACCTTTAATGCGCTTCAAAGTACTATTGACTATTTTAATGACCAGGAGCCTAAACCTGCCCGAAAGCCAGTTTACTCACATCCCATCGATTGGTCAGGCCTTACCGGACTCGATAAAAAGCCGCGGGTTAGTATCGTTACCGAAAAGGGAACTATTCAGCTCGAGCTATATCCTGAAGTGGCTCCAGGATCAGTTACAAATTTTATCGATTTAGCCCGTTCGGGGTTTTACGACAATATTCCATTTCACCGTGTTGTCCCTAATTTTGTGATCCAGGGAGGTTGCCCTAATGGAGACGGCTGGGGAGGAGTAAATTACACCATCAGATCTGAATTGTCGCCACTCCATTTTGACAGGGAAGGCTATCTTGGGATGGCTTCGGCGGGGAATCATACGGAAGGTAGTCAGTTTTTTATTACCCATGCTCCTGCCCTGCACCTGGACGGCAATTACACTATTTTCGGCAGGGTTGTCAAAGGAATGGACATCGTTCACAGCATTGAATTAGGGGATGAAATTCAAGCGGTAGAAATTCTTTAAAATTTCATGGAATTATTTGAGTTTCGGGGAATTTAAAAGCCCTTTATTTCCGTTATACTAATAACCGAAATGGTCAATGATATCCAAATTTTCAACAATAATTTTATTGGAAACACCTTTTCGCACTGTTACCGTGTCGATTTAAATTTCGGTAGTAAGTTCGCTGTCTTAAATTGCTCTTTTGAATGATGAAATCCAAAAAACTGATATTACTACTCTGCTCTTTTCTGATCACAGGTTTTGCTATTCCTGCACATGCTCAGTCACCCGAGTCCAGGCCAAAGATTGGGCTTGTTTTAAGTGGCGGTGGTGCTAAGGGGTTTGCCCATGTTCCCGTCTTGAAAATGATCGATTCCCTGGGGATTCCGATTGATTATGTCGCGGGGACTTCCATGGGAGCCCTGATGGGAGGTTTTTATGCCATCGGTTATAGCCCGGCCCAGATGGAAGAGCTAATCCTTGAGGAAGACTGGATGGCCATGTTTGACGATGCTCCGCTGCGCAGGAATATTCCCATTCTGGAAAAGGATGTCAAACAAAATCGGCTGGCCACGGTAGGTATAAAAACACAAAGGAGAACAGAGAGCGAAGACCGGATTGAAGTTGTATTTCCATCAGCATACCTCGTCGGACAAAAAGTATTCGACAAGATTCTCGAACTGACGAGAGGTTTTCATGAAGAGCAGAATTTTTTGTCCCTGGACAAAGGTTTTTTGTGTGTAGCAGCCGATCTTATCACTGGGAGGGAAGTCGTACTAACGACCGGTAGTTTGCCATACGCCCTTAGGAGCACGATGTCCATTCCAACCATGTTTAGCCCGACTACTTATGAGGGAATGATGCTGGTGGATGGAGGAGCTGTCAATAATTTGCCTGCCGACCATCTGAAGGCATTGGGGTGCGACATCATAATCGGTGTAAATGTGAGTGCTCCATTTAAACGGGTGGGGGATAACCCATCTATGGCGGAGATCCTCGGGCAGGTTGGAATGATCACCGATTCGGAATCTTCAGAGCGTCGGAAAGCATTGTGTGATGTGCTTATTGAACCGGATGTTTTTGAATTTGGCGTGACATCCTTTGGAGCTAAGGAGGTAATTCTGGAGCGGGGATATGAAGCAGCCCGAAAAGCTTTACCCCAATTAAAAACAATAGCTGAACAGTTCAAGGGAGCGGTTGATCCCGTCCTGGACTACGGATTTTATTTTCCGGACTCTATCGTACTAACCGGTATTTCGTTTACGGGGATGGTAAATCTCACGGAAAAATACCTCGCTTCGAAATTTGATGTGCCGATTGGAGAGCATGTTTCCTATGATTTTCTGGATCAGAAAAATAAGGAGCTTTTTGGGACAGGGAAGGTAGTTCAATGTCATTTTTTCCTCTACAGGACCGAGAAACCGCGGCATTACCATTGTGAAGTTGTCGTGGAAGAAAAAAAAGCAGAGGCTACTGTCGGCGTGGGATTACACTATGACTCTGATCTCAAGACCGGAATTTTGGTGAGCGGGGATATGGATGATTTATTGTTCAAGGGCAGTCGCCTTTTGGCTAATTTTGTCATAAGCGAGCGACCGAGGTTCGATCTTACCTATTTGCTCGATGCCGGGAGGCCTTTCAGCCTGGGAGTGGATTTGCAAATGCGTTTGTTTACCAACAGCTTTTATCAAAACAGGAATTTCATAGGCCGTTACCAGCACTTCGATAAAGAACTTAGGCTATACGCGCTGCAGATTGTTCAGAATTCCGCTGTGTTAAAATTGGGATTTGCGCTAAACCATAGCAGTTACAATATTGAAGATGTTCCGGTAAGTGCTTTCCTGGATAGCATTGGGACGAATAGGAATATGGAATTTGACTATTTGCATTACGGCCCTTTCCTGGAACTTACGCTTGACCGGCTGGACAATATTTACGTACCCGAGAAGGGGGTAATGGCATCCTTGCGTGGGCGCCTGATCATGTTGGGGCAGCATGATGAATTTTCGGAAGTTGTCGATAATGCCTTCATAACCATGACGGGCCATTGGACAAATGTTTGGCCTGCCGGGCAAAGATTTGATTTTATTACGGATTTGCAGGCAGGCGTGAACCTGTTCAACAGGCCTTCACCGACCTATTTTCATATTTTGGGTGGTGCCGGAGATTATTTTTTCAATAATCAAAGATCGTTTTTAGGATATAGATATCAGGAGATCTTCATCAGGCAGTTCGCCGCTTCAGGAGCTTTGGATTTTCGTTACCAGATAATGCCAAGGGTTTATACAAGTTTGATCATTAATGCCGGAGTTTTCAATAAAAACTGGGACGATTATACCGAATTCGGTCTGCTCGAGGGCTGGGGATTAAAAGTTATCTGGATGACTCCTTTTGGACCTGTTTCCGGCACTTTACACAGCACTTTTCAGAATCCTGAGTTGATGGGATATTTGAGTGTTGGGTTTGTTTTTTAGGAGGGCACATTTTTTTTAACTTTTTACTTCTCATTATACGACAATTACTCCTCTTTCCTTGTGAAAATAATTAGTTTTGTCTTGAAACTATTTTGAAAAATCATCGTAATACCTGTATTACCTTGTTTGTTTTCAGGGTATTAATCGCTCTCTGGTTAATTTGCATTGTATTCATAACCCTTTATGAGAACAAATGTTTTATTGGTTTTTATTAACTGATAAAAGGACGTTTTTTGCTTTTTCCCTAATCTATTATCTGACCCTAAGTAGTTCTTTGTTGATCTTAATTGTGATTCCCTTCGGTAGTGCTTTACTGGGGCTCTTATCTCCGTAGTATTTAGGTTTGTTTGGGTAGATTTCAGCAGAAAGACAAAGTGTATGTGCGCATAGTGGAAATATCTTGTCAGGAATATTTGATTCAATTACTGTTTCCAATAGTGTAACATTCAAGGAATGAATAATTTTAATGGTGTATTTAATAATAGAACAAATGATGTCAAAGGTTTACTTTATAATTTTAGGTTTGTTTTTTGCTTCCAATATTTTGGTTGCCCAGAGCTTTACTGAGGTTGCGGTTCAAAATGGATTGATAGGAACTTGTGGGCTCTGTTCGGATGGAGGTGGAGTGAGTTTCGCAGATTTTAATTCAGATGGATTGGATGATCTGACTTTTGGCTCTGAAGAAGGAGAAGATATTTTATTTTATCAAAATACAGGAAACGGTTTTATACAAATAGACCCTCCTGTATCTAACCTGGGTGAAACGAAACAAGTACTCTGGGTGGATATCGATAATGATGGAGATAAGGATCTTTTTGTCCTTTGCGAGCTTTGTCCTAACCGGCTTTATGAAAATGTAGGGAATTTTACTTTTTTGGATATTACACAACAAGCTGGTTTACCCATTGCACTAGAATCAACCTATGCTGCTGCTTTTGGGGATGTAGACAATGATGGTTATTTGGATTTGTACACTTCTCCTCATACAAGTACCACTCAGCCAGGCAAGCTTTATAGAAATTTGGGGAACAATACTTTTGAAGACATAACTGCAACGGCAGGAATAAATGACCCTAATACAAAAACATATAGCGTGGTATTCCTCGATTATAATAATGACGGATTACAGGATCTCTATATATCGAATGACAAACAGTATAATCCAAACCAATTGTACGAGAATATCGGAGATGGAGTCTTTATCGACGTAAGTCAGCAATCCAACTCAGATATCACGATAGATGCCATGAATGCAGGGGTAGGAGATTATGATAATAACGGATACCTCGATATTTATGTGACCAATGAATTTCTTCCTAATAACCTGCTCCGGAATAACGGAAACGGGACTTTTACTGAGGTTGCATCCTCACTTGGAGCAGGTTTTAATCAATTGAGCTGGGGGGCTAATTTTTTTGATTTTGATAATGATCTTGACCAGGACATATATGTCAGTGGATCCGATAAAGAAGCCGAATATTCATCCATTTTGTTTGTCAACGATTTTGATAATGGGAATTTTTCTTCGGAAGTCCTGGTGAATGACACCCTGAGTAGCTATGCCAATGCTATTGGTGATTTTAACAATGATGGATTGTTGGATATCGTTGTGAATAATTCCTATTATTCAGGAACTCCGGGTAATGACAATCACCACCTTTGGCAAAATATTTCGAGTAATTCCAATAACTGGCTCAAAGTATTTTTGGTGGGTACAGAGAGTAATCGAGACGGCATTGGTACCTGGGTAGAATATTATATCAACGGCAATAAATATGTCCGATATAAACACTGTGGCATTGCTTTCCAGGGACAAAACTCATCTGTACTTCACTTCGGGATGGGACCCTATACCCAGGTAGATTCAATAATCGTTCGCTGGTTAAGCGGTAATGTGGATATTTTTTATGAAGAAAATGCCAATCAGGTCCTAACTATTGTGGAAGGGTCTTCACCATACGTTGACTGTAATGTTCTGAACATTCAGCCTCCGACTGCCATAAATGTAGAGTATTGTGATAATGAAGAGATACCTGCTCTGACAGCCGAGGTGGGATCAGGTTATCAAGTCAGCTGGTACGGCAACCCAACCGGAGGACCCTTGCTTGCTTCCAATACCAATAGTTATACCCCTGCCGGTCCTGGCACTTATTATGCAGAGGCTCAAGATCCTGTTTCGGGATGTACAAGTAATACACGTACTGCGATAACCCTGACGATGAACGAAACACCTTCCGTCTGGGGGGGCTTGAATGAGTTTGCCTGCCAGGGCACGCCGGTGACCTTTGTAGCCGAAACAACCGGAGGCGATGGCAATTATTCCTATGCATGGACGGATGGGTTGAGTTTTACCAATACCTTGACGGTAGCTCCTCCGAACCACACTTCTTATACGGTAACGGTGACGGATGGCAATGGTTGTCAGGATACGGATCTGGTGACAGCAGTGGTATATGAATTACCTACAGTGACAGCAGCCTCAGATGAGACGATATGTGCAGGGGATTGTGTAACGCTAAGTGCCAGCGGCAGTGGCGGTCAATCGCCTTATGATTACAGTTGGAGCGGCGGTAGCGCCGAAGTATGCCCGAGTACCAGCACAACGTATACCGTAACCCTTACCGATGATAATGGGTGTACAGCTACGGATGAACAAATGGTAGAGGTATTACCCAGTCCGGCAGCTGATGCCGGGGAGGATGATAGTATATGCATAAACGAATGTTATACGTTCAACGGCACTGCTACTGGAGGCGTTGAACCTTATGTATTTGAATGGAGTGTTGATAATCAGGAGGAGGTATGTCCTGAGGAGCCGACGACCTATACCCTGACAGTAACAGGCGATAATGGCTGTAGCTCGACAGATGAGCTGACCATAACGGTCAATGAATTGCCAACGGTTGAAGCCGGGGAGGATATAAGTATCTGTTCGGGGGACTGTTACACTTTTGCTGCGACTGCCACAGGAGGCGGGGGAGAATACGCTTACACGTGGAGCAGCGGCACAGAAGAAGTATGCCCAATCGAGCCGGCCACTTACCAGGTGACGGTCACCGATAGCAATGGCTGTAGCGCCACAGATGCAATAACCATTACAGTGAACCAATTGCCAACAGCAAACGCAGGCGAAGATGTCAGCATTTGCCTGGGGGCATGTTACACCTTTTCACCGAGTGCGAGTGGGGGAAGTGGTAATTACCAATACAGCTGGAGCAGTGGTACTACAGAAGTGTGCCCTGCGGAGACGACTACATATACGGTAACGGTAACGGACAGCAATGGCTGCAGTACCACGGATGAGATCACGATAGAGGTCCTGGAAAGTCCCCAGGCAAATGCGGGGGAGGATGTGAATATTTGTCAGGGAGATTGTTATACCCTTAGCTCAACAGCCAGTGGTGGCAGCGGAGGCTATGCGTATACGTGGAATAGTGGCAATACAGAAGTATGTCCCACCCAGACGACTACTTACATGGTGACGGTAACAGACAGTAATGGCTGCAGTTCCACCGATGAGGTTACGGTTATAGTGAATGATGTTCCGCAGGTAGGCCTGGGAGGGGATATCAGTTTGTGTTTTGGGGATTGTCATACCTTGGCCGGCTCCGTCCAGGGCGGTCAGGCACCCTACGAATACAGCTGGAGCAGCGGCACGCCGGAAATATGTCCTGAGGAAACGACGAATTACACCTTGTGGGTAACCGATGCCAATGGATGTACATCGTCGGATGAAATACAGGTAACGGTCCATGAATTACCCCAGTTGGATGCAGGTGCAGATGTCAATTTGTGTGCCGGGGATTGTTATACATTTAATCCGACAGGAGGAGGAGGGAGTCCGCCATATGATTTCAGTTGGAGCAGTGGTTCTGTGACGGTATGCCCTGCCGGGTCGACCACCTATTGGGTCACGCTGACCGATAGTGAAGGTTGCAGCGCTACGGATGAGGTTACGATAAACGTCACTGCATCACCGCAGGCATCAGCTGGAGGGGGATATAAATTTGTGTGTTGGGGGAGTGTTATACCCTTGAAGGGTCAGCTCAGGGGGGTCAGGGCCCCTACGATTACAACTGGAGCAGCGGCACAGAAGAGGTATGCCCTACTGAGACGACCACGTATACGCTCACGGTAACAGATGCCAACGGGTGTAGCAGTACTGATGAGATAACAATAACGGTAAACGATTTACCGCAGGCGGATGCTGGAGCAGATGTCAATCTTTGTTTGGGAGATTGTTACAGCTTAAATCCTTCAGCAACAGGCGGCAGCGGTGAATATCAATACAACTGGAGCAGTGGTACAGGGGAAGTATGCCCCACCGCGACGACGAGCTACACCCTCACGGTTACGGATAGTAATGGCTGCAGCACCACGGATGATCTCACGATAACCGTTCATGATCTTCCGGCAGTGAATGCCGGAACGGATATGGATATGTGTCCTGGCGAGTGTTTCACTTTTACCCCGGCGGGCAGCGGAGGCACAGCGCCCTATACCTTTGAGTGGGACACCCCCGAGACGACGGTCTGTCCAACAGAAAATACGATCTACAGTGTCACCCTGACGGATGCCAATGGCTGTACAGCGGAAGATGAAATGACGATAAATCTATTACCTGAAGTGAGTGTGAATGCGGGAGAGGATACCTCGATTTGTCCCGGATCGTGTTATACGCTGAGCGCAGCGGGCAGTGGCGGGACCGGTTCCTATAGTTTTAGCTGGAGCAGTACCGAAGCTACGGTATGTCCTGGCCAGACGACTACCTATAGCGTAACGGTGACAGATGCCGAAGGCTGCAGTGCCACAGATGAAATGACGATCAGCGTTTATGCTCCGACAGAAGCGATCACCCAGTTGCATGAAATGTGTATTGGGGAATGTGTAAGTTATACTGCTGGTGACTTCAACTTAACGAATTTCCTGATAGAAGGACAGATGACCGGAGAAGTTACCTTCTGTGAAACAGGCAATTTTACGGTCGGAGCCCTGGATGAAAACCTGTGTTCAACGGAAGTTGACTTCATGATCACCGTGACAGCCCCTCCACAGGCAGATGCCGGAGCTGATCAGGTATTGACATGTGAAGTGACACAAGTTACCCTTGGGTTGAATACCGCCCAGTCAGGGATCAGTTATGAATGGTCGAATGGAGAAAATAGTCCAGTCCAGACAGTGGATCAGACAGGAACTTACATCCTGACAGCGACCAATACCGCCCTGGGGTGCAGTACTGCTGATACGGTTGAGGTAACGGTGAATACCACGCTGCCCGTTGCAGAAGCCGGTCCAGACCTGGAGTTGACGTGCGCCAACCCAAGCCTTACGGCCAATGCCGGTAACTCCTCCCAGGGAGAAGAGTACACCTATCAGTGGACGACGACGGATGGCCATATCATGAGCGGAGCCAATACACTGACTCCGGAGCTTTCAGCCCCGGGGACCTATCAACTGGAAATCATAAATACAACAAACGGCTGTTCTTCTGAGGATGAACTGATCGTAACAATAGCAGAAGAACCTGCCCTCAATATTGAACAGATCACTCCTGCAGATTGCCATGATTCCGCTACGGGCAGCATCATGGTGGCAGGCGCAGGGGGAACACCGGTCTACAGTTTTGCGTGGTCCAATGGATCAACGACAGCCACTGCAGACAACCTTGCAGCCGGCATCTACACGGTAACCCTGACGGATGCGAACGGCTGTGAAGTGATCGAAGAAATAGAAGTTACCCAGCCCCCGGCCCTGGTGATCGCCTTGTCGGCCACAGCAGAGACCTCCAGTGCCGCAGCAGACGGAACCATCACAGCACAGGTGAGTGGTGGTACACCAGAATACAGCTACGTGTGGAGCACGGGAGCAGAAACACCAATGGTGGAGAATCTGAGTCCGGAGCTGTATTACATCACCGTTACAGACCAAAATGGATGTATTGCAGTAGACTCTGCGCGTGTGAACAGTTTTGATTGTCAAAGCATCGAAACCTTCATCACAGCGAACAACTACATCTGTCCGGGCAGCAGCGAAGGCAGCCTCACCATAGAGGAGATCAGTGGCGGCCAAAGCCCTTATTCCATCCTGTGGTCGACCAGCAGCAGTGAACAGAGCATCACCGGCCTGGAGGGCGGCCATTATTCGGCCACGATCACCGATGCGAATAACTGTGAGGTGATCCTGCCCTTTGAAGTGACGGAAGAAGATACCATAGCCCCAACGCTGATCACGCAGGACATAACGCTTTACCTGAATGAAGAGGGAACAACCTCCTATACAGCAGAAATGATAGATGTGGGCAGCAGTGATAACTGTAGTGAAGTGAGTTTTGAACTGGGAGCAACAGATCTTGATTGTGAACATTTAGGGATCAGTGAATACCCCGTGAAGTTGTGGGATGCGCATGGCAATTACGACAGCACAGGGGTGCAAATAACAGTAATGGATACCCTCAGCCCGGTATTTACCTTATGTCCGGAGGATATTGTAAGCATGAACTGTACAGCAGTGGATTATGAACTGCCCCAGGCGATGGATAACTGTGAGATCGAAGTAATAGAACAAACCGAAGGCCTTGCTTCAGGGTCTACTTTCGAAGCAGGAACCACCGCAATCACATACCGGGCAACAGATGCATCCGGAAATGAAACCTATTGCCACTTTACCATCACAGTAGAAAATACCCTGGAAGTAGCGTCAACAGTGAGCGATTACACTTGCCTTCCGGAGGAACCGTACACAGCTTCGCTCAATGCAATTGGCGGAACAGAAGGGTACACCTATGTGTGGGATGATGGCAATACAACGACCGAAAATATCCTAACAGCCCCGGGTCCATGGAGCTGGACGGTAACCGACAGCCAGGGATGCGAACAGACAGGAGCAATAGATCTGTCAATACCGGATGCGATGAGCATAACGCTTGAAGCCACTGCAGCCACGAATATGGAACAAAACGGAGCGATAGACGCGACGGTGACAGGCGGAACAGGCAGTTATGGTTATATATGGTATGATGAGCTGGGTAATCTTTTCGGGACAGGAGAAGACCTGACAGGACTCCCGGCAGGAACTTACTGTCTAAAGGTAACCGATGAGAATGAGTGTATAGCCCAGGCCTGTGTGGTGGTGGAAAACATCACCTCGACCATCGACAGAACACTTGAACAGGCCATCAGTTTATCCCCCAACCCGACTTCGGATGAATTAAAGGTCTCTTTTGAGATGCCACAGCAACAGGAAGCCACTTTGATCCTGCTGGACATCAGCGGTCAGGAGCTATGGCGGCAGCAGAAGCAGTCATCAAGTGATGAGGTCATCGTCAATATGGGTGTTTATGCTGAAGGGGTATATTTGATGAAGATCGTGATGGGGGACAGTCTGGTGGTGAAGAAGGTGGTGGTGAATAAGTAAATGGTTATTAATACTTTTGGATGTCATTTCGTTTAATAAAGGAAAAATGAGAAAATTTTATACGTTATTTTTTAGTTCTTTTTTTTCGTTGAATCTTGCAGGGCAAAATTTTACTGAAGTTGCTCTTCAAAATGGAATTAATGAGACATGCGGGGATTGTCTTTATGGGGGAGCAGTTAGTTTTGTGGACTTCAATAATGATGGGCTAGATGACCTAACTTTTACTAGTGAATAGGGACAAGATATATATTTTTTCCAAAATACCGGTAGTGGATTTTTACAGTTAGCACCATTAGTAATTAATCAGGATGAAACAAAACAAATCCTTTGGATAGATTACGATAATGATGGGGATAAAGATCTTTTTGTTGCATCGTATAATGCCCCAGATCGTTTATATAGAAACGACGGTAGTTTAAATTTTACGGATATAACAGAAGATATTGGACTGCCAATCGAAGATAGTCCAACTTATGGTGCTGATTTTGGAGATGTTAATAACGATGGTTACTTGATCTTTTCATATCCAGTTATTCAATATCTTGGTCAACAAAGTCGATTGTATTTGAATAATGGAAGTGGTTTTGAAGATATTACTGCTATATCGGGGATTGTTGATATTAATACATTGACATTTGTTTCCTCCTTTCTGGATTACAACAATGACGGAATGCAAGATCTTTATATCGCTAATGATAAAAATTATGTTCCTAATCAATTATTTGAAAACTTGGGTAATGGTTTTTTTCAGGATGTGAGCAGTATTTCAGGAGCTGATATTGAAATTAATGCAATGAGTATCGGAGCAGGCGATTATGATAACGACGGAGACACAGATATTTATGTAACAGAGGAGGCCATTTTTAATATATTACTTAGAAATAATGGTGATGGTACGTTTACGGATGTCGGTGCAATGACAGGAGTAAATCATAATGAATTAAGTTGGGGTGCCAATTTTTTTGATTGTGATAATGATTTGGACCTGGATTTATATGTAAGTAGTTCAACTAAGTCATTTCCGAATACTTCTGTGCTTTTCGTTAATGAAATTAATGAAGGAGACTTTTCTCCTGTCTTTTTAGAAAATGACTCTTTGAGTAGTTATGCCAATGCCATTGGGGATTTTAATTTGGATGGTTTGTTGGATATTGCAGTTAATAATTCCTATTATGCCGGGACTCCGGGTAACGATAATCACCACCTTTGGCAAAATGTTTCAAGTAATTCCAATAACTGGCTAAAAGTATTTTTGGTGGGAACTGAAAGCAATCGGGATGGTATAGGAACCTGGATTGAATTTTATATCAATGGTAATAAATACGTCAGGTATAAACATTGTGCTATTGGTTATCAGGCCCAGAATTCAGCTTTGGAGCATTTTGGGATGGGCTCCCATACCCAGGTAGATTCAATAATCTGTTCGCTGGTTAAGCGGTAATGTGGATATTTTTTATGAAGAAAATGCCAATCAGATTCTTACCCTGGTTGAAGGATCTTCCCTTACAATAATTGTGATAATGCTAATATTCCTGCACCCTTGGGAATGGATGTGGAAATGTGTGAGGGAGAAGAGATACCAACGCTTACAGCTACAGCAGAGGGCTATGAAGTCAGCTGGTACGGCAACCCAACCGGAGCTCCCTTGCTTGCTTCCAATACCAATAGTTATACCCCTGCCGGTCCGGGCACTTATTATGCAGAGGCTCAAGATCCTGTTTCGGGATGTACAAGTAATACACGTACTGCGATAACCCTGACGATGAATGAAACACCTTCCGTCTGGGGAGGCTTGAATGAGTTTGCCTGCCAGGGTACGCCGGTGACCTTTGTAGCGGAGACGACAGGAGGCGATGGCAATTATTCCTATGCATGGACGGATGGGTTGAGTTTTACGAATACCTTGACGGTAGCTCCTCCGAACCATACATCTTATACGGTAACGGTGACGGATGGCAATGGATGTCAGGATACGGATCTGGTGACAGCAGTGGTATATGAATTACCTACAGTGACAGCAGCCTCAGATGAGACGATATGTGCAGGGGATTGTGTAACGCTGAGTGCCAGCGGCAGTGGCGGTCAATCGCCTTATGATTACAGTTGGAGCGGCGGTAGCGCCGAAGTATGCCCGAGTACCAGCACAACGTATACCGTAACCCTTACCGATGATAATGGGTGTACAGCTACGGATGAACAAATGGTAGAGGTATTACCCAGTCCGGCAGCTGATGCCGGGGAGGATGATAGTTTGTGCATCAACGAATGTTATACGTTCAACGGATCTGCCAGTGGAGGCGTTGAACCTTATGTATTTGAATGGAGTGGAGATAATCAGGAGGAGGTATGTCCTGAGGAGCCGACGACCTATACCCTGACAGTAACAGGCGATAATGGCTGTAGTTCGACCGATGAAATTACGATCACGGTGAACGAATTACCCACAGTGAATGCGGGAGAAGACATGAGCATATGTGCGGGGGACTGTTACACCTTTACTCCTGCAGCGAGTGGCGGCGGCGGAAATTATCAATACAGCTGGAGCAGTGGTACTATAGAAGTGTGTCCTGCGGAGACGACGAGCTATACGGTGACGGTCACCGACAGCAATGGCTGTAGCGCTACCGATGAGCTGACGATTACAGTGAACGAATTACCCACAGTGAATGCGGGAGAAGACATGAGCATATGTGCGGGGGACTGTTACACCTTTGCTCCTGCAGCGAGTGGCGGTGGCGGAAATTATCAATACAGCTGGAGCAGTGGTACTACAGAAGTGTGCCCTGCGGAGACGACGAGCTATACGGTGACGGTAACGGACAGCAATGGCTGCAGTTCCATGGATGAGCTCACGATAGAGGTCCTGGAAAGTCCCCAGGTAAATGCCGGGGAGGATGTGAATATTTGTCAGGGAGATTGTTATACCCTTAGCTCAACAGCCAGTGGTGGCAGCGGAGGCTATGCGTATACGTGGAATAGTGGCAATACAGAAGTATGTCCCACCCTGACGACTACTTACACGGTGACGGTAACAGACAGTAATGGCTGCAGTTCCACCGATGAGGTTACGGTTATAGTGAATGATGTTCCGCAGGTAGGCCTGGGAGGGGGATATCAGTTTGTGTTTTGGGGATTGTCATACCTTGGCCGGCTCCGTCCAGGGCGGCCAGGCACCCTACGAATACAGCTGGAGCAGCGGCACGCCGGAAATATGTCCTGAGGAAACGACGAATTACGGCTTGTGGGTAACCGATGCCAATGGATGTACATCGACGGATGAAATCCAGGTAACGGTCCATGAATTACCCCAGTTGGATGCAGGTGCAGATGTCAATTTGTGTGCCGGGGATTGTTATACATTTAATCCGACAGGAGGAGGAGGGAGTCCGCCATATGATTTCAGTTGGAGCAGTGGTTCTGTGACGGTATGCCCTGCCGGGTCGACCACCTATTGGGTCACGCTGACCGATAGTGAAGGTTGCAGCGCTACGGATGAGGTTACGATAAACGTCACTGCATCACCGCAGGCATCAGCTGGAGGGGATATAAATTTGTGTGTTGGGGAGTGTTATACCCTTGAAGGGTCAGCTCAGGGGGGTCAGGGCCCCTACGATTACAACTGGAGCAGCGGCACAGAAGAGGTATGCCCTACTGAGACGACCACCTATACGCTCACGGTAACAGATGCCAACGGGTGTAGCAGTACTGATGAGATAACAATAACAGTAAACGATTTACCGCAGGCGGATGCTGGAGCAGATGTCAATCTTTGTTTGGGAGATTGTTACAGCTTAAATCCTTCAGCAACAGGCGGCAGCGGTGAATATCAATACAACTGGAGCAGTGGTACAGGGGAAGTATGCCCCACCGCGACGACGAGCTACACCCTCACGGTTACGGATAGTAATGGCTGCAGCACCACGGATGATCTCACGATAACCGTTCATGATCTTCCGGCAGTGAATGCCGGAACGGATATGGATATGTGTCCTGGCGAGTGTTTCACTTTTACCCCGGCGGGCAGCGGAGGCACAGCACCCTATACCTTTGAGTGGGACACCCCCGAGACGACGGTTTGTCCAACACAAAATACGATCTACAGTGTCACCCTGACGGATGCCAATGGCTGTAGTGCGACAGATGACATAACGATAACCGTTTTGCTGAAGCGCATGTAGAATGCCGGAGAGGATACCTCGATTGTCCTGGATCCTGTTACACCTTAAAGCAGCGGGCAGTGGCGGATCAGGTTCTTATACTTATGAGTGGAGTGGTGGGGAAACACAAGTATGCCCTACAGGAACAACAACCTATAGTGTCACAGTTACCGATGTGAATGGCTGTAGCGATACCGATGAGATGACGATAACGGTTTACCCGAAGACAATCTCCATCAGCGAGCAGTACGAGATGTGTACTGGGGATTGTTATAACCTACCAGGCCAGCGACTTTGACTTGACGACCTTTATGGTCAATAGTCAAATGACTTCAGAAGTTACGTTCTGTGAAGACGGGGAATACGATCGAAGCCCTGGATGAGAACCTGTGTAGCGACGAAGGTGAATTTCACCATCACCCTAACAGCGCCTCCACAAGCAGATGCCGGGTCAGATCAGGTGTTGACCTGTGAGGTAACGGAAGTCACCCTTGGGTTAAATACCCCCTCAAACAGGGAGTCAGTTATGAATGGTCGAATGGTGTGAATACAGCAATCCAGACAGTAGATCAAACAGGAACTTACATCCTGACAGCGACCAATACCGCCATGGGGTGTAGTACTGCTGATACGGTTGAGGTAACGGTGAATACCACGCTGCCAGTTGCAGAAGCCGGTCCAGACCTGGAGTTGACTTGCGCCAACCCAAGCCTTACGGCCAATGCCGGTAACTCCTCCCAGGGAGAAGAGTACACCTATCAGTGGACGACGACGGATGGCCATATCGTGAGCGGAGCCAATACACTGACTCCGGAGCTTTCAGCCCCGGGGACCTATCAACTGGAAATCATAAATACAACAAACGGCTGTTCTTCTGAGGATGAACTGATCGTAACAATAGCAGAAGAACCTGCCCTCAATATCGTACAGGTCACTCCTGCAGATTGCCATGGTGCCGCAACAGGGAGCATCATGGTGGCAGGCGCAGGGTGAACACCGATTTACAGTTTTGCGTGGTCCAATGGATCAACGACAGCCACTGGTTGACAACCTTGCAGCCGGTATCTATACGGTCACCCTGACGGATGCGAACGGCTGTGAAGTGATCGAAGAAATAGAAGTTACCCAGCCCCCGGCCCTGGTGATCGCCTTGTCGGCCACAGCAGAGACCTCCAGTGCCGCAGCAGACGGAACCATCACAGCACAGGTGAGTGGTGGTACACCAGGATACAGTTACGTGTGGAGCACGGGAGCAGAAACACCAATGGCGGAGAATCTGAGTCCGGAGCTGTATTACATCACCGTTACAGACCAGAACGGATGTATTGCAGTAGACTCTGCGCGTGTGAACAGTTTTGATTGTCAAAGCATCGAAACCTTCATCACAGCGAACAACTACATCTGTCCGGGCAGCAGCGAAGGCAGCCTCACCATAGAGGAGATCAGTGGCGGCCAAAGCCCTTATTCCATCCTGTGGTCGACCAGCAGCAGTGAATCAAGCATCAGTGGGCTGGAAGGTGGATTTTATTCAGCGACGATCACCGATGCGAATAACTGTGAGGTGATCCTGCCCTTTGAAGTGACGGAAGAAGATACCATACCCCCAACGCTGATCACGCAGGACATAACGCTTTACCTGAATGAAGAGGGAACAACCTCCTATACAGCAGAAATGATAGATGTGGGCAGCAGTGATAACTGTAGTGAAGTGAGTTTTGAACTGGGAGCAACAGATCTTGATTGTGAACATTTAGGGATCAGTGAATACCCCGTGAAGTTGTGGGATGCGCATGGCAATTACGACAGCACAGGGGTTCAAATAACAGTAATGGATACCCTCAGCCCTTTATTTACCTGTCATGTCCGGAAGATATTACCAGTATGAACTGCATGGCAGTAAGCTACGATCTTCCCCAGGCAGCAGATAATTGTGGTGTTGAAATGCTGGAACAAACCGAAGGCTTGCCATCGGGAGGGACTTTCCCGGAGGGAACCACCACTATCACTTACCGGGCAACAGATACATCCGGTAATGAAGAACATTGTCAATTTACCGTAACGGTACAAAATACCCTGGAAGTTCAAACACAAGTAAGTGCCTACAGCTGTGATCCGGAGGAGCCTTTCACGGCTTCGCTCAATGCAATTGGCGGAACAGAAGGGTACACCTATGTGTGGAATGATGGCAATACAACGACCGAAAATATCCTGACAGCCCCGGGTCCATGGAGCTGGACGGTGACGGATAGCCAGGGATGCGAACAGACAGGAGCAATAGATCTGCCGATACCGGATACGATGAGCATAACCTTAACGGCTACGGCAGCGACGAATATGGAACAAAACGGAGCGATAGACGCGACGGTGACGGGAGGAACAGGAGGTTATGGATATTTGTGGTATGATGGAGAAGGTGCGCTGTTTTCTACCACCGAAGACCTGGATCAAATACCGGCAGGTACTTATTGTTTACAAGTGATGGATGAAAATGAATGTATAGCGCAGGCCTGTGTCGAAGTGGAGAATATCACCTCGACCATCGACAGAACACTTGAACAGGCCATCAGTTTATCCCCGAACCTGACTTCGGATGAGCTAAAAGTCAGTTTCAACATGCAGGTAAGACAATCAGCAATGTTGAAAGTACTGGATATCAGCGGACAGGAGTTATGGCAGCAGATGAAGGAGGAAACGACTGGGGAGGTGTTCTTGAATATGGGTGTTTATCCGGAAGGCGTGTATCTGTTGAAGATTATGATGGGGGATAGTATGGTGGTGAAGAAGGTAGTTGTCAGTAAGTAATACTCTTTTGAGTCTGTAGCTTTTGCTCGATTAAATATTTAAATAAGTTTCATTTGGTATTTTAGTTACCGGATGGATTCCACCCTCGATTATAAGCTTGAAAGCCCAGACTTTCAAGCTTATAATCGATCCTGCCAGCGGGATAAATTGGGAGGTGAATAAATTTGCTCAATACTGTTTACCCCATGTTTGGCTGGTAGGGGAGAATTTCTATCCGGGCTTTTGGAGATTCTAATGCCGGACATTTGCGGAGCATGGGCAGGATGGCCTCCATTTCCTTTGCCCCGAAAACCATATAAGCTTTAAGCCCGCGCTACGGACTCATTTCCAAATTTGAAATGTCTTTTGAGGTGACGAATTTTCCTGTTCTACCCCAGGAACTTCCTTTTTGGTGGAAATAGGTTTTATTCACTTCACCAAAAAGCTATCCATTTGATGAGTTGTTCTTTCTTTTCAATGGTGTCCGTGTCACAGGTATGGAAGGTGTCCCCGTATATCAAGATCGGAAATTGCTGTTTAGCCTTTATTTTAAGGATTCACAGAAGACTTGTATAGCTTCGTTGATGAACTGTGTCAATCCGGTTCTGTATTTTTCATAATAGGCCGTAAATCGCTCATCAGTTGTATACATATTGCCCAGTCCGAGGTAGCGTTCTTTGGATACTTCATAGAAATCATTCAGGTGTCGGTAATGCAGCTGTATAGCAGCCTGAACCTTCGCGTGTTCTGGCGGCAAGTCCATTAAGTCTGCGAGCAGCTGGTTGATTTCCTCTTCTTTTTGTTTGAGGTCATGCCAGCCTTCCTTGCCCATTTTGCGGATGCGATCTTCCGTTTTGAGCAGTTGATCTTCTCCCCAACGTTCGCTCACTTCTTTGCGCCTTGCATTGACTTCCTCCCTGGAAAAACCTTCGTAAATTTCATCTTCTGTCAGCATAACATTTTTGTTTTTTAGCTTGTTAATTGTTTTGTCAATCGTATTCAGTAAATTCTTCAGCCTTTTTGCACGACTTTTAAGCGCTGATTTGTGGCTTTCGAGTGCCTCGATGAGGTCAAAATCGGAATCGGTGATGATCTGCTGAATGTCTTTAAGGGACATTTCGAGCTCTTCATAAAAAAGAATTTGTTGGAGGAGAAGTAATTGTTTTCTTTCGTAATACCGGTACCCCGAAGCGTATAGCGCAGGGCGGCGCAGGGACGAGCAGTACCAGGGATAGGAGCGTCAGCGGATAGCCCGGCGCCAAGCGAAGCGAAGGCGGGGACCCTTGTAGAACCGCAGCATGTAGAATATTGAATAAAAAATGTAGAAGTGCTCAATCGCATGGCGTCCCTTATCCGTAAGCCGAATAAAAAACGACCGACTTGACAAGGACTTAAAAACTATAAGAATAGGAAGAAAATGACTACTTTTGCGGGAGTGGAAAATCACCTTCTTGAATAAAACCGAAGCATAATAACGCATGAAAAATACACCAATTACAGACAAACATATTGCCCTAGGCGCCAAAATGGCTGAATTTGCGGGTTATAATATGCCCATTGTTTACACAACGATCCAGGAAGAACACCAAACAGTTCGGGAGGGTGTCGGCGTTTTTGATGTGACGCATATGGGAGAATTTATTGTCAGAGGCAAGGAGGCGCTGGATCTCGTACAGTGGGTTACGAGCAATAATGCTGCACGGCTGGAAATTGGCCAGATACAATATTCCTGTTTGCCAAATGGCAGAGGAGGAATTGTCGATGATTTGCTGGTTTACCGGCTTCCCGAGGACAAATGTGCTGAAGGGGAGCGAGTTTACCTGTTGGTGGTGAATGCCTCCAATATCGATAAAGACTGGGCCTGGATCAATGAGCAAAATAAATTTGATGCTGTTCTCGAAAACATTTCAGACAGGACGGGGTTGCTGGCCGTACAGGGTCCAAAAGCTGCTGAAGCTTTACAGTCATTAACAGATATTGATCTCAAAGGAATGAAATATTACACCTTTGAAAAAGGTCGTTTTGCGGGCTTTGACAATGTGCTTGTTTCTGCAACAGGTTATACTGGTTCCGGAGGGTTTGAAATTTATGCTGACGACAAAGATCTTCCGGCTATTTGGGATGCGGTATTTGAAGCCGGTGCTGATTTCGGTATTAAACCCATTGGTTTGGGGGCTCGTGATACCCTTCGACTGGAAATGGGATTCTGCTTATATGGTAATGACATCAACGATGAAACTTCACCCATTGAGGCTGGACTCGGCTGGATTACAAAAACCAAAGATACTCAGTTCATCGATCGGGATCTTTTTGCGCAACAACGCAACGAAGGTGTGCAACGCAAATTGGTAGCTTTTGAAGTAGACGGAAGGCGGGTGCCGCGTCATGATTATCCCATCGAGGACGAAGCGGGTCATGTGATCGGAAAAGTTACCTCAGGTACTTTGTCCCCTTCTCTTGGCATTCCCATTGGGCTGGGATATGTTTCTACCCCTTTTGCTGCTGTTGATACTGAAATTTTTGTGTCTCTGGGCAAAAAGCGTCTGCCTGCGAAAGTTGTTAAATTGCCCTTTTACAAAGTCTGATCATGGAACTGGAAACTGCTAAAGAAAAATTTATTCAATCATGGGGCGTACTGGGTTCCAATTGGGGGGTGAACAGGACCATGGCCCAGATTCATGCCTTATTACTGATCTCTCCGGACCCGTTGAGTGCTGATGATGTGATGGAGCAATTGAAAATTTCCCGGGGTAATGCCAATATGAATATCCGGGCTTTGATTGACTGGGGACTGGTTTACAAAGAATTGGTGGTAGGAGAGCGCAAGGAATTTTTCGTGGCAGAGAAAGATATAAGGGATGTAGTCAGGAAAATCACTGCACAACGTAAGAAAAAAGAACTGGACCCGGTGATTAAAACGTTGGCAGAACTCTCTGAAGTGGAGGCATCGGGAAGGGAGGCCGAGGCTTTTCAAAAGGTAATTGGAGATATTAATGCAGTGTCTTCCAAGGCTGAAAAGGCCCTTGACGCACTATCGAACGCTGATGATAACTGGATGACGAGGTTCCTTTTGAAAATGTTGAGTTAATCTTTTTTTATTTTTTTTGAGGTATGGCGAAACATTTATGACGGTAAAACGTAAGATGTAATAACACTATTAATCAAAGTTTTATAAGAATTTTAAAAATCAAACAGTTGGTATGGAACCTGTTGGTAATATGCCGAAAACCCATTAGGTAAAAATACCTAAGTAAAGGTTGCGTTAATGCGGGAAAGCCCTTATCTTCGCAACCAAATTTGTCAAAGTCCCTTAAACTGATTAGTCCCATGATTATTAACAAGCAACTCTCATGCCTGTACAGGCGTTTTGATAACTCTAACTGTCTTCCTTCCAAATTTCCTATAGTTAAAAAAATATTTTGCGATCAGCATTACTAGCCGGTCTGTGATTCTGTTTCCCACTAGCCGAGCGATTGAAGACCACACATAAATTTTATGTACAGACATTACAAAAAATACTTTTGCCGAACCGGATTAGTCATTTGGTTCATCATCGCTTTGGCAGCAAATGTTTTTTCTTCAGAAATTTTAAACTTTACCTCAGTTCAAAAAGAAATTCCCGGTTGTACACTGCACTACCAGGCTAATCATACCGAAGTTTTTTGTTCTGATGAGTGGGAGGAAAGTAATATTGAAAAGCCGTTTGTTATCAGTGAATGCGGGAGTCCGGCATATTTAGCCGGATACGAGGAGCGATATTATGAATTTGGGAATACCAAAGGTTTTTCAGGGTACTTTGAAATTGACAAGTGGAAAGCTTCAAGAATTAATGGTGACGGTGGGGTAGATGTCACCGGAGCTCCCATAGGATTGCAGGCAGAAGGGGCCGGTAATCTGCTGGTTAGAAGTAGGCCCACCGACAGGCTACAATTAGAAATTGTAATACCTGCCGAGGGCTACCTGAGTTTTAACTGGAAAAAAAGTGGGGGCTCCATTTTTGTTTCCTTGATTCTTAACGGAGAAAAAAAGCAGATAGTTTCGAAAAGAGATCAAAACGGCGCTTTTTTCTCTGAATTATTACATGAGGGAGACATTTTTGTTCTGGAAATAGAAAGCCAAAATGAATTCGAACAGGATATTCTGCTCGAGGAATTGGAGTTTCTCACCAATGCCCTGGGTGTTATGGAACGCAACTGGAAAGCTTTTAATCTCGATGGCGCTAATATACAATTTTCCCAATTCATTACCATCATCAGAGCCAATCTCATTGATATCGTTTTTCCGGCCAATGTCAAGAGTACCGAAAAATACACTCCCGATCAGACAGGATATCCATTGCTGGATACCGACGGACTCTTCTTCACCACAACCGATCGTATTCCCATAGAAGAAGGTGACTGCCAGTTTAAAGTCAGCTGGACAGATGAACTCATTACCCTGGAAGAGCGGCCAGTCGTTCTCAGGCATTGGGTGGTGGATGATTACAAAACCGGTAGTATCATCAAAGAAACGCAAAAGATTTTTCTCTTCACGGATAAAGATCTGCCCCCTTCCCTCAGTAAACAAGCCAAGGAAGTCAATAATTCGACGAATTCGATTCTGGATGTCAAAGGGGTGGGGTATTGATGTGTAGATGTGCGGATATGTGTGGATCCGTTTGGATTACATTTTAATTTTGTTGATCTGACATTCTACGATAAAACCCGGGATTTTGACTTTTCCAATAATTAGATTTATTGATTTTTGAATTTAGTCTGCTTAATTTTGGGACATATATAGCTGAGCATATGACTTTAAAGCTTGCCAGGTTCAACTAAAAGAGAATCCGCACAATTGTTAATTAATTTTAGCAGGCTTTCAAACTGAAACCACAAAAAGAAATGAAAAGCACAGTGATTTTTACCATTGGTATTTTTGTCAGCTCAATTATTGTAGAGCTTATTTTTTCAGAGAGTTCAATATTAAGAATTGTCATTTGGTCAAGTATTTTTAGTTTACTAATGGGAGTTATTTGGCATTTTTCAATGCCCTCTGTAAAGAAAAACGAGGGAGAAAAGAAAGCGTGACTTTGAAAAATGTCTAGGGCCTATTAGAAATTGACACTTCGGATATTCTGAGTATTAAACTTTACATCGACCCGTTATTTCTTTCCTTCAAAATTCCTTCAATTCATCAGAAAGTTCGTAACATTGTGGCGTGTTCATTTTCCCATCTTCGGGAGAAATACAATCAGCAGGATCAATTTTTTTATTTTCTTCAGAATTTTATAGTTGCTGTGGAGGACTCAGGTGAGGAGAAGTAATTTATCTCTGCGCTGCATTTATCCCTTCCTAGGTATGGACCATGCAGGTTTTACCGATAATTATCAGCCCTCAGCCTTAGCCTCAGCCTCAGTCAGAATAAATAAATTCACCGTTATGTCAAATACCTCTTCCTATCTTGATCAACTCAATCCAGTGCAGCGCAAGGCCGTGGAGACTACTGAAGGGCCGGTATTGATCGTTGCTGGTCCGGGTTCGGGTAAAACGAGAGTACTGACCTACAGAATTGCACACCTGATCGATAAAGGAGTGGCCCCCTGGAGTATTCTCACGCTTACCTTTACCAACAAAGCTGCCCGGGAGATGAAGGAGCGGATCGAAAAGGTGGTCGGAGAAAGAGCCAACAGCGTCTGGGCAGGGACCTTTCACTCGATCTTTGCCAGAATCCTGCGCGTGGAAGCGGAGAAAATCGGATACCCGTCCAGTTTTACCATTTACGATACAGACGATAGCAAAAGCCTGATCGGGGTGATCATCAAAGAAATGAATCTCGACAAAAAGATCTATAATGTCAATTCGATCCGGAACCGGATTTCTTCTGCAAAAAGCAAACTCATTACCCCAAAACTCTACGCCCAGGATCAGGAGCTTATGGCCCAGGACCGTATGGCGAAAATGCCTCATCTCCATAAAATATATGCAACCTATACCGCTCGTTGTAAACGCTCCGGAGCTATGGATTTTGATGATCTGCTCTACCGTTTGTACGAACTTTTCCAGTCCAATAAAGACGGGGTTCTGGATAAATACCGTGCCAAATTTCCGTACGTACTGGTAGATGAGTTTCAGGATACCAATGAATTGCAATATGCCATTATCCGAAAGCTGGTGAATTATGAAAAGAGCCCCCGGAATATTTGTGTGGTGGGGGATGATGCACAGAGTATTTATGCCTTCCGCGGGGCTACCATTCAAAATATCCTGGACTTTGAAAAAGATTTCAAACCTCATGGAATCCAGGTATTCAAATTGGAACAGAATTACCGGTCGACCACACACATCGTTGAAGCAGCGAATTCTGTGATCGTGAACAACAGCCGGCAAATACAGAAAAAAATATGGTCGAGCAAAGGGGAGGGCCAGAAGATCAACCTCATCAAAGCACGAACGGATGGGGAGGAAGGTAAACGTGTTGCTGATACCATCTCGGAACAAAAAAACCGCTACCACCTCTCCAACAGCGATATTGCCATTCTTTACAGAACCAATGCCCAATCCCGGGTTTTTGAGGAATACCTGCGCCGCTACAACATTCCTTACCGGGTTTTTGGCGGGCAATCCTTTTACCAGCGTAAGGAGATTAAAGATATGCTGGCCTATCTCAGACTTGTGATCAATCCCAAGGATGAAGAGGCTTTGAGACGGGTACTCAATTATCCCCGGCGTGGTATCGGGAATACAACCCTTGAAAAACTCAGCCTGATGGCAGAACAGCTGGGCAAACCCATGTGGGAATGCATTCCGGCCGCACAGGCAAGTGCCCGTGCAAAAAATGCCATGATCGATTTTGTGCAAATGATCAAGGCGGCGGCTAAAAAGGGTGAAACATCAGATGCCTATGAGGTCGCCATTCAGATTGCCAGAAAATCAGGACTCTATGACCTCATGAAAGCTGATAACTCCATTGAAGGTATGAGCCGATTGGAAAATCTCAACGCCCTGCTGGATGGTATTAAAACATTTGTGGAAGAAAATACTTCGGCCGATGAATCCGATAAGTCCCTGGCAGCCTATATTCAGAATATCGCCTTGTTGACGGATTTTGATGAAAATACGGATCAGGATAATTACGTGACCCTCATGTCTGTACATGCAGCCAAAGGCCTGGAATACAAATCTATTTTTGTGGTCGGCCTGGAAGAGAAACTATTTCCTTCCTTTATGTCCATGGATACCATGGAAGGTATGGATGAAGAAAGACGTTTATTCTATGTCGCCATCACCCGGGCCGAACAATTTCTGACTTTATCCTATGCTGAAAGTCGTTTTCAGTACGGGAATATGCGCTTCAATGCTCCCAGTCGTTTCCTGACCGAAGTTCCGGAACCCAGCCTCGATATCCCTGTTCAAGTACGAAGCACCGAGACGAACTACCGCACGGTAAGTCCATCTGCCGCATCCATTCAGGGCAATTTCAAAAAGCCGGCGTCAGCCAATAATTTGCCTCTTAAAGCAGATCCAAAAACCTTTAAGCCCAGCCCTTCTTCAGAGATCCAGGCAGGTATGAAGGTGTTGCATCTCAAATTCGGCGAAGGCAAAGTGCTCAGTATTGACGGGGGAACTGCTAATCGCGTAGCTACCATCTTTTTTAAGGAAATGGCTGACGACCCCCAGAAGCGTATTATGCTGAAGTTTGCGAAGTTGCAGATTTTGTAGAAGAAGGGGTATAATCCGGGTGTTCGTGTTATCGGGTATGAAATACAAGGATATTTTGAGGCAATTTCTTTTTTCTATCCTGGAACAACCCTTTTCATACCTTTGAGGTTTAATAGTATGTCAGTTGTTTGTTTTCCAAAGTAAATTATTTTCAAGATTTAATCATGCCATTAAACTGGTTTTTTTCCAGAGCCTTTGTGCTCATCGCAGCATTTGGGTTTGCATGGCCTCAGGTCACTATTTCTCAGGAAATTACCCGTGTGGAAGGACTGGTAATTGATGCCATAACCAAAGAACCCCTGCCTTTCGTAGCGGTAGCATTTGTCGGCAAGGATATTGGTACGAATACCGATTTTGATGGCCAATATAGCCTGGAAACTCAATGGGCTTCCGATAAAATTCAATTTTCCTACCTGGGTTATCTTCCCGCTGTTGCAGAGATCAAAATTGGTGAAAGCCAGCAAATCGATATTGAACTGGAACCTTCCGCTGTAAATCTGGCAGATGTAGAAGTAATAGCCAAGAAAAAAAGATATAAAAATAAAGGGAACCCGGCCGTTGAGCTGATAAGAAAGGTCATTGACAATAAGGAGCGGAACCGAAAAGAACAATTTGATTATTGTGAATTCGACAAGTATAAAAAAGTCCAGTTTGACCTCAATAATATCACAGAGGAATTCACTTCCAGGAGGGTGTTCAAGGACTATCAGTTTATGTTTGAGCACATAGATACTTCAAAGATCAATGGCAAACCCTATCTCCCTGTTTTTCTGGAGGAAACTGTTTCGAAAATGTATACCAGAAAGACACCGGCGGCTACAAGAGAATTCATCAGGGGGGTGAGAATGGTCGGCCTGGAGAATTACCTGGATACGGAAGGGGTTAACATAATGGTGGAAAATTTATATCAGGATGTTGATCTATACGATAACAACGTTATCTTTCTGACCAATCAATTTGTCAGTCCACTATCGGTTTCCGCTCCTTTGGTTTACAAGTTCCATATTATTGATACCATAGACTACCACGGTGTTCCTGTGATAGATCTAGCCTTTCATCCACGCAACAGCCATGATTTTGCCTTTTCAGGGAATATTCTGATTTCCAATGATGACCGGTATGCACTTGTCAGGGCGGAAATAAAAATTGCCGATGGCATCAACCTGAATTTTGTTGATGACCTCCAGTTGGTTCAGGAATTTGAGCAGCAGGAGGGAGGTTCCTGGTTGATCAGCCGGGATGAATTGGTCGTGGATTTTAGTGTATCGAAAAAAAACCTGGGTATTTTTGGCAGGAAGACCATTTATTACGATCACTATCGTCTGAACGAGGAGCAGCCTGATTCTATTTTTAATGGGATTGAAGTTGCCGTAAAGGAACCGGGTTTTGATGCCCGCGATACCACCTTTTGGCAAAACAACAGGCTGGAGGCCTTATCAGCTCAGGAGAATAATATTTATACCATGGTCGACAGCATTCAGCAGGTTCCTTCCTTCACCAGGGCTATGGATGTATTGTTGTTTTTTGTGGAAGGTTATATTAATGTCGGACCAATTGATATTGGCCCATTCAATTCTTTTTTCAGTTTTAATGCGGTGGAAGGTTCCCGGCTGCGCCTGGGGGGCAGGACCAGTGATCAATTGAGCGAAAAATTCAGGTTGGAAGGACATTTCACCTATGGTTTTAAGGATCGTCGGTTCAAATATGCTGCCAATGCCATATGGTCGCTGAATGATCAGCCGGTAGTCAGTAAACGACGGCATACGCTTCAGGTGATGTATGAAAAAGAGACCCGCTTTCCAGGTATGGACCTCGAACTACTAAGCGATGATAATTTCATTTTGTCCTTTACCAGAGGTATGCCGGATAAGCTGCTTTACTACGATAAGTTTAAGCTGGAACATATACGCGACTGGGGTAGTGGCGTTTCTACTACCGTCAATTTTGAAACGCAGCAACAAGCTCCGGGAGGAAGCCTTACCTTTGAAGGGGAAGATTTTGTGATGAAGGATATCAACTCGAGTGAAGTTTCAGCTTCTGTCAGGTTTGCTCCCAATGAACAGTTTTACCAGGGGACCAATTACAGAACTCCCATGAATACGAAGTATCCCATTTTTAAATTGTCTTATACGCAAGGTCTGAAGGGGTACTCAATGCGGATAACACCTAAGGGAAATTGCGATTGACCGTTTATAAACGTTTTGCCATTTCACCTATAGGCAATACTTATGTTGAGGCGGAAGCAGGAAAGGTATTTGGTCAGGGAATTCCCTTCCCTTTGCTCTTCATTCCCAGAGCCAACCAGACCTATGCGCATCAGTTGCGATCTTACAGTATGATGAATTTCCTGGAATTTATCAGTGATGAGTATGTATCTTTATTTGCCGAACATCATTTCTATGGATTCTTTTTAAACAAAATACCACTTGTCAAACACCTTAAATGGCGGGAAGTAGTCACTTTTAAAGGTTTATACGGAGGATTGAGTGATGTAAATGATCCGGGGACAAGGACGGGCCTGCTTAATCTTCCGGCAGATGCGGCCGGAAATCCAACTACTTATTCTTTGGAAGACAAGCCTTATATGGAAGTGTCTGTAGGACTTGAGAATATTTTCAAAGTTTTCAGGGTTGATTTGGTGCAACGACTTACCTATCTGGATCATCCCAATGTTTCCAGCCTGGGGGTGAGGGTAAAGATAAATGTGGAGTTTTAGAAACCCTCTCGGTTTTACCGTCGTCAGGAGAAGATGAAGATATGGATCTCGCGAGACACAGTCCTTGTGAAATAACATGAGGGGGTCTTTTGGTGACAAATCCTGAAATTCACATAATGTGCACATAGTGAAAAATTCAACAAAATCAACCCATTTAAACCTTTTTAAAAATGTTAACCGTCAACCGTCAATCGTCAGTCGTCAATCGTCAATCGTCAATCGTCAATCGTCAATCGTCAATCGTCAATCGTCAATCGAAGAGACTACGGGGGGAAGAGGGGGAGGGGGTGTGGGGTAGGATGCGGGTAGTTTGAGTTTACTGGTGAGTCTTCCTGACCATTGGTCAGCATCGAAATCAAAGGAAGTATTCTCCAGACTGCCCTGGCGGTTAAAATAGTTGTAATTCATATCCGCCATGAAGGAAAGCCATTTCAATGCATTGTATTTGGCATTGAATTCAACACCGGTAGAACGGTTACTTCCGATATTCATGGGTTTTGTGGTATTGACATTGTCTTCGAAAGTGGAAACCCTTTCAATGACATCTGTAGTGTACCTCTGGTAAACACCAAAGTGAGGGGTGTTGTCAATAAGGGAGGGGGCAATCAAATACCGGTGACATAGGATCGATGCGTGAATCTGGTGTGGGGGTTGCTGCGGATGTTGAAAAAAGGATTCAAATCCCAAAGTCTCGGGCGGTAAATACGTTTAAGTTGTACCGACCTGCAGGGCAGAGAACGGTTTGTAGTAGTGTAGAGGTATACGTGTAGGAAAAAAGTTGGTATAGTTTTGATTGTTTGTCTCTCTTGTGGTAGCCAACTCTGTATCCAGCTCTGTATTTTCCAGGCGCAGTCCCAGTTTCATGCCCCACTTATCTCCCTCATAGGAACCGGTGGTGTAAACGCCCAAAACTTTTTGGTTAAAATTGAAGATATTGGTAAGGTTTGGATCGCTGACCCATTCGCTGCCGATCAGATCGCTCACTTCAAAATCATTGCTCACATCATTCATGACGTATTGGGCACCGGTTTCGAGTGTTAACTTTTCAGAAAAGGGTTTGGTATAATCCCCTTTAAAGGTGTACACTGCTTCAGAAAAGTTGGTACGGGTTTGCTGTGATTCCTCTGAAACACTTCCGCTTTCGTAAACATTGAGGAAATCTGAGGACAGATCTTTTCCAAAGAAATTTCCTAATGCGCTGAATAGCAGGGTATGGTCCTTACTGTCCTCGAATTCTTTTTTATACTGAAGCTCATAACTGTATTTAGGATTGGTCGCCTCGGTCGTTTCCGTGCGTCGCCACTCTGAAACGGTAGTATCGTTTTCATCTGTGAAGCGGAAGTTGGTTTGGGAGGGCTGATCCTCAATTTCGTAGGCAAAAAATCCGGAAAGCGTCAATATGTTTAAGTCGTTGATCTGGTAATCCGTACCCAGGATGACGTTGTAAAACTGCTCGTTTCTATATTCCGTTCCATTGGAATACAAAGTGGTATTGTTGACCAGGTCACGGTTGATGTTTTCCGTTTGGGTAGGTACTTTCCGCAACCCTCCTCCAAACTGACTGAAAAGGTTGAACTTTTCGGTCCTTCTGTTCAGACTCAGTCCGAAGCTGTGGTTGGCAGGGGCACCCACATTTAAAGTTGCGGATCCGTTCACCCCTTTACGTTCCTCTTTTTTGATGACAATGTTGATGATGCCTGATGTACCTTCTGCATCGTATTTGGCAGATGGATTGGTGATTACTTCTATTTTTTCGATCATCTCTGCCGTGATGGTACCCAAAGCATTACCGCCCTCATTTGCCAGGACGGATGGTTTGCCGTTGATCAGGATCTGGACACCATTGCTACCCCTCAGACTGATCTGTCCCTCAATATCCACATTCACAGAAGGTACATTATTCAACACTTCCAGAGCACTCACTCCGCTACTGCTGAGGTCTTTCCCTACATTGAAAACCCTCTTATCCAGTTTGAATTCCGTTTGAGATTTTTCTGCCCGGACAATCACTTCACTGAGGGTCTGGCTGTCTTCCGAAAGTTCGATAATACCGATCTTTACTTTTCCGTCCTCGGCGCTGATTTCTTTTTTAGTTGCGGTAACAAACCCCAAAAAGCTTATTTCCACATAGAAATTCTCTCGGTCTGATTTGAGTTCGAAGGTTCCGTCCGGATTAGTGGTTGTTCCGGTTATTTGTTCCTGAGTCTTGCTGTCACGTACGATGACCGTGGCAAACTGGATGGGTTGGCCACTTTGGCGCTCTACCACAGTTCCGGTAATCTCAACACCAGGGTATTGGGCATGGAGTAGGTTTTGACTAAAAAAAATGATGAATATTAAAATAACAGTTGGGAGAATTCTGATTTTCACGGATGAATTAATTTTATTTAGTAATTGGATGTTTCGATAAATAACGCCACAAAACAATAATTTTTTTGTTTAACATTCAAATAAAATCTTTAAACAACATATTTTAACCCCCGAACGACACAATTAACGGTTAAACCCGTAGGTCTCGTTGTTTACCCTTAATAAAAGGTTGTTTGCAGGATTTCATTTCAAATACTGGTTTTGATAAATTAACTTTGGAATATGACGAATAAGCAGGGTAACTTATCCATTCCAATCCGGGAGATTATTTTTCAGCTGGTTCTTAACCTGGTGGTTTTCATATTTTTCACCTATGACCGGGAGAACCCCAGTTCAAGGTGTATGATTTGTGGTATTTCCTTAGCTATGCGCTGGCAGCTTTTGGCATCAACTACCTTTTATTACCCAGGTTTTTTTACAAAAAAAAATATTTACCATTTTTCATTTATGTAGCCCTGATAATTGCAGCGGTAATACTCGTTGAGGAGTTGGTGATTGAGCAAATCTATTTTCCGGATACCCGCGCAAAGCAATTTCCCGGCGTATTTTACACATTGATGGGAATCTTACCGGTGATAACGATATTGTCGGGTTTCAAATTTGCCTGGGACGCTCTGGGGAAACAGCGGGAGGTGGAAGATTTGAAACTGGCTGTTCAGGAAAGTGAGTTGCAATTTTTGAAATCTCAGATCAATCCTCATTTTTTGTTCAATAATCTGAATAATTTATATTCATACGCCATCGAAAATTCTCCAAAAACACCGGAAATCATCCTGGAATTATCCGGCGTTTTGAGATATATGCTTTACGAATGCCGCGAAAAGTATGTTCCGCTGACCAAAGAAATTAATCAACTTGATAATTACATCAATCTCAACCAGCTACAGATCGAGGAGCGGGGAAAGGTTCATTTTAAAGCCGGCAATATCGTGGAAGGCTTCCGTATAGCTCCCCTGATCCTCATAGTTTTTGTCGAAAATGCCTTTAAACACAGCACGGCAAGTCAATCGGAGGATATTTTGATCGAAGTTGAATTATCCCTGGACGACAAGGGGGTATTGACCTTTTATTGTAAAAATTCCTACAAGCCCCAAACCAATACGGATAATTTGTCGCGTGGAATCGGATTACAAAATGTTCAGAAACGTTTGGAATTGTTATATCCCGGTGCCCATAAGCTGGAGATAGATAAAAACAGTATGTTTTACGTGGTTAGATTGAGTATAGATTTGAATAAAGCCTTCGAAAATTGAGTTTTTTCCGTTCCTTAAAGGTTTATGTTCTTCAATTTCCGCCTTGAACTTTTTGCCCTTATTCGGAATAACTGCTTTTGAGTATGTCTAAAAAATTTCATTCAATTATTTTTCTGAAAACAGTATTTAATGCTAAACCTTCTGGAAAACCGGACGAAATGGAAAGGTGGGTTACTGGAACTGTATGCATCTCTTCCAATATACCATTCTTCCAAATATCCTAAGCTTGCGGTTGAATTTGGCATTAAAATTTATTAAATGATTTTCAGAAGGTTAAAATTTGGAGAAGCTCTTAATCCTCCTTACAAATGTGTACTTTTGGTAAGATTTGTTACTTGTATCAGGCAATACACAGCAAATCCGGAGCCATTCGAATGTTCAATGTAGAAGTGAAACCAAAGCCATGAAGTGCATTATCATAGAAGACCAGCCGCCGGCGCAGCGAATTTTGAAAAAATACATCCAGGATCTGGGAACCCTTGAACTGGTGTCGACCTTTTCCAATGCCATTGATGCCATGGATTTTATGAAGACCAACCCAGTGGACCTGATCTTTCTGGATATTCATCTGCCCAAGATTTCAGGCATTGACTTTCTCAAAGCCATGCCGAATCCTCCGTCCGTTATCCTGACTACCGCCTTTGCTGATTATGCTCTGCAAGGATATGAGTTTGATGTGGTTGATTACCTGCTGAAACCTTTTGCATTCCAGCGTTTTGTCAAAGCAGTGGCGAAAGTACCTGTAAAAGCAAAACCATCAGCTGTCACAGATCAGGTTGACTTTAAACCTGTACACAAAACCATGTTTATCAAATCGGGTTACGAGCACGTCAAGATCAACCTCGATGAAATCAATTACATCAATTCCGATGCAGATTACACCGAAGTGCACGTTGGCAATCAAAAATTACTTTCCTCCGAACCTCTCCGCTACTGGCTCGATCAACTGGACAACGACCAGTATATCCGTATCCACAAATCCTACATCGTCAATATTGCCAACGTGGAAAAAGTCTCCGGCAACCAGGTCTATCTGGCCGATGGAACGGTAATCCCGATTGGCAGGGCCTATAAGGAAGGTTTTGTGGGGCGGTTTTTGAAGTAGGTTGCCGGTTGCCTGCCGCGGTAAACGGAGCGTAGTTGATACAAGGGGAATCCCGGCAATTTTTCCAGCGGAAAGGCTCCCGTGCATGCAATGTCGGGGCAGCAATATAAAAAAGAGACTGCTCCATAATGGGAACAGCCTCTTTCAGTCTCTGATTTAAAAAGGTGAAATCAAAATCACCGATCTATGTTCATTGGATTCCTACAAGCTGATGGTTTGGGTATACACCTCATGGCCATTATCTACAAATACAGCGTATAGGCCGGAAGTCAAAAACCTGAGGTTATACTTTTTGTCAACGATTTTCTGGCCTTTGACCATGTCATGGAAAACCTTTATGCCTTTCATGTTGATAACCGTAACGCTGATCTCACTATTGGTAGGGTTCTCCAAAGAAAGTTGCATATTGGTCCTCTTTTTTGACAAATTGGGCTCGAAATATTCTGCACGCTTACTTTCATCTAAAATCATTGCTGCGTTTGACAACGTAATCGGTTGAACGATTTCCCTGTCGTTTGATTTGATGATTATATTGTAAGATCCCACGGGCAGTTTTTCCAGATTAAACACTTTTTTGAATTCACCGGATGTGGTTACTTTTTCTTCGATCCAGGTAAATCCTTTTGTATCCACAATCTTTAAGTAAGTCTGTACAGAAACATTTTCCAGGGATACATACAATTGGTTACCCTCTGCTTTAAGGGTGGGATTGCCATTGTCAGCTAAAGCAGTATTGTTCAAGAACAAGATACTCATAGCGAAACAGATTAAAATACGATTCATGGTTTTCATAATAATAGTTTTTTAAATGAAACAATTGATGTCAGCGACTTCATTTCGTCACTGGCACTTTTGGGTTAAAAAAATATCAAAGCGAATGCTCGCTGTCTTTTGCCGCCTTTACGGCAAGGGTGTTTGTCAATATTGACGGCGCAAAGGTATGGGCGCTTTTATTCGTGTAATACAGCAGAATTGGCCAATTACTGTACTATTTTGATCGTCTGGTCGGAAGGATGGTGATTTCAAAGGTAATTGGGTGGCTTTTGCGCTGGATATTCTGATATGTTACAATAGAAGATGGTTCTGTTACAATAGAGGAAGCCTGTAATTGCCTGGGGATATAATTTTGATCTATGTAGAGGTTCAAAACTTTCCAGACCAAAAGCCATGAAATAAAACCTCAAAAAGAAGGAAAGGAAAGGAAAGAGAAAACAAAAAAACAAAAAATGAAAAAGAAGAGAAAGGATCGAAAACCGGACGAGAAAGAGAACGAGAGAGGAGAAGAAGAACAAGGACCAAAAAAAAACAATGATCCATCCCCTCGTCGATTTTGAAGTAATTGGATGTGGCTTTACCGAAAACCTGTCTTCTGATGGTCGGGCATCATGCCTGATTTATTTTATTGGCGGGGATCCCACTGTTACGGATATTGGTTTTGATTGCAGCGAAACCGGACTCATTGAAGGACCTTTGTAATTGGATGATCTCTTTTTGAGGTAAAATTTTTTTCATATTAATCTGTACCTGCCTGAATATTTTAATATCAGGCGGGTACTCTTATTTACGGGAATTTCAAGGTGACGCCTTGAAATTCCCAACCTCAAGCCAAAATTCCTATCTTTGAGAGAAGCCTCAAAAGGAAATATTTCAGACATCCGGGGAATGTGCAGGCCCGCCGATAGAGGCGGATCTCCTGTGATATTTGTTGCAGGCAGACTTTTTGTCTTATAAATAGTCACTCGGTTTTTTACCGAAATGCTCCAGATAAACCTTGTTTAAGTAGCTTCCCGAACTATACCCCGCCGCCTGTGCCACTTCACTTATGGTTGTGTATACCTTGTGCTCGAGCAGGTGGCGTGCTTTTTGAAGTTTTACTTCCTGGATATATCCATTTGGGGTTAATCCTGTCACTGACTTCAGCTTGCGGGAGAATTGTCGTTCGCTTAGAAAAACCCGATCGGCCAGAAAGTTGGTGGTTAGTTTCAGGCCTTTCTCCAGGGCTTCGCGGGCAGCATCCTCCACTTCTTTTAACCAGATCGTATGGGCAGATTCTTCCGGCTCGAACGCAATATCGATAGCTTCGGCATTTTCCGTTTCATTGTCTGCAAGGTTTTTCCTTACCCTGTAGTTATCGATCAGGTTTTGCAGCCGTGCTCTTAATTCATCAGGAGAAAAAGGTTTGAGCAGGTAATCATCGACTCCCATTCGTAGTGCCTGCAGTTTGTCATCCTCTGCAGATCGGGCAGTCAGCATCACTACCGGAAGCTTTTGCCAGTGACGGTGTGTTTTGATTTTCTTTAGTAGGGAATAACCGTCCATTACCGGCATCATCACATCGGACAGGATTAGTTCAATATCATTGATTTTTTGGTTTTCTTCCTGCAACCACCCCCACGCTTCAGCTCCATTACCGGAGAGTACACAATCGTATTGGTCAGCCAATAAAGAGTGGATGAGTTCTTGCATATCAAGATTGTCTTCGACAACCAATATTCTGGTCCTGGGTTTATCTTCTTTTGGAGGTACCATTAAAGCTGGAACCACGCGTTCTTCTTTTCGTATAGTCTCCATAATTGGAGAAGGTATATTTTCTTTATCCGGCAGGGATTCTTTTGCGGGAAACTGAAGGGTGAACCGGGCTCCTTTACCCCATTCGCTTGTCACCGTGATATTTCCCTGCATCAGCAAGGCCAGTTCCTTTGACAAAGCCAGTCCAATCCCCGTTCCCCCTTCTGTAGGAATATCGTTTCGGCGCGTCTGGAAGTACCGTTCGAAAAGGTGAGGTATGTCTTCGGGTGGAATGCCACGACCGCTGTCCTCTACCTCAATCTTTATCAGTTCTGCTTTTCGACTCAGGTGTATATTGATCGTCCCGTTATTTGGAGTAAACTTCAATGCGTTGGAGAGCAGGTTGTTAATGATCTTTTCCAAACGCTTGCGGTCGACCATGAAAAATACTTCCTCATCCATTTCAGAAAAAAAACGGTAATCAATATTTTTTAGGGCTGCTCCTGATTCATAGGCGCCAAACAGCTGCCGGCAAAAAAGAGACAAAGGTGTTGAAGTTTCTTTGAGTGTCGCCTTATTAGCCTCCAGGCTGGACAGTTCCAGCAATTCTTCCACCAGCCTGCCCAGTTTACCCGCATTGTTGAGTACCATTTTCAGACTCCGGCCAACCCTTTCATCAAGGTAAGTTCCGTTCTTTTGCATCAGATTTTCTAACGGAGTTTTGATCAATGTGATTGGTGTACGCAACTCATGAGAGATATTGGTGAAGAAACGGGACTTCATGGTGTCTAGTTGGCGGAGTTCAGCCGCCTGTTGTTCTATGACGTTTTTGTCTTCTTGTATTTTCTGAGTTCTACGAGCTACTTCTGTTTCGAGCCGTCGGGCTTCCCGTTGCTTGTTGTAGGCCCATATCAGGCCAAAGGCAATGAAAGGCAGTGCCACAAGTAGATAGAACCATGGTTGTTTGTAGAAAAATTCCCGTGCATGAATATCGATTGCCAGGGGGGTCGGTAGTCCAGTTATTGCGGAAATCGGCCCCCTTGATCAAAAGACGGTATTTTCCAGTTGGCAAGCGACTGATATCCAGTTCAGGTTGGGTTCCGAGATAATGCCAGTCTTCATCTTTGCCTTCGAGCATATAGGCATACCGGTTATTTTGAGGTTCCAGGTAACTGGATAAACCGAATTTGAGGCGGATGTAAGGCCTTTCCGGCGATATCTCCAATCGCTTGATGTGTCCGAAATGACTTTTCTGAACCACATCTTCTCTACTGTCATTATCGAAATAACTTAATTCTGTCAGGTAGAGCTTTATCGTAGTATCACTTTTCATGGAAGCTTTTAAAGCGGAGGGGGCAATGATATTTATGCCCTTCCGGCTGCCAAAATACAAAAGCCCCCTTTTGCTTTTGAATGGATCAAAGCGTTCAAATATTTCATAGGAAAGGCCATCTTCCTTATGAAAGTTGCTGAGTACTTCTCCTTCTTTTGAAACCAGATTGATTCCATATTCCGTACCAACCCAAATATCCCCATCATCGTCTTCAATAATGCTCATGATACTGTTGTTCGATAACCCCTTTCCCTTATCAATCACCCTGACGGACCCTGTCCCGGGATCGTAGATATGAAGGCCGCCAAAATAGGTACCCAGCCAAAGACGGCCCTTTTTGTCCTCGAAAATGGAAGTGAAGCGAAAATCAGCAAAGCCATGCTCCAGGCCAAGAACGGTGCTTTCACCTCGGTCTATATCTACTCTCCATAAGCCATTATTGGTAGGTATCCATACAATACCTTGTGTATCAACAAGTATGTCGCGAATGAAACCATCGAAGGTGTCGCGTACTCCCGGTCTCAGGGAAATGGGCTGCTGAGTTTGTATATTGGCAAAAGAGATAATATGCCGGTCATACTGGAAGGCGACCACTCCCTCCCGGACATGACCAAATAGTGCCCCTCTTTTCTTAAAATCAAATGACTCGCATTCATTGGTGGCTGGATCGTACCTGACAAGGTAGTCTCGGGAAATGAACCACAGGTTACCTTTGCCGTCCGGAATGATCTGTTGCTTCATGCCTTTACCAAAAGCAGGGCGCACCGTGCCACAATCAGGTCCCTCGAATGGCGTGCTAAGCCCGGTGACTTCATCGTAGATAAACCATCCGTCATAAACGGTGTTCACCAATAAACGGCCGTCCGGCAGGTTAGCAAAGGAGCTTACCCATTTGTCGGTCATTGCTTTTCTGATGACGCCCCCTTCCCGGACGCCGACACAATACAGGCCCTGTTTGTTTAGAATGAATACTTCCTTCCGGAAGTCCTTACCTGCCAGATAACTGATATCACTTTGGATGGAAACCAGGTCGGAATAGTCGAAGCGTTGTCCATCCACAGTCTCCAAAATGGCCTGGTAGCCTTTGGTTTTATCCTGGAAGAGAAAGCAAATATTGCCTACCTTATCTTGTATCATGTTGACCGGAACCCAATTTGCAGGGAACTTGTCTTTCATTGACAGGAATTCATCTTGTTGTTTGTTATATTCGAATAGATGGTTTTTATATATTTCCGAAAAAAACAGGTAAGTTTTTCCTTTGGGGCTTTCCAGGATTTTTGGAAGTAATCTTGAATTCTCTCTTTTTTCGCCAGTAGGCTCCATCACCTGCCCGTGGAAATCCTGGACATCATAAGCGTGCCAGATCATGTTCTGACGATCAAACCGATATATTGGAAAGTAATATTTTGTAAGCCAGATCGATTCATTCCCTACATTCATGCCATAATTTATAGGCAGGTTTGCCCCCTCAGGAAGATTGAAAGAAGTTTCCTTTTCTAATTGTCCGTTCTTTAATTCGAACAAAACAGCTTCATTGACCTCTGCTTGTCCAATCATGAAGGTTCCGTTATCATTTATGGAAATACCAAGGACTTTCAGGTCATTATAGGCCGAATCTGCCATTGGAATGAGGTTGCCTGTTTGTGTGTCAGGGTTCACCTGGATGAGGCGCTTACTTCCATCTGTACCCAGGATTCGCATTTGTTTATCCATTGCTATGATCCAGGGTATTTCCAAAATATTTCCTTCCGGGGTGAAAACTTCCACCGGTTGAAAAGCGTAGCCGTCAAAGAGAAATAAGCCTATGGAGTTGATCAAAATATCCAAACCGCAAGGGATTAGCCACATCCTGCCCCGTTCGTCAAAAAAAATATCTTCAAAGCATTTTTTGGAATAGGAATCTTCTTCCTGGTAGAAGCTGTTGATGTAGGAACGCTCCATTTTTGGAAATGACTTGCTTTCCTGTGCAATAGCACCAGGTCCATTATAAAAACAACAACACAGAATTATGAATAAAATGCGTCTCCGCAACATGGTAAATAAATCTGTCCAGTGAAATAAGTTTTAAACCGCAATCCTTACTATGTCCAAGAGCTGATGACCTGGCTCATTCGGCTCATGGTTTTCATCCAGACAAATATAAGGAACATGGCAGGTTTTGAATAATTTGGTTTGATTACTTTAAAATATTTATTATATAAGGATAAAAATCATTTTTGCGTGAAAGCCTACAAAATCAGGCGATTATCCTTCGAATGTCCGGATTTTATCCAATCATGTCGGGATTTTTGCTGTGCCCTAGCCCCATCTTTGTGATGTAATTATTGATTTTCAAAACACCAAAAAAAATTATCATGTACAAAGATCTAACACAACAAGAAGGACAACCTACAGAAAACCGCACAGAGCAAGTATTTGTTTGTTTCGCATGTCTGACTTTCTTCCCCTTGGTCTATATTATAGGGAAAACAGTTATGTCATTATTGTAATGACTAGAAACCGGATTAACTAATTAATTCAAGTTGCGGGTCCCGGCACTGCCTGCTGCGAGCCTGTCCTCGGCATGAAATGCCGGGAATGCCGTTATGTTCCATTACAGGTTTCAAGTTGTTGTTTCAGACATTTCGCCAAAAAATCAATGATGGAAGGTGAAAACTCAAAAAAGTTGAGATATTTTCCACAAAAAATGTCAACTAGAAACGAGTATCTTGTAACTTGAATTAATTAAATAATTTTCCAGCCATGAAAAAAATCCTGTTGTTTAGTGCCTTGTTGCTGATCTGCAACACATTGATCTCCTGTAAGGCTGGCAAAACCAGCAAAGCAGAAGTTATTCCAGTTGATCTCGTATTTGAAAAATGGAATATTCAGTCGGGTCAGCTCAAGTCCTTTGATATCACTTTAATGGGGAGCAGTAAAAGCGGAGCAGCTGTTGAAGTGCAAACCAAACTCACGATCAACCAATACGACGAATATTTATTACCCATGTTGACGAAGCTTGAAGAAGAAGATGAATTCAAGGATGGTAATACCGGTTCCGGAATAATACAAGTGAACAAGGAGTACGGTAACGGAAAACTATTGATCAAAAAAGTGGGCAGCGTAACTACCAAGGATATGGAATTCAGACTTGAGGAGAAAGAGGTTGCTGTTTTTAGGCAATAGTTTTTTGATACCTCTCGATTTTCAAGGTGACGCCTTTTAAATTTCAACCGGGGATCTAATTTCTATGGCTTCCTGTAAAAAAGTCCTAACCTTGGCGAAAACGCAAGCAGCGGTAAATGCAAAATAACCAACCTGCGTGCAGACGCAGGAAGCAGGTGCGGAATGTAAAATGTCGCGTTAAATCATATTCCTGCCCCATTACCTTTCCACCAAATTTAAATCTCAGTGAAGATCACCGTTTGGCCCTGATACAAAAACACTGATTCTTAATCTCAAAAACGCCTGCATTTTATATTCTGGGGTTCTTATTTCAGGTTTCCAGCTTCAGCCATAGGACAGTTAACAGTTTATCAGGGGAAATCGTCTATTTTAGGCCCCAGCTTATACGGTTCACTTTATAGATTACTTAACTTTTCATTTCACTTTCGTCCCAGACAATTTCAGGAATACACCTCCCCCTGCAAATAGGGTATGATCACATCATTTTTGTACTCGCTGGTCCCATCATAAGTCAGGGTGACCACCTGGACACCTGTAATGCGTTTTATTTCACTGGTCATGGCTTCCGTGACCAGTGACGGACAACAAAATGCAGGGTTGGCCTGGACAAACAGGGCCACATCAGGATGGTTTTCGAGGATAAAGAATATTTTCAGGATATTATCATAGGATTCTCCCGAGAGCAATGGGTTAATATTGAATTGGGATAACTTATGCTCTAATCTTTTTGAATTGATCACTGGTTTCGGCCCCAGGTATCTTTCAAAGTGCCGGTAGTATTTTTCTTCAACAAGTTTCACGAAAGATGATACCAGCCGCATTTGTGCTGCTTTCAGATAATCACCATTGTTGATCAAAATCCGAATTCTATTGTCTTCAACCAACTTGTGGTAATCTGAGTAAGGCGTGGTAATTACTTCTCCCCCGGCCTGTTCAATGGCTTTGTGTAACCCCTGATTCATAATATTATTGTCGCAAACGTAAACATCTCCAAATATGGCTACTTTGGGTCTGTTTGTTTTTTCACAGGCTACCTCATCAAATACGGCTACGGCTGCTTCAACGGCTTTTTCCAGGTTGGTCTTACCAAGAAATGCCTGCTCCAGTATTGCTATACTATCCTTTAATGCCTGGTCAGTTGCGCCTGTGACCAATTCATATGGCCTTATCTTGCAGGCGAGCTCTTGTAACAGGCCACCTAACATGTAAGCGAAATACGCATAATAACAAGCGCTGACGGAGATCTCAAGATGCGTTATTAAGCCATTGTAAACATCCGCTTTTTCAAAACCCTTTCCTTGTTGTTCCAATAGGTTTTTAATAAACTGAGCATACAACCTTATGTTACAGGACGACTTGTTCTCAAACATCCAGAGCATCGTTTCTTCGGGATTTAAATCATGCTTTTTGATGTATTCCATATACTCCTGGGCGATGATATTGACAGGAAGGCATTGCCCGGTATTGTGGGCCATACTCTTGCTGATGATCTGCTGGTTGGACTCCAGCAAACGTGCGTCGATACCTATCCTTTTTAAATTGGCCACCAATAGTGGAGAGACAAGGCTGTCCCAGTCAGGAAACAGCAAAGTTTTATTTTCTATACTTTTTTTGAGCACGGGAACAATTTCCATGGAACCAATTTGCTGTTCCCTTTCTGTTATGGCAGCATGATTGGTAAAAGAGCGTATGGCAGCCTCGATCCGGGTTTCGTATCCCACATTGGAATCGTGTTGGTCAATCTGTAGAATCAGGTAAGGTTTGTTATACCGGTGAAGCATCTTTTTGAAATAGTCGATAATAAAAGCATCCGGTGAGCACTTGAAGGCGGTAATCAATACAGGATAAAGGTTGGGTGTATTGATGACCACTTTGGTCGTTTCAAGAATCCTGGAGGCAAAATACCAGGGGATCTTATTCAGCAATAGTTTCACTTCTTTGAGGTCTTCCTCATCCGAAGGAATCATATCCTGGTAGTAGGTTTTTACGCCCAACCCACTAAAAATATCGGGAATACCTTTGTTCAATGCTTTGGAAAGTACAACATAGGGTCTTCCCAATAATACCACGGACAGGTTTTTATCCTTAGAAAATTGAGATCGGAATAAATCCACCATTTTTGCTTTTCGCCCGTTATAAAAAGACAAGGCTTCGTTCAAGGCATTGTTAACGGTTAAGAAGTTTATATTGCCTTTCAGGATCGGTTTTAAACACTTTAACAACTCGTGCGCAACCACCAAAGTACCTTTTGAAAAATTCAGTAATGGCGATAAGCATTTTTCCTTGATGCCGGCTGACTTCATGTTATAGACAAGGGAAGCACTGAATTGGGTATAATAACAATATTGCCTTTCAGCATCTTTGGAAGACTGTCGGTTTTGGAGGAATACGGGCAAGAAGATATAATCTGCTTTTTCAGCAAGATACATGGCGTGACCATAATTAGATAAAATTGGCGCACAAAACTCGGCACCGCCGGCATTTTTACCCGTTTTTAAGGGTTCATTATACGATTCGCTGCTGACTGTTCGGATGTATAAATTATTGAAAAAACGCCTCCAGAGAGGCAACTCTTCAAATAGATGCAGGGAAGCGGGCAGCCCAATGGTAATAGTATGTTTATAAGGAGTGACAGGCTTGACGGCATTGATTTTCTTCCTTGCTTTCAAAAGATCAAAACCCGCCTTGTTTTTGGAAACATGCTTCCGCGTATCATAATCGCGGCCACACATAAAGCCGTAGGCAACGGTTTCGTTGGTCATGGTCGCAAGGCTTATCCGGCAATTATTGCTGCACAAATCGCAGCGCTCTGTCCGGATAGGAATATTTTCTTTGTAGATATCAAGCCCTCTGAAACCGGTTGAATTATTGCCTTCTTCCAGAAGCAATAGCGCAGATCCCAATGCACCGGTCAGATGACAATACCTGGAAACGAAAATGGGCTGATTAAGCCGTTGTTCAAAGGCGGCGATCAAGGATTTGTTCCTGGCGGTAGCACCTTGAAAACAGACGTGTTTTCCTATGGAGGCTTCGCTGGCTACTTTTTGTAAATAATTTTCCGTAACTGAGTGAAGGGCCGTTGCGAGTATCTCATTGGTAGCATAACCTTTGCTGCGCAATTGATTGATGTCGCGTTCCATGAAAACGGTGCATCGGTCGCTGGCCATTGGAGCATCGGCAAAAGCAGCTTTGGAGGAATAATCAGCCAGGGAACAATCCAGTTTCTTCGCCTGCTCTTCAATAAAACTACCGGTACCTGCTGCACAAACGGTATTCATCTGTGAAAAAGTGACCCTGCCGTTTTGCATGGTAGTAAACTTGGCATCCTGTCCGCCGATCTCAATGATCGTATCGGTTTCGGGCATGAGCTCATAAGCTGCCCTGGCATGCGTAGTGATCTCATCCAGGATCAGATCCGCACCAATGATTTTTCCGACAAAACTCCGGCCCGAGCCAGTGGTTCCCACACCCTTTATTTCGAAATGGATGTCGTTTTTATTCCGGACATCCTCTATCGCTTCAAATATGGCCTTTACCGCAGAGAGGGGATTGCCTGCAGTATAGGTATACAAGCCGACAATGGGTTCTTTTTCATCAGTCATTAAGACGGCTTTGGTACTCGTCGATCCAATGTCGAGTCCAAGGAAACAATCGTAATACTTACTATCTGATATCTTGCGATAGATATCAATCTCAACTTTTTCAGGATGAGGGCTATGCTGGCAAGTGAAGTCCCGGGATTCATAACTTGAAAAATCGGGATAACTGCTCAATTTTAAGGTGAGGGGTTCGTAGTAATATTCCTTTGAATCATTTTCCTCCGGCAAAATCTCTTCGAGACTGGTAATATTCAATGGCCACAATTGGGATGTTTCTTTCAGCAGCAGCAGGCCTGCTCCTATAGCCCCAAAGAGATGACTATAATCGTGGCGCAAAAGGGTGGTTTTTAACTGTTGCTCCAGATGCTTGATAACTGCTGAGTTTTGAGCAACTCCGCCACTGATTAAAATGGGGAATGCGGGACTTTGTTTGCTGAAAACAGTATCCACAATATTTTTGGCCAATCCCTTACACAGGCTGTCGCAAATAGCCTCGACAGAAAAACCGCGTTGCTGGGCATGGATGAGATCCGTTTTGGCAAAAACCGCGCAGCGAGAGGCAATGTCAGGTATGTCCTCTTTATTTTTTAACGCTTTCTGACACAATACTTCGATGCCGGGCAGGTTTAAACGTCCTGCTTGTTGATCGAGGAAACTACCGGTCCCTGCGGCGCAGGAAGAATTCAACTTCGTAAATTCGTAATGACCTCCGTCATCAAACTGGATAAGCATGAATTTTTCGGCCCCGATATGCAAAACAGAGGCAGCATTGTTACACAACTTCCGGGTTGCGGCAATGATAGCGACCTGGGTATTGTACTGCCAGACAAGATCCGTATTTAATTTGGTCGAAGAGGAAACGCACCCGATCCCATAAACCGGCCAGCTTTTTATAGCATTATGGGCATTTTTAAGTGCTCTTTTTAAATTTCCTTTGTGGGAGCAATAGTAGTGGTCGATGATCTTGCCACTAAAATCCATTTGTACGATAGACAGGGATACGGAGCCAAGATCAATTCCCAGAATTGATCCTGAATTTTGTTGGGCGAAATTCATATTTAGCTGTTTTAATTATTCAACTAAAACCATAATTCTATGCAAAATGGATCAATCGGATACAGCTACTTACGATAAAAGTAACTGTCACAAAAAAATCGTTCATCCGACCATCAATGGGCTCCAAAGATTTGTTAGTCCGTTCTGTAGTAAGTATCCTTAAATTACGATAAATAATGACCTAAGTCAACTGTTTGGAAGGGAACAATTTAGCTTTTATGATTACTTTCCGATAAAATGATAATTAAAGGACTTAAAAAAGGAAAACGGGGTTTATTGAAACTTCAAGGTGAAACTTCAAGGTGACGCCTTGATAACTACAACCTGGGGGCTAACTTCAAGCTAGTCAGGAAATTAAATGGTCCCTTCATGAAAAACCTCCCTTTTCGAGGTGACGCCTTGAAGTAAGACTCTCTAAATCGTTATTTTAAACTTATAGCCTTAAATCCACACGCTCAATCTTTATGCTTTCAATTTCTTTAAAGGATGAAAAAATAGTGATCAAACAGGTAAAGACCAGGACAATATTGATTATATTTAAGGGCTATAAATCTGTTGCTGTTTCTTCCGTTGGTAATAATGAACTGGTTAAAATATGCTGATAAAATTAGACAATATTCGCAAACAGTATCCTGGGCAAAATAAACCTGTCCTGGACGGTATTTCGCTTGAGATTCCGGAGGGTGCAACAGTTGCCATTGTCGGGCCATCAGGTTGTGGGAAGAGCACCCTGCTGAACCTGTTGGGAACGCTTGACTATCCCACCAGTGGTGAAGTCTTTTTAGACAACAGGCCCACTTCTAAACTATCGGTGGAAGAACTCAATAAGATTAGGAATCGAAAAATTGGTTTTGTTTTTCAAACGCATTTACTGCTGCCCCAGTTAACTGTTTTCGAAAATGTTCTTTTACCGGTTTTGCCAATGGGTAAAACAACTCAAAAACGGGCCGGAGAAAGAGCCAGAAGCTTACTGGAAAAAGTAGGACTTTCAGATAAAATCGATAGCTTCCCGGGTAATATGTCGGTTGGCGAATGCCAGCGTGTTGCTGTGGTGCGCAGTCTCATCAACGAGCCTGAATTACTGCTTACAGACGAACCAACCGGCTCTCTCGATCAAGACTCTGCGGATAAATTATGCGACATGCTTGTGGATCTTCAAAAACAATATTCCTTTACACTGGTAGCCGTTACTCACTCAAAAGCGCTGGCAAGGCGGATGTCGACTACCTACCAACTGATTAATGGTAAAATTTCTGTCAATGGATTGAAATGATGAAAACCAAATCGTATAAAGTATAAAACTTCGATAGCTGCCTAAAACTGAAAACGTAAATGAAGACATTTACATACATCTTCCGAAGCATTGCCTTTTACTACAGGCAGCATTTTGCCCTGTTTTTAGGCGTGGTGGTGAGTGCTGCCGTATTGTCCGGGGCATTGATCGTAGGGGATTCCATCCGCTACAGCCTGAAAAAAATGGTGGATATCCGACTAGGTAAGACCCAATATGCTGTCGTGAGTGGTTCCCGGTTTATGGACAGCGACCTTGCCGGCAAATTATCAACTTCCTTGAATACCCCCGTTGCACCTTTGCTTTTGCTGAAAGGCATTGTTATTAATCAGGAAACCGGACAAAGGGCCAATAAAGCAGCCATTATCGGTATCGACAGCTCCTTCAATAGTATTGGCCATTCGCCCCTTCCTGTTCCCGGCGAGGAGGAAGCCATCATTGGCAACAGCCTTGCCGAAAGATTGAATTTAGAGACCGGTGATGACCTTTTGATAAGGGTTGAAAGCGGTAACCTCATTCCGGTAAACGCTCCTTTTGCCAGAGAACCGGTTTCCACCATTGCCATCAGAGCCAGGGTAATAGCCATTGCCGGAGATGACCAGTTGGGCAGGTTTAACCTGGGAAATGATCAAATGGTAACCTATAATGTTTTTGTATCCCATAAATTTCTTGGTGAAAAGCAGGACCTGTCCGGTTTGTCCAACACCCTGCTTGTTGCCGGAAATCCTATACCGTTTTCGGCTTCCGACATCAGGGATAGCTTGCAGTCACAGTGGTCGCTACAGGATCTGGGCCTTTACATAAAAAGTTATGACAATGGTATTTACGACCTGACTTCCAACAGGGTATTCATAGATACTCTGGTTGAACGTGCCATACAAAAATCGGACTTTCCTCATCAGGAAATTATTACCTACCTGGTCAATGATATCGGGGTAGATAAGAAACACACACCCTATTCTTTCACTTCCGCAGTTTCCAAAGGCATTACAGGTATACAGCTCGATAAAAGTGAAGTTTTAATAAACCAATGGACTGCTGCTGACCTGGATGCCATACCCGGGGATTCGATTCAGCTGACCTACTTTGAGATCGGCCCGTTAAGGGACTTGCGGGAAGTCAGCCGAAATTTTATTGTAAAAGATATTATCGACAATACCTCTGATGAGGTAAACAATTCACTGATGCCAGCTTTTCCGGGGTTTTCAGAGGCGGGCAGCTGCAGCGATTGGGATACCGGCGTACCTATAGACCTGAAACGCATTCGGGACAAGGACGAAGCCTACTGGAAGGATTACCGGGGCACGCCCAAGGTGATACTGGCTCTGGAAACGGGTAAGAACATTTGGCAAAACCCGTTTGGTACTTTGACAGCCATAAGATTTAACGTGTCAGCGGTTACCAAAGAACAACTGACGACCATGATCCTGAAAACTATAAGCCCGAAAGATGTCGGTTTGGAAGTTATGGATGTTCGGAGTCAAGGTTTACAGGCTGCTGAAAATGCCGTCAATTTCACAGAGCTTTTTCTGAGTATGAGTTTCTTTATTATCGTGGCTGGTTTATTGTTAACGGTAATGATGTATACTTTACATTTCAGCAGACGAAGGTCTGAGACGGCACTTTTGAAGGGGCTCGGATTTAGTGACAAAAATATCCTTTGGTTCAGGTTAATGGAATCCCTGCTGGTGATTATTGCCGGCAGCATCGCTGGGACTATTCTGGGAGTATTGTACAACAGGGGGCTGATTGCGGGACTGAATACTTTATGGAATGATGTAGTGCGCACGGATGTATTACTGGTCAATGTTGAAATGAAAACATTGTTGATCAGTTTTTTGATCAGCGTCATTGCTGCATTGCTGCCGTTGTACGTTGTTACCTCCAGACAAAATAAAAAAGTGATAGCAGGTCAATTGAAGGAGACTGTGTCCGGGGAACACCAAAAGGGCCCTGTGGATAAAAAGGCTTTTCTCTTTTCCGGTCTCCTGTTGGTTCTTGCCTTATTGGTGACCATTTATTCCGTCATTACCGGAGCCTATAACAATGCGGCATTGTACCTGAGTTCTGCTGCGCTGGTTCTTATCGGCAGTTTTGGTTTGTATTATGCTTTGTTGAGGAGACCCATTGGTGCCAAGGGGGAAGCCTTTCTATCCATACGCAGTCTTGCCTTAAAGAATCTGCAACGCAATCCGGGAAGGAGTTTGTCCGTAATTATTTTACTTGCGCTGGGAACCTTTACCATCATGCTTACAGGAGCCAACCGAAAAACCTTTTACGGAACAGAAAATCACAGGAGTTCCGGTACCGGGGGGTATCTGCTCTGGGCTGAAACTTCCAGTCCCGTAGTCTTTGACCTCAATAGCGAAGCAGGAAAGAACAGGTTGGTCGTCGACAGCCTTCAGCAGCTGGATGGCGTACAGTTTTTACAGTTCAGCAGACTGGAAGGCGATGAAGCCAGTTGTCTCAATCTCAACCAGGTGCAACGTCCCCGGTTATTGGCTGTAGCCCCAAAAGCTTTTGATGCTGTCGCAGCATTTACTTTTGTGGAACAATTGCCTTTTGTTTCCAAAGAACATCCCTGGCTGAGCCTTGAACATACTTTTGATGACAGTACGGGGGTTGCCTATGTCGATCAGACCGTTTTACAATACAGCTTACAAAAAAAACTGGGGGATACACTGGTGTATATGAATGAATACGGCAAGCCTCTGAGACTGATACTGGCAGGGGCTTTGAACAATACCATTTTCCAGGGGAACATCCTGGTTGCTGATAAGGTACTCAGGAATCACTTTCCCTCCCTTGGAGGTTCCAAAACCATGTTGATCGATGCACCGATAGCAAAACAGGCATTGCTGACGGAATTGTTATCCCGAAGCCTTGTTGATTATGGTATTGAAACCACCACAACAAGCCAGCGTTTGGCGAATTTCTATAGCGTTACGAATACCTACCTGTCCGTATTTATGGCTTTAAGTGGCCTGGGTTTTATTATTGGAACCATTGGCCTTGGTATTATTTTGTTACGCAATATCAGTGAGCGAAGGAAAGAGTTGGCATTGTTGCTGGCCATTGGCTATAGCAGGAAAAGGATATTTAAAATTGTATTCACAGAGAACCTCTTGCTGCTTATAACCGGGTTGCTGAGTGGGATACTGGCTGCTTTCATCGGGATATTGCCCTCCTTATTATCGCCGGCATTTAACCTGGAAGGTGATTTCCTGCTGGGCTTAATAACGGCAATATTTATCAGCGGTCTTCTATGGATATATTTCCCGCTGAGATCAGCCTTGCGCAAACCATTAATACCAGCATTAAGAAATGATTGATGGTGGGGCGCTCACTTGCTGATAGACCTGTATCAGTTCTTTGGCTAATTTGTGAATATCGAGAAATTGGTGAGCTCCTTTTACGGCATCATCGCTGAGTTTACTCAAACCTCGTGGGTCATCGAGCAGTGTCTTCAGGGAAGTGGCCAATGTTTCAGGAGTATTATCTTCATAGATTATCCCGCCACCGGTTTGCCCGATGATTTCGGGGAATGCCCCCAGTCCCGGCTGTACGACCGGGATACCCGATGCCATCGCTTCGGCAATATAAATACCAAAAGCTTCTCCATTCCTTACCGGAACTGAAATGACAGCGGTCCTGGCGAAAAACTGTTGCCGGCCTTCCCCTTCAAAATCCTTGTGGAAGTCAACTGCTGCCAGTAATTTGTTTTTCTCGAGTCGTTTTTTTACTTTTTTTAGAAAAGATTTGTCATCACCCGTGTGGCCTCCGGTCAGAATAAGCTTTACATCCTCGTATCCCGGTTGTTTTTTAAGGAGAATGAAAGCATCAACAAGTATATCCATTCCGTTTTCATAACACATCCTTGAAATGAACCCAATAGTTCTTTCCTTCTTCCCTGAATTTACCGGCTTATAGTCCGCGGGGTCTACCCCGATGTGTATACTGGTCATTTTGTCTTCGGGTAATTTCATTTTGTTATGGATCACTCCGGAGAAATATCTGCTGACCGAGATAAAGTGATCCACATAACCGGCATTTTCAAGCATCAATTGCCAGACCTTTTCCTTACTGGGTTCGGTCATAACATCTACCCAGGTATCCTCGTCCTGCAGGGTGCAAATAATGGGTACCTGGAGTTTTTCTTTTAATCTTTTGGCAAGTCCCAGCAACAATGCATTGGAAATGTGTACCACGTCAGGTTTGAAATGATCCCGGATCCAGTCGGTCATATGTTCCAGTTCATCATGTTGTTCTCCCTTTTCACCTTCGAGCATGGAAATGGTCATTTCTTCCAGTCCCTTTGCCCGGGTACTGCCGGCCATAGATGCCGCCAACTTCAACATAGGCCTGGAATTGAGTAGTTTGTCGAACCAGGCAGGAGCTTTTTTGAAAATCGGGAACATCTGTTTTAAATAAATGCTGATGGCCCCGTAAAAAACGGGGATATCCTCTATATCGTGCTCATCAGCAAACAATGGCAGGTACATGGGAATCTTTACCACATCGATGCCCAATTTGCGCAGGGCGTCAAAATACTTACTGTCGCGTAAACAGTTGCCACAATAAAAGCTACCGCCTGATCCCGGAATAATGTGTATTACTTTGATGGTTGTTGTTTTTAGTTGTCCAATAAAAAAATGATGATCATCTGGTTATATAAACTAGTGGTATCCTTTCAAAACGTAGGGGTGAATCTCTAAGTCGTGGCAGTTGGGAGTTGTTTTTCTTGAGTGCCACCACGTTTCGAGCGGATACAGTTAGTGGTTTATGGGGTATTTATTTTGCTATGAATAGTTATCGGATACTAGGTATAATTATTCCTCATTTAGTTTAAAACCAAAAACATGCCCGTCCTCCGTTGCAATGACCATCAGGCCTTTGATGAAGGCGGGAGTACTGCTGGACGGACTCCCCATGTCATAGGTCCAAACCTGTTTCCCTGTACTGAGATCCAGTACATACAACCTGCCGTCTCCGGAGGCAATGGCGACTTTGTTGCCGGCAATAACCGGTGAACCTGAAAGCCTGCCGAGGGTTTTATGACTCCAAAGTGTTTTTCCGTCTTTTTTATCAAAACAATACACCGTACGGTTTTCCGAACCGATAACCACCTTATTCTCAGATACGGCTGGGGATGCGATAAACGACCCTCCTCCGGATTGTACCCAGATAACTTTCTGTGAAAGGTAATCCACACAGGCAAATTGTCCGTCGTAATCACCCAGGTAAGCCAGGTTGTCAGACAAGGTGGCTGAGGAAGCTATGTAGGTACTGAGGTTCATTTTATGTTTTAATTTTCCCGTTTCCAGATCGACGACATGCAGGTGGCCGTCACAACCGCCAAAGGCTGTAATCTTTTCTGAAACTGCCGGTGCAGCATTGATATAATTGTCTGAGGTATATTTCCACTCAAACTTTCCGGTAGTTCCGTCCACACAATGCAAAGCATAATCATAGCTGCCGACGATGATCTTCAGGGCGTTCCCGGAGAAAAAATAGTTGGGAGAGCCGGAAATCTGACCTTCTGTTGTGTAAACCCAGCGCTGCTTGCCTGTCCTGGCATCAATGGCAAAAAGTTTTCCTTCGAGGGTGCCGGTAAATACCGTTTTGCTGTGGTAAAGCGGCGGCGCCTCGATGGTGGCGGATGTATGGAATTTCCAGACAGCTTTCCCATCCAGCCCAAGGCAGTATAAGGTACCATCCTCAGATCCGATAAATATATCTCCACCACCAATTACCGGAGAAGACACGGTACCGCTTGCCATTTTTGATATCCACAGAACTGAAGGCATTTGTGGTATTTGCAGCGTTGTATTGCCGTGTAATCCGGGATCACCACGATAAATGGGCCAAGCATTTTTCGTCTGTGCACCCAAAAATGAGGCGATGAACAAAAAACCTGACAAGGCAAACAGCGTTCCGATCTTTTTGATAGCCAACATTATTCATTTTGCTTTTTACTGTAAATATTCACGTACTTATCTTTTAGGGACAAAGCTCCTGTCGGACAATACGTTGCGCATTTGACGGCCGTATGGGTCAGGCTTTCACGGAAGCTTTTTCCGAGGGGAGCATTAATGACCACGTCAAATCCGCGACCTTCGAATGCCATCCCGAATTTTTCACCTCCCTCATTACTGATCTCTACGCAAATTCCGCATTTGATACACTTTTGCTGTTCGTAAATGATCAGATCATGTTGAATTTGTTTGGCCATGGTTTTACGACCACCAACCATATACCTGTTTTTATCGGCTTTGTATTCTTCAGCATAATCCCTCAGCCCGCAATTATCCTTTTTCCGGCAGTCGCAATGCCCGCAGCGTAATGCTTCCTGGATGGCTTCGTCGATTGCCAGTCCTTTTTGAAAATCCTTTTCGGTGGCGGCTCCACTTGTGGGGCTGGACTCCTTTAGGAATTCCGTAAATTCCGCTTCGAAAAGCTTGCTGAACCGGGAGTTGAACTTCTTTGCCGGTTTTTCCCAGGATTGACCTTGCAGGTAATGGTGTGCCGACAGGGCTGCTGTTTTCGCCTGTGCTACCGTCCTTACAGCCGCCTTTTGAGGCTTCACAGCGCTTCCACACACAAATACTCCGGGTTGAGAGGAGCCAAGAGTATGCTCGTTGACCTCAATACCTGATCTTGATAATTCGAAAAGCTCTTTTAACTTATCCTGGTTGGAAATATCTCCTGTAGCAATGATTATTGCGTCGTATGATTTCTTTATTTTCTCCTTAAATATTTCCGCTGTTATCAGCGTATTGAAATAAAAATTAACGCCCATCGACCGGATGAGTTCTACTTCTGTTTCGATTACATTTCGCGGCAATTGCGCTTCCGGAATATCGTAACGTAAGGTTCCTCCTGCTTCAGCGGATCTTTCAAAAATACTGCAGGAATAACCCAGGATCTGCAAATAATAAGCAGCGGTCAATCCTGCGGGGCCACTGCCGATAATAGCTACTTTTTTGGCTACTCCCCTGGCTTCCTTATGCATCCTGGCTGCTTCGGCGGCCCTTTTATCTTCTCCTTTTTCGGCGGCAAATCTTTTCAGCAGGCAAATGGATGCCGGATTGTCAATCTGTCTGCGCCTGCAGGCATTTTCGCAGGGAGCGGGACAAATATATCCGAGGATATAAGGAAGGGCAATATCTTCTTTTATTATATTTAAAGCCTCTGTAAATCTGCCTTCGGCAATTAACCTGTTCATGTGCGGGATATCCATCCCTGCCGGACAGGCAAGGGTGCATGGGGCCACACAATCCCCGACATGGTCGCTTAACAACATCTCCAGAGCCTGCCTGCGGGAAGTCATGACTTCCTCGCTGCTCGCATCGATTTCCATTCCTTCTGTTACTTTCAAAGAGCAGGAAGGTACCATTGCATTCGTGCTTTTATCCTTGACCATGCAGACCATGCAGGAAGGGTGACTTTTGTAGCCTTTTAGAAAGCATAAGGATGGGATGTTTATCCCCGCCTGGCGGGCTGCCTCAAGAACAGACAGGTTTTCTTCAACCTGTAATTCGATATGGTCTATCTTCAGATTAATCATATCATATAGTTATTACTGCATCTTCAGGGCATATATCCCTGCAAACGTCGCATTTAATACATTTTTCATCCTCTACGATGTGTATCTCATAGGGTTTGGCCACTATGGCATCCGTCGGGCAATGCTGTGCACATTTGGTGCAACCGGTACATGCTTCGGTAATGGCATACTTTATCAGATCCTTACATTTTCCGGTCGGGCATTGTCCGTTGATGTGGGCAATATATTCTTCCCTGAAATACTGAATGGTGGTCAATACAGGGTTAGGGGCTGTTTTACCAAGCCCGCACATACTGCCTGTTTTTGTGCTTTGCCCTAACTCTTCCAGCAATTCAATATCAGCCATCTTACCTTTGCCCGAGCATATTTTATCGAGAATCTCCAGCATACGTGTAGTACCTATTCTGCAAAAGGTACAACGTCCGCACGATTGGTCCTGGGTAAAGGCCAGGAAGTACCTGGCAATATCTACCATGCAATCTGAATCATCCAGCACGATCAGACCGCCTGAGCCCATCATAGCTCCGGCCTCCTGCAAGGAAACATAATCAATAGGCGTATCTGCCATGGAGGCCGGTATGCAACCACCTGAGGGGCCGCCTATTTGTATAGCTTTGAATTGCCGGCCTTCAGGTACGCCACCGCCTATCTCTTCCACAATCTGTCGGATGGAAATGCCCATGGGCACTTCGATCAATCCGCCACGATTAATTTTACCTGCAAGTGCAAACACCTTGGTGCCCTTGCTGGATTCGGTCCCGATCTTTTGAAAAGCTTCGTCCCCATGATTGATGATCCACGGGACAACAGATAGGGTCTCAACATTATTGATGAGGGTGGGGCGTTCCCACAGGCCTTTTTCTGCCGGGTATGGAGGACGCATGGACGGCACACCGCGTTTCCCCTCAACGGAGGCAATAAGGGCCGTTTCTTCCCCACAGATAAAAGCTCCGGCACCTTCAAATACCCGGATATTGAAATCAAAGGAACTGTCGAGAATGCTTTTTCCCAAAAGGCCTTCCTGCTCCATGACGGCAATGGCCTCGCGGATCCTTTTTACAGCCAGCGGATATTCTGCCCGGATATAAAAGATCCCTTCCCGGGCTCCGGTGGCATAGGCAGCAATCATCATGCCCTCAATGATCCGGTAAGGATAGGATTCCAGCAACATCCGGTCCATGAAGGCTCCCGGATCCCCTTCATCGCCGTTGCATATGACATATTTGGTATCAGCAGTTGCCTGATGGACCATTTTCCATTTTCTGGCGGTCGGAAAACCGGCACCGCCTCTTCCCCGGAGACCACTTTTGTCGATCACATCAACCACTTGTTCAGGGGGTAGCTTTTGAAGGCAGGTTGTCAGTGCATTAAAACCGTTTTTTGACCGGTACTCTTCCAGGTCGGCAGGTTTTAATGCTCCCCGGTATTCCGTAGCAATGCTCAGTTGGGAAGCCATGAAAGAGGAAAAAATGGAATCTTCATCTTCGGGATGGAAATATTGAAGTGACCGGGGAATTTCCCTGTTCACTATGGTGTCAAAGAAATTGTAAATGCCTGTTTTTACCTTATCCGTAAAGTTTTTGGGTTTGAAGTGGTGTTTGATGATCTCTCTGACTTCTTCAGGTCTTATTTTGGCGTAAATCGCCGGAGGCTCATCCGGTTTATGTATCTCGAGAATGGGCACCTGGTTGCATATGCCTACGCAGCCCACGTGTTTCACCTGTACGTCGATTTTGCTATGGTCCAGCGCCTCCTCCAGGGCATTTTTCACCTCCTGGCTGCCACTGGCCACGCAACACGATCCCAGCCCGATGCGGATCTCTCCCTGAATCACCTCTTTGTTGAGGACAATCATTGGGGCGGAATCCCCGGTGTCTTTTTCTTGTCTTTCGAGAAAATCATGAAGAATATCTTCTGCCTGCTCTGTGCTGACATGTCCGTAGGTGATATCGTCAATTTGTACTACCGGGGCGAGGGTACAGCATCCCAGGCAGGCAATTTTATCAAGTGTGAACAGCTTCCTTTCATCCGTATCTTCCCCATTTTTAAGCTTCAGGGCACGCTGGAAAGCTTCGTAAATGAGCGTAGCTCCTTTCACATGGCAAGCTGTTCCGACACAGACCTTCACCATGTGTTTACCAACGGGTTTTAGCCTGAACTGTGCGTAGAAGGTAGCAATTCCGTGAATCGTGGAAGGGGTGATCTCGGTGGTATCATAAACCCGCGCCAGTGCTTCTTCCGGCAGGTAGTTGTATTCGTTCTGAATAGCCTGAAGTATAGGAATAACCTTATCGGCAGTCTTTCCGGTTTCAGCGATTAATTTATCAACCTTATTTGTCAGCAAGTGTGTCATTTTCCTATACAATAAATATGATTAACTCCTTTTAGATAAATTCTCCCATCGGTAAATACCGGGGTGCAAGCTGAGAATTCTCCCAGGGCAGGTTTATTGATCACTTTTAATTCCTTATCTGCTCTGAAAATATGCATTCTCCCGGAAGTGTCCAGTAAGTATATTTTGCCTCCAACCAGCATGGGTGAGGCAAAAACGTTATTCCCGACTTCATACTCCCAATACTTTTGCCCTGTCAGGGCATCATAACATACAAAAACACCATAGGTGGTTGCTAAAAATAAGTATTTATCTGTTGCAACGGGGCTTGGAATATCCGAAAGATACTCATTGTTTTCCCACAGGACTGTTGGTTGGTCGTTAATTTGTATGGCAGCAAGTATCGAATAGTCATTGACCGAGAAAACAATACCATTGGCGTAAGCCAGAGAAGGTCCCACCTCACCGCTGATGCATTCCACTTTCCATAATTCCTTACCGGTAGCTGGCGCATATGAAATCACGTAAGGTTCTGCCACGGTAATTATCTCTGTTCTTTTTCCGGTATACACAACGATGGGTGAAGTCCAGGATATTTTCACCTCCCGGTCAGTGCTCCAAATAATATTTCCGGTATTGGTGGCCAGGGCCAGTATTTTTTGGGAGCCTCTATGGTCGTACTGAACGATGAGTCTGCCGCCGGCTAAGATCAGGGAAGAGGAATGTCCGTAATGATTGTCGGGCAAACCAAGATCCTTTTCCCAGGCTTTGTTACCGTCCATATCAATGGCGGCAATATCTCCGGAAGCAAAGATGGCATATCCGAATTTTCCATCGGTAGCTGGGGTGGGGGCGGCGTAACCGGTTTCAGAGGAAACAGCTGGTTTTTTCGTACCCTTGCCAACGGGGGTAGTCCAAAGCAGAGCCCCGGTTTCACGGTTGAGGCAATACACTTCCTGCTTGTTGGCATTGGCGCCCGTAAAAAAAAGTTTTTCACCCCAGATCACCGGGGAATTTTGTCCCGGAAGGGGCAGGGCGGTTTTCCAGATAACATTTTTCCCTGATGCTCCGTCCCAGTCTGTAGGTACATTCTTTTTGGAAACGATACCGATCCCGGCAGGGCCTCTGAAATAAGGGAAATTATCCTTGCTGGTATTGGGGGATACTGCTTCGGTTGCGGGAGAGGCTTTTTCCTGGGTTACCTCCTGAGCGGCATCCGTAAGCGTATCGCTTTCAGGAGATTGAGCTGTTGAGGTTGTGTTGTCGTTTTCCTCTACTTCACTGGTAAAAGTATCCGTTGTTGAAAGATCATTCACTACGATATCCCCGGATTTGACATCAGATTCCAGAGAATACTCCTTTCCCCGGCTCAGGTTTGTGAGCTGGTGCTTTAAGTTGTTCGACGCAAGGAAGGCAAAAACCATTGCGGTACCCAGGACCAGGCCGCCTGCAAGGATAATTCCCCTGCGGGCTTTCTGACTTTGGATCATTGCATCGTCGACACTGCTAAAATCCAATTCCGGGTTGATTTTTTTTCTGTATTCGATAACCTGTAGGGAAAGCACCAGCAAGGCAACGAAACCGAGGAGCAGGTATCCGCCGATACGAATTTGCCACCTGCTGGTAAAATAAGCTTTTCGGTACAACAAATCCAGCATCCTTATCTCCTCCCTTAATGCTGTATCTTCGGGATTACTCTTCAGCCTCTCTACCAGGTTTTCCATGACCACCATATTTACAGGGTCGGCCTTACTGGTCTGCAGATAATTGGCTATCAGCAGCACACAGATGAGTAAGGCAAAGGTGCCAGAGATGATGGCTATCCTCTTCCATAGCTGATCACTTCCCCATTTCATATTTTTCTGTTCATCTGTCATTTGTATAAGGACATTATCAGTTTCATTTTCAAAAAAAAATTCACGCTTCTAAGCTGTATTTTTACCATTTTTTTCATAGTCTTTTTTATTTCCTTTTTTCCGGCTAAAAAAGGATACAAAAAAGCCTCCAAATACAATGCGGCAGGGTTTTGTCTGGTTTTCTGAATTGGGAAAATTGATTTTCACTTAAACTGTTTCGTTAGATAAAAACCTACTTCCCCGATTAACGACACTTTTTCGAGTCTCTTAAGTTAAATGGGTTGTTAAATCCCTTTCTTGGATAAAACAACTGTGCTCTAAGTCGTTCCCCGAAGCCTGAACGAACGGTCCCGACGGGTGAATGTTCAGGGAACATTCAAGTGAGAGAACCGGAACGGGTAGGCTGTGTTTTTATCTCCTGGGGCCGCTGTGTATTTTCAATAGATTCAAAAACATTAAATTAATTTTCAAATGGTCATTCAATCAATCTCACTATTTCACCGGGCAAAAATCTATGCACCTTGCGCAGCTGTAACAATTGCCTTTATTGGTCAGGTATTCATCCCGGTATTGGTAAATTGTCAGCCTGGAAAGGGTCAATCCCAGAACCAGACCGATAAAACCTCCGATGATCCAGCTTCCGATATAAAAATCATGCACGATGGAAGCGGCTTCCTTGTATAATTCTTCCACCTGGGTTCCTGAAGCCTGGAATGTGGTTATTTCTGTAGGAACTTCGGTTAGTTGTGTGTCATCAAGGTTCATCATGGCTTCGGCGAGCCTGACCTTAAAATTCACATGGGCAAAGTCTTCGTGGTATTTTGAAACGGTCCAGCCGGTCAGGACTACCAAAACCGGCGTAATAAGACCATAGATCATCATTTTTTTAACCAGCTCCCGGTTGTCGTTTTTAACTTGAAGGCCCGTTGGTTTATCTATCGCATCATAAGGGCAAGCGTTTTCACATAATTTACAATCGGTACATTTACCATTGGCGATGGAAAGATGTTTCCAGGAAAACCGGCTGACAAGGTTCAGCAATACACCATATGGGCAAAGAAACCGGCAATAGGGCCTTGCTATAAAGACTCCTGCCAGCAGCAGCAAACCTCCGATTGATAACATCATAAACGTTCCGTTTCGTCGGAAAAAACCAACAAAAGGATCGTAACGGCAGACGATGAAATCGGTTCCTGTGGCGGCAAACAATAAAGCCAGTCCCAGGTAAATAAATGGTATGAGCCCCAGGAGGTATCTCAGCCACCTTTTTAAACTTACGGGACGCAGGGCAACAATATCCTGGATGGCTCCCAGGGGACATACGCCGGCACAAAAGGTCCGGCCAAAGAAAAGGGTATATCCCAGGGGGGCGACGAAAAAGATGATCGCCGTCAGGGGTATATTATACTCCGGATTGAAAATGGCCATGGTGACATTCTGTACGGAGCCTACCGGACAGATACATCCTTTGCGGTAAAACCCGAAATACAACAGGCTGAAGACCGAGATCCAGAAAACGGCCCTTCGGGATCTTTTTTTGATGATGACCCAGGTGACCAGGGTAAGGGTAGCCAGGAACACAACGATATCGAGGATCTCGTAAAACATGGGCTTGGCCATGGAGATCTGTGTTTTCGGGATCTCATAACCGGTCTCGAACTCCGGTGCAGGGAAGCGCTGGCCAAGTAAATTGATGGCAACGAATGAAATAACCAGTAATAATATGACTTTGTAGGATCTGTCTCTCATGGCTATTTTGTCAATAGGTAAACTTTTTTTGTTCGATCAATCACTAATTTTTAATGCTTCAAAACCTTTGAGCAGGTAGGCAGTTTCCGGCTCAACCCTGCTGTAAGCCTCCGCCGGGCATGACCTGGCGATGGCGCACTGGTTACAGTTGACACACAGGTCCTGTTGCACCTGCAGCTGTAAGGACCCGTTACCGAAGGCACCGCAGTTTTGCACACATTTGCCACAACCATTACACAGCTCTTTGATGATTTTATATTCGAAATAGGGTTCTTCCACATAGGTTCTGACAATGGCCCCTGTCGGACACAGAGTGTTTTCGGCAGCCGTATTCAGCTCCAGGGCACCGGGACGGAGGTAACCGCTGCACAGATCGCAATAACCGCACATCTCCGTCACATGAACCACTTTTACCGCCGATTCCTGCAGTACACACTCGGTCGTACAATTGCCGCATTGTACGCATTTGGCAGGATCCAGTTGCCAAAGGGTCTTGCCTGCTGCGGATCTTGTTGTGAGACCTATTCCAATGACGCCTAAACCAACCCCGATCCCAATTCGGACTCCCGTTTGGATAAAATCCCTCCTGTTGACTTTTTTGTCCTTTTTCATAACACCAATGATTACGTATCCAATTTTTTAAAAACACATACCCTGTCGAAGGCATCCAGGATGTAAACCAACCCTGAATTATCTGTTGCCAGATCCTTAACCAGGTTATTATAAGGCCCCAGTTGAAAATCTGTTTCTCCTTTAAAACTTCCGGCACCTGCAACAAAGCCTGTAAACTGACCAGCGGGGTCAAACACCTTGATCTTATCGACACCTTTTTCATAGGTAACAAAACTGCCGTCGGGCAAAAGGGCCATATGTGCCGGGTTACAACAACCCGAAAAACCAAAATTTTCAAAGGAAGGCTCTCCCCAGGAGGAGCGCAGACCTCCGGTATTGGTGTAATTCTCCAGTCTTACATAGCCCGGATTGACGACCCATAGGTCGTTATATCCTCCCGATTCGATATCAAAGTACAGGCTTGGAATGATGAAACCCGGTGATTTTTTCTGGCTGTCCTTTTGGCCTATCTCCTGAATAATCTCTCCTTCAGTATTATATTTCAGGATACTTTTATTGATGGCATCGGCTCCATAGATAAAATCATTATCGGCTGCAATGGAAGTGATATATCCCCGGGCATTGTAAGGTTCCCATCGGGATATTGGTGTACCATCTTTGGCGTATTCAAAGATGCTGGGACCAATCGCTATATAGATTTTTTGGTTGGCTACCTCAATGCAATTAGCTGTAGAGTCGATAGCAAATTCATTGATCTTATCCCCCAGATTATTAAAAACGACGACCTCGCTCTCCCCGCAAAGGAAAACTTGTTGATCCTTATTTACGGCAATCCCTGTCAAATCCTTATGTCCGGTTTCGATTACTTTGATCTGTTGGTAAACGATCAGTGCCGGTTCGATCATTTTCATTGCTTTTGCCTCATCATCCGAAGAGCAGGCAACGGAATAGGAGGGTGTTTGCTGAAACAGGTCGCGGGCTATCAGGATTACGGCCAGCAGCAGTAAAATCACGGAGAATACTATTAAGCCTTTTTGTTGCATTTTTTTTAAATTATATCAAATTGGGCGTTACCCTTTCGAATTTTGGGCTATATTTCCGGAGAAAAAACTTTAATTCACCCTGCCAGCGGGGTGAATTACAATTTCATCGATCATTTCTTCTGTTTTTTCCATTTTGTCTGGTTGTGTGGTTCCGGGGTTAACAATGCTGAACCAGTAACCAGGCTCACTGATCCGCCCTCACATCCACGCATATCATTTTCTTTGAGTCCCGGAAAATCAGCCTCCCGTCGGCTATCGCAAAGGGAGCCCATGAATCATCTCCCTTCCATGACATGTGCCTTATCCAGCACCTCGAACTTTGCTGTATTGAACCGTGCAATGGTTATTTCTCCTTCATCATTCATGATAAAAAACTTATTATCGGCAATGATGTAAGGGCCTAGTCCAAAACGTTCTTCGGTACTGCTGGTCCATAAAATATTTTTAAAATCATCCGGTTGGCAGGCCACAAACTGATTCCGGGTTTTTCCGGCATCCTTGGTCTGGATATTAAAAACAAGGCCATCTTTGAATAGAGGCGTTTGCTGTTCTGAGGCCATTCCTTCGGATGGTTTGTACCGCTGTAAGGTTTGTACGGAATAGCTTTGGCCATTTTTGTTAATTTCGAACAGTGCGCTTCCTGCTCCGTATCCGGCCGTGACAAAAATCCGGTTGTTGCCTACATACACGGGTGATGGCACAATGACATTAGGACTGAAATCCTTCGTGGTCCACAATAATTCACCCTTATCACTTTCCTCAGCAGATACTCCGCAAAGGCCTCCCAACGCATTATAGACATACATTTTCTTTCCGGCGATGGTCATGGGGACAACCGAGGCATGAGACATTTTGAGGCTATCCGGATTGGGTGTTTGCCAGACGATTTCCCCCGTCGCACAATCAACCCCCATTAACAATGCCTTTCCCCCGATGGCGAGCACTGCAATACCGTTCTCTATGACAGGACACTGACCGGTGTACCAAAGCGGTTCTTCCGCATGATGATCTTCTACCAGGTCCATCCCCCAAAGGAAGTCTCCGGAAATAGCATCGCAACACATCACCTGGCAACGCGGGCCGATGGTGACAACATATTTGTCGTTAACGGCAGGAATGGTTCTTGACATTCCGTGGTTACGTTTTACAGGTACACTATAACCACGGCGCCAAAGCTCCGTTCCGTCTGTCAGGGAAAAACAGCGCAGGACATCCCTTTCTTTTCTTTCGTCATAATCGAGTAGGTAAACCCGACCATTGTATACGGCAGCTCCTGCATGACCTTCCCCCAGGCTTTTTTCCCATAAAATGTGGGGCCCGTCGGCAGGCCATTTATCGATCAGGGCAATATTTTCCTTACTGATATTATCGAAATCACTCCCCCTGAAGTTAGGCCACCTGCCCGTCAGGGGGGATTCAAATGAATTTTCGAACTGCGTGAAGTGTTCACCAATGATCACCTCATTCAGGTCTGAAGAGGATCCTGGAGGCCTGCTATCGAGGCCGGGAACAGCTTCTGCAAAATCCTGAACAGGGTTATAAAACAGCCAGAACAAAAAGATGCAGCTACCAATAAAAATGAATATCCATTGGATGTAACGTTCTGAACTATATTTGATCGATTGCTGCATAGTCTGTTTTATGGACTTGCTAAAACTTATTGTACTACTTTTACACAATACAACTGCTGCTGATCCCTGAGCAGGAGTTTGCCATCAACCAGTGCTATCGGTGCCCAGTTTTGGGTAGAACCGCCATTTCTGGATCTCCTAGCCCCCTCCTTCAACCCTCCTTCCTTCAATAATTCCGCAGAAGCGATGGGTTTGAACCCTGAAGGGTCAGGTTCGATCAGGTACAGTTTTTTCTTTCCGTCGGTGGCGAGGATCAATCCGTCGGCCAGGATCATACTGCCTTTGTCAAAAGCAGGGGTCATACCTGTTTTCCACAGGACCTCCCCATCCATGTTCATGCATACCAGGCCGTCCCGCTTATCATTCGTTGAAAATTGGGCATAAAAATGGCCGTTGTGGAGGATGGGTGGTTTGGTATGGTCTCCGAATTCATTGTGTTTGAATAATTCCGTAACCCCGTAGGTGCCATCGGTATTCTTCTCTACCTCGAGCATTACCGTGCCCAATTCATATCCGCCCACAACAATGATCTTATTGTCTCCGGCATCCAGTGCCACGGAAATAGGTAAACTATTGCCGTATTTTTCATATGCCCACCATTGTTTACCGGTAACTGGGTCAAGCCCGACAATTTTTCCGTCCTCAACGAGTGGCTGACCCCACCCGCCTCTTTTAGCGGCGGATACCATGATCACATGAGGGACTCCGGAGATTTCAATAATGGTGGGGCTGACATAACCGGTTTGTCCAAGGGAAGGTGTTTTCCACACTTCTTTCCCCGTTAATTTATCGTAGGCCACTACGCCTGCTTCCAGCGTTTGCGAAGCAATGATTACCAGGTCTTGGTAAATCAGGGGGCATTGAGAAATAGCCCATACGGGAAAACTTCCCGGTTCACGAGAGGGAAACCCACCGGTCGCCCCGACGCCTGATGGCCCGCCATAATCCGTCCATACGTTTTTGTGCCAAACCGGCTGGTGGGTGTTGATGTCGATACAGTACAGATCCCCGAAAGGGCCGCAGCTGTAGATGTAATTACCATCCAGGGCCGGCACATTCCTTGAGCCGGGGAACATGATCTCTCCCGGAGCCTCATAAGTGAATTTCCAGAGTTCCTCGCCACTGGACAGGTCAAGGCAGCGGAGGATATCACCTACCTCGTCATCTCTGTCCAACAGGTAGGCTTTGCCGTCTCTGGCAACGGGACCGCCATAACCGATACCTACATCTACAGACCACAAGACTTCGGGCCCCTCGGCGGGCCATGTGCGCAGTATATCTTTTTGAGGAGAAGTATTGTCTCGGTCAGGACCCAAAAACTGGGGCCAATCCTGGGCAAAAGCATTGGACATGCCCCCAAGGCATAAGATTACCAATAGTGAGTTTCGGAATTTTTTTAGTTGTCGTACGCATCCTTCCATTGTATCAGTGTTTGATTACTTAAATCTTAAACTGTCAAGGCAAAGCTCATAACTTCTTTGCCACATGAGCTACAGACTTAGATCAGGTGCATAACGGGTGTTGTCGGAGGCTTCGGTTGCGTTATATCGGGTGTCATTTTCAATAATTATTACCGAATGCCCATTTTTTAGTTGCCCGATCGATCAGATTGGAGCAGGATAAGTGGAAGTCCGTGATCTGAGCAGGCCTCTTTGGATGGGGATACCAGTTACAAGCTGGTTAAAATTTACTGCTGTAAGATACGAATTTTTCTAATTTAATTCCGGGGTATAGCGGCATTTTCACGCTTTTAACATATATAGTTTTTTTGAAATAATTTTCGTTCCTGCACATCGGGCTGTAAGCAGTAACCGGACCGAAGTGGAAGGCCAGCAAAAATACCAGCTGCAACAAGTTTCCGACAAAAAGAGGGGACGAACCAGCAAATACCTGATGAATTCCACCCTCGGTTTTTATCCGAAAGTTTACACTTTCTTGCTCAAAACCGATCCCGCCAGCGGGATACATCAATATTTCCAATAAACTTTTACAAACGTAGAAGTGTCGGCCCGGTAACCAGAATTTTAACCTTTAAAATTTGACTGGGGACCAAGTTTGAGGCATCTTTGCAGGACGATACCAGTACCGTATTTACCGGTCTGGATAGCCTTGACTCACCAGGAATGACATAACCTGCGGCTCATTCGTTTTGAACACCTCCATTTTTCCATGGTATAGTATTTTGTAGAAGATTTAACATCACTTTTTTATACGCATTGAAAAAAATATCATGAAGAATTATCTTTTTTTGCTGACCTTGTTGGCTCCCTTAATTTTGTCTGCACAAACCAATATACAGTGGCGTGGTCCTGACCGCACGGGCGTTTACCATGAAGAAGGTTTGTTGAAACAATGGCCGGAAAACGGCCCGACATTAAAATGGCATTTTGATGATCTCGGTGAAGGTCATTCTTCTGTAGCCATTGATTCTGATAAAATCTACCTGACAGGAATGAAAGGCGACAAAGGGCTTGTTTATGTCTTTGAACTTGAAGGAAAACTGTTGAAAAAAAAGGAATACGGTCCTGAGTGGAACGATAGTTACGTCGGTCCCCGGGGAACGGTAACCATAAACGATTCAAAGATCTATCTCATCTCGGGACTTGGGGTTTTGTATTGTCTTGATCAGCAATCCCTGAACCTTATCTGGAAGCGCGACTTTTTGAAGGATTATAATGCGGACAATACCAAGTGGGGGATCAATGAAGCGCCGCTTGTGGTGGATAAGATGGTCATTGCCACACCGGGCGGTGCAACAGGTAATATTGTGGCTTTTGATAAAAACACAGGTAAGACAATCTGGTCATCCCCCGGAGAGGGAGATAAGGCGGCTTATTGTTCTCCGCTTTATTTGGACGACCAGGAAGTACCGCAAATTGTTACGCATACGGCGGATCATATTATTGGGGTAGAAGCGAGCACCGGGAAAAAGCTGTGGTCTTACCCCCAGCCAAATCGTTATTCCGTCCATGCGAACACCCCGGTTTACCATAAAAACATGCTCCTTTGTACCAGTGGATACGGAAAAGGTTCTGTGATGCTCCGCTTGACTGATGGCGGGCGGCATGTGGAGAAAGTATGGGAATCCGGTGAATTGGACAATCGCATCGGCGGCATGGTTAAGGTGGGGAAATACATCTACGGATCAGGTGACAGCAATCGTTACTGGTTCTGTGCCGACTGGCAGACCGGAGAGATCAAATTCAAGCAAAGCGGCTACGCCAACGGCAATATCATTGCCAATCAGGATATGCTTTACTGTTATACCGACCGTGGGAATATGTTATTGGCCAGAGCCACCCCTGAAAAATTTGATGTCGTCAGTAAATTCCGGGTTACCTACGGGACTGCACAACACTGGGCGCACACGGTATTATACAAGGGCCTGATGCTGGTGCGGCATGGAAATTCGGTAATGGCTTATGAAGTTCGATGAGGGGTATTTGATTTTGCGAAAAAAATTAGGAGAAGGATTTTACTTTGGATCTGTCAAGCTGATGCCTTGATCACTACAACCTCGGGTCTAACTTGAAGTTAGGGCCCAGGTTGCTAACCGTTATTTTAAGCTTTTAGTTTGAAATGCATAGGTTCATTCTGTATGCTAATAACATCCGGAGCTTGAAAACCATTCTTTTCAGGAAGGTTTTCCGATCGATTGAAATCGGTAGGCTTAAAAAAGGGGATGAGGGGTATCATTTTATATCTGAAAATATTTTTCAATTTAAAACCGAGGGACGGATTTATCACTTACTTCCCATTGGCCTAATTGATTCAATTCAGAGTGAATTCTCCCAATTTATTGAAATAGAAGATAAAGGTACAAGATGGAATATAGTTTCTGTTGGTTGGAAATAATCTTTTTTGGTATTGAATTAAAAAATCCCAGGTCACAACCGCAGCCTGGGATCAAAAAAGATTTGAAAATAAATTACAACTTCTGAAAGGCCTTCCCAAGGTCATAAATATACCTGTCTCTGGGGCCAAATAAACCCATGCCCATTTCTTCCATGGTCTCGTTTTTAGTTGCATAAGTGAAAGAAATAACTTTATTTTGCACTAAAATATAATTTTCACACAACAATAAGATATAAAAAATAAACAGCGTTAAAGTATAATTAAAGTACAGCATTAAAATATAATGTTTAACCATGGCTACCCCCAACGAAAAAATAGCGGCTTCACTAAAGGAGCTTAAAAAACTCCAGGATAGAGGCATTATTGCCATTCATTCCTCTGAATTGAGCAGGACTCATAAAGAACGCTTGTTGATGAACGGATTTATTCGGGAGGTGCTGCGGGGGTGGTATATTGCCGTGCCTCCCGAGGAGGGGAAAGGGGATAGCACTTCCTGGTTTACTGCCTTTTGGGCTTTTTGTTCCAGGTATCTTGAAAACAGGTATGGCAGCAATTATTGTCTTTCGGCAGAGCAGTCGTTGTTGTTGCATGTCGGCAATACATCAGTACCGCATCAATTGATCGTCAGAGCACCGGAAGGTACCAATTCGATAACGAATCTTCCATTTGATACTTCATTGTATATCATGAGGTCGCCTTTGCCTGAGAATGCTCAGATTGAAATAGTGGATGGGCTTAGGTTGACAAATTTGGCGTCCTCGTTGATTTATAGCAGTCCAATACTGTTTCAGAAAAATACTGCTGAGGTTCGTACGGCCCTTTTGATGATCAGGGATGCGTCAGATATATTGAATATTCTCCTGGGAAAAGGGCACTCCGTAATTGCCGGCAGATTGGCAGGCGCATTTAGGAATAATGGCCAGGTCAAAATTGCAGATGATATTTTAAAAACAATGAGGGCCGTCGGGTATGATGTAAGAGAAACGGATCCTTTTCAGTCTCAGGTTCCTTTCAAGTTTAATTTAGAAGATCGTTCGCCCCATGTGAATCGTTTAAGATTGATGTGGCATAATATGAGGACTGTTGTTTTGGAGGTATTTCCTAAGCCAAAGGAAAAGGCTGTGGGTAATGAGCGGTATTTACAATTGATTGAAGAACTTTATGCCACAGATGCTTATCATTCATTGTCCATTGAAAGATACAGGGTGACACCAGAGTTAATTGAGAGAGTGAGACAAGGTAAATGGAACATTGAATCAAATGAGAAAGATCGTCAGCAGCGGGATGCCATGGCCGCCAGAGGATATTGGGAGGCTTTTAGGGAAGTGAAATCAAGTGTTCAGCGAGTTTTAGCAGATGACAACCCTGGGATTGTGGCTGAGGAGGATCATGGAGATTGGTACAGAGCGCTATTTGCCCCCAGTGTGAGGGCTGGTTTATTACGACCTGCTGACCTGGCTGGATACCGGGTGGGGCAGGTGTTTATCGGTCAATCAAAATACACGCCACCAACCAAAGATGCAGTACGGGATTTGATGCCTGTTTTGTTTGAGTTGCTTCAGGAAGAGCAGGAGGCAGGCGTAAGCGCAGTTTTGGGGCATTTCTTTTTCGTATTTATTCACCCCTACATGGATGGCAATGGCCGTATGGGGCGATTTTTGATGAATGTGATGTTGGCTTCGGGTGGTTACCCCTGGACGATCATTCCCGTACAGCAGCGCGACATTTACATGGAGGCTTTGGAAAATGCCAGTGTCGATGGCGACATAAAACCTTTTGCTGAGTATATTGGAAAACTGGTAAGTCTCCCCAGCCCGGAGTTGTAAAAGTACCTGGACTCGTTAGTAAAAACCTTCAGGCTTCCACTTAATATGCTTACATCCTATACCTGCTAAGCAATGGAAACTCTTTTCAGCAATAGAGATGTCTTTTTAGAGGCGTAAGCAATTCCGGCTGCAAGCTTGAATTAACGGAGTTTAAGATTGTTTTCTGGAACTCTACGTGACCGATTGAAATCGGCCGGTACGGGCAATAAAAAAAGCCCTGAATTGCTTCAGAGCTTTTGCAGACCCACAAGGACTCGAACCTTGACTGACAGGACCAAAACCTGGAGTGCTACCATTACACTATGGGTCTATCCACTTTAAAGGAAGCGTCCCTCCTTCGAAAAGCGATGCAAATTTATAACAAAAAACCATTCCAAAAAAGTTCCTGTGAATATTTTTTTCTTCAGAATGAAAAAAGATTGTAAACCTCCGGGGTTTTTCACCTTCAAATGTTGTATTGGTAGCCGAAATGTACAATGGTCGGAATGGAAACCTCGGAGGTTTAAAAAAAAGTGGCCGGAAGCAAAACGCTGCTATTGCCTCCGGCCGGATTCCATGGTTTTCAGAGAGATCGTTTTTAAAAGGTCAGGTGATTTCCGGGTCAGGTTGCCAGGCTGAATTCTGCCAAGTGCTACTGCAGACTGGTACTGCCAACTAAACCCTACCAATCATCCATGCCGCTGAAGCCGCCGAAACGGAAAGTGATCACACCTACCGGGGAAGAATAATCTTCATTGGTCAACCCGGGCATCTTGCTGACGCCGCTGACAATGCGGTAACCGCCGGTAAAACCGATGTGCATGAATTTGGTCACGTTCAACTCTATTCCGATTTCCGGAATGAGGCTCATGATGTTGTCGGTGTATTTGGCATCGTCGTCTAAGAGGAGTTTGGTTTTACCCCAGCCAATCTTGAGGCTGCTGTAAAAATGGAGCAGTTTGTAGGGTTTTTGAACGTATCCCATCCACAAACCACCGTGTTTGAAGCGGATGTCGTAATTCTCCCCTTCATAATCGTATTCCGGGAAACTGGTGCCCATCCCGTAACCGCCTAGAAAGAAGTTGTTGAGTACCAGGGCTCCACCACCACCGATGTCGGCAGTCAATTGTCCATTGATTTCACTGAATTCAAGGATAGGAGCCCCAAATGCGCCCGTGAATCTCAAGTCATCAATTAATGTTTCTTCCTGGGCATTGGCCAGGTTCATTCCCAAAAAGATCAATAATCCTAAGGTCAGTATTTTTTTCATGTTTGTGATGATTTTTTTATTTACTATGAATATTACTACGACAAGGTGCCGCCTTTCCACCCTAAAGCCATGCAAAGGCAAAACCTTGAATAATTTCCCCGCAAGCCGTTGCCCGTACGCCGTCCACCGCAGGCCGCCAACGTCACATACCTTGAAGATGAAAAAAATCACTCTTTCCCCCTATGCCTAGCAGCAAATTTTATTCGCCCGGCGTTCATTAATCAGAGAGCAGGTTTTAAACAGTACTTGGTAATATTTGTTAAATTATCTATGTATTTGAGACGACCGGTAAACGTTAAAAATTTCGCATATTACCGGATATTCTATAATTTAGGGTTTTGTAACCATTTGATTTGAGTGCTGCTTATATACCAAATGCCTGTTTTTGATGGATATCACGTTGCAACTTGACCATCAGGAAAGAGACCTGATAAAAGCCTGCATCCGTAAGGAAAGGTGGGCCCAGAAGATGCTGTACGAATCGTACTACGGTGTCTTGATGGGCGTTTGTTTGCGATATTCAAACGATGGAGATGATGCGCTTGATATCCTGCATGAAGGATTTATCAAGATCTTTAAAAATATAGGCAGGTATCAGCCGGGAACTTCTTTGTCGGCATGGATGAGGAGAATTATGATCAATACAGCGATTGATTATTACCGAAAAAAAGTGCGGCGGCGGACCACGGCTATTGAAGAAGCCTACGAGTTGAGTTCCAATGATGCAGATGCGGTGAGTCAATGTTCGGAGAAAGAGATCCTGGAAGCTATTCAGTTGCTTTCACCGGCCTACAGAGCAGTATTTAACCTTTATGCTATTGAAGGTTTTTCACATAAAGAGATTTCAGATTTACTTCAGATTAGCGAAAGTACTTCCCGCTCGAATCTGGTAAAAGCCAGAGTGAAATTAAAAGGGATATTAAAAAAGCGGTTTTCAGAAGATGGAGAATAACAAGGAATTTGATCAGATTATCAGGGATAAAATGCAAGGGTTTGAGCCTTCCTTTGTACCTGAATCCTGGGACTTCCTGGAGCAAAAAATGAATGCTCAGGAGGCACAGGAGCCTGATGCCGTTCCTGAAAACGATGTGATCGACCAGCTGAGCTACGAAAAACTGCACAACTATCATCAGCCTTACAACAAAACCCACTGGGAGATAATGGCCGGAAAACTGGAAAGGGAGTTTTACTTCATCCAGGAATTGTTCCGTGTCAAGACCATGGAAGTCAGTCTCATGTTGCTCTTGCTTTTGTTTTTGGGAAGATTGATCCCCGGGGATAATTACAAGGTTCCTGCCATCCACCTGGAGGATAAAATGATCGTCCAATCTGAGCAGCACTTTTCCACCGGTCAGGATAACCTGGCAGTTCAGGCTGCAGATCAGGTTGCTGTTTCAAAAGATATTGGCCAGTCCACTCCCGGATCGCAGCCTGGTATTAATTCAATTCAAGCATACTCTCCTGACAGCCAAAGTCCGGCTTTGGTAAATTCAGTTCTTTTTGTGGAACAGCTTCCGGCAAATCCCGTGCGAAGTAATACAGCGTCGTCGTTCGCTTTGCCGGCCCTTATTCAAACTACCAATTCTTTACCTGTAGATATGCTGGTGGAACAGGCAATTGCCATGCTTGAAACGCCAAACCCCGAAACAGGACTCGAATTCAAGCCTTACCCCTCCAATGACATTATTGTCAGGGTAGGAATGTTTGGAGCACCCAATATCGATCATATTGTCAATGAATCTTTAATTATTGGTGGAGAAAAGATCCCTTCGCTCAACAGGTATGCATTTGGATATAGTGGTGGAATATCACTCGGTCTGGGCGTCAATCGCTTTGAAGTGGAAACAGGAATAGTTTACACTTCAAAAAGATATACCCCCATCGAAGTCCAATTTGTTGCCGGAACCGTTGAAAAAGGGTTTCGCAATGAAACTTTCAAATTCTTTGAGTTCAATACCGTTTCCGTACCGTTTAACGTCAGGTATAATTTTGTCGACAACCCTAAATGGCGTGTTTATGCCTATGGGGGGGGAGCCGCTCATTTTAATGCGCAGTCTTTCTACCATGTTGGACCTCCGGAATTGTCCGATGAAAACAGGGATGAAACGACGTCAACTTTTGGGGGCAGGAACAGCGTCATTGAAGCCCTGGAAAGAGAGCTCGCTGTCGGCATTTTCCAGGAAGGGGAATTTCGCGAAAATACCTATCTGAGCGTCAATGGAGGACTTGGCCTGGAAAGATCTGTTGGCGACCGATGGAGCTTCTTTACTCAGTCGAATTACCAGCATACCTTTATGTATGATGATGGCGGACTCGGACCGTTCAAAGATGTTATCCATACCTTTTCTGTTTCCACAGGTCTGAAAGTCAGGGTTAACGGCGGAAAGTAATATTTCCGCGACTGGTGGTTAAACATGAATCACCAATACCCCGTTAATTACACCCTTCCGGGTAATCATCCGTCAGATAAATATCAACCTGTATGCCTTTTTGGATTTGCTGACCAGCCTCGTAAGCAGGAACCTGTTTCCATACATAAGCATTATTTTTATCAACCACATCGCCAAAGACACGGCCTATGACGAGGCCATGGCTTTCAAGCAGGAAGGTAGCAGCTTCATAATTCTGACAAACAAGATTGGGCATAGTAACGGTGGGGGAGTAGCGGGTGGTAATGATACATTTGATGGTATCTCCTTTAAAAGCATCCACTCCGCGCCTCAGATCAAGTCCGGATAGTTTTTTGCCTTTATAAACAACATTCAAAACCGTTTTATCGGATAACTTGGCATTGAACTGTTCCTCCACTGTATGGAAAAAACCTCTTGCGGTGAGGTGTTTTTTATAAGTGTCGTAATTGTCCATATTGGAAAAATCAGGAATCTCTACCTGTTCCATTTTCCCGTTTTTAACAGTAAGGTATATTGTTCTGCCCTCTTTGACCCTGGACATCGGGTCCGGGTACTGCATGGTGACTGCATTGGCGGGCTGGCCAAATATCTCTTTGACTTCAACCTCGAAATCCTTTTTTCGGATTTTTCTTTTAGCATCATCCAGGTCCATGCCGATATAGTTATCAACCTGCATGGATTCGTTGTGGTGGGTGTACATCCTCAATATTCCGTTCAGCAGAAAGAAGCCGACGATCAAAAGAGCGATCATAAGGCCGATATTCTTTAAGAAAACGGGAGATTTAAGAAAATGCCATACCTTTTGGGCCAATTGTTTCACTTTTGTTTTCAGGGTGGAGGCTGCTTTTGGTTCAGGAGTTTGCTGATCACCATTGGGCTCAACACTATATTCCATAGTTGATTATTTATTTTTTCTTGATAAAAACATCAAATCCCTTGGATTCCAGTTCTTTCTTCAGCGCATTGGCTTCACTGTAGGTATCGAAACGATCTACCAGGGCAACGGCCAGAGCACCTCCGTTAAATATTTTTACCGCTGCGTCATCATACCCCATCTTTTTGAGCTTATTTACCTGATTGGTGGCATTAATCTTTTGTTTATAGGATCCGGCAAGTACCATATACTGGCCGGAATCAGAACCTTTGTCATAAGTATCCGGAGTACTTGTTGTCGGCGTTTTAGCCGGTTCCGGGTCTTCCGCATCATCGAGGTCTGCAGCGTCATCAGCGACCGGATACTCTTCCTCAGCTACGGTTGGTGTACTGCTGTTATCCATACTGCCTTCAGCTTCGGGAGTGTCGTCACTGACTACCTCTCCTTCATCATCCAATGCATATTCATCTGCAGGGTCATAATTGGTGTTTGAATTGTCAATGACCTCCGTTGTAGTCTCATCAGGATTCATCAGTTTTACGGTTTTGTAAACCAAAAACCCCAGCGCACCTACACAAATGGCGACAATTAGAATTGTGATAAAATCGAGTTTAGACATTGCCATTTTAAAAGCTTTTAGTGATTCAAATTTATAATTTACAAAGCAAAAATTAAGAATTTTGATTTCATTTTTGCCGGGCAACAAATATACCCTGCACGGAATTTACTTTCTTTATTATCTCCTATTTATTTCCCACTTTGTAAAACAATCAATGTTAAGGAAAAGTAGGGAGATTTTTACAAAAAATATAATTTTTTTCAAGTTCACATAATAAAAGCAGTCTGCAGAGCATTTATTAGTTCATGTCGGCAAAATGAAAAAATCCTCTGTCTTGCTGATAAATTCTCAGTTACTTTCAACATTTCTTTTTGGTTACTTTCTCCAGGGTTCTTTAGGTCTGTAAAGATATTCTTTCGTTAATTATTTTACTAAAACATAAATATTTTATGGTGCAGGGTTACTCCTTTTTAACAAAATTTGCACATCATGAAAAATACCCTTTTTGCTTTTTTAGCCATGACTGTTTTTCCCTTTGCTGGTTTAACTGCTCAGGAAGCAGCTATTGCTGATATGGACAAGACCGATCCCAATACAGCAATTGCTGCTGAATCTGCCAAAGACCCAACGGCCGACTTATCCAGACTCACGATTGACGAAAAGAAAAAACTGATTTTTGAAATGATCAATGCCGGAGCTGTGGAAGAATTGGAGCAGCTATTGAATTCCTCTGTTTATTATTTGAAAAACGAATCGGGCGAGACCATTCTTACACAGGCAATCCTCAACGACGATGAAAAAATGGTGACCTTGCTGGTTCAAAATGCTGTTGCCAATTATAAGAACGATGCCGGAGAAACACCTTTAACCCTGGCATTAAAAATGGGCAATACGGCATTGGCCGGAATATTGCTTACCCGTGCAAAACCTTCCCTCAAAAATGATCACGGAGAAGCCCCCCTTTTCCTGGCTATTGACCTGCCTGATCTCGGTCTAATCCAGGATCTCATCGATCGGGGAGCGGATCCAAATCGCAAATCAAATGGGGAAACACCGATGGCAAAAGCAGCCAGCCAGAACCAATTGAAAACAGTGGCATTGCTTATCCGGAACGGGGCAGATCCAAGCAGGGCGAATGACAACGAGGAGACTCCCTTATACCTTGCCCTCCGGGGGCAACATACGGTCATGACGGGAGTCTTATTGTATAAAAGCAAGCGTCCGGGAAAGGACGCCAACTGGCAAACACCAGTGGGAGAGCCTTTGCTTAATCTGGCGGCAGCCCAGGGAAATGAACAAATGGTACGTCTGCTGCTGGATCACGGCGCTGATCCCAACCAGGTTGATTTTATGGAAAATTCCGGGTTAAATGTCGCTGTTGACAAAGGGTTTGATGCGATTGCTTTATTGCTTTTGGAGCGCGGAGCCAATCCGGATCACCCCAATATTATGGGAACAACTCCCATTATGGCCGCTGCGCAAAACGGGAATGATAAACTGGCCAGATTACTCATGGAACAAGGCGCTAATCCTGACCAACGCAACTTTGCAGGCATTGCCGCCAATGACTTTGGAGACTTTCCTTATTTCCTGACGGATGAAGCGCTCCGGGAATCCATTATTGAAGTGGTCGAAGAATCAGGGGTGAATAATTAGGAGAACACAGTTCATCCCAAATTTTGGCTTAGGCCAAAATTTGGGATTTTTCGTGTAAATGGTTGATTTTCAATCTTCCCGGCGAGGGAAAACGGCCTTATGGATTTTTGGGTAACAATTCTTAGTGAAGATTTTGAGCGCTGGCTCTGAGAAAGCACCCATGTCTGAGCCTGACGAAGGAAGGCGAGTTTGGGTGCGTGGCCAAAATCGAGCTTAGAATTGTCCAAAAAATACATACAGCTTTGATTTTTTGGTTCTTTTTGTATCAAGACAAAAAGAATGTAAATACCTGAAAACAAATAGTTAAATAACAATTCCGACATCAACCTCTGAAAAATAAATCATACCTTTTTAATTTTCAAAAATTAGGAATGACTCATGTTTTATTTGTTTTTGAAGTTAGCTTTTCTCTTCTCGACGAAAGAGAAGCCGTGGCACCTTCCACAAAATCTTCCGTAGCCGTTACGGCTCCAAAGGCTTCCACTTCTTTGGCAAAACCATCAACATCGTGACGAGCATAGGCATTGACGGTTTCGATGATCCTGGCGATGGCAACAGGTCCTTTGGTGGCTATTTTTTTCAGGATAGATTTACTTTTATCGACCTCCGCCCCGGCAGGAACCACATGATTGACCAATCCGAGGGTGAGGGCTTCCTGTGCATCTATCATGTCTCCTGTCATCAGGAGCTCCATGGCTTTGGTTTTGCCGATGTACTGGACGAGTCGCTGGGTTCCGCCATACCCCGGAATAATACCCAGGTTTACTTCCGGCTGGCTGAATCTGGCATTTTCTCCGGCTACCCTTAGGTGGCAGGCCATGGCCAGTTCGCATCCACCTCCCAAAGCAAAACCGTTGACGGCAGCTATGACAGGTTTGTCAAAACGTTCGATCAGGAAAAAGGTGTCGTGACCCAATTGTGCCATTTGCGCACCTCCGACTTTTTGTCCAGATCTAAAAATTCCTTGATATCTGCACCGGCAACAAATGATTTTTCACCTGCACCGGTAATGATTATTCCATGGATATGGCTTCTTTTCGGCGCATCTTCGGAAAACAGGTGATTTAGCTCCCTCATGGTTTGGCTGTTGAGCGCATTCAATGCTTTTTCTCTATTGATGATTACGAGTAAAACCCCATCTTCTTCGGTAAGGATCAAATTCTGGTAGGTCATAAGCATGGTTTTATTTTTTGAATTGCAAAAATAAGGCTTTCTCCTCGCTTTTTATGCTTAATTCAGCGTATAAAATAAGCCCTTCCGCGAAACGCAGAAGGGCGAAAGACACACGATTGGATTGCGTGTGTTGGGGACAATAATTCTTCAGGGTAAGGTACCATGACAAATACCCAAAAGCATTGTTTTTGGTCTTGCCTGATTTAGTACCTGAATTCTATAGTATTATTGCCTTATTTTTTAGAGAATTCCCTACAACTGGTGGTAGAATCTGTTTCAGTTATTTTGTGAAAGCAAAACAAAGGTATTCAATGCTGCATAAAAAGGAAAAAATACGGTTGTTTTTTTGTGTTTGGCTACTTCAATAGCCCGGATTTTTTATTCGCCAAAAAGGTGTCCACGACCTTAATGGCATTTTGAAGCCGGTTTTCTCCTTCCCCGGTGATTATTTCAAAGGGAAGTTGCAGGGACTTTAGGGTATCTTCATAAACTTTGAACAGTAAATCCCGTTCTTCGGGATTTTCTCTGAGTGGGTCGTATTGCCATGGCAGATCCGGTCTGCATAAAAGGAAGAGGTCATAATGATCTGCTGACAACTCCTGGTCTATCCAGGGGTGGGTGCGGCCATATTTGAATTCCGACCAGATTTTGAGGACTAGTAACCCGGTGTCGTAAAAAAAATGTGGGGGCTTTTTTAAGGTCTTTGGTTGTAATTCAAGTTGTTTTCGGGCCATGATCAGCAGATCTGTTTCCTCATAAGGCCGTTTGATTTCCTCGAGGTATGAACGGGCAAACTCAGGTGTCCAAATGGTCTTATAGTGCGTCGAAAGTGCTTTCGACAACCATGTTTTACCCGATGATTCGGGACCGGTGATGACTATGCGCTGCTTTGGAAAAATATTCAAAATAATTGCCTGTTAGGGGAAAAAGATTTAGTTTTGTATATCTTAAAGTAGTTTTTGTGTTTATTTGTTTGGGTTAGAGACCTTTGCTTACCGGCAAGGGTCTTTTCTTTTTTCGGTCGGTTCTGGGGGTGCAAGAGCAATACTGAATAAAAAAAAATCCCCTTGGCAGCATATCGCTCCAAAGGGATTTTATCGGAATGATTTTCAGCAATTTTAAATTGGAAAACATCCGGTCACAACTGTAATTAGTTGTTATTATTAAACAGTCCGCTGTTGTTGGAAGGAACACCTGCAGGTTCTTCAGCTTTCTTGTCAACCTTACCCTTGATGGTCAAAACTGTTTTCTCCTCGATATCCTGAAGCGTCAGGGTGATACGCTTGGTGAAAGGACCAACACGGTTAGTGTCGTATCTTACCTTGATCTGTCCGGTTTCTCCGGGAAGAATAGGATCTTTAGGATATGTTGGTACTGTACATCCACAGCTTCCTTTAGCATGGGTGATTACCAAAGGAGCATCGCCTGTGTTGGTGAAGTTGAAAAAGCGGTAAGGATCTGATCCTTGCTCAATGGTTCCATAATCCACAACATCTGATTCAAAAGTGATGGCAGGACCAGGTTTTGCTGCCGCTTCTTCTACAGCAGTTACGGGAGTAGTCGGGTTTTGGGCAAAGGCAAAAACAGCTACACTCAACACAAGCGTTAATACAGAAAGAAATTTCTTCATCATTATTGATTTTTAATTAGTTAATTTTTTATTTTTAATTGTTATCAAATCACTGCCGACAAAATTAAAGGTTATAAGGTAATATGTAAACTTTGAAATCCATTATTTTGTTAATACAAAGTTAAACACCATTAACGTTATTAAAGTTAGACGCCAAAATGATGCTCTGGTAACAGATATAATGGCCTTTATTGTCCGTGATATGATGCCTGATGCCTGATTTTTCTGGATACCGGCTCATTAAGATAAATATTGCAAGTTGTGGATTTTAAAGAAATAAATCATATCTTGCACAAACTAATAAGTCTGTTTTCCAAATTATATTTCGACCAAGCCAAATTATTTTTTAAGACCTAACCTAAATAGACGTATGGCCAAAGATATTCTATTGAATCCAGGTTCAAAGACCAAAAAAGCATTTCCCTTCGATAAAGCGGCAATATTGCAGGATTTTCAAATTTGCTGCATCAGCAGAGAGGTAAGTTTGCTCGGCCGAAAGGCTGTATTGTCCGGTCGGGGTAAATTCGGCATTTTTGGTGCCGGCAAAGAGGTCCCCCAGGTAGCTATGGCCCGGGCCTTTAAAAAAGGAGATTTCAGATCCGGTTATTACAGGGACCAGACTTTTATGCTGGCCAAGGGGTTGTCAACGGTGGAGCAATTGTTTGCCCAGTTGTATGCCGATCCCGACAATGACCCTTTTTCCGGAGGCCGCCAGATGAACAGCCACTTTGCCACTCCCCTGATCGACGAAACAGGAAACTGGAAAAATCACCAGGAAGCGTATAACGTAAGTGCAGATGTATCCAGTACAGCCGGCCAAATGGCAAGAGCCCTGGGATTGGCAGGAGCCTCCAAAAAATACCGGGCCAATAAACTGGTTGACACTGCCGGTTTTTCAAACAATGGTAATGAAGTATGCTTTGCCACCATCGGTGATGCCAGTACCTCCGAAGGCGTTTTTTGGGAAACCATCAATGCTGCCGGAGTAATGCAGGTACCTTTGCTCGTTTCTGTATGGGATGACGGCTATGGCATAAGCGTGCCTATCCATCTGCAAACGACAAAAAGCAGTATCTCCGAAGTACTTGCCGGTTTTAGCTATGATGAAGCTAAAGGACAGGGTATTGAAATTTTTACGGCGAAAGCCTGGGATTACCCGGGTTTGATGGAAATGTATCATAAGGTTTCTGAACACGTTAGAAAGGAACACCGCCCCGCGGTAATACATATCCAGGAAGTTACACAACCTCAGGGCCATTCTACCTCCGGATCCCACGAACGGTATAAATCTGCAGAAAGACTGCAATGGGAAAAAGACAAGGATTGTATCCTTTCTATGGAAAAATGGATCATCGCATCCGGCATTGCCACAAGTAAAGAGGTCGAAGCCATCAGGGAACAGGTGAAGGAGGAGGTGAAATTGAGTCAAAGAAAAGCATGGAATAACTACCTGGCTCCGGCCAAGGACAGAAAGAAAAAACTTCAGGAAATCTATAACGAACTTCCCAATTTTAGCGGGGAGGTGGAGCAAATCAAAAAGGAACTGGCCAGGCTTCACAACCCTACCGTAACGGAGTTGCTCCAAAACGCCCGCCACATGCGTTATGCGCTCTTCAATGAAGAGAATCCCGGGATGGAACCCCTGGAGTCCTGGATCCTCGAAGTAGAAGCACGGGGTGAAAAGCATTACCATACCAATTTATACAGCGATAGTGATAAATCTGCCTTGAAGGTGCCGGTGATTCCTCCCGTTTTTACGGACGATTCTCCAATGGTCAACGGGTACGAGATACTCAATCAATTTTTCGATATAACTTTTGAAAGACATCCTGAAGTTTATGCTTTTGGAGAAGACGTAGGCCAGATCGGAGACGTTAATCAGGGAATGGCCGGCTTACAGGACAAATACTCTGATGATCGGATCTTTGACTCCGGGATCCGGGAGAATACCATCGTCGGACAGGCCATTGGAATGGCCATGCGCGGACTTAGGCCTATTGCCGAAATTCAATATCTCGACTACCTCGTTTATGGATTACAGCCTCTGACAGATGATCTTTCTACCGTCAGATACAGGAGTAACGGTTTACAACATGCCCCTGCGATCATTCGTACCCGCGGACACCGACTGGAGGGTATCTGGCATTCCGGTTCCCCCATGGGCATGATCCTCAATTCAATGAGAGGAGTTTATATTTTGGTGCCTCGCAATATGACCCAGGCGGCAGGATTTTACAACACCATGCTTAAGTCGGATGATCCTGCTTTGATCGTTGAGTGTCTTAACGGGTACAGGCTCAAGGAAAGAAAGCCGGATAACTTAGGAGATTTTACAATACCATTAGGCGTGCCGGAAGTATTGGAAGCTGGTACCGATGTTACCCTGGTAACTTATGGCTCGTGTGTAAGAGTGGCTCAAAAAGGAATAGAATTGCTGAAGAGCAGAAATATTTCGGTTGAACTGATTGATGTTCAAACCCTGCTGCCTTTTGATATCGAACACAGGATACTGGAGTCCCTGAAAAAGACCAATCGGATCGTATTTATGGATGAAGACGTTCCCGGTGGGGCAACGGCCTATATGATGCGTGAGGTACTCGAGAAGCAAGGAGGATACCAATACCTGGATTCTGCACCCGTTTGCCTGGCTGCCGCCGAACACCGCCCTCCTTATGGTGACGACGGGGATTATTTCTCTAAACCGAATCCGGAGAATGTCTTTGAGATCATCTACCGGTTAATGGCGGAGGTTGATCCTGCCCGGTATAATTACAAGAAATTGTAAACAACTTAAAAGTAGAACATGAGTTGTCCCGAATTTTTAAAATCCTTTTTTTGAAAATTGTAAATCTCAACCTGCCTTCCTGTAGTCAGCAGGCAGGCTCCCTCCGGTCGGACAACAAGATTTTCGGGCAGTCGCCACCAAAATATTCGTGTAATATTCCTTGCACACTTATCCCAATATTTAATAATCAATCTATTATAAAAAACCCCAAATTTTGGCTTAAGCCAAATTTTGGGGCGACTCATGTTTTTTTCTAATACTTGAGGGTTGATCAATCTCAAGATTAAAGCCTTGAATAATCAAACGATTATTCCACAACCACTTTGGCTGTTCCTACTTCTCCATCCAAACGAATTTGAAGGGTATAGATTCCGGAGGGCAAATGCTCTGTAGCAATGGTCCATGAATTTTCTCCCGGATGGGCAGTTACTGCTTTGATTGGGCTTACTTCCTGGCCAACAGCATTCAAAAGTCTGAAAACCATGGCTTTTTCCTGCGTTGTTGTGAAAGATACAGACAATTGACCCCTTACAGGATTCGGAAATAATTTAAGCTCATTTACCCCCGAAATGTCTTCCAGTCCATTGATGTAAATACTTACCGGAGTCCGTTCTGATGTGCAAATCTCTTCCTGTTTTTTGATCTTCCAGTTATAGAAATAGTAATAATAGGCATCACCGTAAAAAGAAGTTACAATGGACCCGACATCACCAATGGGGTAGGGGTAGGAAACCCCTCCGTTATTACGGAACAGGTTGTTCTCAGGACAACGCAGCGTCATCATCTCTCCAATGGGGATCCACCAGTTCAGTTCCACGACCTGGAGGCCATTAACCAGCTCGACCGTCATTTCTTCCAGAATATTTCCATTACCATCTACCAATTGAATGGTGCGCTCACCTTCCGGTGCTTCGTCCGGAACCATCACATCAACTGTTTGTAGGGTGAATGGCTCCCAGACATTAAAATAACTATAAGCCCCTGTAGAGGGTAATCCTCCTGTGCCGGAGATGTCAGGTTTGCCACCAGCCTGTAATTCGCCACCATAAACGTTGACAGATTCGACAAAAAAGGTAGTCTCCTCTTCAACAATAGGTGGTGTAATGAAAATATTGCCACTGCCGATGATTTCACCGCCGATCGCTTCGTTATACCAGTTGAGGCTGTCACCTGTGACTGTGATGGAAGCTTGTGATTCGATCATGTTGTCAAATTCGATCATGGTAACCTCGGGTGCTTCTGCAGCCAGCACGGTAATTTCCACAGCTTCAGACAACAATTGTTCTTCGGAACAAACAGCATCTGTAGCAACTGTGTAGGAACCCGATTCTGTAATGCTTACAGTCTGACCTGTCATACCATTCGACCAGGTTGGGTTACTGTTAATGGAGGAAGTGAGCTCAACGCTCCCTCCCTGGCAAAAGCGCTCCTCTCCGTCCAGGGTGATTTCAGGCGCAGGATCTTCGGTATAAGTTACGGTAATAGCATTGGACAAAGCAATGCAGCCGCTTTCATTCATAGCGATCAGGTTATAGGAACCAGGGGTAGTGGCCGTGAGGTTTTGGGATGTTGATCCGTCACTCCACGTATAAGAAGAATAACCGGCAGGGCCTTCCAATACAACCGATGAACCTGGGCATATTTCCGTTGCTCCCATAGCGGTGATGGTGCTTGGATCAAGCAGACATTCCGCTTCAGGAATGATATGTGTAGTATTGATCTCCGGGTTTTCCAGTTTGGTGCGCATACCTGATGGCCACCTTACGACAATGGAATCTATCGCGGTAGCTGTGCCGACGCCAAAATAGGTGGCCAGGCTACTCATGGTACTGAAGCTTTGGGTTGATCTTACTTCCCTGATCTGTCGTCCCCAGGCTCCATAGAGCTCAACCCGTGATCCGATACCGTTTTTATTACTCAAAAATCCCTGAGTGCAAATTTTCACCCAATTGTTCTCATTCCCGTCGTTGACCCAGATGGTATTACCCCTGACAACATCCAGGAACCCGTCGTTGTTAAAATCTCCGATACCGCCATTGGGGAACGGGATACTGGTAGGTGTAAACGTCAGGTCACCATTATTGAGGTAAAGTTCATTATTCAACTCGGAAAAGATATCCACAAAACCGTCGTTATTGAAGTCGGCAGCGGCATTTTCCCAGGCACCCAGGTCATAGGGGTCAATACCTGTAGAACCGATGATGTCTGTGAACGTCCCGTCACCATTGTTGAGCATGAAACGATTCTGGAAATCGTGATTTACAATAAAAGCATCAAAGTCCCCATCATTGTCGAAATCCTCAAAAACGGTCGTCCAGCTTTGTGCATTGTCATCCATATTGGCTTCGGAACCTACTTCACTGAAAGTGCCATCACCATTATTCTGATACAAAAGATTGGTCCTTTCAATATCCCCCGGAGCTGAACCACCACGGCATTTGGTGATATAGAGATCAATGTCGTTATCATTGTCATAATCTACCCATAAGGCTGCATAGTTCCCGGCAAGATCCGCCGTTTCGATCAGGGATTGATCCAGGATCATATTCCCGGTTCCGTCATTTCTGTAGGGGTGACTTTGATCCACATCATGACAAACAAAGGCATCGAGGTGACCGTCATTATCAATATCCGCCATAGTGGATCTTTGGGAGAAGATGTACTCAGGGTGGGCAATTTCAGAATATTCCGTGCCATTGTTATTGGAATAAACAAAAGAAACAGAGCTGCCGGATCCCAGCAAAAGGTCATTAAAACCGTCTTCGTTCAAATCTCCTGCACACATACTCCACGTAGGATAAACCTGAAAATTTATGGCGAAATCCTGTTGTGTAAAAGTACCGTCAGGCTGCTGATAGTCGATATACAAATGCCCGGTAGTGATCCGGACAATATCGTCGAGGTTGTCGTTGTTCATATCGACAGTACAGTCCTCAAAAGAAGAACCTTCCACTTCTCCGAGCAAAAAGGATTGATTGGAAAAGGTAACCTGCTGTGCAGTCATTGGGATGGTCAGGGCCAGGCAAATGACCATCCATAAATTTTGTAGCAATTTTGTCATAAGTGATATTTAGTTAAAAGTAAACCGGGGTTTCCGGAACACCAAGTTTGGTCAATAAAGATATATTTTTTCGATGATGCTGTTTCCGTATTCATTTTCAAAAAGGCAGAAGAATAGGCCACTTTGTCTGTTCAGGGAGATACCATAATCTCCACTTTTGTCCTTGGAGAAGTGGATTAGTTTACCGGAAGTGTCAAAAACGGATACCTGATGTCTTTTCGTTGAAGCAATCCTGATTTCACCGGAAACCCTGTCGACTGAAAGTATATCAACCCAAGGGGGAGTATCGACAGGGGAGGAGGTGGACACAAAAACTTCAAACTCCACAGATTCATCCTCCACCAGTACGGGCGTCCGGTCAGCCTGGTCAAACATGCTGCGGAAGGTTTCTATTTCCGGGGTCGATAGGGCAAACATTTCCTCCATCCACCGGGGGGGTGCTGTTTGGTAATACAATCCTGCAGAGACAAATAATGGGCCCTGGTAACCTCCGGTAGGAATATGATAGGCAATCTGGTCCGTACCATTTCCTTCGACACCCTCATTTTTATTAAAGTCAGGATCGGTGAGGGCAGCTCCTACAATGGCAACAGTATCATAAGTGGTTGTCAAAGAGGTAAATCCTTTGGGTGGTAACCTGTTGTCTTTTAAGTGGTGGTCCATGTATTCCAGAACGGTAGTGCGGTTACCATGGATATCTGCAACCACCATTTCATAGATCTGGACTTCGTCTTCAGAACGAATGACCTGGAAATGCGGTTCATACAACGGATCCTGGCCGTAAACTTCGAAGTCCTCGTCCCATGTTCCCGACTCAAAAATGGTATTGCCCTGATCATCTGTTGCGGTTACTTTCAGAAAAGCCCTTCTCGAAGGATAACCGGATGGGAATTTATGTCCGGCTTTATTCTCCAGGGTTATGCTCACATATGCCGTATCCCCGGTTCTTTCCAGGGCTTCCATGTTCATGTTGACAGATCGGTTTTGCAACATGTCATAAGTTGAACTGATCGTTTCCGCATAGTGTTCAAGTTCGGCATTGATACCCAGAGCTTCTTTATTGTCCCGCATCAATTGCAGCATAAAGACATTGGCTCCGGTAAACTTATGTAGTGAAAAAGGAGCACGGGGTTCTGTTTCATACCCTGCCGCAATGAATACGGTTCCTTTGGAAAGGGTTGGCATGTGGCAACTCTGACAGGTGACGTTGGTTTCGTTGTATTCGGAATTGAGCCATTCGTGGTAGGTGGCCTGTTCGACAAACCGGTTGGGGGTTACTTCCCCGTTATCCGGATTTACGGTTTGGGTGATGAGGGTGTGACAACCTGCACAAATACCGGCATCTTTGATATGATCGGAATATACCGGCGCATATCCTGTTGCCAATGCCATGGGGGTATGCAGCGGATCCGGGTATGGACCATAAGCTACTTTGGCTGTATCAAAATGTAATATCCCGGAATTGGTTTCTCCAAGATTTTCCGTGCTTTGCTGGTGGCAGGCTAGGCAGGAAACGCCATCCAGTGCAATAGAGTCTGCAACCATTTCGGCTATTGAATAATGAGGGTTTCCATTGTGTTGTGCATTGTAATTTCCAAGAGGCGCATGGCATTTGGTGCAGGTGCTTTCGATCTCTTCCTGTAAGCCCGGATTCTCCAGTACTTCGTGACTCACTTTGGCCCGCCAGAAGGGATCTTTTGCCGAATTGGCCATCATGCTTGCCCGCCAGTCATCGACCACATTGATATCGTTGCCGCCCAGGTCCACGCTGGCAATCCCTGCCGTATCATATCCATGGCAGGCCACACATTCTCCAGAAGCTGCAAATAGATCATTGAATCCCTGCGGTAATGAATCGAGTAAAGCTCCGAAATACCGAAGGTCATTAATGGAATGATAATTGAGGGAAGAAACCGAAGTTCCTCTGGACAGAAAAAAGAGCAGAGGGATCAATGTGAGCACAATCAATAAGGGTGAACGGTGCTGATCGAGCATGATTTTGTTGATTTAAAAAACAGAATGGCTTTCTTTGGAAACAACAAAGTAAGTACATTTTGGTGAATTCTCTCTTTATCCTTTTCAGATTTTATCTTTTTGCAAGTTGAAATACAAAGTGGATTATGGAAATTAAGGAGAAAGGAGAACAACCTGTTTGTGAAGTTGAACGACTCAATTGTGATTAATCTCCAGAACTACTGCTGCTGGCAGGCAACTGGTTCAAGGCTTGAATGACACCTGTAGCCTTTCCGGATAAAAAGGAATGTCGCAAGAGCTATTAGGTGCCTACAGCACCAAAGGAAAGGTATTCATACGGGGAGATACCGGGATTTAGTGTCTAACGACACCTTAGGGGAGGTTTTTCATAAACGTTGGAATACGGGGGGTGTGTGCTTAACAATACCTTGGGATGTTTTTAAAAACATTGGACTTAACTGGATAATACTCATCAATTAAACGGTAAAATCCAGCCTCGTTAGAGGCTCCATATTGGTAAAAAGTAACCGTAAAGTAAAACATCGTGCCTTTAGGTACGAAATCTAAGACTTTGCCCAAAACCATAAGTATGCTGGAATGGAATTAAGTACAAATTAATCTTTTTTCTATTAATTGATATTTTAAATTACATTTAATTATTGTGTCAATTTTGCTTTGGTCTTTAATCGCAACATACCAGAGCCCTTTTTCCTGAATTCCATTTAAAAATTCCACTTCCTGCGAGAATAGTTGATTTAGGAAAAGTGAAAAAAACAACATGTACAAATGAATCTAAATCCTTTCATGTTTTCTATGTCTTAAAAAACGGTAAACAGCAATTCAGCAACCCAAAACTGCGTCGCTGAATTGTATTATATGTTTCCATAAAAATGAAGCTAACTGCTAACTGCTAACTGCTAACTGCTAACTGCTAACTGCTAACTGCTAACTGCTAACTGCTAACTGCTAACTGATCAATCCTTCCACTTATAATTCTTCGCCGCAGCCTGCTTCTTAATGGCGTTGATCATGGCATTTTCCAGGCCGTTGATGTCGTTGTTAAGTTTTTTCTGTTCGGCAACGAAAACTTTTCTTTTGGCGTTGAGTTTGTTGATCTCTTCCTGGATGGATTGTCTTTCTGTCCTTTTTTGCTCGACGAGGGACTTGAGTTCGTCAACCGATTTATCTTGAAGCTCTTTGGGTAATTGATCCATTTTGATCTTTTCATAACTAAAACCTTTTTCTGTTTCAGCATCTACGAGATCCCAGGAGGAGTTTTTGTAAAAATGAGAACTTTTACTGATGGTTCTTTTTACGGCATTGGCGTTACTGTATCCCTGGGCATTGGAATCCTGTACCCTTTGGTTTTGCATTTTAGAATATCCGGCATCGCCGTAAGGGATATAGGTTTCATTGAGCTGGGTGTTGTATTTCAGGATGGCATCATCATATGGGGATGCTATATGAACACTGATTTTGTTGTGGTCGATAGCCATATATTCCCCGCCGGTGAGGTCCGCTCCGTCTTTCCAGGAGGTTCGTATACCGGTTTCAAAATCCCCGCAAAAAATGGTATTGACGGTTACGTCTTTTCCATTGGCGAGTTCCGCAGCTTTTTTATAACTCACGCTGCCCTGTGAAAATGGTTCATTTCCGGCAATGAAGATCAGCTTCAGGTCATTGGCATTATTGCCCCATTCCAGTTGCTTAAGCGATGTCTGGATCACCTGGCCGCAAAACTCATTACCGCCATTAGTGGTTAGGGAAAAGAGCTTTTCAGAAATAGCATCGAGGTCATTGCTGAATCCGATCACTTGCCGAATGTACCCTTCTGAGGCTGGAAGTCCATCATTCCCGTATTCGTATAAGGCGATTCGAAGGTCCGGCTGCTGATTGTCGCATTTCGCCAAAGCGAGTTCGTTAACAATGTCCCAAAGCTGAGCCTTCGCCTGGTCGATCAAACCGTCCATGCTGTTGCTGGTATCCAGTAACAATGCTACCCGGATGGTGTTATTGGGGTCAACTTTTTTGGCCGTCGTGGATGTGATTTCCACAGAACTGGCAATAGGGTCCATTTGGGCCATTAAAATCTGATTGTTCATCAGGCTGATGCCAAAAAGCATAGCGAGGAATAATTTTAGGTTGTTCATCTCTTTGATTTTTCTTCAAAGATAGGGGCCGATTATATGCTGCGAAAGATAGAATGAGGGAACTGTACACCTGAATGAGGGAACTGTGCAAAATGGCTGGTTTAATTGGGCGGGTCTATTATTTTGAGTTGTGTGTACAGATGGAAAGGCTTAATTTCCTCTTCCCAACCTTCTCCAGCCTTTCCAGACAATATCCATGTCTACGGTAGGGTGGTAATCTTTCGCGTAAAAGAAGTTTAACCTGTTTACCGTGTTTTCATCAAAATGAAAGGCATCGGGACTATCGGTTTTAATGCGGTTGAGTCTATCCAACGGGGATAGGATGCCAGGTTTTATTTTGGGAAGTTTATAGGAAAGGCTTTCTGAATTAGCGTAGCCCACCCAACTTTTTCGTCCGAGCAGGACGGTAAATATATTCTTTATTAAGCCACTTTTTTGCCGGATGATCAATAACTGAACGGGTAGGGTAACCGTTAAGAAACCACAAAGTAACAGATCGGTCAACCGTTTATTCCTGACAGATGATTTTTCGGCGATATGGAAATGAATGTCAATGGTGTACAATTCCCCTGACGTATTTTTGGAAGAGCTGCCGATCACACTCATGCTTTTTTCGGGAACGATTTTGTACTCAATGGAGGGCCCGAGTCGTGTCATCCATTGCATGATATCCTGGGCGGGGACGTCTTTGCCGCAAAAAATGATGGCGTCGGTTTTATAGATGTGGGCTACCTCCTGCAACTGGTGCAGGCTGCTCAGGTAGTCGGGGTCGTCAGTACTTCCGGGGGCGACCGTTCCAATAAAATTGGGCCTTACCTGGACCTGGTGCAAGAGGTCCAAAACCCGTTTACTTTCTTCCACAGAACCTACGATGACCAGGTTTTTAACGGGGGTGTCGCTGATCTTTAAATTACCGTTTTTGACGAAATGTTTAAGTAAACGGATGCCGGTGGTAGCGATAAGGCTCCACACAGCTCCCAGGAGGATCAAAGCCCTGGAAGGTCTGTATTCCAGGTTGAGGAAGCCATAAATGGCCGCAAGCATCACCGTGCCGACAAGTACCCCCCGAACAACTTTGCTAATCCCGGATTTGGTATCATAACCGCCACTGAAATAGATGGAAGTGATCCAGATCAGGATGTAGAGCGGGAAGTTGAAATAGAGGATGCTGTCGTCGTAATAATCGGGTTGTTTGAAATGGTAGTTCGCCCAGAAGTTCTTGAGGAAATACATGCCGACATAAATCAAAACAGCGTCCAGCAGGGGTTGGGCAGCTTTTTTGAAAAAATTGCCGATCAGGGTTATGAACGCTCTCAGGTAAATGGCCACCTGCAACATAAAAACAAAAACCCTGGCTTTTTGACCATGAAAATGTTTTCGGGCAAAAATGATCATCGCATTATAAAAGGCACGCACGTAATTTAGACTCCCTTTTTTGGTACTTTCCCCTTTGTAGTGCAAAATGCTGGTTTCCGGAAAGTAATAGTTTTTATACCCGCCCTTGATGATCCGGTAGGAGAGGTCTATATCTTCTCCATACATAAAAAAGGCTTCATCCAGTAGCCCTACTTTATCCAGTACCGATCGGCGCATGAGCATGAAAGCACCGGCAAGGACTTCGATCTCATTGGTTTCAAACTCGTCGAGATACCCCAAATGGTAGTGGTTGAAGAGTTTTGATTTAGGGAAGATCTTTGATAAACCAAAAGATTTGGCAAAGGCTACGAAAGGAGAAGGGAACCCCCGCTTTGATTCCGGCAGGAACTTACCGGAACCGTCGATCATGCGTACACCGAGTCCTCCTGCTTCCGGATGGGTATCCATAAATTTAACACACTTCTCAAAAGTGTCCTCCTCGACGATTGTATCCGGATTGAGCAGTAGAACGTACCTGCCGGAAGACTGACGAATGGCCTGGTTATTGGCGATGGAAAACCCCGGATTATCTTTATTGACGATCAGTTTGACCTCAGGGAATTTCTCGCGAACCATAACCACCGAATCATCCACCGAATTATTGTCAACGACAAACACCTCCACCTTAAGCCCGCTTGATGCCTTCCTTACAGAAAGCAAAGCCTGCTCCAAAAAATAGCGGACATTGTAGTTGACAATAATTACGCTCAGGTCCATAAAAGCCAATTGAAGTCTAAAGGTAAAAGACTATAGGCTAAACTCCATTTTTACCCGCTACATTTTGTAAGCAAGGGTTTAATTTTTGCTAAATCTTCACGGTTTTCCATTTGCCTCTTCGGAAAATGATGACGGCAATGATTGCCAGCAGGGTCTCACTGATAGCCGCGGCCCAGCAAACACCGGCGAGCTCCCAGCCCAGGCTTATGGCAAGAAAATAACCCAGGGGAATTTCTATGAGCCAAAAACAGAAGATATTGATGATGGTTGGGGTTCGGGTATCTCCTGCTCCGTTGAACGATTGACTGACCACCATGCCATAGGCAAAAAAGACATAACCGGCACAAAATATTCTCAGGCTCAGTGTCCCTGCTTCAATAACCTTCGGATCATCCGTGAAGAAGCTGATCAAGGTTGCCGAAAAGAGGAAATAGATTATGGAAACCGTCAACAAAAAAAGCATATTGACAAAAGCACTTCGCCATACGGATTTTTCGGCCCTGTCTGGTTTGCCTGCCCCCAGATTTTGACCGGTAAGGGTAGCTGCCGCATTGGCGATGCCCCAGGCGGGCAGCAGGGTGAAGATCAGTATGCGAATAGCAATGATATAACCGGCAACAGTTTCACTGCCAAAGTTGGCGGTTATGCGCATCAGGAATACCCAGCTGGCTGAAGCAATGAGAAACTGCCCTGCTCCGGTAGAAGCAACGTCCAGCAGTTTGCGGATAATTTTCCAGTCGGCAAACAAAGAGTTTTTTTTAGGGGTTAAAATGCCCTTGCCTCTGGTCAGTAACCAAGTCTGGTAAGCCACACCAATACCTCTGCCGATGGTAGTTGCAACCGCAGCACCGGTGACGCCCATTTCCGGGAAAGGGCCAATGCCGAAAATAAATAAAGGATCCAGAATGATGTTGGAAATGTTAGCTATCCACAGGGATTGCATGGCCAGGTTGGCGTTTCCTGCTCCCCGGAAAATGGCGTTATTGACGAACAACAAAATGATCACGATATTCGCACCAAGTAAAATCCGGGTATAGTTCGCGCCGGTTGAAACCACGGATTCTGTGGCCCCCATAAACCGGAGGATATCCTCGGCAAATATTAAGGCCGGAATGCCTATTATGACAGATAAACCTATGCTGATCAGAATCGCCTGAACGGCTGCATGGGAAGCTTCTTCTTTTTTCTTTTCGCCAACCCGGCGGGAAACCATGGCCGTAGCAGCCATCGCCAGGCCCATTGCCATAGCGTATACCAGGGTGTTGACGGATTCCGTAAGGCCTACAGTGGCCACAGCATCCACGCTTACCTGGCCCACAAAATAAATATCAACGATGGAAAATAGAGATTCCATCAACATCTCCAGAACCATGGGAATGGCCAGCAGTATTATGGCGCGGTTGATATTACCGGAAGTAAAGTCCAGTTCCTTTCCGCGGATGGCATCTGAAATGAGGCGTAGGGTTTTTTCCATTGAATCGGGTTGCGGGTTACGGTTTACGGGTTGCGGGTTTGACTTGTAACCTGTTACGCGAAACCAAAATTCGACAACCTTAATACCAAATTCCGCCCAAATTAGTTTCCAAAGCTCAAAAAACTTTATATTACGGAAAAAAACTATGCGCCAAGGACTGATTTCCCTCTTTTGTTTGCTTTTCTTTGGGGTGTTACTGAAGGCTCAGGCCCCCACCATTCAGGACTGTCTGGGAGCAATCCCCGTATGTCAGCAGGTATATGTTGAAACTGATTCGCCAACCGGAACAGGCAATTATCCTGGTGAAATTAATGGGGCAAGTAGTTGTACGGATGGAGAGATCAATTCTATTTGGTATGTTTTTACGGCTAATGAAGATGGCAATCTGGGTTTCGTGATAACGCCCAATGATCTTGATGATGATTATGACTGGGCGCTCTACGATATCACCAATGCGACTTGTGCGGATATTTTTACCGATCCAAGTCTGGAAGTCAGTTGCAATGCAGCCGGCGGGTCTGGTTGTCACGGGCCTACAGGAGCCAACGGAGATTCCAACTGGAATGTACAGGGCCCTGGTTGTTTTGCCAATCCCCCTTCCCAGTTTGCCGGGAGTACTCCGTTCAACGATTTTGTTCCTATGCAACAGGGCAACACCTATGTTTTGATGGTATCCAACTGGACCGGTTCTGAAAATGGTTATACCATTGATTTCGGAAGTTCTTCGGGGATAGGCATTTTTGACGAAACGATCCCTGAGGTTTCCGAGGTCATCGCTCCGGATGAGTGTAACGAAAATACCATTACCATAGAATTCTCAGAATACATCCAGTGCAGTACTATTGAGGCTGCTAATTTTGCCCTGGCGGGCCCTGGCGGACCCTATACGGTAAGTTTGTCCTCTACTGGCTGTGACCTGGGAGGTAATTATGAACGTACTTTTACCCTCACGGTAGATCCACCATTACAAGGACTTGGGGAATACCAGCTGGCCTTGCTTACGGATGGTGCTGGGGAGGTACTGGATCTCTGTGATAATCCGGCACAATCACAATTTCTGCCTTTTAATGTGGTGGTGCCAATTGCCGTGAATCCTGATATTGGTCCGGATACCACCCTGCTTTGTGATGGCAATACACTGGTGCTGGATGCTACCTTTCCGGATGCTGTAGAATATAATTGGCAAGATGGCAGCAATAATGCCCAACTCACCATATCCACGGGGGGTATTTATGCTGTCACCGTAACAGCTTTATGCGGCACGGGGGTTGATTCGGTCGAAGTGGTGGTACAGATGGATGTACCTGTTGTAGATCTTGGTCCCGATGTGCGGCCCTGCCCGGGCGAGTTGATCACACTGAGTGCCTATAATGACCTGGCTGCTTATCTGTGGCAGGACGGCAGTGAGCAGGCCAATTTTGACGTATCCGCTTCCGGAGAATATCATGTTGAGGTAACGAATGCCTGTGGGACTGTTGGCGATGAAATTTCCATTCAATATTACCTGCCTCTCGCTACAGAACTCGGAGCAGATCAGGTTTTGTGTGGCGGTGATACTTTATACCTCGATGTTACCCATCCGGATGAAGCTGATTATTTTTGGGACAATGGCAGTACTGCTCCCGGCAGGATCATAACTGAAACAGGAACTTATGCTGTGACAGTGATTACGCCCTGTGAGACCATTACCGATGACATACGGGTGGAGTTTATTGAAGAACCCTTATTTGACCTTGGGCCTGATACGGTTTTATGTCATGGGCAAACTTTGGATTTCGACCTTACGGTGGCCGGGGCTGCCTATCAATGGCAGGATGGGACTACCTCGCCTTTATATACGGTGTCCCAAAGCGGAAACTATCAGGTTTTTATACAAACTGCCTGCAGCGATATTCTCGATAGCATAAATGTCTTCATTCTGGATTCTATACGTCTTGATTTGGGTAGGGATACTTTTTTCTGTCCGGGGTATGATATCCGGCTGGATGCCTTTGGTGGAGAGGGTACAATGGCTGCTTACGAATGGCAGGACGGTAGTGAGGAACAGGTTTATATCGTGCAGGAAGCGGGTATTTATAGCGTAAGAGCCTATAATGATTGTGAAGAAGTAACGGACCAGGCTACCATTTTTGAATGTGAGGTTTGTGATGTCTATGTTCCCAATGCCTTTTCTCCCAACGATGATGGCATTAATGATTATTTACAGGCCTATTCGGATTGTCCGCTAACGGATTTTAGAATGATTGTTTTTGATCGCTGGGGAGGCATGATTTTTGAGTCTGACAGTTCTGATAAGGGATGGGAGGGCAATTATCGGGGAGAGCCTGCCGGAGAGGGGTATTATGTATGGTTTATGTCGTTTAATGTTTATGAAAATAACCGCTGGAGAACAGTGGAAATGGAGGGTGGAGTGAATTTGTTGAGGTAGCTTCGGTGGCAGGTTATTTAGAAATACTATTTTTTATAAAAATGGTATTTCTTATCGAAGTTGAAATGTACCTTGTGAAATTCAAGGAAATATTATGTCAGTAGATAATTTCAATATTCCGGGGTTAACAGATGAACAAGTCCTTCAATCCAAAAAGGCGCATGGTTCCAATGAGTTGATTTACAAGAAAGAGCATCGCTTATGGACGGCCGTTCGAGGGTTTCTAAAGGAACCTATGATTTTATTGTTATTGGTAGCCTCATCCATTTATTTTATTACAGGTAATACCGGGGATGCTCTTTTCCTGGTGGCTGCGCTCGTGCTGGTATCGGCTATTTCGCTTTACCAGGATTCCCGGAGTAGAGTTGCCCTTGAAAAGTTGAAGACTTTTGCCCAGCCTCATAGCCAGGTTATCCGAAATGGAGAAGTTGTCAGGATCCAAAGTGATGAGCTGGTCATTGGGGACAGCCTCATGGTGGAAGAAGGGGCTGTTATAGCTGCCGATGGCACCATTGTACATTCCAATGATTTTTCGGTGAATGAATCCATTTTGACCGGAGAGTCTTTTTCGGTTTATAAAGACAAAACAAAAAAGGATAATACAATTTACAGAGGTACTACGGTGGTCAGTGGTCTGGCCATCGCATCAGTAACGGCCATTGGCAATGCTACTGCTATTGGCAAAGTAGGTAGCAGCATTGAAGAAATCGCGGAAGAAAAGACACCTCTTGAGGTCCAGATCAATGATTTTGTAAAAAAAATGGTCATCATAGGGGCCATTGTTTTTGTGATCGTATGGGCTTTGAATTATCTCAGGTCTTCCGATTTATTAGACAGTTTACTGAATGCCCTTACCCTGGCCATGAGCATTTTGCCGGAAGAAATTCCGGTTGCATTTACCACCTTCATGGCATTAGGCGCCTGGAGATTGATGAAGCTTGGAGTCGTGGTTAAACAGATGAAAACAGTAGAAACCCTTGGAAGTGCGACTGTGATTTGTACCGACAAAACCGGAACCATCACCGAAAACAGGATGAGCCTGGCAAAGGTCTTTCTTTTGGAAACCGGAAATATCCTTGATGTTGAGGAGCACTTGGGGCAAGCCGAAAAAGCACTCATCCGCATGGCCATGTGGGCGAGCGAACCCATCCCTTTTGACCCGATGGAAATCGCCTTGCACCAGGCATACCAAAAGTTCCAATCAGAGGATGAAAGGCCTGATTATAAAATGGTTCATGAATATCCCATCGGTGGAAAACCCCCCATGATGACCCATATTTTTAAGCATGCAGCCGGGGATCGTATTATCGCAGCCAAAGGCGCACCGGAGGCCTTTATGCGTATTTCCAGTTTGTCTGAACAGCAAAAACATCAGGTCGAAACCGCAGTCCACACTTTGGCTGAAGAAGGCTACCGCGTTTTAGGTGTGGGGGAGGCCATATTCCAGGGAGAGGATTACCCTGCCAATCAAGAACAGTTTACCTTTGATTTTAAAGGCCTTGTTGCCTTTTACGACCCTCCGAAAAAAAATATCGAAACCGTTTTTAACCAATTTGAAAAAGCAGGCATCAAGGTTAAAATAGTCACCGGAGATAATTCAAAGACGACAATGGCCATAGCCGGACAAATAGGTTTTGATGCTCACCAAAAAACCATTGAAGGTCAGGAGTTGATGCAGAAAAGTGATGAAGAGCTCGAAACGCTGGTCGATGAAGTCAATCTTTTCACCCGCATGTTCCCGGAAGCTAAAATGAGGATTATCAATGCCTTGAAAAAAAGAAATGAAGTTGTCGCCATGACAGGAGACGGGGTCAATGACGGTCCTGCCTTGAAAGCAGCGCATATTGGTATTGCCATGGGCCAAAAAGGAACTGAAATTGCCAAACAGGCGGCCAACCTTATATTGCTGGAAGATGACCTTTCCAAGATGGTGGACGCCATTGCCATGGGAAGACGAATATACAGCAATTTGAAAAAGGCCATCAGGTATATCATTTCGATTCATATCCCGATTATCCTGATGGTATTCATCCCGCTGGCCTTGGGTTGGATATACCCTAATATTTTCACCCCGGTCCACGTCATTCTCTTCGAATTGATCATGGGGCCGACCTGTTCCATCATCTATGAAAACGAACCTATGGAAGCCAATACCATGGTCCAAAAACCCAGACTTTTTACGACTACTTTTTTCAACGGGAAGGAGTTGACTACCAGCATTATCCAGGGGGTAATCATAACCCTGGGTATTTTACTGGTCTATCAATATGCTGTTTATCATGGCTTCGGTGAACTCCAGACCAGGGCAATGGTATTTTCGACCATGATCTCGTCTAACATTTTCCTGACCCTGGTCAATCGGTCGTTTTATTTTTCCATTTTCACAACGCTGCGTTATAAAAACAATCTTGTATTATGGATCATTGGGTTTACCGTATTGATTTCTGCAGCCTTATTGTATGTGGAGCCATTGACCCGGTTTTTTGAAATGGAATCCCTTAGCGGGCAACAATTGCTGGTTTGTATTATTACGGGCTTCCTATTTGTCACCTGGTTTGAATTGGTGAAATGGTGGAAGCGGAGCCAGGGTTGATGGTTGGCTGGCTGAAGCGGTTCAAATTTTTCAAGGTTTTTATATGGGATTGTTATTGATTATCAAGGATTTTTTGATTTTGAGACACGGTTAATTGAACAATCCCCTGATTAAAAGTTGCTTCCTCAATCCCTCACCGATAATACATCAAAATTGCCCCGAAAGCAGTGATGAGCGCAATCAATACAGTGGCCATTCGGATGGAATATTTGATATGGCTGGAGAAGGTAGCTATCTCGTCTTGCATATGCGGGTAGCGGGGGAATATTTCCTCTTCCATCTTTTTATTATTAAAAACATGTTTGGCTCCGAACTCCACTTTGTTTTGCACGAGTTTCTTATAAGACTTCAACACCTTAACCCTGAAATAAACGTTCAAAAAAAGCATGGCACAAAAAAGGCCAATAACTATGCTGATCAGCAAAATATACATATGTCAACTAATTTTTTTTCAAAAGTAAGCGTTTCCCGACAATTTAGGGGTCTCCAGGTTTGTCAAGCTGGATTTAGCAAAACAAAGTCATGAAAAATCAGTAAATCCGGTAAAAAAACCTTTGTAACTGTTTTCTTTTTAACCTTCCGGAATGTTTAAATTGAAAATTAAAAATTATCTTTGCTCACAAACACATTTAACTGATTTTTGTTCTTAATCACAAAGTCATTATTGGTTAAAGTGTAGAAAAATTTCCTGACATTATGAATAAAACCGAATTAGGATCAATTGATACTCAGATTGATGCCAGGGGTGTCGCTACGATTACCTTTGCTCATCCGGCGCATAATTCTCTGCCTGGACGTTTACTGAAAAAATTTGCAGACGCCATAACAGCGGCGGGAGAAAATCCTGACATAAAGGTCATTGTCATCAAAAGCGCCGGAGAACGTACTTTTTGTGCCGGGGCAAGTTTTGATGAACTGATTTCCATCAAAGATTATGATACAGGCAAGAAGTTTTTCATGGGATTTGCCAATGTCATCAATGCGATGCGCAAATGCCCTAAATTTATCATTGGCAGGGTCCAGGGCAAAGCTGTAGGCGGCGGCGTAGGTCTGGCTTCCGCTATGGATTATTGCATGGCTACCAAATATGCCTCGGTTAAGTTGTCCGAACTGGCAGTGGGTATCGGCCCTTTTGTCGTCGGACCGGCAGTGGAACGAAAGATAGGCAAGTCGGCGATGACCCTGCTCGCCATCAATGCTACAGAATGGAAAACTGCCAAATGGGCCCAGAGAAAAGGTCTCTTTGATGAGTTGTTTGATGAGATCGGATACATGGATGATTATATCGATTCCCTGGCAGGAAGATTGGCGGGCAGCAATCCGGAAGCCATGCGCCTGTTAAAAAAAGCCTTTTGGGAAGAAGCCGATCATTGGGACGAACTACTGGAGAAAAGAGCCGAGATGAGCGGAAAACTGATTTTGTCTGATTATGCTGTCAAGGCTATTTCTAAGTTTAAGGGTAAGTAGTTTAATCTTCCGTACCAGTTCTCAACAACCAGGAACCAGCATGCAACCAGATTTTTTTAAAGAAGTTTTTCTCAGTACTGTGGAAGAGCAGTTGAAAAAAAATGACCCTCCGGAAACAAGGGAAACTTTGAAGCGTTTGATTAGTGAGGGGTTTGCTGAAGCCGATGCCAAATTGGTTATTGCCCAATGCGTTGCTTCGGAAATGCTCAAAGTGGCGACGACAAAGACCCCTTTTAATCATCGCAGATTTGTCGACTGTATGAGGCAATTACCAAAGCCTCCGGGAGATGGTTAGAAGAGTTGGATTGTCAGGAGGAGCAAAAGAAAAAAACACCCAGAGATTTCTCTGATTATTTACCCAAAAACTTGTTTTATTGTCAGATTTTCACTAAAATATGGCAAGTTATTTAGACGTTTTTAAATTATAAAAAAAATAGTTTCCCGGCTGAATGAAGACCTGAGCCTTTACCAAATTAAATTCAATCATCATGATTGCAGCCCAACCAATAATGTCCAAAAAAATATACCTGAAAGCTTTCGAGCTTATGGCTACTTCCAAAGCTATGACCGAACTTTTTGAAGATCATTTCAAATTGGTTTCCAAATACGTTCATGCCACTTCCCGGGGTCACGAAGCCATACAGTTAGCTGTTGGTATGCAATTGCTGCCACAGGACTATGTATGGCCATATTACCGGGATGAATCCATTTTGCTGGGGATGGGCCTGGAGCCTTATGAATTGATGTTGCAGTTGATGGCGAAAGCCGACGATCCTTTCTCCGGAGGACGCACCTATTACAGCCATCCCAGTCTCCGCAGACCGGATATGCCAAAGATCCCGCATCAGTCCTCTGCCACAGGAATGCAGGCCATTCCCGCCACCGGTGCTGCCATGGGCATGTGGTACAAAGAGGTGGAAGGAATGGTCTCCTACGAAAATGAAGAAGCACCTCTGGTTGTATGTTCTTTAGGAGATGCATCTGTTACGGAAGGGGAAGTGGCTGAAGCTTTCCAGATGGCTGCCTTGAAACAACTGCCTATCGTTTATGTGGTTCAGGATAATGGCTGGGATATTTCTGCCAACGCAGCAGAAACCCGCGCTCAGGACGCAGATGAATATATCAAAGGATTTCATGGGGTAGAGAGCCGCAGTATTGACGGCAGTGATTTCTTTGAATGTTACAAAACGGTCAAAGAAGTTTATGAAACGGTTCGCAGGGAACGCCGGCCCTTTCTCATTCACGCGAAAGTGCCATTGCTCAATCACCATACCTCCGGTGTTCGCAAAGAATGGTATCGCGACGATCTGGAAGAACACCAATTGCGGGATCCTTTCCCGCTTTTCTGGAATCAATTGCTGGATCGTGGGGTAACCGAAGGCCAGTTGAAAAAATTGGTTAATAAGGCTCAAAAAACGGTTGCTCTCGATTTCGAAAAAGCCCAAAATGCAGAAGATCCAAAACCGGAGACTTTATTCGATCATGCCTTTGCTCCCCCCGCGGTAACGGAGGAGCGCGGGCAAAGAGCAGGGGAGGGCAACAACACCGTTGTCATGGTAGATGCTGCCCTGCATGCTGTGAAAGAACTGATGGAAGATAACCATGATTGTTTACTTTATGGACAGGATGTGGGCCATCGCCTGGGGGGTGTTTTCAGAGAAGCAGCAACCCTCTCACAGCGTTTTGGCAAAAACCGCGTCTTCAATACACCCATCCAGGAAGCGTTCATTATTGGCAGTACGGTTGGTATGTCAGCAGTTGGATTGAAACCGATCGTTGAGGTACAGTTTGCGGATTACATCTGGCCGGGCCTGAATCAGTTATTTACAGAGGTTAGTCGGTCCTGTTACCTGTCCCAGGGTAAGTGGCCCGTCAGTTGCGTGATCAGGGTGCCTATTGGCGCTTACGGAAGTGGAGGACCTTACCATTCTTCCAGTGTTGAAACGGTAGTGGCGAATATCCGGGGCATTAAAATTGCCTATCCAAGTACTGCTGCCGATATGAAGGGATTGATGAAGTCGGCATGGCTTGACCCTAATCCTGTAGTTATTTTTGAACATAAAGGCTTATACTGGTCAAAAGTGAGCGGCACCAAAGCTGCAATGACCGTAGAACCGGACAGGGATTACGCCATTCCGTTTGGTAAAGCCCGTATTGCCCTCGAGGCCGAAGCAAATTATGTTGAGCAAGGGGAAAGCCTGCTGGTGATTTCCTATGGACGCGGGGTACATTGGTCACTCAATGGAGCCGAAGCACATCCCGGGAAAATTGAGGTTCTCGATTTGAGGACATTGGCTCCTTTGGATGAAGACGCTGTTTTCACCGCCGCCAAAAAACATGGCAGAATACTGATCGTTACCGAAGATGTTGCCCGCAACTCTTTTGCAGAAAGCCTTGCCGGTCGCATCCAGTCCGAATGTTTCGAATACCTCGATGCACCCGTCAAAGTATTCGGCGCCAAAGAAGTGCCAGCCATTCCCCTGAATTCTGTTATGGAAATGGAAATGTTTCCATCCAAAGACAAGGTGGCGGAGCAGATGAGGATGCTGCTGGGGTATTAACCCGGTTGTTGATTGTTATCGGCTGCCAACTGATACTGTTTCCTCCCTCTGATCCCTGTGGCGCAACCGAAAAAATAGCTGGTCATATCTACTTCCAGAGCTTGTCTCCGGAAGATATCTGCGGCATTGGCAGCATTCTGAAACTCTTCCGTATAGATTCCCAGCATTTTATAGGTTTCCGGATTGCCGAGGAATAACCAACCCAGTATTGGGATGATCTTTTTCAAATAAAACAGGTATAAGCTTCGCAGGAGGTTGCCATTGGGTACGGAGACATCTACCAGGGAAAATTTGCCGCCCGGTTTTAACATTCGGTAGATTTCCGTAGCCAGGGCCCTGAGTTGACTTTCAGAGAAAGTTTTGATCCCAAAACCGGAAATCACAGCATCCATCGAATTGTCCGGAATATCGTTATCAAATACGTTGGCATTGACTATCTCGATGTCAAACCCGGACATGGTTGACTTTCGTTTTTGGGCATGTTGCAGCATACCTCCTGAAAAGTCCAGGGCTATGATTTTTCCGTCTTTGCCTGTTTGCCGGAAAATATAGGACCAACACTCCCCCATACCCGTCATGAGGTCCGCGACGGATGCACCTGTAGGAATATCTATACTTTGCACACATTGTCTTCTCCAACGGGAACTGAACCCGAAGGAAGTGATGTAGTTCATACGGGCGTAGGAGGCACTCATTTTGTCAAAGAGGTCTTCGACAAACTCGGGACGGTATAGGTTTTTCATAAAGCTTTTGGCCAATTTTCCTGCTTAAATAAGCTGTGGATCGGAAGATGAGCCCTTCCGGAATTTTGATGTCTCAATCATTTAAGTTTTGTTTTTGGTTTGGTCATGCTGTTCTTTTCAAGGTAAATTTATTGAAAAGCGGGTAATAACTCAAATTATGTTTATTTTGCCTGGAGTTCACCGTCAGTCGACCACCGTCAGTCGTCTACCGTCAGTCGTCCACCGTCAGTCGACCACCGTCAGTCGACCACCGTCAGTCGTCCACCGTCAGTCGTCCACCGTCAGTCGTCTACCGTCAGTCGTCCACCGTAATTAAAAACCCATAGACACATGTCGGACACCAAACATCCTATTCGCTTTAGCGCTGCCATTTTGCCTATTCTGTTTTTATTGTTGTTGATCATTTATGGTGTGGTATTGAGGCCCAATGTATGGGGGCAACCTAATTTGCCATTGGAGATGATATTCCTGTTGGCGGCGAGTTTTGCCATAGGACAATTGTTGATCCTCAAGTTTCCCTGGCCGGATATTCAGACGGCAATTTCCCATAAACTGGCCAAAGCTTTTCCGGCGATCCTGATTCTCTTTTGTATTGGATTGATCATAGGCTCATGGATCATTTCAGGAACCATTCCAATGCTCATTTATTATGGTCTTAAGTGGATAGCGCCTTCCCTGATCTATTTCCTTGCCTTTGTCATTTTGATCGTATTTTCTTTGCTTACCGGGACTTCCTGGGGCGCCATTGGAACGGTTGGCGTTGTGGTTTTGGGAGTGGCTGTGGCCAAGGATGCGCATCTGGGTATTACCGCCGGAGCCATCATCGGGGGTGCCTTTTTTGGGGACAAACTCTCTCCATTATCAGATACGACCAATATGGCGGCCATGGCCACCGGTGTCGATTTGTATGATCATATACGATCCATGATGTACACGACCCTGCCCTCGGCCATTATTGCCGCGATAGTGTTTTTGATCATGGGCTGGGTTGAGCCCCCTCAAATTACGGAAGGCAATAATCCGGAGGTACAGGCGACCCTGACTCATATAGCTACATTATTCAATTTTAACCTGCTACTCTTACTACCCCCTGTTTTTGTACTGATCGGTTCGTTCCGGAAATGGCCCACGTTGCCGACCTTGATTGGCTGTACGTTACTGGCGGCGGGATTGGCTTTGATCTTTCAACCCTTTTCACTCGATCATGTGATCACTACTTTATTACACGGGTTTGATCTGGAAATGACAGCTTATGCAGACATCATGCCCGAAAGAATCCATGAGCTATTTGAAAGGGGAGGTTTATATGCCTTAATAGAACCGATTGTTTTTGCATTGTTCGTTTTTGTTTTCATCGGTGTTCTGGATCTTATGGATACAATGCCAAGGCTGGTACACAAACTATTTGCCTTTGCCAATACCAGAGCCAAAACGATTCTCAGCTCTTTGTTTGCTACCGGTCTCACCAATGCATTGACTTCCAACCAATACGCCACCAGCTTCATCATTGGCGATGCTTTTAAGCACAAATACGATGAGTTGAAGATTGAACGAAAAGTCCTGTCCCGGTCCATCGAAGATTACGGCACGATGCTGGAAAGTGCATTGCCCTGGACGGCGAGTACCATTTTTGCGACTACGGCACTGGGAATTTCCTATGCTTCCTACGCGCCCTGGCATTTGATGTCTTTCATAAATCTCATCATTGCTCCGACGATTGCAATTCTGGGGATTGGGTGTTTTTACAAGAAGTAGCAAAGAAGTATTTTTCAAGGTTTTGCCTTTGTTCGGACATGGGAAAGGGAAGGCGAAACCTTGTCGAAGTAAAAAAAGACTGCCTGAATCTACCCGAACAGCCTCATCAAAACAGAACTAATTTTTATGGTGCTTAGACAAATCTCGTAGAAAGTTGATTCGCTCACCGATTTTTCCACTGTGCTTCAAACCTGTCTGCTGCCAGGTAGACTCAGCGATCGGGTTTTGGGTCACTGGGCCAATTCACTGGCTCCTTGTTTATTTTTTAGTAAAATACAAGTAGTCAAGATAATAGATGACTTTCACGGAAACCTGGTTGTTGAGGTTACTGGAGAACAGGGAGTTAACATTTTCAAAGTATTGCAGGTTTGCCTCATCGTTACTATTGGAAATGGCATTTTTCCAAACGACGAAAATATCGCTTCCCGGAGCAAAACGCCAGCGGTACTGCAAATCAATATTAAAAGCATTGAAATTGAAATCGTGGTGGTCGAAATAGTCAGTCTCGCCGAGTTGTCCATCTTCCGTAAGTAAATAGTAATCTGAATATTTCCCTTTGGACCAGTAATGGTATAACTGGAAAGTCAGTGCCATCTTATTGTTGAAGGTGTAACTGGTAAAAAGGTTGTTCACTATGGTGGTGCGGTCTCTGCGGCCAAAGATCACATCGGGGTCAGCACCATTTTCACCGGTTTCGAGGTGATTGACAAAACCGATTTGTCTGATAGCTTTGGCGTTTTCGGTGGTGAATCCAAAGGAAAATCGGTTGCTCATGCGGAAAGTAGGACCTATTGCCAGGCGCCATTCATACCTGCCAGGGTCTCCAAATTGGCCAAAACGGCCATTGATCCACAGACGTATTTTTTTACGACGGTCAGAATTGATGTTGAAGCCAGCACTACCATAGGTGGGGGTCTGAAAATAGCGGCCTGTAACTCTGGGTTCGAAATAATCAAACCCTCCAACAGGTTCAACGTAAGTCCAGGCCTGGATGTTCCAAAAGTTTCGGGTTTGTCCCCAGGCCCAGAAGTTAAGCCCCCATTCTGTAAACGTATTGGGTTGGTATAATCGGTCATAACTGGTGTGGAATCCAAAGTTAAGTCGGTTAAATTTATCGTTTTTGGGGTTGAAAATGGTGTAATCTGCCCAGAAGTTGGTAGAGCGTTCATTATTATTGTACAAAAAACCGAGGTCATTGATATCATAAGTATGGCTTTCTTCAGAATAACTGAGTCCCCAGTTGAGATTACCACTGATCTTTTTCAATTCCAGGGAAAAAGTATGCCCCAGTGCAGTGCTGTCCATATAATATTTTTGGCTGACAACCCCCTGGCCTTCGATGCCGTAGCTCATTTTTTTATTTCGAAGATCAAAAACGGTACCGGTAACATTGGCATCGTAGTCATCCCCCTCCCTCATGGTTGTCGTATTGATCAGGGAAACGGACGAGTTGTTTTTGAGGTTTTGATCCAGGACAAAAACATTATAGTTGGTCAACGGTGATGTCTGAAATTCCCGAGTACCTCCTTCCGCATTTTTGATGGTAGCCACCTCTCTGGCTGCTGTGGCATTAAACCATCCGACACCCAAACCTTTGGATGTCCTGCCGGAAAGCTTGGTGGCATTGAACAGGGAAGTTTGTGAAGGATTGGAAATAACTTCTTCACCATCTTTCAAATCATCATAGATTGCCGATTGATGTAAAGGGGAACCACCGATTCTTCGGGAATAAAAAAGATTGCCTTTGCTGAAAAGGTCGGTACCTTCGGTAAAGAACTGGCGATTTTCATCATATCTTCTTTCAAATGGTCCGAGGTTTAGAATTTCCTGATCGGAGCGGGCCTCTCCAAAATCAGGAATGAGGGTCATGTCCAGAGTAAAGGCATCATTAATACCATATTTGATGTCCATGCCGCCATTGATGGAACGACCGAAATGGTGATCAAAAGATCCGGCATCGTTCTGCTCTTTGGAGTGAATGCCATACACGGCCAAAAAAGGCGTTGCGGATAATCTCACCGGACTTTTTATGCCTTCAATGCCATTCATCAAACCCGACTGATTAAGAAAGCCGTTGATCGCAGGATTTATCTCGCTCCAAAAAACTTTTTCCTGGCTGCGGTCAATTTTTCGACCGAAGTTGATATGCCACTGTTGTTTTTCCTTGTTTGGAAAACGCAGGGCAGAGTAGGGGATTTTCATTTCTGCCACCCATCCTTCATCCGTGATGCGCACAGCACTTACCCATACGGCATCCCATCCTTCATCCTCCCCGTTGGGTGTAGCCAGAGCATCAAATTGAACTCCCGCAGCCGTGACGATAAATTCCATACCGTTAATGCCGCCTTTATAAGGATCGATAAATACACCAAACCAGTCGGCAGCACCGATACCATCGCGCTGAACCAGCTCATGCCGGATACTGTCGGGTTGGTTGTCGTACATCATGGCACCCACATAAATACCGGTATTGTCGTACAGGACCTTAACTTCCGTAGGAAGGGTGGCTTGGTTGCCAAAAACAGGATCGAGGGTAATGAAACCGGAGGCGATGGATTCCGATTTTAACCAGGCTTCATCAGAAAGGTCGCCGTCGATATCCGGAGCTTCCTCCACTTTGAAAGCAGTAATTTGTTTTTTTAACAGGTCAGGGTTTGTCGCTTCCTGGGCCAAAACAAAAAAAGTCAGGCAACAGAAAAAGGTGCTTAAAAGTGTTTTTTTCATCAGGCGATAAAATCATTTAGAGAGAACCATATGGTAACGTCGGCGGCAGGCAGTATCGTATGTTTATTTCAAAGTTAATAATGGTAAAATCAAGCCAAACTACTCACTGTCCTTATTTGCCTCATACGAGGTTCTGTTAGTAAAAGTTTCTCAATCAGTCCGTTTGTAAAAGACAGACTGTTCTTCCAAGGGTTGCAGGAATGCGATTTTTTAATTTATTCATTTCACCTTTATATTATCTATGATTTTATATCTTAAGCACTTGATTTCAAACAAAAACATTCAAATCAATAATGACTGAAAAGGTAAAAAAACAGCATAAAGCATTATTCGGAGTACCTGCCCTGATGTTGAAGGCTCCTTCCAGAATTAATATTATCGGAGAGCATACCGATTATAACCTAGGGTACTCCCTTCCTGCAGCTGTCGGGCAGTCGATGGTATTTGCTTTTGATGAAAGTGAAGATGGTCAGATGCACCTCAGGGCTATTGATCTGGGAGAGTCTGCAGATTTTCCAATGGGAGAAGAAGATTATCCCCAGGGCCACTGGACCGGGTATTTTAAAACCATGTTTATTGAGTTGGAAAACCGCGGGTATAAAGTGAAAGGTATTAATTGTACTTTCGGAAGCGATATTCCCATAGGTGCCGGTATGTCGTCGTCCTCCGCATTGAATTGCGGATTGTTGTTTGGATTGAATGAGTTGTTTGACTTTGGGCTTAGCCGGCGGGAAATGATGTTCATTGCCCAGGCTGCAGAACACCGCTTTGGTGTAAAAGGAGGATTGCTGGATCAATACTCCATTCTCAATGGTAAAGTCGGGCACGCTTTGTTGCTCGATTTTAAACACATCCGTCATACCTATGTTCCGCTGGATACAGGAGATTATCATTTTGTCCTGTTTAATACATGTGTAAAACACAGCCTGGTCAATTCTCCCTTTAATCAACGCAGGAACGCCTGCCACAGGGTGATGGATCTATTGGCAGAAGATGATGATCGGATACAATCCTACCAGGATTTTGATGAAACCCTGCTTGAAGGTTATGAGGATCGTGTAGATAAAGATGATTACATCAAAGCCCGCTTTGTGCTTAGAGAGAATAAAAGGGTACTGAAATCCGTCAAGGCGCTTGAAACAGGGGATATGGTTGCCCTCGGAGAATACTTGTGGCAATCCCACGCCGGCCTTCGTTACGATTATGAGGTGAGTTGTGAAGAGCTCGATTTTTTGGTGGATCATATCCGGGAAATGGATGGGGTGCTTGGATCGAGAATGATCGGCGGTGGATTTGGCGGCTGCACCATCAATGTCATCCACAAAGATCAGGTTCAAACGGTCTGGGAAAGTCTCCAAAAAGCTTACTTCGATAAATTTGGCATTGAGGCCCAGATGTTTGAGGTGGAAGTCGGCGAGGGGATTAGGTTGATAGATTGAGGAGCAACGGGAGACGGAGTGTTTTTAGTTCAAAGGTTGTTCAAGGAGTTCCTATGGTTTAAGTGGTTAACAGCAAAGAAAATCTCTGCGCAACATTTCGGGACAGCTAAATACTTTTTATCACTGAGTTGTTGCAGGAAGAGCATTGATTCGCGAGAAAAAACAATAAATTCGCAAGACAGTATTTCTCCTTTTGAATATGACCAGTTTTTTTATTACTTTTATGGTTATACTAACCCGATTATTTGTTGACCGCTGAGGTCTTCAAGACAAGCTGAATCTTTCGGGTTTAAATATTGAAATAAAGCCATATGAGAGGATTAGCTTTTTTAGTCTTTTTATTGTTTTGTGTATTTCTGTTTTGGGCAAGGCATTTTTACGTTTGTAATGTAAAACAGCTTTGTGTGGAAGAGCCTGTGGATGTTCGGCTGAAAACCTTACAACTCAAAGATGACGGCGTTGTTTTGCTCGACGGTTATGATGAATTTGCATTTGATGCAGGGCAACAGGCACCAAGGCTTAATGCGAACAATCAATCTTTTCTGGATACTCTGGCCTACCTGCTTAATGCCGACACCACGAGGAAGCTTACCATTACTGCTTTTTACCGGGAGAGTGAAAAAGATATTCAACCAGGATTTTTTGAGAATCTGGGCGTTGCCCGGGCAGATGAAATAAGGAAATTGCTCGTCGAACGAGGCGTAGAACAGAGCCGCATCAGCCTGGATCATGGCATTAGCGAGGATGAATCCTTATCGGCCCCACTGTTATTTGATCTGTATACGGCTGATGTGCCTGATGAATACGATAAAGTGCAATTCACGTTCAGGAATATGACGTTTTCCGATGCTAATTTTGCCTTTGACTCCGACGAATTCAAGCCCGGAGAACCTTTCCATTTATATGCAGACTCGGTTAAGATATATTTTAGCCAGCATCCCGATAAAAAAATGATCATCATTGGCCATACGGATAACATCGGGGAAAAGAAATACAACCATGAGCTTGGACTGCGCAGGGCCAGGAGCAGCATGGAATATTTCCGGGAACTCGGAGTGGCCGTTGATATTGAAGTGGATTCCAAGGGCGAGAGAAGACCTGTGGCTTCCAATAAAACTTCAGAAGGTCGGCAGAAGAACCGCCGGGTTAATTTTGTGATTGAAGATGCCGTACCAGCAGATAAGGATTCTTAAAAAAGCCTCGGGGTTTTCTCATGGTCTGACACATTAACTCTATTAAAACGCTAAAAATATTTGCAATGGATTTTACGCAATTTTTTGATAAAATGGAATCTCAGGAAAGTTATACCATCCTGTTTATCACTATTGTAGCTTTCCTTTTTGGATTATTGGTTGGCTTTCTGCTGAGAACTGCCAAAGTACGCCGATTGAGAAAAGACCTCGGTGAAGCCCAAACTAAACATGATGAAGTGCAGGCACAGTTGACTTTGGTTCAGGATGAATTGCAGCAAAAAAACCAGGCTCTGGAAGAAGCCCAACAGGAAGCACGCACGCTCGTAGATAAAATGCAGGTGCTCGAGCGGGAAAAAGATAATATTTATAACCAGGTGTACGGCCTCAACACGGAACTCGAACGGGAACAGGCGACCAACAGAACCTACGCGGCGACCATCGAAGAACTCAGTGATCAGATCGTTGGGTTGAAAACGCAAAACGAACACCTGGCTGCTGAAATAGAAGCATTGCGCGCTGCTCCGGTAGCTACGCCAAACGATACCATTTCCAGTGATACCCTGAACCGCATGGAAATTTTTGAAGCCAAGCTCGATAAGTTATCTGCCGAAAATGAAATGCTCAAAGCCAGAATTAATGAAGTTAAGGCCTCCGGAGGAAATCCTCCCCTCGAAGTAGGAGCTATTCATGCTTCCTCAACGGATGCTTCCGAACCTGATCTCGGGATAGCTGCCGAAAAAACAGTCCTCAGGAAAAAGATCATGACCGACGGTGCCCAAAAAGATGACCTCACCCAGATTGGAGGCGTAGGGCCTTTTATCCAGCAGCAACTTTACGATGCCGGTATCTATTCCTACGAACAGATCAGCCAATTCGATAAGGCTCAGATAGAAAACATCACCAGAGAGATCGGTTATTTCCCTGGCCGAATTGAAAAGGATGATTGGGTGGGGCAGGCAAAAGCACTCATGACCAATCCGCCTAAAACGAAAGGCACACCCAAAAAATCTGCTGCTAAACCAAAAGAGGAGGATTTGAAAATCATCGAAGGGATTGGGCCAAAGATCGAAGGCATCCTCAAAGCCGCCGGTATCAACAACTGGACGGACTTAGCCGCCAGTAGCCAGAAAAGACTCAGAGATATTCTCGAAGCCGCCGGCAACCGATACAAAATGCACGATCCGGAAACCTGGAGCCAGCAGGCTGCCCTGGCCGCCAACGACAAATGGGATGAGCTAAATGAGCTGCAGGATAAGCTGAAGGGGGGCAGGAGTTAAGGAATACAAAGTTGCCAATGATGAGGTTTTATGATCCTTTAACTTTCTGAAGACAATTATCTTTTACGGGAACAAAAGATGTCCGAAGGACATTAATCCACCGCTCAGATTTGGCGGGCGCTGGTAAAGCTTCTATACCTTAATTTCATAAATCCTGGATGCTTCTCTCCACGGGTGATAGCCTTGTCCGATGTATTGGAAGCCATACTTCTCATAATATCCGATATGTTCCGTACTGAGGTATAAATACTCGAACCCGGCTTTTTTTGTGTCCGTTTTTGCCTTATCCATGAGCAAGGAGCCATAGGCATTTCCCCGGTGTACCTCCTCAATGAATAAAGCACAAATCCAGGGGTATAGATCTCCTCTGCTGATAAAGTCATTGGTAATCAGTCCGGCACAACCTATTATTTCATCTGCTTTAACCAATAAATACCATTGAGGCAAGGCGTTCCTGGCTGTTATGCTATGACTGATACAATCCTCATAGATTATTGGCCAGACACTTGTCCATTTTCCTTGAAAATATTCAATGGCTATATCTTTGTATTCTGGGTTTTCCCTAATTGATATTATTTTCATCTGTTTGAAAATTTATTAATTCTCTGAACCTGTCTGCCTCAAATAGAAATGAAGTGATTAACAAATTTTCAATCAGATGTAACCGCTTTGTTTTCGCATGAGATTTTTTAGTTATTCTTGTATGGTGTGACTAAAAATTCTAATGCTCATTTCATTTCCTGTAATGGTTCTGATTCAAGGCGTCTCCTTGGAGTTTGCATAATCTACTAATCAGGCCAATATATTTTCCATGCCCGAATCCCGGATGAACAGGCAGGTTGTCTGCGTCTTATCAACCATCTTCTCCATGAACCTGAAATCTGGTTCATCAACAAGTCCAAATATATTGAGATCGGCATCAGGCGCTTTTAAAATGAATTCATCGAACTCGCCGATTTGAATCAATGTTTCCGTTTTGGGTAACCTGGCAAGATCGATCAGCTTAGCCATAAAGTCAGCGGCCTGCATTTCCTGCTCCTTATTATCAACGACCGTGACAAGTCTGATCCTTGCCGCCCAGTTTTTCTTCAATTTATAGGCCACAAGGATTGATAAGTCCAGATTCCCGATATCCCAGGATATTTTCCAGTAGGGTGCCCGGTTTCTTATCCAGATGTTTATCACCTGACGTTGACCAAGTCCTGATTTCAGGTGTTGATAATACACCATAACGCCAATCTTCAATCGTGCAGATTCAGCAATTATATCAAGGAAATCATTTTCATGAGATGGCTTGTCGAGGATATTGAGGAAGACAATGTTGGGTCTGAAAAATGAACCCCTGTAAGCCTGATTGGCAAAGTTAACCCCATTGGCAAAGTCATCAGTCCTTATAACCGTCCATGAAGAGAACACTCCCCGATGCTGAAACGCTTTGGAAAGTTCATCGATTTTTTGGTTAAACTCAATGTTGGTATTATCGGAATTAATGCCAAGTAGTTTAATAGACCCTTTGGGATAGGCAATATTTTCGAGAAAGGAAAAAACACCTTTTATTGAAAGTTGATTTGTTACCGGAACCAGGAGATTGGGTTTCCAGGCTCTTTCCTGCCGATGTGTAATATTGGAAGTGTGTTTTGCAGCCCATTCTGCAAATGAAATAAATATACCACTCCTGACATCTTCAAAGGGGGTTATTAATTTTTTCTGAGTAAGAATACCATAAACTGCGATCACCACAACCACCGAAATTAAACTTAATGTTGGATTGATAATGAACATGGCAAAAATGGAAGTAATCAGTCCCACCCATGGTATCCACCAGGGGACGGGAAAGATGGGTCTGAAGCTGATTAGGCCAAGTTTTTGTTCTATAATCACCACCACATTCAACATAGCATAGGTAATTAAAAAGAAAAGAGTAACCAGCGGGGCTATGGCGTTCAGGTCACGGAGAAGCATTGCCAGAAAAACCATACCTCCTGTAATCAACATCGCATTTCTTGGCTGACCAGTATTATCTGTACTGCCCAACCATTGACTGCCAGGTAAAACCCCATGTTTTCCCATGGCATATAATATCCTTGAGGAGCCTACCATGGAAGCAAGCGCTGAAGAAAAAGTAGCACCTAAAACTCCGGCAATGACCAAGGGGGGAAAAAATGACTTGTCAATCATTACATTATAATTGGTTAACAATTCATCGTCACTGGCGGACCTGGCCACCCAAAAAGCCAGCCCCATATATATCACAAAACTTACTCCAATGGCCCATAAAGTACCTACAGGAATACTTTTACGCGGATCTTTCAACTCTCCAGACATATTAGCTCCGGCCATTATCCCCGTGGCTGCGGGGAAAAAAACGGCAAAAACCAACCAGAAATTAGATCCTGAAAAATTGTTTTCCACCGAACCGCGAAAAGTTCCCCATTTTAATACATCGACAGTGGATGCCTGCATGGAACCAAAATAAGCGGCAAGGACTATTACAACAAGAGATGCAAAAATTATGGCCATGATAATATATTGTGTTTTGATGGCCAGGTCGGCACTTTTGTACGCAATTCCATAAATTAATGCAAACACGATTATGTCAATGATAAAGGGGTGATGATGTGAAAAAATAAAAAGCCAGCCCTCCCTGAAACCAAATATATACATGGTTACCGCTAACCCCTGGGAGACATAGCGTGGTATGCCAAGACTTCCTCCGACTTCCAGACCTAGGGACTGTGAAATAATGGCATAAGCGCCTCCCGCTCCGATTCTGATGTTGGTCGTGATGGATGACATGGATAAGGCAGTGGCAAGCGTAATCAAAAAAGATAGTGAAATGATGAGCCATGCACCCAAAAGGCCCGCATTACCTACCACCCAACCTAACCGGAGATACATGATTACCCCGAGTATCGTCAGGAGTGTAGGGGTAAATACTCCACCAAAAGTCCCAAACGTTTTTAATTGTTCGTTTGTTTTCATGTTTAATTGCTCAAATAGTCCCTTTGTTAGATTCTCTTTTCAATAATGACAATGATAAGTCAAGTGTACATCTCCCTGGCTTTAGCCGGTGTTTGTGGATAGTTGAAAGTTGAACGGAGAGCCCTCCGTTGGAGCTATGGGTTTTCAATGATCCACTTTTCTGGCTGCAACAAGTGAACGTCTTTTTTCGTGGTTAAATATACAGTTTTTTGGTGGTTTCGGCGGGCACTATTTCAAGGCTTCACCTTTAAATTTGACCCCTTCTGCTTTCGGAAGTGAAATAATCACGATTATGGATTGGTTTATCATTGGAGTATATTCCCTCATCAATAACTCCTGCAAATATTAAATTATTTGGAAAGCGTCTCCAATTCCTTACATTTAGCGACGAACACCTGATAATTATGAAAAAAACTACAAAAACAATAGAATACAAAGGGCTGGTAGTTTTTCAAAAGGTTCATGTTACTTCTTTCAAACGTTTGCCAAATTTGAAGAAGTAATACAACATAACCTGTATTCAAACCTGGATATCAATGAGTTTGCTTTCTATACGGGGACGTAGGAATAAGATGATGGCCTGGATGGCAAAACACTTTCCGCTTACAATGCAAACAAAAATGAATGAAAAGATGGTGAGCAAAGCTATAGACAAAAGTGAAATATAAAAACCATGCCCAATAAGATGTAATGGCAGAAGCGGTTAGGGAGTAATCTCAAACCGCTTTTCGCTTTTATTGTTTATATTGCAAATTGTATATTTATGACTTTTAATGCGCAACTGCTCAGACACAAGAAGTTATAAAGAATGCTGAAAACGATCGGATCAATACCAAAATAATAACTAAAAATTATGACAAATCAAATTCAAACGCAGCATCTAGAAGATGTAGTAAAAAATCACGGACAAAACATGACCAACAAAGTGGTGGCCATCACCGGAACCACCAGTGGTACAGGTTTTGTCTGTGCTCGTGAGTTGGCTAAAAAGGGTGCTACGGTTATTCTGCTTAACCGAAAAAGCGAACGGTCTCAAAGTGCCCTTCAGCGATTAAAAGAATCCGTGCCGGAAGCGAAGTTCGATGCGATTGATTGTGACCTGCAAAATCTTAAAAGCGTAAGAGAAGCCATTGACGAGATTAAGTCAAAATATGCTGTAATTGATGTGCTGGTAAATAATGCCGGTGTGATGGCACTCAAGGATCAAGCTACCGTGGATGGTTATGACATACAGATGCAGACGAATGTGATTTCCCATTTCTTAATCACCAAAGAATTATTTCCCCTTCTCAGGAAAAGTAATGAAGCACGTATTGTGAATCATAGCTCAATGGCCAGATTAGGCGGGCCGTTGAAGATGGAATACTTCGAGAGAAATGGAGGCAATTTGGGCGGTGACGAAGCGGAAGAAGAAACACCCGGATTCCGCGGACCAAGATGGGAACGCTACCATCAAACCAAATTGGCCAACGCGGTCTTTACATACGGATTAAAAAATAAATTGAAAGAAGCTAATATTAGCAATATTATTCCTCTACTGGCCCATCCTGGTCTGTCGAGGACCAACCTTCAGGTGACCACAGCGGAAGATGGAGGAATGGATGCCCAATCAGAATTTATGAATCAGGCTCAGTCGGCCGAAGATGGAGCCACAGGCATCATTCGTGCCGCAATGGACCCGGAAGCCCAGCCTGGAAACTTCTACGGGCCAACCGCAGGATGGACGGGTTATCCTGATCTGATAACGCCCGAAGACCTTCTTCTGGATGAATCAAATATCAATGTCAATTGGGAAGGATGTGAAAAAGCAGTTGGAAAATTTGAATTTTAAGGAGATCCTTGTATTTATTAAAACGATTTCTAACAAATGATATGGCGTATGCCTCGGGATGCTTACCTGGAGCTGTTGAAAAAGTCCGATAGCTTAGATAGTTAAAGTTCCAAAGGCACATGCTATACCTAAACGTTGTTTGGCACTAAAATCGAACCAAAATTCAAGCCATAATAAATGATAAATAAGATACTACTTTCACCATTTCAGAAATTTGTTAAAACAGGAAGTACGGCAGGAATGCTACTTTTCCTAACCACCATAATAGCACTAATTTGGGCAAATTCCACTTACGCATCTTATTATGAATCGATTTTACAATATAAGATAGGATTTTCAATTGAAACCTTTGAACTCCAAAAGCCACTAATCTTATGGATTAATGATGGCTTAATGGCAATTTTCTTTTTCCTGATTGGATTAGAATTAAAAAGAGAATTACTTGTCGGAGAAATAAATACACTGAAAAAAGCAACATTCCCTTTATTTGCAGCTTTAGGTGGCGTAATTGTACCCATAATTTTGTATTTATTATTAAACGAAAATCCCGATACCGCGAAAGGCTGGGGAGTGCCAATGGCTACAGATATTGCTTTTGCCTTAGCTATATTGAGTTTATTGGGTAAAAGAGTCCCATTGAGTCTCAAAGTATTTCTAACTGCATTTGCTATTATAGACGATATTGCTGCGGTAATTGTAATTGCTGTTTTTTATAGTTCTAATGTAGATGTGATGCTATTGTTGGGAGGTATGGTATTAATTGCTTTTTTAGCCTTGCTTTATAAATATGGAAAATATAACCTAGAGATTGGTTTAGTTTTGGCTGTCGTGGTTTGGTTTTTATTTCTAAAGTCGGGTATTCATCCAACTATTGCAGGAGTTCTGTTAGCCTTTACCATACCTATAAAAAGAAAGCTTAATATAAGAGAATTTGCTAAAAATCTGGGTTCTATTTCAGACGAGATTGTAAATAAATCTGCCGATGATGAAGGTGACAATGATGATAAACATATACTTACAAAAGAGGAAATAAAGTGTATCGATAATCTGGATGATTTAATAGCCGAAGCCGTTTCTCCCTTGCAGCATCTTGAACATAAACTTCATAATTTAACCGCTTATGTTATTCTGCCTATTTTTGCTTTTGCCAATGCCGGAGTTGCCATAAGTGCAGATTATTCGTACAATTTTGCTTTGATAAGAAATATTGTTATCAGTATGTTTGTAGGCAAAGTTTTAGGTGTTGTATTATTCTCTTATGCCGGAATTAAATTAAAACTTACCGAATTGCCGGCAGGATTAAACTTTAAGCAAATTATTGGTATTGCAGCCATTGCAGGGGTAGGATTTACCATGTCGATCTTTATTGATTATTTGGCTTTTGCGGGAAGTGAAAGAAGTATAATTTCTGCCAAGATTGGCGTTATAATTGGCTCATTAATATCTGGTATTGTTGGCTATGTAATTTTAAGGTTAGCAAGTAAAGAACGCCCGGAAAATGAATAAGTCAAACAAGTACTTGCCGTTAAGCAGATGATCAAAAATTGTGTTGCCATTAGCTTAGGATAAGTTTTTGTCTTCTTAGTTTACCGCAAGGCTTTCGCGAGGTTCGGCAGTTTGGCTTTCCGGCCAATGCCTGCAAAACTAAAGACCCCTCGGCCACTCGTAAAGCACAAAGCCGAAAACACAAACAACGCCTCAGTCGCACCAAACGAAAAGACCTGGCTAATAAAGGCTCTTTAGCCACCAAAATGATCCGGCGCTTTGGAGATCGCCACTCCCGGATATTTGAAACTTAAAAAAAACATTTCGCAACCAGCAACCAGCATGCAAACGATCCTCGATGATATCACCCGGACGAGCATTCAGCTCATTTTGAAGGAGCCTTTTTACGGGCACTTTTTCTCCAACCTCGTTCGGGAAGTATCTGACGTAGTAGATACCCTTGGTGTGGCCGCCCGTCAGGATGGACTGGTCACCTTGAGTGTGAACGAACAATTTTGGGTACAGGAACTCACAAAGGAGGACTATAAGTATGGCGTTATAAAACATGAAATCCTGCATGTGTTGTTCAAACACATTCTGATGATCGGTGATTTTTCCAACCGGCAGCTCGCCAATGTCGCCATGGACATTGTGGTAAACCAGTATATCGATAAAAAACAGTTGCCCGGAGAACCGGTGCTGCTCGAAAAATTTCCGGATCTCAGATTACAGCACGACCAAAGTGTACAGTATTATTATGAAAAATTGTTGCAGCTTTACCGGCAGGAAGTGAAAAAAAGGAATCCCAATGATTCTTTTAAAGCACTCAAACAATTTATTGGTGAGCATTCAGGGAAGGGAAAAAAAACAACCATTGGTGACCACAGCAGTTGGCAACCATTGACGGAGGCCGAACGAAAAGTCATCGAAGGCGGTATCGATGCTTTGATCCATAATGTGCTGGACAGGGCGGTATCGACGCCTCAGTTCGGTAATTTGCCCTGGGGAATAAGAGATTATCTCAAAAATTTCCGGGAGGTAACCGGAGCAAATCTGGACTGGAGGCGCGTCCTGCGCTTGTTTTCTGCGACGAGTTCCAAAACCTACCTCAAAAACACCATCAAACGTGTTTCCAAACGCTATGGTACTGTTCCAGGCATCAAAGTGAAACATAAAAACAAATTGCTGGTAGCCATTGATACTTCCGGCAGTACCTCAACGGACGATCATAACCGGTTTTTTCAGGAAATTCAACATATTTACAAGCAGGGAGCAGAGATCATGGTGGTGGAATGTGATACCCATATTCAAAATCAATATTTTTATGGAGGGCAGCCGCCGGATTATGTGTCCGGCAGGGGAGGCACGGATTTTGAAGCACCTATTATTTTTGCCAATGAGGAATACGGGCCGGATGCTATCATTTATTTTACCGATGGTTTTGGTGCAGTACCACAGACCGTTCCCAGGATGCCTATACTTTGGGTGATTACCCCCGGGGGAGTGGTCGAAAACCAGGGGGTCTGGCCGAAATTGCCAGGCAGGAAAGTCAAGATGAACAATGTGCCGTGAGGATTGTTGGCTTAATTGAAATTATGGAAGAAAAGGATTTATACCTGTTATCAGCATCGGAAGCGCAACTGGAAAATTTGAGGTCATTTTTAAAAAGTGATGTCAAAACCAATCAGTTGCTGGCTATTGGCATGATGCAATCCGGAGGCTTGCCCGAAGTCCTGGTGGAAGATGTGTTGAGATTGTATCTCGACAGGAGAACCGGATATACCAAAAAATATTCTGAAGAGAAAATACTCGTTGGTGTCAAGTCAGAAGTCGAGGAACTGTTTAAAAAATATGGTTATGAAGAACTGATTTCTCCTGATCGGTTGCATCATATTTTTAAAGACGGAGCCGCAACCTTCGCCAGAATGAAATCCATAGGTATTGATCCTGCTAAATATATCACCAATTTTCCATTGGTTTATGTCCTGAAAAGCCATTCATTTCCTGATGAGGCGGTTGCCAAAAAGTTGCGTACATCTCTTTGGAGTTTTGGTACGGAGTGGAACTTTTTAAAATTAGACTTAACGGAACTACCGGAGGTGATCGGTGAATTTACCAGTTTAAGAAGGATGAACCTGGCCTATAACCAATTGTCAGACTTACCTGCTTCTATATCCAATCTCCAACAATTGGAAGAGCTGGTGCTGAACAAGAATGTATTTTCTGATTATCCGGAAAAACTTTTCAGCTTGCGATCCCTGAAGTTTTTGGACCTGTCCGATAATAAACTGACTTATTTCTCGCCCCGGTTCAAAGAACTTTCCAATTTGGAATGGCTCTTTTTGCCACGCAATTTCATCATGGAACTCCCTGAGGAAATTGCCGGTATGGAATCACTCAAGAATTTTAGCCTGGCCTATAATTCCCTGACGGAAATTCCCGATTTTATAGGCGATTTGCATGATTTGGAGTCTTTAAATTTGAGGAGTAATAATATAGAACACGTATCTGAAGAAATACGCTACCTCATCAAACTCAAATCCCTTGACCTCAGAGATAACCCCATCGGGAAAAACATCCCCGGGAAACTCCAATTGAAAAAATTATTACCCCGGTATTGTGAATTATTGATTTGAATTAACTTTGACACAATTATTTGAACCCCCTCATCAAAACAAGTCAACCAGTAACCATTAATCAGCATGTCTAACCACAATTATACCTACTACGGCAGTAAGAGCTCCGCTACGGAGGTGGAAACTTTTATTTCTCATGTTGTCAAAGTCAATGAAAATGCCATAGAAGCAGGCCGGAAGCGGATACCTTTGTGTATTTGGGGGCGGCATGGAATTGGCAAAACGGAATTGGTAGAGACCTTTGCCCGTAGCAATGGTTATGCTTTTAGGTATATCGCACCAGCTCAATTTGAGGAAATGGGTGACCTGTTGGGAATGCCCCGTGTCGAAGGAGATAAATCCGTATTTGTCGCACCCGAATGGGTGCCCCGGGAGGACGTTCCCGGGATATTGCTCATTGATGACGTCAACCGGGCAGATGATCGTATCCTGAGAGGGATCATGCAGCTCCTTCAGAATTACGAATTGATCAGTTGGCAATTACCTCCCAAATGGAACATCATCCTCACCGCCAACCCTGACGGGGGAGATTATTCTGTGACACCAATGGATGATGCCATGATCACCAGGATGATGCACATCAGTATGAAATTCGACGTCAAAGCGTGGGCGAAATGGGCTGCTGAAAATGGTGTTGATGACAGAGGTATTGCTTTTGTATTGACCTACCCGGAAGCGGTGACTGGTAATCGCACTACGCCCAGAACCCTCGTTCAGTTTTTTGAATCCATCAGAGACATCAAAGATCTTGCTGCGGACCTGCCATTGGTGCAAATGCTGGCAGATGCTTCGCTGGATGACAATACCGCAGCGAGTTTCATCGCCTTCGTGCGCGAAAGCCTTCATGAGATGATCGAGCCAGTCCAGGTATTGGAGGCTGCCGATTTTCGGAAGGAAGTTTATGAGGTGATCTACGAAATAGTGCAGCAGGAGATGTTGCGTGTGGACGTAATTTCTGTTATTTGCACCCGCCTGATCAATCACATTACCATAAAAGATGTGAAGCTGCTTCCTCAGGAAATTAAAAACATCCAGGCTTTCATTTTGATGGATTTCCTCCCCAATGATCTGCGACTGGCGATGCTTCAGGATATCGTTGCTTCACAAAAGCCCGATTTGCAGCGGGTGTTGACCGATCCGCAGATAGGCCGGATATTGCTGGAGAAAATGTAGACAATGCTCCTGTAAAAAGCATCGGTAAAATTACAACTTCGGGTAATCTATTTCGGTATCTTATTCGTTATAGAATAAATATGCTTTGCAGCATACACGAATTTCGTCCCTATAAATCCATTTGTCCGGATGAAATGGACACCTTTTTTGACAGGTCCAATACTGCATTTGTACCATGAACATGAATGATTTATCAATAGAACAAGCCATAATTGAATTACTCAAACCGGAAACATCTCTCGAAAAAAAGCTCCTCGAAGATCCGGAATTCCAAAAGGGCCTGCTTTGGGGCAAACCCCGTCGTGGCCATCCGGAAGGGGAGGTTTATAAACATATCCGCGATGTCCTCGACAATATTGATCAATTAGACATCAACCCGGAACAAAGGCGCCGCCTGAGGCTCATCGCTTTTGCCCACGACGCTTTCAAACATCTGGAAGATCGCAGCCATCCCCGCAACTGGGACCTTCATCATTCCAAGATCGCCCGAACGTATATGGAAAGATGGATCGCCGATGAGGTGGTGTTGGATATTATTGAATTGCACGATGAGGTTTACCATATCTGGCGCTTCTTCCACCTTTACCACAATACGGAGAAAGGAGAAAGCCGCAAAGCAATATTCCTCAACCGCATCGGTGATAACCTGGAACTCTACGCCATGTTCTTTCGCTGTGATACCCTCACAGGGGATAAAGATCAGCGACCGTTGGAATGGTTTGAGGAGATAATGGGAGAATGAATGAATGATTGAATGAATGAATGATTGAATGCTTGAATGCTTGAATGGGAGAATGCTTGAATGGGAGAATGCTTGAATGCTTGAATGCTTGAATGGGAGAAGCAATCGATGCTTTTTTTTCATTAAAAAGTATTGGAACTTTTTCTGAGGCCTTACTGTTTTCGTATTGTCAAAAACCATTGTTTTTTTTAACCCTGAAACCATGAGTATTAATTCAAAAGAAGCTTTCATAGAAGATATGAAGGCAAGAATTAAGAAATTTGCTGTTGATATTATCAAATTTTGCGAAACGCTGAAAGCTAGTAAAGCCTCTGATGTTATCACTTTTCAGCTGATCAAATCGTCCACGTCCGTAGGAGCTAATTACAGAGCTGCCTGCAGGGCAAGATCCAGAAAAGAATTTTTCAGTAAAATGTGCATTGTGGTCGAAGAAGTCGATGAGTCACAATTTTGGCTGGAAATAATTCAGGAATCACAATTATCCAATGATCCCAAAGAACTTGAAAGACTCTTAAACGAAGCGGACGAAATCTCAAGAATCACAGGAAAAGCCAAGAATTCAACCTATAAATCTTTAAATTAAATCTCATTCCCTCATTCCCTCATTCCCTCATTCCCTCATTCCCTCATTCCCTCATTCCCTCATTCCCTCATTCCCTCATTCCTCATTCCCTCATTCAATCATTCAATCATTCAATCATTCAATCATTCAATCATTCAAGCATTCCCTCATGGTCTAAACCCCCTAAAACTTAATCCGGTAACTCAGCATGGGGATCAAACCCAACTGGTATTTCTGAACAATAGTTTGTTGACGTACATCGTAGTAACTGAAAGCCGTATTTTGGGTGTTCAGCAGGTTTTGGATATCAAAGGAGAGCCTGCCTGTGGTTTTGGATTTGTTGTTTTGTAAATATAAACGCAGGTCAATTCGGAAGTAATCTTTTTGTTTTAAGGAGAAGGCCTCCTGTTCTGCATATACCGTCCGGCCAACCAGGAACGAAGCTTCTTCGTCAACGGGAGTTTCCCGGAAACCACCCAGCAGATTGCATCGAATATTTAAACCAAGACTTTTGAGGTTACCCCGCTGAGAATTCCAGTTCCATTCTTTACCAAATATACCGTTGAAAATATAATTCCCGTTGTAACGGGTATCTCGTTTTATTCCATCACTACCAGTGTAACTGGATTGATAAAAGGTAGCATTAAGCAGATAATAATATTGGCCTGACTGGAACCTGCGAAGACTCAGTTCAAGGCCGTAGTTTTCGGCAGTGCCTTCATTGGTTAAGGTTTCCCGGACAAAGGATTCCAGCATGTTGTAGGCAGAAAAAGCACTTGCCCTGTCAGCAGAAACGGGAAGATTGAACAACCTTTGGTAATAGACCTCTGAAATGAATTGAAGATTATCTCCCAGAAACTGTTTGTAAGCGACGCCGAAGTGATGGGCCTTATTGAGTTCCAGCTTGCTATTGTCAGGGAGTACGCTAGTGGAAAAATACAACTGGGGCAATTGTAATTGACTGTGTAATCCGTAACTCAAACTCAAGGCATTTTTAACATTTCCCTTCCATTCCACAGAGGCTCTTGGTTCGAATGAAGCACTTTGGTTATACGTAAAAAGGGAGTAATGCAAACCCAGGTTGGTGATTATTCGCCCTTTCCGGAATTGCCAATCAGCATAGGGCTGTATCAGCATGCCACTTCCCTGGCCAAAGGCAATGGTCTGGTTTTTTATGACTGAAGTGATCTTGGCATAGTGATTGGTGAGTGAAATCCCCAGTCGCAACCTGTTTTGAAGATTTATTTTGTTGATATAGGTACTCCTGACGGCCAGTTTGGTTTGTATGGTTTCATCTTTTTCATCACTTTGAGGTTCATAGGCTGCATTGAGCGGATTGGCAAAACGCTTGCTTTCTACCCCTGAAAAGGCTACTGCCGTATTCAAGGAACCAGTATTCCCTAAAGGAAAGGACAAGGTGCTGCCAACTACTCCCATCTGTGAGGTGAAATCAATGTCAAAACCATCTTTGTCGAATACCCATAAACTGGAATCCCGTTTTGCTTTGAAAAAATTATCACTCACGCCTCCCATGCCAAAAAAAGTGGCCCGGGCTGCATTGCCCAAGGGAAGGTTTATATTAAAAGACAAGTCCTGAAAACTGATGCTTTCATCACCAAATTCAAGGCCTAGTTTTTGCAATAAACCAACAGTAGAATAGCGGTAATTGACGAGGTAGGAACCTCCCCGGGTGGGCATTGGCCCCTCGGAAGCGAGTTCAATGCCTATCAGTCCTGCTTGTCCGGTGAATTCATGCTTTTGGTTGTTCCCTTTGCGCAATTTCATATCCATGATTCCGGAAAGCGCATTGCCGAATTCCGAAGGAAAAGCACCCGTGTAAAAATAGGAAGCATCCAGCAGTTGTACGCTGAGGATATTAACGCCACCGCCATTCTGGGTAATCCGGTCACTGAAGGTTCCGGCATTGGGCGTATGGTTGGGATTGACAATTTCCAGGCCTTCCAGTTGCCATTGCATACTGTTAGGAGAGTTGCCCCGGATGGAGAGCCCATTGGCCTGATCGTTATCGCCGGCCACTCCCGGCAGCGACATGACCAGCCTTCCCGGATCATCAAAGGTGGCCGGGAATTTTAAGGTTTCCTCGTTCGTGAGTACCCTTACACTTGGGCAACTGGTAGCGATGTTACTTTCCGGAGCTCTTACCACTACTGATTGTAAGGTGGAGGTTGCTTCCACCAGACTGACCTCCAAAATACGCTCCTTGCCGGATTCCAAAATTATCGGATGGAGTTCCAGTGTCTGATATCCGATATAACTGATGCGCAAAGCATAGCGCCCTATAGGTATTTTTCCCAAAACGAAATTACCTAAACTGTCGGTGACGCTTCCCCGGTCCGTACCCATAACTAAAATTGAGACCCCTTCCAGTAGTTGCTGGCTATCGGCATCCCGAACAGTTCCCCTCAGCGTTTGTATGCGTTCCTGGCCATTAAGGTGGAAACAGGCGAGTAAAAAAATAAAGGTAGGCAGCAGGGTAGAAAGCTTCATTTTTACCAATTATTGGCCATTAGAAAAAAACTGGCATCCTTTTTGAATTACCGTTAGTATCAGAAGGTTTTCCAAAAAATCAAATTGGAAAACTTCCTGCCTTTATACAAGCACAAGTTAGTAATTATTTCTTATCTGTGTTAATCACAGCAATAGGATCAATGGCATTTTCCCGGAGAAGTCCGGATGGAAAAGCTATGTGTATTTTTAAAACCAACAACCGCATCACATGCATTCACAAAGACAAAGATTTACCAGGGATATAAGATTTTGGTTATTGATCGCCGCTATGGGGGTACTCTTATGGATTACAGTTACCAACTACCCTGGATTAGGGTGAGCAAAAGGAATGATTAAGCGCAATGGAACATGGCGAAATCCCGGCATACAATGCCAGGAGGGGGTCAACAGCAATACTATTTCTCAGAGAAATAGTATTGCTGCGATTAGCGGAAATTATTTGGCTACTTTCAGACTCATATCCAGACTGGTAGCTGAATGTGTCAGGGCCCCGATAGAGATGAAGTCCACGCCTGTTTTAGCCACTTCGCGTACGGTATGGATATTCATGCCTCCGGAAGCTTCCACTTCGTATTTTTTAGCGATGATAGCTACTGCTTCTTTCATCAGCGGCAACTCGAAATTATCCAGCATGATGCGGTCGATATTGCCGACTTCCAGCACTTCGTACAATTCAACAAGATTGCGTACCTCCACAGTAATGGGGAGATCCAATCCTTTCGCTCTTTTATAGTCCAGTACTTTTTCAATGGCTTTACCCATACTGCCGCAGGCATCAACATGGTTGTCTTTGATCATGAAACGATCATAAAGTCCGTCACGGTAATTGGTGCATCCGCCCAGTTTAACAGCAAGTTTTTCCAGGAAACGGATCAAGGGAGTGGTTTTACGGGTATCGAGTAATTGAACAGGCAAGTCTTCCACTTCAAATTTAAACCTGTTGCTCAAGGTAGCAATACCACTCATGCGCTGCATGATGTTAAGAGCCAGCCTTTCCGCTTTTAATAAAGCCTGCGTATTACATTGTACCTCAAATACAATATCCCCGATATTTACATCTTTTCCGTCCTGGATAAATACCTCAAAACGGGCTGTGGGATCTACTTTTTGAAAAATCTTCCGGGCAACTTCCACGCCGGCAATTACTCCGGGATCTTTGACCAGTAAGCGGGCTGTATCTCTTTTATCTCCGGGAATACAGGCCAGTGAGGTGTGATCACCGTCGCCAATATCTTCTTTCAGCGCCTCCTCTATAAAGGCATCAAGTTTTTCGTTTAAGTCCATTGAAAAGATTTTCTTAATTCCTGATTAATTTAAGTTACGTGTACCCCGCTACTTTAGGTTAATTAAATTAAAACATCACCCCAAGTTTAAGCACGATGCTTCTGAACAAACCTTTGGAATTTTCATCGCGGTTGCCCCTGTCCGGGTCAAAGACGGTCCCATTGTCATCTGTGACATCGGTAAATCCGATTTGGAATCCGGCGCCAAAAACAAGGGTGCTGTTCTCGCCGATATTGTACTCCGCACCCCCGGTGAGTCCCCAGCATAGATTTAAACCGTTCACTTCCTGACGGATGTCGTATTTTTCATCCTCATCGCCAATTTTTCCGCTATCAGTGATTGTCCCTCTTGCCTGGGTTTTGAATCCGATGGTAATGGCCGGGTCGAGAAAATACCTGAAAAAACCGAATTCCTTGGTTCTCATTTTTAAACCAATGGGAACTTCCACATATTGAACAGAATATTTTAATTTTACATCGTTACTCATGGTATCCAATCCTGTTGGCAAATCGGTTCTGGTCCAATAGACGCCACCATATTGATGTAACAAGGTGCCGCCGGCATTAAAATGGAAGCCGATACCACTTGTTATGGCATAATTATCCCTGAAATAGTACTCGCCCTGGAGTCCTAATTTCAGACCAATGTTTGGGCCGCTGGAGTTAATTTTGTTATTATCGGTGTTCAGCCAGGATACGGCAGGAGACATTTGAAAACCAAATCTGATGTCACCCTGAGCATAAATAGCCTGGACGGTAAAAAAAATGAACGCCACCATTACAATTTTCTTCATGGTCTGTAAGTTTTTTATTAGGCTTGATACTGCTGCAAAGTTAATCCTTGAATCTAAAAATCATACGAATTATACTATGAGTTTTAAAAAGAACTATTTTTATTTTGTTTTTATTGTAACCTTGATCTACGCATGCACTCCCGAGTATAAGGAAGATGTTCCGGATGTGTCTGGTATCGAAGTGGATGTCTCCTTCCAACGGTTTGAAAAAGACCTGTTCGCCATTGATACCAATGATGTGGCGCCCGGACTTGCCAACCTTGAGGAAAAGTACCCTGAGTTCAGTGCTGTTTTTTTTGAAAACGTACTAAACTCAAAAAATCCAAGGGTCGCTCCCGAGGGCCACGAGCAATTCATGAAAGGGCTATTGACCTTCCCCGCCATCCGCCATTTGTATGATACCTGCATGGTGCTTTTTGATGATTTGTCCGTCCAGGAGGCGGAGTTTGAGCAGGCCTTTAAATACCTCAAACACTATTTTCCTGACCTGCCGACACCTGATGTTACCACCTTTATTTCAGAATACGGTTATGCCGCTTTTATCTATGGGGATAACTCTTTGGCTGTCGGCATCGATTTTTTCCTCGGTGATGATTACCCTTATTTTCAATACAACCAGGGACATCCTTCTTTTTCCCGTTACCTGACTCGGACATTTACCAAAGAACATATGGCCACCAAGGCTCTTAAACCGCTGATCGAGGATTTGTGTGGTGACGAGCCTCCGACCGGTCGTTTGATCGACCTGATGATCCATAATGGAAAAAAACTGTATATCCTCGACCATCTTTTTCCTTATACGGCTGATAGTATAAAGTTTGAGGTAACTCAGGACCAGGTTGAATGGCTGAAGGATAATGAATACGATATGTGGGCCTTTTTCCTCTCGGAGGACCTCTTGTATTCCACAGACTGGGGCTTAATAAAAAAATACCTCACACCAAGTCCAAATTCTCCGGGTATGCCAGTGGAAGCTCCGGGTAGGACGGCCAATTGGCTGGGCTGGCAAATCGTCCGGAAATACATGCGCCTCAATCCCCAGACGACGATGTATGAGCTCATAGAACTGAGAGACGCCCAGGCACTGCTGGAAAATTCGAAATATAAACCGAGGAGGTGATGATTTAATTACGAATTACGAATTACGAAAAGGGGTGACCAACTCGTAATTCGTAATTTCAAACCTTCATGACGACTTCAGGAAGCAGGTCTGTAATTAATAATAAATATTCCTGCCCACTTTGGCAATATACTTAGCCAGGCGGATCACCTGCTTGGTGTAGCCAAATTCATTGTCGTACCAAACGTAGAGAATAATATTTTTCCCGGACGGAGCCACAAGGGTTGCCGGACTATCGAAAACAGCACAGCAATCGTTGCCGATGATGTCGTTGGAGACCAATTCTTCATTGATGGAAAAATAGATCTGGTTGACCAGGTTGCCTGTGAGTGCAGCGTCCTTTAATACGGCCAGGACTTCATCCTTTGTGGTTGTTTGCTCAATGTCCAGGTTCAAAATGGCCAGGGAGCCGTTCGGGGTAGGCACCCTTACCGCGTTGGCCGTCAATTTACCATCGAGTTCCGGGATAACTTTGGAAACGGCCTTGCCGGCACCAGTGGAGGTGATCACCATATTGATGGCCGCAGAACGACCCCTTCTTGGTTTGTCGTGCATATTGTCGAGCAAGTTCTGGTCGTTGGTGTAGGCGTGGATGGTTTCCACGTGGCCTTTGACGACACCGAATTTGTCGTTGATGACTTTTAGAACAGGGCTGATGGCATTGGTGGTGCAGCTTGCGGCTGAATAAAGCTTCGTGTTTTCAAGATCCAGCTCTTTGTGGTTGATGCCGTATACGATGTTGGGCATGCCTCCCCCCGGAGCAGTGAGGAGTGCCAATTCTGCTCCTTTGGCTCGTGTGTGAATGCTCAATGCTTCTGCATCGCGATATACCCCCGTGTTGTCAATGACCAAAGCATTTTTGATGCCATAGGTAGTGTAGTCAATGGCTGACGGATCTTTGGAACCAATAACCTGTATGCGTTGTCCGTTGATCAGTAAACACATATTGTCGTAATCGATCTCAACCGTTCCTTTGAATCTTCCATGGACAGAATCATTCTCAAAAAGGGCAGCTCTTTTTTTGATGGTTTTGGCATCCACGCTCCTCAGTACGATGGCTTTTAACCGCAGTTGTTGGCCAACACCCTGGCGGATCAGTTCGCGGGCTGCAAGTCTTCCGATACGACCGAAGCCAAAAAGGACAACATCTCTTGGTTCAAAAGGATGGCTGTTCTCTGTCAGGCAGTGGTTGAGCTTATCGTTGAGGAAATCCTTGTGGGAATTGTAATTGTCTTTTTCGTTAGCCCATTCATTGGCGAGTTTGCCAATATCGATTTTGGAAGGTCCTACTTCCATTTCAAAGATGTCCCGGGCCAGGGCGGAGGAATCAAAAACGCTGATTTCCTTGTTGACGACCTTTTTGGCATAATTGTGTAATCTCAAAAGCGCGCTGATGGAAATGTCCGTCAACTGATTTCTGAAAAGGACTAATTCGACTTGTTTGTGGACGAGCAATTTACCGATGTAAGTCTGGAGGTCCACGGCTGCTTTTTTACGGCCCATATAATCCTCGAGTTCCCCATGGTAGGTTTCTACATGCTGATTTACTTCTGGCATGACAATTAATAATTTGGTTAGGAATTTAAATTTGCCGCAAAAGTAAGCAGGATTCCCCGGATAAGGGAGATGAAAGAGAAGTTTTCTGGATGCTAATATGAAACAATATGAAACAATATGAAACCGGCAACTGGAGCCCAGCCACATCCCACAACTCGTAATTCGCAACTCGTAATTCATCACTCCTCCACAGCACTTTCCATCAAAGTCAGCGTTTGCAGGCGAGTATCCAGTTCTGCCGTAATACCTATAGGAAGCGTAAACTGGTCGGTGATATGTCCGAAAGACAATCCATAGAATGCAGGGATTTGCAGATCGGCTGTCCGGTCATCAATCGTGTCGGACAAGGATAGGGAATCTTCGTTATCGGGAGCTGCACAATCTGCAAAAATACCGTAAGCGATGGCGGCTGCCTGTTTGAAATTGCCCGACTGTCGGAGCTGTGTGAGCATTCGGTCCACACGGTATGGTTTTTCTCCAATATCTTCAATGAAAGTAATGGCATCTTTATAATCAGGTTCCCATTCGGTACCCGACATAGCAGATAACAGGGAAAGGTTTCCTCCCACCAGATGGCCTTTTACTTTACCATACCTGACCTGGCGTGCCTGGTAGGCAGGATCTTCCTTTGCCTGGTTATCCTGGGACAAAGGAATTACATGATTTTCCTTAGCTTCCATTAATACAGCCAGTAAATGCTCTTTGGTATAATCAGAAAACTCGGAGGCAGCTACCGGCCCATGAAAGCCCACCAGATCCGTTTTCAGGTAAATGGCATTGAGCAAAGCGGTCACATCGCTGTAACCGATCAGGGCTTTTGGATGTTTCTTGATAAGGCTAAAATCAACATAGGGCAACAAACGGGTACTTCCGTAACCTCCTCGGGCGCACCAGATGCCAGCTACGTCTTTGTCGGTGAACATGGTGTGAAGATCCAGGAGCCTTTCCAGGTCAGTGCCTGCATTAAAACCCCGTTTGGCACGAATGTTCTTGGAAAGTTTAACCGTGAATCCCAAAGATTCCACATTGTTCACGGCCTTTTCAAGGGCTTCATCCGAAATATAACTGCCCGGGGTGATCATACCGATCGTATCTCCTTTTTTTAATTTTTTAGGTTTGAGCGCTTTTTTAAATCTTTGATGGGTGATCGATGCAAAAGCGTTTCCTGGATTAAGTAAACTGCCGGCGAGGACTGCTGCGGCTATCTTTTTTCCAAATTGTCTTCTTTGCATAAGTATTTTTTTTTGCTGTAAAAATATAAACCTACAATCATTTGACCTATTAGGGGCTTTTACAAATTTCTAAGAAATTGCTCCAGGTTTTGCCTTTGCTCAGCCATAGGGAGGCTAAGGCGAAACCTTGTCGGAGCGTAATTTACTTGAACTTTTGATTCCCTATCAAAATAAACAGGATTTTTGTCGATAAAAATAATATCCCCCTTTTGTGAAAATTTATCTTTGAACCAAATTTTGAACACCAAAAAATGCCAATTTTATGCAAGTACAAATTGAAGCGCGTAATCTTTCCAAAGATTTTGAAGAACTCCGCGCCGTCGATGAACTCAGCTTCGAGGTCAAATCGGGAGAAATATTTGGATTGTTGGGTCCTAATGGGGCGGGAAAAACCACGACACTGCGTATGTTGTCCGGGTTGTTAACCCCTTCCTCCGGGGAAGCCTTTATCAACGGACATTCGATGACCTCCGAAAAGATCGAAGCCAGGAAGTCCCTGGGATTCCTTACCGGGGAAATGGACTTATATCGCAGACTCAAACCCCTCGAATTGCTGCATTATTTCGGCAGCCTTTACGAGGTGCCGCAACAAGAATTAACGAACAGAATTAACCACCTGGCCGAAGTTTTTGGTATCAATGAATTCAAGGATCGGTATTGCGAAAAACTCTCTACGGGGCAGAAACAAAGAGTGTCCATTGTGCGCACGCTGGTGCATGATCCACAGGTAGTTATATTGGATGAACCTACTACCGGCCTTGATATTATGGCCAGTGAGTTTATCCTTCAATTCATCCGGAAAATGGCGAAGGAGGAAGGTAAAACAGTCATCTTTTCTACCCACCATCTCAATGAAGTAGAACGACTTTGTGACCGGATCGCGATTATCCATGAGGGTAAATTAAAGCATTATGGTACCATGGACGAAGCCAGGAATGTAACGAGCCGCGATTCTTTGGCGGAAGCTTTTTTTAGCTTGGTAACGGAGGGTTAGGCGGAGAAATTGAGAGAGATTGGCCGCTACAAAAGCAGTCATGAGTTGAAACAGCCTGAAATCGACCAACGGAAGGTCCTCGTTCACCTGGTGCCGGCACAACCTTGTCCTCATACTTTATTAAAACCACCTTGAACAAAAATAAATTCATGAGAAAAAATATTATATCATCCATATTCAGAAAAGAGATCAAAGAAGTATTGCGGGATAAACGCATGATCTACCTGATTATTTTATTACCATTCTTCACCTACCCTGTTTTGTTTACTCTTATCGGAAAGGTAGGGCAAAATCAGCAGGAAAAAATGAAGGAGGAGAAAGTCACCATGCTCGTTAACCCCGAAGCAGGGGACTCTCCGATCGTGAAAACATTGGAGGCCATGCCAAATCTTGATGTACAACGGCTTGGTTTTAACCGGGAAATGATCGATACCATGTCCAGTATTATTGGACTTCAGATCAATGAGCAGGAAGATTCTACCCGCGACCTTAGCATTACCATTTATTATGACGATTCTAAAGATTTACTCAGCGTCCGTAAAAGGCAGATCGTGGGAGTGATCAAGGCTTATGAGGAGCAAATCGTGCAACAGCGGCTTGCCAACCGGGATTTACCACCTGAGTTTATAGACCCCGTTTTGCTGGAGGAAATAAACCTGGCATCTGATGAACAGATAGCCGGTAAGATCCTGGGATCCTTTTTGCCGATGCTTTTACTGATTTTTATATTCGTCGGATGTATTTATATCGCCATTGATATCACTTCCGGAGAGAAGGAACGCAAAACATTGCAGAGCCTTTTTACGGCTCCCATTCATGTTCCGGAAATTATCGCGGGTAAGTTTTTAGCTGTTTTTACCGTAGGACTTGTATCTGCACTTATGAATGTGTTGAGCTTAATGGTAGCCATGCTCATACAGGTCCGGTTGATGGGCGGGGCTGATGCTATGGGGACTTTTGCCATCAGCATTTCCACAGAAGGTTGGTTGTGGATCGGACTGATTGTTTTCCTGACCACAATTTTCCTGGCGGCTTTGACCCTCGCTGTTGTGCAGTTGGCCAATTCATACAAAGAGGCTCAGAGTTACGTTTCCCCACTGATGATGGTTGTTATCATCCCGGCGGTATTGTCCCAGATGCCCGGCATGGAATTGACGATGAGTACAGCCATGATTCCGATGTTGAATATAGCCCTGGCCCTTGGAGCCGTGCTTAAAGGTTCTTATGATATTGTGCTAATTGCTGCCGTGGCGGCTTCGGTTGTTGTTTATGCAGCTTTGGCGCTTTGGCTGGCCTCCAGGGTTTTTAAAAATGAAGATGTGACTACGGGACAGAAGGTGAGTTTCAGGAAGCTACTGGGATAGCGAAATAAAACTATTGCTTTGATGAAAAAGATCCAGGGGGATGTCTCCTGGATCTTTTTTTATGCCTTCAGGTAAGATTTTTGGTATTTGACGATGGATAATAAAGGACAATAAATTACAACAAATTAGTGATTTTTTTGAATAAGTAACTAAAATGATTACTTTTGTGAGGTCGAAATTTTACAACTATATTTGATACACTCTTTCTGAGAACTCTATTAACTAAAAAAAATAACTTATGAGATTTAAAATTTTCACACTCCATTTGACGCTGATCCTTTGCTTTAGCCTGCAGCTGTCAGCCCAAAAAGTAAAGAATGAACGCTTTAATGTTTCCTACACCCAATTGCCAACCCAGCCGCTTGATAATGAATTTACCACTTACAGGGTTAATGTTTATGGCAGTGGTTATATCAACGGCCATTCTATTTTCGAAAGCGGAAAACTAACCCGTCAGGGATTGCAAAATTCCATCAATCTGGGAGGTTTTAAAAAAGTGGATGGTAATGCTCACGTACGTGTCCAGGTGTCTGTCGGAAGTGCCCGAACTGTAAAAAATGAAATAAGTAAGAAGGTTACTGAAAATAAATCAAAGGATGGAAAAGTAACCAAAACCACCAGTTATTTCATGGAATACCACTATTATATTCCGGTGAATTATAAAGTTTTTGATTATCATGGAAATATGATCTATGAAGCACAGGTATCCAATCAGCAGAACCTAGAGAAGATCAAGGGGAGTTCTTTTAACTCTTCCTCCAAAGCGTATGAAGACTGGAAAAAACGTCGTATGAACACCTTGAACAATAGTGCTGTTTCCTATATCAAAAATGCCATAAACAGTGTAAGCGGTGGTTTGAACCATCGATACGGATATCCACAAAAAAGTGAAAGAGAAGAACTTAAGGTCATCAAAAAACACGACACCGAGGATGATTTTATCAAGGCTTACGAAACGGCCAATGCAGCTTTCGAAAAAGTAAAAGCCAATGAACCATTGGAAACCTTAGCAACGGACCTCCAGCCAGCCATTGATTTTTGGATGACTTATGACAAATACCCTGCAGACGACCGCAAGTTGAAAAAAGTCAGATATGCATGTCTTTACAACCTGACAGCTGCCTATTACTGGATGGATGACCTGGCGAATGCTGAAAAATACGCGAAGGAGTGTTTGGAAATCGATTACAAAGAGGGGGGAGTAAATCGGTTTGTCGATAGAATCGAAAAGTTGAAGAAGTCCTTTGAAGTCAACGAGGTAGATAGCCGTCACTTTTTTATCGATGTGGAATCAGCCATGCCGCCAAGTGATAATGCAGCGGTGGCTGATCCTCCGGCGGAAGAGGAAGATAATGCCAGCATGGCCGGAACAATGATTATGGCCGACGGTTCCAAAGTTGAAGGGGATGTGGTGGTCAATACAGAAGAAGGAAGCGACCTGGTTTTTGGACCCAAAGGAAATGTGAGCTTTAATTATAAAGCAGATGGTAAGGATGAATCCAATAGTCTTGACCCTGCTACTATCCAGGAGTTTTCATTCAACGGCCGTAACTTTAAGGTGATGGATTTTACCCCGGGCGCCAAAGGCAACAAAATTTCCGGTAAGCACATCCTGGAAGTTATTTATGATTCACCGCGCATCCAGTTGTTCAAATATTATCCATATGATGATCAGTTAGGAGATAAGAAAATTGAATTTGCATTGATGAGAAAAGGTGAGCCTGCTCCCACGTCTACTTCAAGTACACCTTTCCTTTTGTTCAAAAAAGGATTGGCTAAATACTTTGAAGATTGTGGCGATCTCTCCGGGTTGGCAGCGGCTGGAGATATTGAACATACAGAAGAAGGTCTTATCCAGGCTGCGCGAATTTATGCTGAGGTTTGTGAAGAAAGACCATAATGAGTTTAGCGTGATGAATACAACAGGTGGTTAAGATTAATCAAAAAATCACTGAAGCTTTAAAAACCCCGGCCTTTGTTGAAAAGACTTTGGCCGGGATTTTTTTGTCTTTACCACATTTATTTACCTTTGTCATACGAACAATCATTCGTTTTTTTAAAACCCGGGATTGCAGGAAACATTAACGGTACAAAAGGTAAATAATCCGATGATGATATTCAACTTACGTACCTTGCGCGCCCTTTGGGGCCCTTGCGGTTAAACTTTTCCAAATCCTCACGTTCCTAACCAGATTATTCAATGAAATTACAACACTACATCCAGGGAAAATGGACTGACCACACCGGCGAAGGCATACCCCAGTTCAATGCAATCACAGGAGAACTCATCGGCACAAGTTCCACCGACGGGCTTGATTTCGGCTCCATAATGGACTATGGCAGAAAAACCGGTGGCAAGGCACTTCGGCAAATGACCTTTTACGAACGCGGGTTAATGCTTAAGAAACTGGCTTTGTACCTGCACGGGATGCGCAAAAAATATTATCCGGACAGTTACAAGACCGGAGCTACCAGAACAGATAGCTGGATTGATATTGACGGCGGAATAGGTACCCTTTTCGCTTATGCAAGTCTGAGGCGGCAATTTCCTGACAGCAAAGTTTATGTCGATGGGGATATGGCCAATTTATCCAAGGAAGGGACTTTTATCGGTCATCATATCATGACCCCCCGGCATGGTGTAGCCGTACATATCAATGCCTTTAATTTCCCGATCTGGGGAATGTTGGAAAAAGTTGCTGTCAATCTCCTGGCTGGAATGCCGGCGGTGGTGAAACCCTCAGAGTTGACTTCCTTCCTTACCGAAGCAATGGTCAGGGATATTATTGATTCCGGGATATTGCCCGAGGGGGCTCTGCAGCTGCTTCAGGGCAGCGGAGTTGGTATTCTGGATGGCGTGGAGACCCAGGATGTGGTAACCTTTACCGGTTCTGCTTCAACAGGCAGAATGCTTAAGTCATATCCTCGCCTGACCGAACAAGGTATTCCTTTTAATATGGAGGCTGACAGCCTTAACGCTGCCGTGTTGGGAAAGGATGCAGTGCCCGGAACTCCGGAATTTGATCTGTTTATCAAGGAGATCCGAAATGAAATGACGATAAAATGTGGGCAGAAGTGTACTGCCATTCGTCGCATCATCGTGCCGGAGAACCTGGTAGGGGAGGTAGAAGAAGCTTTGCGCAAATCCCTGGCCAAAACGATCATTGGTGATCCCCAGGTAGAGGGTGTCAGGATGGGTGCCCTGGTGGCCAAATCACAACAAAAAACGGTTCGCGAAAAAGTTGAATTGCTTCGTCAAAGTTGTGAGGTTTTGATCGGGGATCCCGATAATTTTGAGGTGGTCGGGGCCGACAAATCCAAAGGAGCTTTCTTTACACCTATTGTGTTTTTTAACGATGATCCTTTTAATAAGCAGGATACACATAATGTGGAGGCCTTTGGTCCGGTAAGTACGATTATGCCATACAAAGACCTGGAAGAAGCGATTCAATTGGCCAATATGGGCAAAGGATCTCTTGTGAGTACCATTTGTACTTTTGATGAAAATATAGCTACGGATTATGTGGTAGAATCGGCTGCATGGCACGGAAGGATTTTGATGCTCAACAGGGAAAGTGCCCCGGAAAGTACCGGGCATGGTTCGGTAATGCCGTTGTTGTCACACGGTGGTCCGGGAAGAGCCGGTGGCGGAGAAGAACTTGGCGGTGTTCGCGGGGTCAAGCATTATCTGCAACGGACAGCTATTCAGGGACATCCGACGATGGTCTCGGCGGTTACGGGGGTTTATCAATACGGTGGAAAGTATAAAGAAAAACCAGTACATGTTTTCCGCAAGCACTTTGAAGAACTGGAGATTGGTGAAACCGTCATTACCCATAAGCATACCGTTACGGAAAGTGACATCACCAATTTTGCCAATGTAAGTGGCGATAATTTTTATGCTCACATGGACGCAACTTCCCTGGAGGGAACCATTTTTGAACAGCGGGTTGCCCACGGGTATTTTGTGCTCGCCAAAGCGGCAGGACTTTTTGTAGATCCTAAAAAAGGGCCGGTATTGTTAAACTACGGTATTGAAGATTGCCGGTTTACCAAGCCGGTTTACCCAGGGATGACCATTGGGGTACGTTTCACGGTCAAGGAAAAAGTAGCGCAGGAAAAAAAGGATGATGAGGATTTCCGCAAAGGCATCGTAAAATTCCTGGTGGATGTATATGATGAAACTGGAGAGACGGTGGCGATTGCTACCATTTTGACCATGGTGAAAATGCTGGCAACTTAAGTTGCTCCGAACCTGTCTTCCCGCCAGGCAAGATTCATTCGGTGAATGAAAAAACTGGTTAGGATCGCTGAGCCTGCCTTTGCCGTCAGGCAGGCAATGAGGACCGCGAATTGATCGGTGAGCCGATTTTCCGGATAAAATCTTCTATTGTCGCCCCAGGAACTAACCCACCTTTAGGTTTACAATTGATTATTAATGATAATTACCATTAACATTATTTTCCTTTTTTGCTACTTATTTCTTTTGTGAATAACTTTGAAAAGAGGGAAGGGGGCTCACCGATCAGTTCACTTCGTTCACTGCTCAGCGATCCAATCGCGATGCACTCGATCACGCTTTCGAATTTTCTGCTTTGCGCATATAAATACGGCCAATGGCCCTGTTCTTTCGCAGGGGATCTTTGATGATTTCCTGCCAATGCCCTTCCAGCGTGGAATCGAAGATGCTACGGGTGTAAAGGAACTGGTAGCTGCGCAGTTTGGGTACGTTACCCGAAATGGAATCATTTTTTACTGAGGGATCAGGGATTTCTTCGAGATACATGGATCGGTCCTGAAATATACGCCCCCGGAACTTCCTGGTCAGGACCTCTGAATTGTCCAGATAAATATAGGTACGGCCAAGAACCTGGCTGCCTTTGCTTTCGATATATAATTCGAATTTTTCACCATGCTTTTTATCGTAACCACCAAAAGTGATCGTACCTTCCCATTTCCCCTTTAATCCTTTTTGGGCCTTTAAAACCATAACAGGCAGGAGTAAGAGGATCAAAATGGTCATTTTAATTTTCATAGCTCAAACAGGTAGTTTTTCGTAAAAATAAGACTTCCATATTTAGATGTCAAATTGTAGATTTTTGGCGGCTCAGAACATAACGTTTTTTCAATACAAATGGTTGAGGTGATTTTAATGGTCATGAAAGCAATTGTTCATTGGGCGACCGGGCTGGAGGAAACGCCAAAATTTTTAAGTTATACCGCAGATCGCCAAAAAATATTTACTCCATCTGATCCCGTTACATTACAGTCAAGGGATACACCCATTCATCACTTAAACTTGTCCAAAGACCGTTTCAGGAAATACTCGACAAAGGGAGGATAGATCCGATACATAAATCGATTGAGTTGCCCGAGAGTACTGTGGTAACATGCTTTCTTTCTCGATCTTATTTGGCGCAGGATCTTATCCGCCGTAACCGGCAGCGGGGTAACTTTAACGTTCTCTCTTTTTTTGAGTATTTCCAGTTGCCCTTCTTCGTTGTAAATGGCCTTTTTACTATCGGTTTCTGTAAACCCTACATAGGCAATGCCAACGTGAATATCAGCCCCGTGCAATTCAATCCTTAAAGACTCGGTGAGTGCGGTAAGGGCCTTTTTGGAAGTAGAATAAGGGGAATGATAGGGGAGCCCGTGAATGCCGGCCAGGCTGGAAACCATCAGGATACTGCCTTTACTTTGCCGAAGGTGTGGAATGGCGAATTTGGAGGTATAGGAAGATCCCAACAGGTTGATCTCAATGATTTTTTGGAAAACTTCCGGATCCATTTCTTCCAAAGGACCTTTGGCATCCATTCCTGCATTGTTGATCAGCATATCCAATCGTCCAAAACGTTCAATAGTCCTTGAAATCAGAGACTCACAAAACGGGATATCCGAAATGTCGCCATTGATGGGAAAGGATTCAATATTCAGACGGTTAAATTCCTCGTGAACCCTGATCAATTTCTCATTATTACGACCGTTGATCACCACTTTGGCACCGGCCAGGCCCAATTGCCTGGCTAGTTCTTTGCCGATCCCCTGGTTGGAACCTGTAATGATGGCTACTTTGCCTTTGAAATACATAAGGGAATAAATTTATTCAGATTTAAATATACCTATGTTCTTTCAGCCATTCAAAACTTTCGCGGATAGCAATTTCGATCGGCGTTTGAGGAAGCTGAAGTTCCAGAACGGCCTTTTGGGCGGAGAAATAATGCTCGTCCAAAGACATCTTCGCCATGGCGTAACTTACGGAAGGTTCAACATTCAGGAATTTAGCGGAAACGGTATTGGCCCAGCCAATACTTTTAACGGCCAGTGAGGGTATTTTTAGTTTTGGGGATTTAACCCCAACTACATCAGAAATCATTTGAAAAATTTCCCTATAACTCAGGTTTTTATGTCCCACGATATAGCTTTCTCCAACTTTACCATCAGTAATGGCATTGGCAATACCCACACATACATCTTTCACCGCAATATAATTTCGACCACCCCGCGTATAGCCAGGTATCTTGTTTTCATAAACACTGACGATCATTTTGGCACTCCCCAGCCTTGCCGGGTATGGGCCAAACATGAATGTGGGATTGATGATTAACCCAGGAAATTTGTGTTGTTTAACCTGATCCAAAACATATTGATGTGCTTCGTATTTGGTGTCCAAATAGTCCATGCCATAAATAGAAGAGGCGTATGGTTTGGTTTCATCCCCCGGATCAGTTTTGCTGCCAAAACCAAAAGAATTGGCCGTGCCGATGTGGATGTATTTGGAGACCTCATGTTTTCTTGCTGCCGTCACCATATTAATGGTTCCGCCCACATTAATCCTCCGCTGAATATCAGATCGATAGGGCCATATAGCGGTACTGGCGGCAGTATGGATAACGGCGTCACAACCTTTCATCGCCCGATTTATGGAATTAACATCAAGAAGATTACCGAATTGGATATCAATATCAAGCCCTTTTATGGTTTTGGGATCATCACCTTCTTTGACAAAGGCTACTACTTCATAGTTACGATCAAGGAGTTCTCTTACAAGGTTGCTGCCGACAAAGCCGTCTGCACCGGAGATAAATACTTTCATGGTTATTGTTCAATTTAACAGGCTTTGGAGGGGCTGCAATTACTGACCAGTTAATTACGGGTGCAAAAATACGGAATTAATAATAATTGGATTTCCGAACTTAATAAAACAGGGACTGTTCCTGTCATTCCCTTGTTTTGAAATGGATTTAATCGTATAATTTGCTGACGATTTCATCAACTATGGGCAGCTAAACACTTAAAAGCATATCAAAATTTGGATTTTTTTAGTGCTGGTGGCGGACATCTTTTTGTTTACACAAAGCAAAAAAGATGTTTTGTTGCTGCAATTTAAAAAATAGCCGGATAAATCAGTGTATTCCCGGAGCATTAACTTTTTGCCTTAATTAGAGGGTGTCTGAAAAATATTTTTTAAAATATATTTTAATGAATGCGCGTTTGACCATGACTAAAAAGATCACAGCTTTTTTTCGAATTTAATATTTCCACCATTATCTAAGCAAAGTCACCTCCCCATACTCTGTAATTTGACGTCCTTCGCAAACCAACAATATCTCCATCTTGTAAATATACATGTCAGATTGGGCAGGTTCGCCATTAAAGGTGCCATCCCAAACTGCACCGGCACCACTACTGTGATAGACTTTTTGTCCCCATCTGTTATAAACCCAGAAGTCGACGATTTCTATCTGGTCTGTAAATTGATCATTGTAGTAGACCTTAAAAACGTCATTTATTTCATCGCCATTCGGAGAAAATATATTTGGTATCCGGTATTCACTGTCTCCCTCAAAAACAGCCACGCTGTAAGTAAACTGTTCTGAATTACAATTGAGCAGGTCGTCAATGCTCAGAACGAATTCCGTAGTCGTTTCAGGAGCAAAGGGTGGGACGCCGGGCGACCAGTTGAAAATGTGAAATCCATCGTTTACGGGTAAAGGAGGGGCATAAACGACGGCCGGACAAACGGAGGTATCTACATCCATCCAGGGGATGGGTTGAATAACGGAAATGGTTCCTTCATCTGAACCTTCACAACCGGTAGAATCTCTTACAATGATGGAAAAGGTCATTGTTTCTTGCAGGGTCACCTCCTGTGTTTCCGCAAACGGATCGTCAAAGAAACTGCCGGGTGACCAGATATAGGTGCCGTTCTCGATTGGTTCGGTGATGGTCAAAGTGGCAGTACCTCCCGGACAAAGGGTGTCTTCCACCATTGTTACATTTGGTAAATTACCTAGCGTTATTTCGCGGGAAAGCGTGTCCGAACACCCTGCCTGATTGTCGGTTGCCACAAGGGTGATATCGTATTGACCGGGTTCAAAAGATATAAACGGATTTGTCTCGGTTGAATTCTGACCATTGTCAAAGGTCCAGAAAAAACCGTCTGCTCCGGAGGAAGTGTTCGTGAAATTTACATCTCCATCACAGAAAATCAGTTCGTCTATTCCATTGACCAAAAATGCAGCAACCGGATTCCGTATGAAAACAGGCCTTTCCACTGCAAAGGTGCATGCTCCGTCCTGACCTTCCAGAACGAGGGTGGCCACAGTTGCTCCTCCGGGAGGATAAAAGTCGTAAGTATGGGAGACCGGATCAACATTCATATCCTGATTTCCATCTCCAAAATTCCAGGTGTATGAACTGACGTCTACGGTGTCAATTAACTGAAATGTAATGGATTCGCCAATGCAAATAATGTTATCGTCCATAAAGAAATCCCCTTCCGGCCCGACGAGGGTAATTTGCTGTGCTGTTGTGTCCCTGCAACCATTTGCGGTAGAGGCAATCATCTGGATGGTAAAAGTGCCTTTGCCAAAGGATGCAGCAGGATTGGGGCCCACAGCATTTTGACCATTGCCGAAATCCCAGAAATAAGACAAGCCATGCTCTGATTCACTGTTGTCGAAGAAAATTATGTTTTCAGGATAACAAATAACCCCCTGACCATCCACGCTGGTCGTAAAACCCGCTTCGGGATAAGATTGCACGTTAACCAGGCTATTAACGCTACCCGTACAGCCACTGCTGATCTCCTCGTATTGTAAGTTCACGAGAAATACGCCGGATTCGTTATAAGCGATGGTCGCAGTTTGATTATCTGAGGTTTGCATATTGCCAAAATCCCACTCAAAACTGAGATTTGACCCTTGTTCGGTAAAATCACTTGCCGCGAACTGTACTTCATCGCCAACACAAATATTCGGTGTGCCCGGGAAAGTTGATATTTGAGAGACCGGTTCATACCATTCCAGTTCATAAGTGATGGTCCCTTCACAACCAAGGACGTCATCTACCAGCAAGGTTACCAAATAACTGGTGTCCGGAAATGCCGGATAGTTGAAAATATGATCGGGATTTTGTTCATTTGAAGTTGTTCCGTCACCAAAAGTCCATTCCCAGGATACGAGGGTGGTATCTCCAGTGGATAAATCAGTAAAGGAAGTAGGCAGGTCAGCACCCGCACAAATCGTATTGTCGTCGAAGCTGAAATCGGCTACGGTATGGAAAACATCTATGGTGTGTTCAACGGTATCTTTACAGCCGTTGATGTCCGTGGTCACCAGGGTAATGGTTTCTTCCTCCGGAACCTGGGAGGGTATTTCCAGGTAGGTGGTATCTGTAATAATGGGCCGGCTGCTATTTTCAAAAAACCACGTAAACCCTTGTCCGCAATGAGCGTTGACATCCACAGAAGAAGACGCATCCAGCATCATGGGCACTCCCAGGCAATATTTGTCTTTATCGGTTGTAAAGGCAGCCTGAAGGTTCCGCACACAAACCAGGGCAGTATCCCTGTCCGGCGGGCAACCTGAATTTTCATTAAAAGCTGTCAGGATTACGGTGTAATCCCCTGTTTCCAGATATTCATGGGTAATCTCCGGTTCGGAACTGCCCTCTTCATCCCCAAATTCCCAAAACAGACTGGTGGCATCATAGGAAGAATCCCGGAACATCACATCGAGGGGATTTTCACAATCAATTTCATAATCAATTTTGGCAATGGGGCCTTTAACAGTAATGAAATCTTGCTTTGTAATAGCGGAATAACAGCCATTGTATTCCACCGTTAGGGTAACATCAAAAACGCCGGCTTCTGTTGTGAAGGGCCAATTCAGATCTGATTCGCCAAAACAATGGAAGGACCGTCCGTCATCAGTTTCAAAATGCCAGGCGTCTATTTCTTCGGTGTCAAATAAACTGGTGAATTGTATGGTGTCCCCGGGACAGATTTCCGCCTGGTCCACTTCGAAATCAATATCTATCGGGTTGCCGACTTCAATGGTTACGATATAGGAAGTATCAATACAGCCTCCTTCATTCTCGATAGACATCTGAACATCATAGGTGCCAGGGGCATTGTATGTATGGCTTACCTCTCCCGTGCTGGTCAGCGTGACCGATTCTCCGTCTCCAAAGTTGTAATACCAATTCATGATCGCTTCCTGGGAACTGCTGGAATCGCTGAAGGCTACCGTAAGGGGCGCACAGCCGTTGATGACATCAGGCATAAATCTTGCATCGGGACGGAATAGGGTGTCGACAGTTACAAGCGTATCCCGGCATCCTGAAGGATTGGTAACGATGAGTTGGGTGTAGAACAATCGTCGGCCGTATTCAGCAAACGGATCTTCGTCGGGATACTCGAGATCCGTAGTAGGAAATTGGTCGGTTGATTCAGTGCCGTCCGGTAAGATCCATTCCCATGCTACAGCATCTGGTGACAGCGGATTGTAGTTGACCGTCAGGGGAGCCAAGCACGAGTACGAAGGGTCTGATTCAAAGGAAGGGTCCGGATCGTCCACAAAAACGGTTTTAGTGATCGTGGAGGAGCAGGAGCTGTCCGGCAAGGTAACGGTAAGCGTCACATCCTGAAATCCTGCCTGGGCAAAAACAAATCCTTCTACCTGCGTTGTTGGTCTGAAAATATAATGAGTGCTTGGGATCGTTTCCCAATGATACAAACCCGGGTCGGAAGAATTGACGATGATCACGCTGTCCAGGATACAAACGGTATCGGGAATGATGAAATCAGCCAGCGGACCGCCAATATTGACGATGCGGGTTAAGGTTCCGGTACACTGGTTGGTATCTGTTACCGTAAGGGTAACTTCATAAATACCGGTTGCCTCATAAGTCTCTGCAGGAGCCGTAAAACCACTGAAGGTAGAGCCGTTGCCCAAATCCCATTCGTAGCTATATCCTTCTCCGGCGGTGAAGTTGAAAAAGGTTACCTCCAGGGGAGGCTCGCAGGCAGTGGCGGGAAATGGCGAGGTAATGAAATTGACATCCACGCTGGAAACATTGATCAGATCCGTGAAAATGGCGGTGGTGTTACAACTTTCAATATTGGTTGTTATCCCAAGAGAAGGACTGAAGGTTCCTGCATCATCGTAAAGGTGGGCCACCTGGGGAGCAGAAGGGCCAACTTCTCCGTCACCGAAAACCCATTCGTATTGATTTATTTCCAGTCCGGGAGCGAGGTCTGTGATGGCCGTGAAATTGACGAGTAAGGGGCTACATCCATGGGTGGTGTCGGTGACGAGATCAATGGTGGGCTCTGGATAAACCGTAATGGTAACGGTTCCAATTACCGGGCCACCTTGCGTATTCCGGAATGCTACCTCATAAACTCCCGGATTGATGAAAATATTGCTGGGTGACTCCAGGGTGGACGTAGCGCCGGTCTGGAAGGTCCAGAAAAAAGATGGCTGCCCTGCCGGAGGACTGAATTGCACTTCAAGGGGCGCACAACCTTCTGTTATGTTAGCTGACTGGGATAAACCTGTAAAAGCAATGGAAATGATAAACGACAGTGTCAGAAAGAGTCTCGCGTAAAAGTTAATTTTCACTATAAATGGGTTTGAGTTATGAATAAGCGCATACCAAGATATAGAAAAATGGAGGTAATTACAAAATGGTTAAAGCAGTAGGCGCTGTTTTGTTGTGTATTTGCCAATTATGGAGAAAACCTGAGTCATGACGAGCATTACTACTCAATACAGCTCCAAGAGGAAGTCCCTTTCGGTCGCAGACCGCGTGGATCCAGAATATACCATTCAAAATTTGACGACTTGGTCTGTCAGGACGGCCTTTGCCGCCTGCTTTTTCAGGGAATATTTCTTTAATTTGTTCCCATTGTTCATCTGGTAATTCATATCTGCGCATAGACGCAGTTTAAATATTTTTTTGACAAAGTCTATTTTTCAGACACACTCTGGTTCAGTCTGGCTTAACTTTATTCCTGCCTCTGTACTTCTCCCATCGTTTTTGTTCCCTTTTTAACAGAGCGCTGAATTTTGCGGGAATCGGGATTGTCAGCTTTATGACTTTGTCGAGAACGGGGTGTCTGAATTGCAGGCCTGTCGAGGAAAGGAAAAGTCCTTTGCCATGAAATACATTACCCGGAGTACCGTATATTTTATCGCCCATGATCGGGAACCCCGCACCGGCCAGGTGGATGCGCAATTGATGGGTTCGCCCGGTATGAGGAGTGAGTTCAACCAGGGAGAGATATTGATTCTTTAGAGAAGGTACAGATTGAATCGTACGAAAAGAAGTGTGCGCGGGTTTATCTTCTATTGGAGTGTGCCATTCTCCGGAACCAGGGGTTTTTCCCATGACAATAGCGTGATATTTTTTGGCGATGGTTCTTGCTTCAAATTGTTTGCCCAGGTTTATTTGTGCCTTTTTGGTCTTCGCAATGAGCAATAAGCCGGAGGTGGGAGCATCCAGGCGATGAACAGGTTGGGGCCAGGGAAGGGCATCCGCTGTATTAGCGTTTTCCAGGTTAAATAAAAGGGCATTCTGTATAGTTTTGAATTGATTGCCACTGGTGGGAATTCCTGCAGGTTTGGCAATTACCGCAAGATGCTCGTCCTCCAAAATAACTTCCAGCTTCATCTCAAAACTTTTGGGCGCCTGAAGGGCGCCCCGAACCAAAGTGATGTCATCTCCGGGACAAACCCGGTAGCCTGTACTGGCGGTATGACCATTGACCAGAATTTGCCCGCGCCGGATGGCCTTTTTTATGCCCTGGGTGGAAGGAATCCATGTAGCAAAAACCCCTTTGGCATAAAGCTGAAGCCGATCCGATTCCGCGGTTGCAGGGACAATATGTTTGGCAATAATTTCGATAATGGTATAAAATGAAAACGGATTTTTATTAATAACTCCTCTATTCCCCTTTTCAAAATGTAACTTTACAACTTGTAACCAGTAACGAGTAACCGGCACATGAAATTCGAACAGTATAATATATCTCCCGAAATTAAGAAGAATCTGGATAAAATGGGCTTCAAGCGGCCAACGGATATCCAGTTCAAATCCATTACAAGTTTTTTGTAGGGCGAGGATGTGCTGGCCATAGCTCAGACAGGAACCGGAAAGACGGCAGCCTTTGCCATTCCTGTGCTCCATATTTTACAGGAGAGGAAGCGCAATCGCCGAACAGATGGAATCAAGTGTATTGTAATGGTCCCTACCCGGGAACTGGCTATTCAGATCTCCGAAGTTTTTAAAGCAATCGGGCGCAAAACCAGGCTCGAAACATTTTGTGTGTTTGGAGGAGTGGAACAAGCCCCGCAGATTGCTAAATTACAGGATGGGATCGATATCCTGATCACCACCCCGGGCAGAATGTTTGATCTGGTGAGCCAGGGATACCTCAAGCTGCATCGGGTGGAGGTTTTAATTCTTGATGAGGCAGACCATATGCTTGATTTGGGGTTTATCAAAGACATCCAGGACCTGATCAAATTTTTGCCCAAACGAAGACAAACCTTGTTCTTCTCTGCAACCATCAATCAAAAAATTAAAAAGCTTGCTTATTCCCTGATCGACAGTAATGCCATGCGGATTCAATTATCTCCGCGGGACCCGGTTACCCAAAATGTTGAACACTCGGTGGCCCTGGTGGATATGGATGATAAACGGTTTTTTCTGGAGCGGTTGATCCAGGAGCATCCGGAAGAAAAAATCCTTGTTTTCGTTAGAACAAAAGTCCGTGCAGAAAGGGTCAAAAAAGCTATGGAACGCGTCGATATTGAAACGGCTACCATCCATAGCGAGAAAGAACAAAAAGACCGTTTTGACGTAATGGATAAATTCAAATCAGGGGAGATTAAAGTATTGATCGCTACAGATGTCTCTGCCCGAGGGATAGATTTCCCCAAGGTTCAGTATGTGGTCAATTACGACCTTCCTGACAAGGCAGAAAACTACGTACACCGCATTGGCAGAACCGGAAGGGGGAAAGACCGTGGCTTTGCAGTCTCCTTTTGTAGTCCGAACGAGCAGGAGATGCTTGCAGCCATTGAGGCATTTATCCAAAAAAAGATTACGGTAATGGAAGTTTCCAAATCGGAATACAACAAAACCATCGATTATTCTCACGATACTTCTACGAGCCTCAAGGAGCTCCTGGAAGAGGTGGAAGCCCTGGAAAAAAAGAAGCGGAAGAAGAAGTAGTTTTCAGTCTCAGTCCTCTTAGGTCGGCCATCCACAGTACGATTTACCCGTTTTCAGAAGGTACCGCAAAATTCATCTTGCCGTCCACCGTCACTCAAACGGGTACTTCAATCCCCATTCCTTCCTTAATTCATCCATTCTTTCCATAGATTTCCGGGAATGTTCATGGGTGACGACAGGGCTCTCTTTTTTCCCGGCCAGTAGTAGTTGGTTCACATGTTCTGTTTCATAATTGTAGCCATGGCAGGGGAGTATATCTTCGAAAACATCTTTGCCTTCCGGAGTTTCCAGAACTACCTTTTTAGACCTCCAGAAGTTTCGAAGGCAGATGTACCCTTTTGTACCAACGATATACGCATCGTTATTCATATCGGATATCACACCACTGGATAACTGGGCGAAAACACCATTGTCGTATTCCACACTCATAGCATTGTATTCGTCCACCTTTGTGGATCCAAGGTAACCGACGGATTGTATTTTTTTAATGGGGCTGTCAATTAAAAATTCGGCAATACTCAGCGGGTAAATCCCAATATCGAGGAGGGCACCGGCAGCCAGTTCAGGGTTGTAGATCCGGCTGTTTTTATCAAATTCAGCTTTAAAGCCAAAGTCAGCTCTCAGGAATTTCACTGCTCCTATCCTGCCCTGGGTTATCCATTCGCGGGCCTTTAATACGGCGGGAAGGAACCAGGTCCACATAGCTTCCATGAGGAAAAGGTTTTTTGTTTTCGCCATTTGCAGAGCCTCTTCCAATTCTTTGGCATTCACAGCGATGGGTTTTTCGCATAAAACAGCTTTATCATGCTCAAAGCATAGTTTCATGTTTTCCAGGTGGAAGGTATGCGGAGTTGCAATATAAATAGCCTCCACTTCAGAATCAGCTGCTAACGCCTCATAGCTGCCATAGGCTTTTTTTACATTGTATTGAGCAGCAAACGCTTCCGCCTTTTGTGGTGATCTGGAGCCAACGGCGATCACTTCACCATTGTTTACAAATTCAAAGTCCTGGATAAATTTATGTGCAATTTTTCCGCACCCGATGATTCCCCATTTGATGGTCATGGTGGTTTTATTTTAATTTTAAAAAATTGAGCCAAGCTCTTAACCGTGAAAGTAAGCAGGAATCGTCAGGAAAAGGGAACAATACATCGATCAAATGATCAATCGAACCCCGCCGAGTTCTTCAATACGATAAGGGAATTTGTCGGTCGGCGACCCAATAAACATGAAGTTGATGGGAATGTTCCATTGCTTGGAGAGTTCCCTGATCAGATCTGGGCCAAAAACACCGGGGACATCGATGAACTCAATATCGATTTCCGGATACTCCCGGTCAAGAAAATCTATATCTGTCTTCAGGTTTTCAGGTGTTTTTTCGCTTTCATTGTGCACATGAATGATCCGCATCTTTTTAGTATGTTCATTATTTTGAATGTACAACATCACCTTGTTAAGGGTGTCGATGCTGTCTCCTTTGGTGAAAAAAACAAATTCCTGCTGATTTATCTTGTTGATGGTTTTGATGATTTTTAAGTTGGTCTCCCTGAAAAAAGTCTGGATGGGTTCAAAGATGTGTTTGATGATATTGAGTAGGATTTTTAACAATACAACCCTATTCAACATGATCAGGATGAACAGGAAAAAGGGTATGAAATAATCCAGGAATATGGTAAAGTTACTCGTCATCCCGGGTTTGGGTTCCATCATCAGGTTACCGATCAGGGCGATGATAACGGCACTTATAGCCAATATGACTTTTGTCCATCGAGCATTGGTTGGACGAGGTAATTTAGCTCGCTTTACTTTTAAAAGGATATTGCCTATGCCAAAAAGCGCCATTACAGAAAGGAAAGAAATGGTATATACCCCGGCGAGTGATTGTACGTTCCCTTTGGTGATCAGCAAAACCGATACACTCAGCAATAAAAAAATAATGATAATCCTGTAGGAACTGCCCTTTGCGTTCTTTTTCAGAAAATAACCCGGAAGTATCCTGTCAAGGGTCATACGTTCCAGCAGACCCGAAACGCCTACAAAACTCGTTAAAACAGCCCCGCTAAGGACCAGCACCGCATCGATGGAAATGAGATTGGCCAGCCAGTTTCCGCCCACATGACTTGCCATTTCCGTGAGCAATGTATTTTGGTATGAATCGCTTTGTAAGATCGGAACAGTGAAAAGGGAAAGCGCAAAAACAGCCATCAAAGGGTTGATGATTGAAACGATTATCCACATGTTCTTGAGTGTCTTGGGAAATACCCCTCTTTTTTGTTCTTCGACGAAATTGGCAGAACTTTCAAATCCCGAGACCCCCAACATCGAAGCTGCAAATCCAAAGAATATCGCATTACGGATGGAACCATTCTGTGGTGTTGTCCCCTGGTTCTCAAAAAAAACGGACAGCCCGTTTTGCAGCAGAAAATAAAGGATAAAACCGATGAGGACCACCAGTGACAACAGGTGAAAAATAAAAATAAAAATAGCTACTACTGAAGATTCCCTGATGCCTGCGATAACCAGCAACGCAAAAACCGTCAGCAGAACAATCGTTGCGATGATGATATTGATGGAACTCACTACATGATGAAAATAGTGCATGGCTTCGTTGGCGGATATTACTGCCGTTGCCATATAGGAAAGGATGGTCAGCGTGGCAGCAAAAGAAGCCATGGATTTACTGGTGGTATTGAGCAGGGCATTATAGGCACCTCCATTCATGGGGATGGCTCCCACTACTTCCGCATATATCTGTCTGAATAAAAATAAAATGAAGGCTACGATCAATAGGGTGATCCAGGCATATTTGCCTGCGAAAAAGATGGATAAGGCTGAAACGTATAAAACGGATGAACTAATATCATTACCGCAAATAGCCGTAGAAGCAAGTTCCCCTAACTTTTTACTTTTGTTTTTCATGGCTTTAGTAATACACGAAAAAGCTCAATGTACAAACAATCATGTTAAATAGACAATAGGAAATCAAAGAAATATGTCCTGATGTAATTTAAATAGGAACTTTGGGGTGGACTCCATAAACGACAACAGTGAATTGAAAAAACAGAGGTCCCGAATTTTACTTTGGATAAAACCCGGGACCTCTGCAGACAAGTGAAAATATGTTCAGTACAATTACATATTACCGGCTTCACTTTCAATATAAGCTCTCAGGTCCTCTATCTGCTGATCGCTCATCTTTTCTTTGGTGTAATGGGGCATATAACTTTTTTTTCCGTTCAGCGGATAAGTCCCATAGCGTGCTACCTGGTAGAGTGAGTAACGGGTGTAACGATCCATATGCCGGTTCAGGAATTTAAAGGAATATTTAGAATCATCCAGGGTGAAAAAGGCATATTGACCTTTGTCATGGCAGTGCAGACAACTGTGATGGTAAATGATATTCCCGTTGTTTGGGTCACCCTTGAGACCAAAACCTTTGGTGCGGTCTTCCGGTGGAGTCATAAAGGTAGCAGGAGAAGCTTGCAGGTATTTGGATTTGATCAATTGAATAGCTCCGGACTTATCTCCTCCCTGATTCATCGCCTTATTTAGCGAAGACATTTCTGCTGCTCCTAATAACAGGTCCCCCATTTTCAGATCAATGCTCCAAAGGTAGGCCAGAATGGATTCCATTTCCCACGCTTCCAGGGTACGACCCTGGGAACATTCAACAGCACAAAGGTCAATAGCTCCGCGGAGGTTGTTGCGGGCAGACTTGACCAGGTCACCGTATTTCTTGTCGTAGTCCCCGTTGTAAAAAGAAGTCCTGTTGACAACTCCGTATAGGGTTGTTCCCTGGAGGAAGGGCAGATTTTTAGCTGCCACATAAGCAAGCCTGGCCTCCGGGTCCGAAATGCTCAGGTCCGGGTCTTCCTTAACCGTATTGTGACAGGAAGTACACACAAAATGTTTGCTTTGCCTGGGCATTTCTTTTCCGTCAGCATTTTTACTGATACCATCGAAAATGATACTCCGCCCATTTTCTACGGAAACGCCGGGTAGGGTCATGTCCGGTTTGTGTGGCTGAGGGGTATCTCCGAGTTGTTCAAGCAACTCTGCCACGGAAGCATTTTCATCAATCAGGATGGTAGGCTTATCCGAAGATCCCATACTGATGAAAATCAAAACTACGGCAGCGGCAAAAGTAATTATCAATTTATGCATGGAGTGGTGCTTTATATTTTAAAAATCCTCGAGATGGTAAATCCGAGTCTGAATTCACTGTCTCCCCAGTTGGAAGTAGAGTAGGGGATATAGTCTGTTTCCACGATGCCGCGGGAGTTCGTCAGGTTTACCTGGAAAATATGTCCTCCGGTATCGATTTCCAGCCCCACACCGATGGACGGATAGTAGCCTTCCGCGGTAGTCCTGTTCTCAGAAAAAGGCAGGGTGACATCAGCAATGACACCGAATACTTTGGTGATTTGAACCCTGGTAGCGATACCAAGACTGATGATGCCATTTACATCGTCAAAGGAAACCAGGTTGCGATGGGTATATGCTCCATTGAGTTGCAGCGAAAAACCGTCTGAGAATTTTTTGGCGATCAAAGCCTGAATGTTAAAGGCGAGGCGGTCGGTGGCATTGGGAAAAAAGTTGATGTTGCTGGGGTTTTCGGATTTTTGAGCCGTAGATGCTGTCGCCGTACCAATGACGGTCAATGTGATCGGGCTGCCATTTTCTTCCAGCTGCTGAAGTACCCGGTACTTAACAAAACCTGTCAGCAGTTGCCGCAAACCGGCCTTTCCTCCCGGGTAGGTTCCAGCACCCTTGGAACGATAAAGTCCAATATTGAGATTGTCCAGGGCGCCGTATTCGAGCCCGGTAAGAATATCTGCTGCATTCTCCAAACCGAAGAAGGTTTTAAACCCACCGTTTTCTCCGACAAGGTCGCCAAAGCGGTGTCCAATGCGGACATCTAATTCGTATTTGTTTAACATTTCAACAGACTGGGAATTGATAACCCGCCTGTCTTTAAAGGTCTGGTAAACATCCTGGCCATACATACTGTTAAACCCCAACAGGATGATCAGGGATAAAATTAGTTTATACATGGAAATTGGTTTTAGCATTAAAGTTAGTCTTACGATAAAAAAATAATTGATTCTCAGAGCAGCTTTAATTAATATACTCTATCTCTCCCGGCAGGGTTTTACACACAATTGTTCCGGGATGTTGCACTGCTCCATTATTCCCTTATTCCCTCGTCAATTCTCCGGATATCCATCCAGGATCCAGCAAAGCAGCATGTCTGTTTCTTCAGTCGTCAGATCCGTAGGATTTCCTGCCGGAGTGAAATAGGGTGGCATATGGTTTGGATCACTCTGTGGAAGGTCGATAGCATGGTATTTGATCATACCATCTTCCAGTCTGCTTAATAATCCTTCGTAGTTGGTAAAATCTCCGATCCCTGCAGTATTTCCATCATGACAGCCGCTGTAGGAGCAGTTCAAATTGATGAGGGACCTTATTTCATCATTGTAGGCAACGTCGAGGGAGTCGCAAATTTCCGGGATATTCTCTTCTATGGTTTTGTTTTTGGTACAGCCAAGAGTGGTTAATAAAACTACTCCTGACACTAAGAACGCGAAGGCAATAAAGTTTTTCATGGTCTGCAATTGTTTGTTCAGGTTAAAATGGATTTTTCTAATTAACGCAATATCTGGTTCAAAAGATGTCTTCTTTTGTCGATTTAAAAGCTCAGCGTAAAATTTATGGGCAATCTTAAGATTCGGTAGAAAGGAATAGTTTCTTCACATTAATACCGAAAGCGGGCGCTAAAGTAGCATCTTATTTTTTTAATTTCAAAAGAAGCAGTTGGCGGGATTTGGACAATGGATTGCAAAGGGGGGAGATTTTCCGGAAAGTACTGTTGTTACGGACTTATTTTTCGGCAGCAAAGATGGCGGTCGCGTATCCATTAACTGAGCCATCGGTCAGTTTAACGGGGGTGCCGTTTTTCCAGTATTTGGCTATGTATTTATTATCATATGTTATCTCGTATCCTGCTATAAAAATATCTCCCTTAGTTACAAAAACATCGGTTGCTGTGTTTCTGGAGTTCGGTTCTGACAAATCAGTCGCAATACCGTTTTTCCATATTTTGGCGATGGTTATTTCCATGTTTAAACTTTCATGGCCTACGACATAAATATCCTCATCATTAATATAAATCGCACTGGCATAGGCATCATAATTTCCATCGGTTAAATCAATTGCATATCCATCTACCCAGTATTTGGCTACCCCTTTTCCATCAGGGGTATACTCATATCCCACAACATAAGTGCTTCCTCCTGATATGGCTATATCTTCTGCCCCGGCGAAATGACTTCCATCTGTCAGATCTACCCTGGATCCGTTTATCCAGTAACATGCAATCCGGGTATCAAAAATATTGGTGTGGTAACCTGATAAAAATACTTGATCATTGACTACTTCCATAGCGGTAATATCTTCTGTAGATCCATCGGGACCACCGATTTCTATTTCAACGGGAGTGCCATTTTTCCAATATTTAAGCACTTTATTACCGCCTGCGATAAATTCAAAGCCTGCTACATAGACATCATTTCCTGAAATAAATATGGAATTAGCTCTGCCAGATGAGAGACTATCCGTCAAGTCAATACCAAAGCTGTTTTTCCAGTATTTGGCTACGCTGTGTCCAAAATCATTTTTTTCAAAGCCAGCAACATATACATCGTAGTCTGTTACGAAAATATCAGAAGCATCTGACATATAGGAATCTGACAAATGGTATAGTATTTCATCGTGCCAATAACTGGCTTTGTTGGATCCATTACCTGAAATAAAAAACCCCTTCCAGGGTAGGGGAGGTGAGTCGGAATTTATTTCTTTACAGGAAGCAAAAATTATCGTCAAAATTATGGTAGTCAAAATTTGTACCAGCGCTTTCATAATTTTTAATTTTGGGTTAAACAGATGTAATTTTCTGCTTTATGATTTAGTTTATTTTTCCACGACAAATATTGAATTGGCAAAAGTTTTGAGATTACCATCAGGTAAATCTACCCGAGTGTTGTTTTTCCAGTATCTGGCTATGTGTCTGCCTTCCGCATTATCCTCACGTCCGGCTACAAAAACGTCATCACCTATAACAAAAATGGAAAGGGCTGTAGCGTCATTGATACCATCTGTCAGATCAAAAGCAGTGCCGTTTTTCCAGTATTTAGCGACTGGAATACCTGCCATGTTTTCTTCATATCCGGCTACATAAACGTCATCATTGTTTACATATATCGCTCTTGCATACGCTGGCTGTTTTCCATTGGTAAGATCAAAGGCGGTATCATTCTTCCAGTATTTGGCAATGATTTGAGTATAGGAAGTGTCTATCCCAAATCCACAAACATAAACATCCTGGTCAGAGACAAAAATACCTGTAGTTTCGTGATAGGTATTTTCCTGATTTAAATTATGGGCAATCCCGTTTTTCCAGTATTTGGCCTGATAAAATTGATTAGAGGGGATCCTCTTGATATCCGGAAACATAAACATCTTGACCAGACACAAAAATACCTGTTGCCACTGTGTTAAAAGTACCGTCGGTTAGGTTGTAGGGAATATTGTTTTTCCAATATTTGGCTATTCCCTGATCTGATGCATTCATCTCCCACCCTGCGATGTAAATGTCATTATCTGCTACATAAATCGATTTTGCACCGGCCATGGTATTATCGTCGGTTAATTTGTAGGGGGTTCCGTTGTCCCAATATTTTACATACCAGTTGTCTGATTCATCAATCTCATTTCCTGCTACATGGATCTGGTCATTTTCAATAAAAATGGCAAGCGCAGCGTTATTTTTCCCTTCACCTGGCAAGGCGTATTGGATTCCATTTTTCCAGTAACAAGCAGTTGTTCCTGAATCTTCATTTGATCTGTAACCGGCAACATAAACATCGTAAACTGGTGTGGAGGGTTCCGGTACTTCATCAGGGCATAAACATGAAATGGCTGTCAGTAATACACCCATCAAGATTTTTATTAAATTTTTCATTTTGATATTTTTTGGTTAACACCTGACCGGAAACTTTTACCCATATGCTTTACATACTACCAATGGAAATGGTCAAGGCATCGAAAATTTTCCGGCCAGGCGTTTTAATAAACAGCTACCTTAAGAGTCATTAAATTACTGCGGTGTTCCTCCTTGTCCCCTGACAAAATGGCCACTTAGAATTATCTGGTAACTTATCCTGTACATATGTGTATAATGACCGCGAATCGCCAAGTCTGCAAAGACTTTGAAATAGGAAGAAAACTTAATGCTCCCCGGTCCCCAGAATTTATCTACGGCAATACCTATTTCATCATTTGTAGGGCCTGGTCGTGCACCTCACTGCTGTTGATAAAAAGCACAAGGATTAATATTCAGGGCCCACTGTTCAACTTGAAATTCATTGTAACCTGCGGGATAGGGAACGGGGAACAGTAATTCCAGTTCCAACCTGTCCCGGTGCCAGCCAATAGGTATGGGGCTTGGCATTTTCATATCAATGGCAGCAATACCAGTAATAGTGACCAATTCTTTCCCATCAGCCGTTTTGGTGTGTACCCAATGTGGGCAGGGGAATAGATTTTTTTGCGTTATTTGAGAGATTTTTAAAGACATAATATTGGTTATTTCAGGTAAAAAAATAGTTCTTTGAGATTGTCAAAAATGTTCTTCCAAAGCAGGTGTCGCTTTTTGATCGTTTAAAACTTCTCCACTTATTTCTAGAAGAGCTTCGTCCAATTGCTTTTCAAAAAAGTGCATGTTGGTTTTTTCAAAAGTTGTATTTCCTGCTTGAGAGAGGTTTTTTCTTATATGCTTTGCAAATTTGTCCCGGATACCAGGAATAATTACGTTATGCCACATTCCACGCATTTCTGGAGGCTCTTGCAAAGGAATTGCACTTACTTTGGCTATCCAAAATTAAGGCTTACCTGAGCGGATCGACCAAAATGTCTTCGATGTTTAGACGGAGATTAGTTTCAATAAAACTTTCATCTATTTCCTCGGTAAGGATTTCTAAAAATGCAGATAAACTGTTTGTATTTAAAGTAAGTGTACCAGGACCATCGTAGTTCCATTCTACGATCAAATCTTCTGGTTTAAACATTTCCCATTTGGTCAATTTTGGCGATAGATAAATAAAGTATCGATGGGCTCCTGTAAGCTTTACATTGCCAGAATTGAAGACAGAGGACGTCGGTTTTTCCTTGAAAAAGTCATTCAAGGTTGTTTGTGTCCTGTCGATCGGAAATTCCACCTTTGGATCAATTAAAGGTCGGTAGGTCACCCATCGGGCAAGAGGTATATTTTTTTCCGGATGTGTCTCTAATCGGAATTTAGTACAATATCCTTCCCGATTTCGAATGATAAATACCCGGTTAATTACTGGAGAACCATTTTGGGGACTAATCGAACCTAATTGATAGTTACGTTCCGGAAGGTAGAAATCTTCAATGGAAATAGATTCAAAGGAGATTGGGCCAAGGTCTTCAATTTCACAATCTTTAAATTGGTTTGTTGCCTTAACGGTTAATGTTTCTTTTTCAAATTCAACTAAACCAACAGAGTGGGTTCCACTGGCTTGTTTGTCTTTTTTCTGATTCAAGAATTGCTTCTTGCCGGAATGGGTTATAAGTAATTATATTCTTGGTAGAAACACCTAAATCTAATGGTGGATTTAATTTTCTGCCGGCACAATGCAAACATCCTGCCTCGACCTGGGCATTTATTAAAATACCCTCAGGTGAAATAAATATAGATTCAAAAAACGTATGGACTTTGTCATTAAAAGGGATAAAATCCGACAATTTAAGTAAATCAATATCAGTAAAATCTTTAGCCTGGGAAAGGAGTTCGTCTTTTTTTTCTTTGGCCTTAAAATTTAGAATCGTCGCCGGGATTACGCCCCCAAGTCTGACGAGCCAATCAATATTGGATGAAAAATCAAGGTCAATATTTCCAATTTTAATGAAAATACTCTCCTTTTCAGGATCTAATTTTTGGAAAAGATCAATTTTATATTTAACATAAAAATCGATAAAGTCTTTCACATCAACTTTTCCCGATAATTCCATTTTTCCTGTCCTTAGGTTTATGGCTGGACGATAAACAATACTTTTTGGATCTGATTCTTCCGGAATTGAGAAGTAGTTGCCATAAATATTTACCTGATCTCCTGTGTTACCTAGTATCTGCATATGAAAAGTCCTTGTTCATTTGTTTGGAACTCGTATACTTTAACATCCTTGGTACCACGGGTCATTATTTGGAGGCTGCCATGTGCATTTTGACGAATCGGGTTTTCTTTTCCGACAATGATAATCTCACCATCCTTGGATGGAGAAACCTGAATGTCGCTTTTATTCTGGAATTCATTATTTACGGTAAACGAAATAGGCTTTAGTTCTAATGTGGAGTAGGCATACCCATCGAACAGCAGTTTATCTCCAACATTTCCTTTGATCGTTTTTTCAAACCTTCCCCAATTATCGGTGGTGAATTTGAAAGACTCATTAGTCTGTTTATTAAGAACAGAAAAGAAAAACCTTCTGCGATGATAATCCGGAGCACCATCCATCTTCACTTGTCCATCTACAGGAGAATGGATCTTTATTTGTCGGGCTTCGGTTTCCTGTTCATTTATGGTTAGGGTGAAGTGAGGCCATCTTTCATAGATCTTTTCCTCAATTTTTTGTTGGACTAACAATTCTGATACCCGTATTTGAGCATTTTGTCCGGAAGGTAAAAAATGGATTAGCCGGTTTGGATCAGGTTCGGGTTCAGAAGGGTTTGAATTGAAAAAACCTAAAGCCAGACTATTCCTTCCTGCTGAGTTTTGTAATACCTTTAAATGAAATTTATTGATTCCAGATTCAGATAATTCATCATTTATTATTGGCACGTTAATTTTCCCTAGCTGTTGTAGAGCTTCCAGAATAGGACGTCTAAACAATTCATTAGAAACGTAGATGTCCTCTTCTTCAATCAGATTGAAATCGACTTCTAACTCGGTTTTTTCTTCATTGGTTGAAATCAATAGTTGAACTTCAGTATCCTCTTGGATTTGAAGGGATATTTCTTTGGTTTTGGGTTCAATCCTGTCAATCCTCAAAGTAATATTTCGGTTTTCTCGTTCTGCAGATAATATTAAATGAGGTTTAGAAATACGGAGATAACCTTGTTTATTAAACTGTTCTAAAAAAAAGGAAATTACATCAGGAATGGCATTGTCCTTTTGTGAACCGTCGTAGGAGTCGTAATAGGAACCCACCAGACGATCTAGTACTTGTTCTCCTAATCCGATTAAAACATCGTAGCCAAAGGTTAATGTTTGTGACATTTTGATTAAGGTTTTTGTGGTTTAAAAATATTCATACCCCAAAAGAACCTTTCCAGAAAAGAACCCATAGATAGGAAGTCAAAACATGTGCCCACCACTGGACTTGGGGTTTGAAGGTCATTGTCCCTTTTGGCGGTGAAGGAGTCAAAAATTACTCCGGCAGGTTCACCAACGCTGGTTTGTACCCAGTGGGGGCACGGGAATTGATTTTTATGGGGTATGTTGAATAATGGTAACACCATCGTTTTTTGGATTTTTGGAGGATCATTTAGTTTTTTGCTTACCAATCTGGTAAGTGCTGAAAGGCTGGTATTTATAATTTCAGATTGTTCCATAAAAAGAACGTTGAAATCAAAATAACTCAGGGCTCATTTGGTCCCTTGTTCCTGGGTGTGAATTACCTTCAGCATTTCAATGATCCGGAAATGCAAATTAGCTTTTTTGAAAATTTGTCGATTGTACAAAACGGACAGAAAGAACAGCTTTTGTAAAATCAGGCGGGAATGGGACTTTCGGCTTCCTTCATTTTTCTCATTCCTGGGGTATTTTTCAGCAATTCTGTTGCAGACGAATTGACCGAGTCCAACACTTCACTCGGGGATAAACCCCAGAACTTCTTAAAATCGCGGATGAAATGGGATTGATCAAAATACCCTGCCATGTAGGTAATGTCTGTCAGGGAATGGAATCTACCGGTTTGCATAATGGCGAAGGCATTGTAAAAACGCACAATTCTTAAAAAAATATAAGGATTCATGCCAACAGATTCTTTGAATAATCGGCGAAAATGGCGTTCACTGTATCGGGTTTTTCCAATCAGCTTTTCCAGGGATAGTTGTCCGCGGGTTCTCAGGATCTCTTCAACGGCAAAAGCGATGGCCGGGCGAAACAGTAGTTTTTGTGGACAATGATTCAACAAAAAGAGGTCAATCAATTTTGCTTTTAATTCAAGAGAAGGAGCTTCGTACAATTGCTCAAATAACAGGAAGAATTCCTTTTCCAGTTCGGTATCTTCCAAAATGACGGTGTTGTCAAAAAACAGGTGTTGTGGCCATCCAAAAAAATCGTAAAACTTCCCTGGCCAAAATTGAATGCTGATGATAGAACTTTTTCCCGGCCAGCTGAGCTGTACAGGATTAATCGTTACCGGGGATATCCAGTCTTGCAGGTTGGCGTATTTTTTCCCATTCGAAGAGGAAATATTCAAATTTCCTTCAAACAAAAAAGCAAAACCGGAAAAGATGAGGGGCGGAAGTTTTATTGCTGCTTCAGACGAATCACTTGAAATGAAATTGTAATGAGCCACATAGGGTCGCAATACAGGAGAAGGCAGGTAAATTTTCTGGCTAATCAATTTCCCTGAGTTTTGTTGTGTTACCATTAAATTTTGAAAACAGCAATTCAATCTTTTAGTCCCAGAGCTTAAATTGTATGCTGTAAAAAACCCTTTTTTTTTGCTATTGAAGGTTATAAATAAAAATAAGGATTTTTGAGGTTTAAGTCAATAATTCTCAATACGGTTCATTCCTTCAAATCCTTATCATAATACATAGGAACAGTCTCCTCCGTCTTCTGATTCCAAAAATCCGGCGTTACTTTCCGGCCATCTTTGGTCCGCAACTGTCGATTGTACACCGCAATGACCGGATTAAACCTCAAATCATCAACACAAACCGTATACAATTGTGGATCTTCCTCCGATCTTCTCTTTTCTTCTTCAATGATCACATTAAAACCATTGAACTCCAGCAGTTCCCTGAGGAAATCCACACGCTCTTTTTCCACTTTCTTCTCCACATAAGTAACCTTGGTGCCATCGGCCAGGTCCCCAAAAAGATGTTTTCCACTATCTAAAGACATAACTATTATGTGTTAATGATTTATTGAAATTTAATTGTTTTTGTTCAAGTGGAGCGGGGGACATCTCACACACCCAGTGCCGGTAGGGTTCAAAATTAGAATAATCCCCCTTTTTAGCCGTTCACGGTCCACCGTCTCTCGTCCACCGTCTCTCGTCCACCGTCTCTCGTCCACCGTCTCTCGTCCACCGTCTCTCGTCCACCGTCTCTCGTCCACCGTCTCTCGTCCACCGTCTCTCGTCCCCGTCTCTCGTCCACCGTCTCTCGTCCACCGTCTCTCGTCCACCGTCTCTCGTCCGCCGTCTCTCGTCCGCCGTCTCTCGTCCGCCGTCTCTCGTCCACCGTCTCTCGTCCACCGTCTCTCTCGTCCACCGTCTCTCGTCCACCGTCTCTCGTCCACCGTCTCTCGTCCACCGTCCCGCCAAAGGCAAACCTTCCTACCTGCCTTAATTTCTCAATTCGAAATTAATACCCCCCGCTAATTCAAAAATATACTCATATAACGGACTGTACAATCCCGCCACCAAAATACCGATTACACAAATGACCAAACTGGCCCTCAACAAGGTGTCGGATTGAAAAACAGGAATAGCATCATCGCTTTTTCTCAAAAACATCGCCCGAACAACCAGGAGATAATAATACAATGAAATGGTCACATTGATCACGGCAATCAATACCAACCAGTAATAACCTTCCCCGGCAGCAGCCATGAACAGGAAAAACTTTCCGAAAAACCCGGCAACCGGAGGTATCCCCGCCAGTGAGAATAAAGATAACAGCATGACCAGGCTCAGCTTCGGATTGGTCCGATACAAACCCTCATAATCATCCATGTTTTCTTTACCCGTATTCAGGGAAATAGCCTGAACCACTCCGAAAGCACCCAGGTTGGAAAATACGTAGATCAAAACGAAATATACCACAACGGTCATCCCCGCCTGATTCCCGGCAATGATTCCCAATAACAAAAATCCGGCTTGTGCAATGGAAGAAAAGGCCAGAAAACGTTTCATATTTTTTTGCCTCAAGGCAAACAGATTACCGATAGTCATCGTCAAGATCGCAAGAATATAAACGATATCCTTCCAGATATCCTGCATGGATTTCATCACCGTAAATAAAATGATCGTAAGTATGAAAACGGCCGCTCCTTTGGATACCACAGAAAGATAGGAAGTGACCGGTATAGGAGCCCCTTCGTATACATCAGCCGTCCAGAAATGGAACGGCACCAGCGACATTTTAAAAGCCAGGCCGCCAAAAAAGAAAACCAGGGCCAATACCTCAAGTCCGCCAAAATTGAAATTAGCGGCAACTTCGTTAAAATACAAAGAACCTGAAACGCCGTAAATCATGGATATACCGTATAAGGAAATACCGGAGGCCATCGCAGCCGACAAGATGAATTTGATCCCCGCTTCTGCAGAACGCTTTCTGTAAATATCAAAAGCCGCCAGGGCCGCCAGTGGCAATGATGACAATTCCAACCCAAGGAAAAACATCAGGAAATCACCGGCAGAGATCATAAAATACATGCCCAGCAAAGTTGAAAGGAGCAACAGGTAAAATTCCGTTCCCCGGCCTTGCTCAATGACATCCTTCCTCAACCAGGAAGCGGATTGAAGAAATAGAACCAAAACCCCGACATTGAGCACATTCTTCATCAAATGCGTCAAAGCCGAATTTTGAAACATACCCCCAAAAAGGCTGCCGTATTCAATCGGTAAAAAACCTAAAATGGTCTGTAACCCAAATAACCCAAGGGCAATGGGCACCACCATGCCTTTTTGATCCTTAGACAAGAAAATTTCCGCTACCAACAGGATCAATATGACCGCCGTCAGCACCAACTCCTGCCTCATCAATAATAAAGTACTTATCTCCATGTTTTCTAATTACTGGTTGCTGGTTAAAAAACTTCTACACTCTGCATTCTGCACTCTACATTCTATTTAATTCCCCATCAAAAAACCAAACTTCTCCATGATTGACCCCAAACTATCCGTGATCATATCCGAAAGCCACAGCGGCGCAAGCCCTATGCCCACTATTGGGATGATCAGCAGCACCGCACTCAGTTTTTCATACCACATGGCTCTGGGCAAATCATTGAACTCCGGATTTTTTACCGGCCCCATCAGCATAATTCCCACCACACGGAGTATGTAAACCGCCGTAACCACGATAGCAGAAATGGAAATGATCGTCGCAATCCTGTGGAAAAGATCCGGATGCTGGAATGCCCCGACAAAAATGGTCATCTCTGCCACAAATCCACTCAGCCCAGGCAAGCCCAAAGAGGCCAGACCTGCAATGACATACACAGCCGAAATGAACGGTAATATCTTCATCAACCCTCCCATCTTATACACATCCCGCGTATGGGTTCGCTCATACAACATACCGATAAGGGCAAAGAAAAGGGCGGTCATCAATCCATGGGAAAGCATTTGTAAAACTGCTCCGTTAAAGGAGGTCTTGTTGATCATCAAAATGGCAAACAACACCAAGCCGCAGTGACTCACAGAAGAGTAGGCATTGATGTATTTCAGGTCTTTCTGCGCAATGGCCCCAAAGGCCCCATAGATTACACTGATAGCCGTCAGGATAATGAAAAACCACGCCATCTCACTGGCCGCTTCCGGCATCAGGAACATAGCCACCCGGAAAGCACCGTAACCACCAAGCTTCATCAGTACTCCGGCATGTAACATCGATACAGCAGTCGGCGCCGAAGCATGGCCATCCGGTGACCAGGTATGGAAGGGGAAAAGTGCTCCCAATACGCCAAATCCGATAAAGGTGAACGGGAAGAAAAAGCGCTGCGCTTCCACCGGAATGTTTATTTTGGCAATTTCAAGGATATTAAACGTCAGCGAACCATCTGCTCCGGCAGAGTTGAAATACAATCCCAGAAGTCCCACCAGCAGGAAGGCAGACCCTCCCATCAGCATCAGCGTAAGCTTCATGGCCGAGTATTCCTTTGGGCCACTGCCCCAGATACCGATCAGCAGATACATCGGTATAACGGCAATCTCGTAAAACACAAACATCGTGAAAAGGTCCAGGGAAATGAAAAACCCAAAAACCCCGGTAGCCAGAATGATCAGGGAAATATAAAATTCCTTCGACAATTCCTGTACCTGCCAGGATATGAAAACCCCGGCAAAAGTCACGATCCCCGTCAACAAAATCATGGCCACGGAAATACCGTCCACCCCAATGTCATAGTGGATGTTGAGCTGTTTGAACCAGACGTAACTCTGGGTAAAAACCATCTCGCTTTCATTACCGGAAGCACGCTCCCGCAGGTAGGCAAACAGCAGGTAAACGGACTGCAAAAATTCCAATCCCATCCCGACAGCCGCCACAATCCTGGCCTGCTTGTAATCCCGACTGATCATCAACGCGATAACCGTCAAAATGGGAATGACAACTAATAATGTTAAAATATCCATACGCTTGTTTCTTGTTGCTGGTTATATTTTTTCTGGCGGCCTTTCACTATCCTTCAGGCTACCGGTATTAGATTCCGATGGGACCAGTAAATATCAATGATAAAAATACTTCTAAACCTGCCTTATTACCGCAGCAGGCAAGGTTCTGTATTCTGCATTGGATTTTCTGCGATTCCATTTGGGGCCATGCCTTCGCTTCGCTCGGCACCGGGCTATCCACTGCGCTCCTATCCCTTGTCCTGCTCGTCCCTGCGCCGCCTTTCGCTTTAATTTCACGATTACCGATATTTGGTCGCTACACGACCGGTCTGCGTTGTTTATCTATTTCACGCTTACCGATATTTGGTCGCTACACGACCGGTCTGCGTTGTTTATCTATTTCACGCTTACCGATATTTGGTCGCTACGCGACCGATATTTGGTCGCTACACGACCGGTCTGCCGGTATAGGTTTTACTTTATCAATTCACGGATCCCTCAACCCCATAATCCCGGTCCATCCCATAATCCCTTAATCGTGGTCCATCCCATAATCCTGGTCCATCCCACAATCCCGGTCCATCCCACAATCCCGGTCCATCCCACAATCCTGGTCCATCTCTCCATCCTGGTCCATCCTATTCCCACAAATAAGCAAACACCAATACAATCACAATCACCCCCGAGACAAAAGCAAAGGCATATTGCTGCACTTTACCGGATTGCATGCCTTTGATCCTGGTGGAAATTGCCGTCGTGGTATTTCCTATCAAATTCATGGCACCATCCACAACATTGCGGTCAAACCAGGCCACCGGTTTGGAGATTCCGTTGAACAAAATTTTCTTGGTTACAAAAAGGTAGATCTCGTCTATGTAGAATTTATTATTGGTCCATTGATAAAAGGCACCGAATCCTTTGGATACCCTTTCCGGTAAGTCTGTTTTTTTCCTGTAAAAAGCCATTGCTGCCAAAATACCTGCTACCGCGATGGCAATAGATGCACCGGCAACGCGCCAGTCAATATGCGCTTCAAAACCCTGACCGTCAGGAGTCATCCATTCCGGGAATGGCAAAAAGCCAACTGTAGCACTGGCAATGGCCAAAATGATCAGTGGAACGGCCATGCTCACCGGAGATTCGTGAGGAGCGTGTTCGTAAGTTTTTTCCTCTCCCCAGAAGATGCCGAAATACAATCGGAACATATAAAATGCTGTCAACCCAGCCACCAGGTACTCCACCGTGAAGTACAACATATTGTGGTGGAGGGCAGCAGCTAATATTTCATCCTTACTGAAGAATCCGGCAAATGGGGGAATTCCAGCTATGGCCAGGCAGGCGACCAGAAAAGTGATATGGGTGATGGGCATATACTTGCGCAAACTGCCCATGTCTTTCAGGTAGTTACTGTGTACCGCATGAATAATAGAACCGGCGCCGAGGAATAAAAGGGCCTTAAACATCGCATGAGTAAACAAATGGAACATCGAAGCCATATACCCAAGACCATCATGCCCATCGTATCCGGAAACTCCAAGCGCCAGCATCATATACCCCAATTGGGACATGGTCGAAAAGGCCAGGACCCGTTTGATGTCCGTTTGCGTACAGGCAATTAACGCGGCAAATAAGGACGTAAATCCACCGACAATGGCAATGATCTCCAAAGCTGTCGGAGCGGCAAAGAAATACAGCGGAAATAGTCGGGCAACTAGGTAAACCCCCGCAACCACCATCGTCGCCGCATGAATCAATGCGGATACCGGTGTAGGGCCTTCCATCGCATCCGGCAACCAGATATGCAGCGGAAACATGGCCGATTTACCGGCGCCGCCAATGAAAATGAGGATCAGCGCCCAGGTCATGGTGGATAAACCTAAAAAGGCAATGGAACTTCCCTGACTGATGGCCGCCCCTCCAGGATTGGTGAGCTCCTGGAAATCAAATGTTCCTGTAAGATAGGATACCACCAATATGCCGATAAGGAAGCCAAGATCCGCGAACCTGGTGACGATAAAGGCCTTTTTGGAAGCTGCCACTGCCGATGGTTTGTAGTAGTAGTAACCTATCAGCAGGAAGGAAGACACACCGACCAGCTCCCAGCAAATATACATCTGGAACAGGTTGGTAGCCACTACCAATCCGTACATGGAAAAACTGAATAAGGATAAAAATGCATAGAATCGATGAAAACCATCATCTCCTTTCATATAACCAAAGCTATAGATATGGACCATCAAGGAGACTACGGAAACCACGATAAGCATCATGACGGATATCGGATCGAGCAGCACACCCATGTCGATATGCAGGGTGTCCGTAAAATTGAGCCAGGTGGTATTGTAGGCGATGATCTTCGCATAAGTGCCGGCCACCTTTCCCGTCTGGAAGAAATACCGGTAAGCAGTGAAAAAGGAAAGTACCGCAGAAACGGTAATGGCTCCGGTACTGATCATGCCCCAAAAAGTCGGTGATTTTTTGTTGCCCAGAATTCCTACCACAAAAAAGGCAAGAAATGGAATCAAGGGTATCCAAAGGGTATAACTAAAGTCCATATAACTAGATTTATCCTTTTAAATTTTCATTTTGCACTCTTAATATTTCATTTCCCGTAGTCTCATCTACGTTCACTGTTCTCACCAGTCGGTACAGATCAATGATGATGGCAATGGCAATAGCTACTTCCGCAGCGGCAACCGCAATGAGGAATAGGGTGAAAAACAATCCCTGAACATGACCGGGAAACAGGTATTTATTGAAAATGACAAAGTTGATGGCACTGGCATTCAATATTAACTCTACGGAGAGTAATACTGAAATCAGGTTTTTCCTGGTCAGAAAACCATATATGCCGATAAAAAAGACAATCGTTGAAACGATCAAAATTTCGTAAATACTAACTCCGGCTATCATGATGTCAATTTTTGCTTGTTTACAATTTTTTCAGGGGTTATTCGCTTGCTACATCTTCATCTTTGGGGCGTTTGGCAATAACAATCGCTCCTATCATAGCAGCGAGCAATAAAATACTGATCACCTCGAATGGCAAAACATATCCTCCTTCTCCATAACTCAATAGTCGTTCTCCAACCTTCTCAACCGTACCGGCATTAACCGTTTCCGGGGTCGTTTCAAAGGCATGGCCGGTGATGGCGAAAATACTTGCCGTGGCACCAATCACGGCAACGGCAGCACTGAGAATCATGGTGCGCAATTTGGGTGCAGGCATATGACTGTCAATCTGTTCCGTCAACAGGATGGAAAAGATGATCAGTACGACAATACCTCCTGCATAAACGGTCAGTTGAACGGCCCCCAGGAAATTATAGCCTATCATAAAATAAAGTCCGGCAATGGCGACCAGAACCAGGAACAAATAAATGGCTGCCCGCAGGATTCGGGTACTGGTTACAGAGAATAGCGAAAACACAATGATTGTGGCCGCTAAAATGTAAAAAATGATGCGTTCCATTAATTTTCGTTTTGTCTTTTTTCATAAGCTTTTCCGCCAGGGAGAAGCAGTTGGTTTTATTCCTCTACTCCCTTCATCAATTTAGATCCGGGTCTGTTAAGAATCTTGGTTAGTTTTGATCTGTCGGTTACTGCATGTTCAAAATCCTGACCCATTTTGATAGCATCTGTGGGGCAGGCCGGAATGCATAGGGCACACATCGTACACATTTGCAGGTGGTAGACGAATGTATGAATACTTTTTTTCTTCTTTCCCGTTTCCGGATCAGGCTTTCTGTCCCAGATAATCTCAATGGTGCCGTTCGGACAGGCAATTTCACAAGCCTGACAACCCGTGCAACGGTGTTCGTTATCCTCATTATGTGGCATGATCACTTCCCCACGGAAGCGTTCAAACATCTGTAGGGTGTCTCGGTTTTCAGGATATTGCTGGGTAATAATCTCCTTGCGGGCATGGGATATATAATATCCGGTTACCATCATACCCTTCCACAAGGTTTTTACGCCATGGAATATTTCCGAAAAATATTTGATTATACTATTCATCCCGTTATATTTTCTAATTTCCAAAATACCATCCCATAAATACTACAAAGGCCATCAGCACGATGTTCATCAGGTTGAGCGGCAGTAAATATTTCCATTCCAGGGTGAGTAACTGGTCAATTCTCAACCTTGGGAAGGTCCATTTGAACCACATCATCAGGAAAATGATGAAGGATACTTTTCCAAAAAACCATAGGATGGGAGGAATGAAATCCATTATCCTGTTGAAGCCGTCCAAACCACCGATATGGAAGGGCATCCAGCCACCCAGAAATACCGTAGCGGCAATCACGGCAACGATAAACATATTGACAAACTCCGCCAGGAAAAAAAATGCGAACTTCATGCCCGAATATTCCGTATGAAACCCGGCGGTCAACTCTGATTCTGCTTCCGCAAGGTCAAAAGGACCGCGGTTTACCTCCGCCGTTGAAGCGATTATGAATAACAGGAAAGCGATAATGGCAGGAATATGTCCTTTGAATATCCACCAGCCATTTGCCTGGCTGGCAATGATTTCTGACAGTTGCAAACTACCTGTCAAAACCACCATAGTCATGAGCGCAAGTCCGACGGACAATTCATAACTTACGATCTGTGCACCACTTCTCATGGCACCGATCAGGGAATACTTATTATTACTGGCCCATCCGGCGAGCAAAATGCCAACTACACCAATCGAGGAGATGGCAATTACAAAAAACAGGCCAATATTGATATCAAAAGCTTGTAACCCCGGTGCAAAAGGCGTAACAGATAGTACGATCAGGGAAGATATAATGATGATAAAAGGAGCGAAATTGAACAAAAATTTATCAGCCCTTTTATTCATAATGGGTTCCTTGAGCAATAACTTGAGGGTGTCGGCAACGGTCTGGGCAGTCCCCCAGAATCCGACGCGCATAGGCCCTAAGCGCAGTTGAAAAAACGCACATATTTTACGCTCAACGTAAACCAGGATCAACCCCAAAAGGGCAAAGAACCCTAAAAAAATGGTTCCGATAATGACCCATTCCACCAAAGCAGCCATGCCGGGCGATAAACTCGCCGCAAGACTTTCGTGAATGGATCTCACCAAATTTGTAAAATCATACATTTGCTAGCTTTTTTTATATATCGAAACAGATTAATTCAGCGCCTGATACAATTCAATTTCGCCACTCTTCACTACCTACCTGTCAATATCGGGCATCACCAAATCCAGTGTAGACATGATGGCCACCAGGTCGGCAATTTTAGCTCCTCTGGCGATCTTGTCTAAAACAAATAAATTGGAGAATCCAGGTGAACGGAATTTAAGCCTGTATGGACTTTTATTACCATCACTGATGACATATACCCCAAAATCACCGCGAGCGGTTTCCACCCGCTGATAAAATTCGCCCTTTGGCAATTTGATCACTGCATTGGTTTTGACCTCATAGTCTCCTTCGGGAATATTGTCGATCAATTGTTCTATGATGCTCAATGATTCCCACATTTCGAGGATGCGGGCCTTATATCTGGCAAATGAATCCCCTTCCGTCATCAGTATTTCCTTAAACGCAACATTTTGGTAGGCGTGATAAGGTATTTTTTTGCGAATGTCACTTTGAAAACCGGAGGCCCGACCCGCAGGTCCGGTCACACCGAAGGCAATAGCATCTTCTTTTGTTAAGACACCAATGCCTTTTGTACGTTCCTGGAAAATGACATTTCCAGTGAGTAGCTGGTCGTATTCCGGTAATTTCTTCTTGAAGTGTTCTACAAATGCTTTGGTTCTTTTTTGGAAGTTGGGGTGGATGTCAAACATCAGGCCACCGGGTTTATTGTAATTCATGGTAAGTCGTGCACCACAGGTCTCTTCAAAGATATCTGTGATCATTTCCCGGTCACGGAATCCATAGAGGAAAGTAGTGATCGCTCCAAGGTCCATACCCATGACGCCCCACCACAATTGGTGGGAAGCCAGTCGGGTAAGCTCATCGATAATGGTACGAATGACTTTGACGCGTTCAGGGATTTCAATTTCCAGTGCATTTTCAACCGCCAGGCAAACGGCAGCATTATTGATATGGCAGGATAGATAATCCATCCGGTCTGTAAGGTGTACGATCTGGCGGTAGCTGTCCTTTTCGCACATCTTTTCGATGGAGCGGTGGATATACCCGATATGGGGTTCGATCTTTTTTACGGTCTCACCGTCAATGGTTAATACCAGACGCAGAACACCATGTGTAGATGGGTGCTGAGGCCCCATGTTTACAAAATACTCCTGGCTTTTCAGTTCACTGCCTGGAATTGTTTTTTCCTTGTCAACAACGTCCATATCTTAGGGCTTTAGGATGATGCAATTTATTTCGTTGGGGCTAATAATTGACAATGTTGATGTCATCAACGTAGTCTTTCCTGAGCGGATGGCCTTCCCAATCGTCTGTCAGCAAAAAGCCTCCTCAGATCCGGGTGATTCCTGAATTGAACCCCCAGCAGATCGTATATTTCTCTTTCATGGAATTCGGCGGTTGGCCAGATATCGCAAACCGTGTCAAGTGTGGCATTTTCCCTGTTGTCCGTTTTCGTCCTGGCGACCATGAAGTGTCGGTGTTTTGTAGATTCCAGGTGATAAACCACCTCCAGGCAATCAGGCCAGTCTATACCTGTCTGGCAAAACAGGTAATCAAAAGAAGTTTCGGCTGTTTCTTTCAACTTTTTAGCTACTTCATGGAGGTGCTCCCGGGGAATGAAAACCTGTAAATATTCCTGTTCTTCGTCAAATCTCAATACCGTCGGTCCAGGAAGTTACCAGGTTCTTTAATGCTAATTTATCCATGATGTTTCGTTTTACTTGAAGTTAATGGTTTCTGAAGGGGATAAGTGTCTTATGTTTCGTGTGCCAGAAATTAATTTCATTGCACAGGTCTATTGTCCTTTGGCTTTGAACTTAAAAACTGCCAACTGAATACCGGACTGGCACCTGGAACAAACTCGACATCCCGGGCACATCGTGCCGGGAGTCAGCTAAATTAAAAACCTTCCGCGAACTTTTCGTCCGGATGGATTCGTTGACCAGACCTTTCCGTCTTTATTTTTTTCTGAAGTTCCATGATGCCGAAAAGCAGTGCTTCCGGCCTTGGAGGGCATCCGGGAACGTACACATCAACAGGGATGACATGGTCAGCTCCTTTGACTACCGAATAAGTATTGTAAAAGAAAGGGCCACCGGAAATGGCACAGGCTCCCATGGCAATCACGTATTTCGGGTCAGCCATTTGATCATAAAGGCGGCGCAGTACGGGAGCCATTTTATTGACGATAGTTCCTGCGATAACAATGAGGTCGGCCTGACGAGGGGTAGCCCTGGCAACTTCGGTCCCGAACCGGGACCAATCGTGACGGGAGGCGCCGGTAGCCATCATCTCAATGGCGCAGCAACTGGTTCCGAAAACGAGTGGCCATAATGAGTTGGCCCGACTCCAGTTGACCACCTTGTCGATGGAAGTGATCAGGATGTTTCCACCATTTCCACCGTTAATGACGGTACCTAATTCGTTTTTGTTAATAGCATTTTCCATGATGTTCAATTGTGGTGTTCAAAAAAAGAGAGCGTCGAATACAGATTATTCCCAGACGAGTGCTTTTTTCTTCCAGGCGTACATTAAGCCAAGCCCGAGGATGATCAGAAAAATCAGGGCTTCCAGGAGGGCAACACCTCCGATGCTTTTCATGACAACGGCCCAGGGTACGAGGAAGACCATTTCAACATCAAAGACTAAAAAGAGAATGGCGAACAGGTAGTAACCTACCTTGAATTGAACGTGGGTAGGTCCTTCGGTTGGTAGGCCACATTCATAGGGATCTTCTTTGTAAGTGTTCTTGGAGCGAGGTGCGAGTAAACTGGAGGCGATCATAGCACCTCCCACAAATACAATTCCAGCGATTAAAAATACAATAATAGCTTCTAATCCCATTATGCCAGGGTTTATTAGGGCTGCGGAAAATTTTTCAATCTTCCGCAGCCGCGGTTAGGTGTATTTTATAAAAAGAGGTAAGGACTTATTTTACTTCCCAGGTGTCCCCTGAAAGGAGCAAGTCGTTTACCGATTTAAATTTACTGTTTTTCCTGACTTCTGCCATTTGAGCATCCATCCGGTCACCAAGGGTTAAATCCTGTACCCGGCGAATGACACCCATTACGGTTGGATTTTGCAGCTTGGCCAACATCAAATGCAAGGTGTTGTCGGGATCTTCAGCATTGTGTACGAGAATGTCATCTTCTGTAACTCCATTTTCACCAATAGTTACCGTTTCAAGCTTTAGACCTTTAAGCACCAAACCTTTGTTTTTATCTGTTCCGAAAATCATCGGTTTGCCATGTTCAACCCATAATTGTTGTTCAGCACGGACATCCTTGTGCGTGATGCCTTCGAAAACCCCATCATTAAAGATAACGCAGTTTTGCAGTACTTCAATTACGGAGGTTCCGTGGAATTTTTCGGCATCAACGAAGACGGATGTCATCTCATTTGGCATATTTCCCGGAATCCTGGCAAAAAACCTTGCCTGGGCTCCCATGGCCAGTCCAGCCGGGTGGAAAGGTTGTTGGGTGTTACCGTAAGGAGAAGATTTTGTCCGCAATCCTACAGAGGATGTGGGCGAGAATTGACCTTTGGTCAGGCCATAAATTTCATTGTTAAACAAGATGATGTTCAGGTCCACATTTCTTCTGATCACATGGATGAAGTGATTGCCACCAATAGCCATGGAATCCCCGTCACCGGTGATAACCCACACACTGAGTTCCGGGTTAGCGAGTTTGACCCCTGTTGCTATGGCGGGGGCACGTCCATGGATGCTATGCATACCATAGGTATTCATATAATAGGGGAAACGGGATGAACATCCGATTCCGGAAATAAAAGCAAAATTTTCCCGGGGAATACCCAGTTGGGGCAAAGCCTTTTGTACAGACCTGAGGATAACATAATCATCACAACCCGGGCACCAGCGTACTTCCTGGTCGCTGGCCATATCTTTGAAAGTATATTTAGGATTTTCCATTTTTTTAATTTTCAGGTTACCAACTTTCCAAAACCTCTATTTTTAAAGGTATAGTGGATGAATTTACCGTTAGATTATGATCGGTTCCTGCCCGAGCATTTGATTGAATTTTTGAATCAGTTCCATGATGGTGAATGGCAGCCCCTGAATTTTGTTGTATTTCAGGAAATTAAATCCGGGATACCTGGACCTTAAAACGGTTGTCAGTTGTCCCATATTCAATTCACAAACAAGGATCTTGTCAAACTTCTTGAATATCTCTTCCGTGTTTTTAGGCATCGGATTGAGGTAGTTGAAGTGAACATACCCAATCTTATCCCCGGTTTCGTTCATGTAGGTAACGGCTGTATGGAGGCTGCCATAAGTGCCACCCCATCCTACTACAAGTAATTCACCTTCCTGTGCACCTTCGATTGTCAATTCAGGAATATTGTTTTCCACGCGCTGGATCTTTTCAGCGCGAATTTTGACCATATATTCGTGGTTGTCAGGTACATAAGAAACGTTCCCTGTCAGTTTATCCTTTTCCAGCCCTCCGATTCGGTGCTCCAATCCCGGAGTACCCGGAATTGCCCATTCTCTGGCGAGGGTTTCTGTATCCCTGGCGTAGGCATGCCAGTCTTCAGCGTTTTCAGCTTTGGCGATTCTTGGCGTAATGGGAGCCAGTTCATGCATCTCCTTGATTTTCCAGGGCTCTGAACCATTAGCGATATAACCGTCCGTCAACAGAATTACCGGAGTCATATGTTCCAGTGCGAGTCTGGCAGCTTCATAGGCATAATCGAAGCAATTGGCAGGCGTACTGGCTGCAATGACAATAACGGGGCTGTCTCCATTCCTGCCATAGAGGCTTTGCAGTAAGTCGGATTGTTCCGTTTTTGTCGGCAGTCCCGTAGAAGGTCCGCCGCGTTGTACATCCACGATTACCAGGGGTAATTCTGTAATCAGGGCCAGGCCAACGGCTTCTCCTTTAAGTGCGAGCCCCGGGCCTGAGGTTGTGGTTATAGCGAGGTCTCCGGCAAACGCAGCTCCGATGGCCGAGCAAACACCTGCAATTTCATCTTCCGCCTGGAAAGTTTTGACTCCAAAGTGTTGCTGCTTGGACAATTCATGCAGTATGTCAGAGGCTGGTGTGATAGGGTAGGAACCAAGAAATAATTCAAGACCTGCTTTTTCCGCAGCGGCAAGGAATCCCCACGCGGTAGCAGCATTACCCATTATGATCCTATATTTTCCGGGCTTCATTTTTGCCGGGAGAATAGTATGTGCTGATGGCAATAGCTCCAGCGTATCAGCATAATTGTAACCTGCGCGTAAAGCTCGCTTATTGGCTTCAATTACCTTTGGTTTGTTTTTAAATTTGGCTTCGATGAATTTTTCTGTATGGGTCAGCGGACGGCTGAACATCCAGAAAACCATGCCCAAAGCAAACATGTTTTTACTTCGGTTCATACTCTTGTTATCCAGCCCAATATCGAGGATACTGGTACGGGTAAGAGAGGTGATCGGTGCCTGAATGACCTTGAAGTTGGCCAGACTATCATCTTCCAGTGGGTTAGAATCGTAACCTGCTTTGGCAAGGTTTTTACTGGTAAAGCTATCAGTGTCAATGATGAGTGTTTTACCAGGAGAACAATTGTGTAGATTGGTTTTCAGTGCTGCCGGGTTCATTGCCACGAGGACATCGACATCGTCCCCCGGAGTACTGATTTCCGTTTGACCGATGTGCACCTGGAATCCGGACACACCATATACACTCCCTTGAGGGGCTCTGATTTCCGCAGGATAGTTTGGGAAAGTAGCGATGTCATTTCCCAGCATCGCCGAAGTATCAGAAAATTGGGTGCCCGTCAGCTGCATCCCATCTCCGGAATCACCAACAAAAAGAATAACGACACGTTCCAGTGTTTTGGGTTCTTCACTATTCTTTGGTGCTGTTTTTATATCGTCAACTGCCATGACTATTTTTTTTATTTGTTATAAGTGCCGCTAATTTATATTTTCTAAAATCAATATACAATAATTGCGATCACACAGAGCTAATTTATATTGGCTCTAAATTACATAAAAAAAGTTGATTTTTTTTTACTATATTTACAAACCTTCTTAATGTTGTACTCAGAAACTTCATGGAAGGTTTTTTAACATTATTATTCAATTTAAAATTGATTTAAAATGGCAATTATAATCACTGACGAATGCATTAATTGTGATGCCTGTATCTCAGAATGTCCCAATAATGCAATTTACGAACCAGATGAGGCGTGGTCATATGCTGATGGCACCGAATTGACCGGCACTATTGAGCTTCCTGGTGGAGGTTCCGCAGATGCTGATGCAAAAAATGATCCTATCTCTGACGAGTTTTACTATATTGTACCTGATAAATGTACAGAATGTAAAGGTTTCCACGATGAGCCACAGTGTGCTTCCGTATGTCCGGTTGACTGCTGTGTTGATGATGAAGACCACAGAGAGTCTGAAGAGGCATTGATGGCTAAGAAAGCCTGGTTGCACGGAGAATAATCCCTCCGGGTTCAAGTTAGTGGTCAAAAAAAAACTCCCGGTTCTGTTGGATCGGGAGTTTTTTATTTTGAAGTTGTTTAAAAAATATCTCGCCTACCTACTCGAAAAGCATTGCGTCCGCTGGACTGCAGCTATTTTTACCTTTGGTGATCGTCACTACCTTCCCCGGAGTTCCTCCCGTACTTTCCAAGTACGAAACTCAAAATAAACTTTGCCAGCAAACACAAGCCTTCCCGCCTGCCTGTCAATGTCAACGGCAGACAGGCTCGGTTCCGGCAGACGTTTTAAAACAACTTCACTCTCCTCAACCTCCTTATCTTCAATATTTCCTTTTAAATTATTTCCAACCATACCGGTAGGCAACTTTGATCACGCCGGCTGAATTACAGACCCCGAGTTTACGCATAATATTCTTGCGGTGCACGCTCACGGTCTGGTCACTGATGAATAAAGTCTCGGCGATTTCTTTGCTGCTCATGGCGTCGGCGATCAGGTTCACGATCTGTCGCTCTCTTTTGGTCAGGCTGAACTTTTTTTGAAATCCGTCCCCGAATGCAGTTCCCGTTTCCCCGGCGAGGTCTTTCCTGCTATCGGAATTGGCTTCCGGACGGGAAAAAAAAGATTCCCCGGCCAAAATCATTTTGATGGCATTGGAGACCATGTCCGTATCTGCTGTCTTGAACAAATAAACATGAACACCCAGCTGTCTTGCCTTTTTGAGCATGCGTTCATCTTCATAAGCGGTGAGTACCAGCAAGCGGGTATGCGGCTTATGGCGGCTCATCCACTGCATTACCTCGAAACCATCCTTTCCCGTTAGATTAAGCTCCAGGATGAGCAAATCAACGGAATGTTCCTGAAGGTAAGCAATCAATTCTTTCCCATCAGCAAACACGCCCATTACCTTTACCTCAACATCCGGCATGTCTTCCAGAAGTTTTTTCAACCCCTCCACATATACCGGCTGTGTATCTGCTATAACGGCTTCTATTTTGCACATAGGTTCCCTAGTTTAAATTTCTTCTTAGATTTGACAAAAATTTCACTTCCGGCAAAACAATACACCGGAAGATTTAAGGGTTGGACGATATGGGCAGGAACTCAAATTTAAAGAACATAGCGCAATAAAGCAAATGCAACGTATTCAGAATCTATTGTTTAAAGGGCTTAAGTTTATTTTCAGGTACCTGCCTTTTCCTGTCTTGTATGTGCTTTCCGATTTTTTATACACCCTATTATATAGGGTAACAAAATATCGTTATGCGGTCATTACCGGGAATCTTCGCCGTGCCTTCCCTGAAAAACCGGAAAAGGAAATTACGGGGTACACCCGGAAATTCTACCTGAACTTTGCGGACATCCTCCTGGAAACACTCAAAGGACTTGGCATCACCGAAAGAGCGATCCTCCAAAGATACCAATTCCTCAACCCTGATTTACCGGATCAGGATTTCAACGCCAACCAGAACATCATCATTCTGACCAGTCATCACACCAACTGGGAGTGGGCTGTGTTGTCGGTCAACCTGTGGTTAAAACATCAGGTGGTTGGCATTTACAAACCCCTCAAAAATAAAACGGTGAACACCTTTTTCAACCAACACCGTCAAAAGTGGGGACTGGAACTGGTCAGTATGGCCAAAACGGCCCGGGCTTTTGCCAAAAAGCGGGAAACCCCTGCCGCTTTCGTCTTTATCGCCGACCAAACGCCCTCCGATATCAAAAACGCACACTGGGTAAACTTCCTGAACCAGGAAACAGCCTTTCATCATGGAATGGACAAGATAGCGCGTAGAACCAACTATCCCGTTTACCTCGCCGACATCAAACGTGCCCGAAGAGGATATTACGAGGTTACTTTTTCTCTTTTGTGCCGTGAACCGGCGAAATTGCAGGAAAAAGATATTACCATACTTTACGCCAACGCCCTGGAAAAAATCATTCGAAAGGATCCGGCCAACTGGCTTTGGTCACACAGAAGATGGAAACGCAAACGGGAGGAGGTTTGACCCCCCCCGATCCCATAGCGGACATAAAACAAATTTACGAACCAGAAGTGACCAGCAACCAATCTATTCAAAAGTCTTCAGCTCCTTCATATAGGCAATAACAATATCGCGCACGTCATTGGGGATCACCTGGCCTTTTACTTCAAAATTATCGTATTCTTTCCGCGGCATGTCTCCCAACATTTCAAGATTAGCCTCTTTGCCGGAAGCCAGGAATTGTGGCATAACGATATTATAGACGCCCGAAGGCTTTATTTCCTTGCCATTGACCTTCCAGTTTCCATTGGGTGATTTTTTGACTTTCCAGGTCTGGAAATAACCGCCTTCGCCTTTGTTGACTTCCAAACCGGTGTCCAGCACTTTCACCAGGTCAGAACCTTTCATTTCTACTTTTGAAATGGGGCCACCATAAGGATATACCCGCAAGATGTCGTATTCCGTTATGATGCCTTTGAGGTTATCATCCAGGCGCATGGAACCGCTGTTCAGGACATAAGCATCAGCACCGGGAACAACTTTTTCAAAAGCCTGGGCCGTCAGTTTTCCAAAATTGGTAGGCTCTCCCCTGATCTGGTACTCCGTACAAACGAGGGCCGTTTTGGCAACAAGAATTTCCTCATCGGCACTGTAGCCCATTCTTTGAATGATGTCCTCGACACTCCCCTCCCAGCTTTTGACAACCTTCGCAGTCTGGGGATCATCCCCGATGGTATCATCAATGGTCCGGAGTTCGGACCGGACCTCCGTTTTTCCGGTGGAAGGATCGTAGGAGAACCGATGAATATAAACTGTTTTGGCATTGGCATCCGCTTTGGTGACAAGCGTTTTGCCCACCTGGTGTCTCATGTTGACATGGTCATGTCCGCCGAAAAAAACAAGATAATCCTGGTGCTTTTTCGCCATTTCAATATCATCATCAATATTCAAATGAGTAATGGCGAGCATCACGTCTGTTTTGGACTTCATTGTTTCAGCTACAGCTCCTAATTGCTCATCAAAAGAAGTATAATGAACATAAGGCTGTTTGTTAAAAGGCAGTACAACTCCGGTGAAACCAACTTTGACTTCCTTTCCGGAGGCATTTTTGAACGTTTCTACAACATAGGGGTCGACAGGGTTACCCCGATGTGTAAAAGGTTTTGTGGAACCATCTTCAAATTTCCTGAAAGCATTGCTGCAAATATATTTGAAGTCACTCTGGTCTATTCTTTTTTGGAGTAGTTCCCCCGTTTTTAAATCAAATTCGTGGTTGCCGAAAGTTACATAATCCAGGCCCAGCGCATTGAGGGTCTCAACCATCTGTCGCCCGGCAATTTTTTCTCCATTTTTGTCTTTCAGCATGCCCATCAGGGAAGGACTGAGGAAATCTCCGGACAACAGGGAAATCGTATTGGGGTTTTCGGCTTCCAGCTCTTTTATGATCGTTGCTACCCGGGCAAGTCCGCCTGCCTTGCCGCCTTCCAATGGCGAAATTTCATAAACATCATTCATCTGCAAAACAGTAAAATTTACCGTATCCCGGGTTGCCCGGGGAAGGTTGCAACTCCAATGAAAGACAAGTGCCAGTAACAATAGGATAAACCATCGGTTTTTCATAAGCTGAATTTTTAAAATTAAAACAGGAAGATTCAACACGAAAGTTAATAAATACCTTCATTAATCGAAGCATAAAATAAAAAAAACTGCCCGGAGAGCACCATGGTACTCCGGGCAGTTCCCTCCGTTTTTTTAAACAGATAACGGATCGAAATTATTAACTAGTCGAGGTAATTCAACTGAAAGAAAGACAAATATCCCTCAACAGATTTGTTTTTCAGCACCCTGCGGTAATTGTCCTGGGAAATAGGAAGGACATCATAATCAATGCTGCTATCAATAAATTCTCCAATATTTTTTTGAACGCCGTTATAATATTCCATCACGTTTTCCTTGTCTTTAAATCGTCTGAGGACGAGTACCGGGGTATCATTTTTTTCTCCTAAAAACACATTGGAGATCCGAATTTTATCCAGCTTGTGGTATTTCCTGTTATAATCCGAAACAACGATCTTTTCCTGGTTCAGCTTTATATCCTGATTGAAGACGATGATGACATAATGAAGGGCGCTTTCTTTGAGCTCAAAATCATAGGTTCCCTCCTCGTCGGACACTCCTCCCGGTAAGGTAGCTCCACGGACCCCCAGAATTCTCAAAATTTCCTTAGCCCGCTTTTCTTCCTCTGTATCGGGATAGGTCGCGATCAGGGATTTCAGGTTGTTGATATACGCTTCTTTTCCTTCTGTATTCCCGGAAGAAATAGCCATCAAAAGGGCATACTTGGGTTTCAAGGGATGTTTTCCGAAAATCCCCTTAAGGTTTTCCTGACTTTGCTGAATGGCGTCCGCATATCTGCCCTGGCTGAAGAGCACATAAGCCTGATCAAATTTCAGATTTTCCTGCATTTCCTTGTCCAGGTATTTGGCTGCAAAGTCGGGATCTGTGAGCATCTTGGCATAATTCGTGGTCGGGTATTTTTCTAGGATCTTATCAAAATACGCCTTTGCCTGAGCTTGATTTCCAAGGTCGGAATAGGCAAGATAAAGCACATACCAGGATTCCAGTTCGTAAACATTGCCGGGGTAACGCCTGTTCAATTCCTCCAGGATTTCGACGGTTTTTTTGTTGTCTTTCAAACGCTCCCTGTACAAGGTTCCCAGGGTGGACATAGCCTTTTTATTGGCCAAAATGAGGGCATTCTTTTCCCCTTGTGTTTTGGGGACGCCCCCAAGGATACGGTCCACTTCCTCCTTGGTGAGTGAACTGACCACTTCGGTTTCGAAATCCAGGACCTCATCCACCCCTGTGGTCTGCCGGTTGGATCTTCTCCAATCATCCTCCAGTGGCCTTGAACCCCACTTGCGCTCAAACTCCCGTTTACCTCTTTTTACCGACTTGTCATTGTAAGCAAAAAAGGAACTTTCCTTGGGTCGGCCAACCGGACCGGCACCACGGGTTTTAAGCTCTTTTTTTTCACTGGCTTCCTTTTCTTTTCTGAGCCTTTCCTGTTCCGCTTTTTTCATTTCATACGCCAGGCTACGTTTCTCCTCATCAGTCATATCTGCTATGCGTAACAAACTGTCGTTCAGGGCAATAAGTTTAATATTATCAGCAATATCCTTTAAGCTATACGCTTTATTTTCGACCTCTTCATAGCGGTCATCTGTTTTGGGGAGGACCTGCAGGGTACTATCAAAATAGGCACTGGCTTCGACGTAATCCTGGTTTTCAAAAAACAGGTTACCCAGCTGGTAATAAGCTTCCGCTTTCTGCGCTGTATTGGCCAGGTTACTGGCAAGCGATTGAGACAGATATTCCATGGCTGCAGAGCGATCTCCCTGCTTCAAGGCGATACCTGCCAAGGCATAATAAATCTGGTCTTTAAACTCAGCATTTTTCTGGTCTTTCAGCATGGATTCGAGCGTGGCAATCGCATCACTTGCGCTGCCTTTTCCGGAGACCCATTCGTTTTGTGCCATCTTCAGTTTACTGCTAAACTGCATCTCATAATCCGGACTGAATTTGAGGGCTTCTCCAAAGGCCGCATAAGCTGCTTCTCCGTTGCCAATTTCCTGCTGGACCTGCCCCATCACAAAAGCATAACGTGCTTTCAGGGCCCTGTTTTTCTCCAGGTCAATGGCCTTTTGGAGGTAATTGGCTGCCAGGGGAAGGTTCTTTAATTTCAAATGCAAATGAGCCTGTACAACGGGCAGATCCCTTTGCACCTCCTTGAGAATGGCAGGATTTTCATCAAGACTCTTCAAGAGTCTTTGAGCTTCGATATATTTATCTCTTTCGATCAGGGTTTTGGCATACCATAATTGAATTTCCTGATGGGCAGGCTGGTGTTTTAAAGGCCCGTTCTTGCCGTCATTTTTAGCTTTTTCTTCATCCGCTTCCGCAATAGAGATCAAACTGCTATCCGTCTTTTTTTCAGGCACTTTAACTTCGGGAACTTCGACGAGTTCAGTCTCTGTTTCATCCTTTACCGGAGCCTTTTTGGAAGAAGGCTTTTTAGCAGATTTCCCCCGGTTTTTTTTCTTTTTCTTTATCGCGCGATTAGCTTGTTTACGTTGTTTTTCCGCACTGAGCTTTTTACTTTTGGAACTCTTGGCGTTTTTGGAAGAAGAAGCCTTTTTACTCTTGGAAGAAACACCTTTCTTTTGCTTGCCTTTTTTACTTTTCGCTGCTTTTTTTTCAGCTTTGCGGACATTCTCGGGACTAAATTCAACCACCGAAAACTGAAAGGTCTCTTCTGCCGTTTCATATTCCTTTTTGAGGAACTGGGCCTGCCCCAACAAGAGGTAACAATCATCTGTCCACTGGCTGTATCGGTGCTGATTGACTACCAGCCCTACCTTTTCAATAGCCTTATCGAGATTAGGAACAACAGCCTGTGCATTGTCGGCAGCTATGTATTCAAATAAGGGTAACCGCTTGTTGTAATTGTCCTGATGTTGCTGTTCCAATTGAAAGACACTTTCGAACAAAAGCTCATTGGCATTGAAGTAACCGTTATAATGTGCCGTAGTATTGTGATATGCTTTGCCCAGGGCGGAAAGATCGCCTCGTTTTTTTTGAGTGGTACAAGCCTGTACCAGCGCAAAAACCAAAAACAGCAAACTCAGCTTGTATATTCGTCTCAAACTAAAATTTATTTTATTTCGTTAAGATTAAAATTAGCGGTTCGGGTGGCCAACCTCCCATGCAGTTCAGCTTTATTAAACCACTTTTTTCACCTGCAAGGTATTAATCTATCAGGAATCTTTAAATTTGCATCCTCAAAACACTTTTAGGACTATCCTGAGAACCCAAAAAACTGATTTCCGCTTGTGAAATCACTATTTTAATAACTATAAAGGGACAAATTTATTTTATTATCCACATACTACAAACACTGAAAACGAATTATTAGTATTTTATTCCCAGGATTTAATTGGCAAAATATACGATGGAAGATAAAAAAATAAGCAAGTGGCAGCAATTTAGGGAAAGAATGCGGCACACCTACAGGTTGGTGGTCATGACCACAGATTCTTTTGAAGAGGTCGCCTCCTACCGGATCAGCCTCATGAATGTCTATTTGCTTCTCAGCAGCGTATTGGTGATAGTAGGTTTGGTGGTGATATCCGCAATTGCCTTTACCCCATTAAAAAAATATATTCCGGGCTACGGGGACGCTTCCAAAGATGAAGTGGTACAGGAGGCTTATCAAAGGATTTCAGAACTGGAGAAATCCCTGGAAGCCAGGCTTGCCTACGAAGAAAATATTAAAAAAATGCTGATCGGAGACGTCCAGACCGTCGATGAAGTGCCCGAGGGCGAGGCAACGCCGGTGGATTCCCTCAGTGAAGTCCTGCCTTCAGAAAAAGAGCAACAATTAAAACAGGAACTTCGGCTGGAGGATGTCGCTGACGCCGCGCAAACCCCCAAAACAGTCAGCTTTTTGCCCCGCGATATTCCTTTGGAGCAACTTTACTTCATCGCTCCGGTGACCGGGGAGGTCAGCTCAGGATATATGCCTGAAAGTGAGCATTTTGGCATCGATATTCTCTCGCCCAAAAACACGGCGGTTAAGGCTGCTGCAGATGGATATATCTTTCTTGCCGACTGGACTTTGGAAACCGGAAACACGATTGGCATACAGCACTCGAACAATACGATCACTTTTTACAAACACAATTCCGTGAACCTGAAAAAGGCAGGTAGTTATGTTAAAGCCGGGGAAGCCGTAGCGATCATCGGGAACACCGGTACGCTTTCCAGTGGTCCACACCTGCATTTCGAACTATGGCATAAAGGAAAACCGGTAGATCCTACCGAATATATACGATTCTGATTTAAATGCGTATTAAATGATTATCCCTGCCGGGACCAACCCCCTTAATCCAGTTTTGGAATGCCAAATAGCATAGCATCCACAAGAGCACCACTTCGGTTCCGGAATTCGTTGCGCAAATCTCCTTCGCGTATAAATCCGCACTTCCTGGCTAAGCGCTGGGCTGCGTAATTGTCCATGGGGGTTTTAAAAGAAAGCTTTTCAAGCCTTAGCTGGTCAAAACAAAATTCAACAATTTCCCTTAACGCCTCAGTCATTACCCCTTTTTCCCTGAATTTAAAATCTGTAAAAAAAATCAACTCTCCTTTGGGAATCCGCCAGTTAATATTGAAAACTTCAATAAATCCGATAAGATCCGTACTCTTGGTTTCCCAAATGCCAAAACAATAAGATTTATCCAGCAACCATTCTGCGATCTTTTTTCTGACGAAAGCCTCCGAACTTTCCTTGGAGCTGCATTCATCGGCCGTAAGTGGCAGTACATCGTAGATCATGGAGTGATTATCCTGGATCAATTGATACAGTTTTTCTCCTTCATTCTCTCGAAACCTGCGGATTACCGTTCGCTTGGCGACCAAAGCTGTGTCAATATCAAATAAATAGGTTCTTTCTCTTTCCATGCTTTGCTTATTGGCAATTGAGTTGTTATTTTTTTTATTTTAACATTCCAAAACCTTCTTTGTTTTGGATGATAATATTCAACCCTTTTATTGACAAAAATCAGTTAAAAATTTGTCTTAAAGTCAAAAATTTGCGACTGAATACCGGGCAGTTTATCAAATTATCTCCTGATAAACATTGACGCTTTAAAGATTTGAAAATCAAAATATTAATAAAAGCTTAAAGCCAAAATCAGAATTAGACTTCACATGTCTGTTGTTCCAAAATTCTCTTCCATGGCCAGTCCTTTAGAAACGCTCATTTTCCTATCTTTGTGTGTCTTCCCGAAATATACAATAAATAAAAACAAAAATAATGAACTACAGAAAAGAAAAAGACAGCATCGGCTACATTGAAGTACCTGCTGACAAATACTGGGGCGCTCAAACACAACGTTCTTTTCAAAATTTCAAAATCGGTGGTAACCTGATGCCGACAGAGATAATCCGCGCCTTCGCCATCCTGAAAAAAGCTGCAGCCATCACCAACCATGAAGCGGGGGTTCTGCCTAAGGAGAAATCTGACCTCATTGGTAAAGTTTGTGATGAAATCCTGAAAGGCAAACTCGACGATCAATTCCCTTTGGTCGTATGGCAAACAGGATCCGGAACACAGTCGAACATGAATGTCAATGAAGTGGTTGCCAACCGCGGTCATGTATTGCACGGAGGGGAATTGACAGACGACAAGAAATTCCTCCACCCGAATGACGATGTCAATAAATCGCAGTCATCCAATGATACTTTTCCTACAGCCATGCATATCGCAGCTTATAAAATCCTGGTGGAGAACACCCTGCCCGGCATCGAGGAATTGCGGGATACACTGAAGGAAAAATCTGAAGCTTTTAAAGATGTTGTAAAAATAGGCCGCACGCATTTCATGGATGCAACACCACTGACAGTAGGTCAGGAATTCTCCGGTTATGTTTCCCAGCTTGATCATGGCTTACTGGCCATCCAAAACACCCTTGATCACCTCTCCGAGCTGGCTCTGGGGGGTACTGCTGTTGGTACCGGACTCAACACCCCTCCCGGATACGCTGAAAATGTTGCCAAAAATATTGCGGAATTGAGTGATTTGCCTTTCCGGACTGCCGACAATAAATTCGAAGCACTCGCCGCTCACGATGCCATTGTGGAAGCTCACGGTGCACTCAAAACAGTGGCTGTTTCCCTCATGAAGATCGGTAATGACATCAGAATGCTCGGCTCCGGTCCTCGAAGCGGTATTGGTGAATTGATTCTTCCGGCCAACGAACCTGGTTCCTCCATCATGCCTGGAAAAGTTAACCCCACACAATCAGAAGCCTTAACCATGGCCATGGCACAGGTTATGGGTAACGATGTAGCGATCAACGTTGGGGGTATGACCGGCCACTTCGAGCTGAATGTTTTCAAACCGGTAATGATCTTTAATTTCCTTAATTCTGCCCGCCTGATCGGTGATGCCTGCAGAAGTTTTAACACCAACTGTGCTGTCGGTATTGAGGTCAATAAGGATCGTATTACGGAGCTGGTCAACAATTCATTGATGCTGGTTACTGCCCTTAATACCAAAATAGGTTACGACAACGCAGCGAAAATTGCCAAAAAAGCTTACGCTGAAAATACAACCCTCAAAGCTGCTGCCGTCGAATTGAAATTACTCACAGAAGCAGAATTCGACCAGTGGGTCAGACCCGAAAAGATGTGTTAAACATCAACAAAACCGACCGCAAGGTCAGTTGATTAAAAATTATCCCGGCACCAATTGCCGAGAACAGGTTCCCGGATTTTGCTTGAGTGAAATCCGGGATTTTTTTGTCCTCAACTAATCAAATAATAACCAATTCCCCGCAAATAATATACAGCTGTTCCATTTGTTTTCCCGTTGATGTACATTTGTACTTTAGCAAAAATGCTGTCTATGAACAAAATAATGATTTTTAGCCTGATTTTCAGCGCCCTGTTTTTAGGATGTAAACCCAAACAAAACATCCCCGAAGTAAATTACATCCAGGAATATCCCTTCGAATTTCTCGACAGTATGGAAGCTTCCACCGCTATCATCACAGATCATAAGAATCATTATTTTGATAAAGTCACCCCGCTGGATATGTCTATCCAGATGAAACGCCCTTTGAACGGCCTTGAAGACAGATCCCAAATCCTCGAGTTCTACAAATCTTTTTTGCAAACCGAAGTTCTGGAATTTTCAGACAAAGAAAAGGCGGCCTTGACAAAGGTCATGATCCGGGCCTTGAATTTGTGCAACAGCCTGTCGGCCGAACTCGTTCCCGGCCCGGTAAAACTCATCAAGACCAAAGGCAACCACTATGGCCAGGGGGCTTTCTATACCCGGGAAAAATGTATCATTATTCCCCAAAGTGATCTGACTTCATTTGACGAAGACCGTATGCTGGAAACCTTGTTACATGAACTCTCGCATATCATCACCAGGTATTCTCCGGAACTGAAGGATAAATTGTATCAAACCATAGGTTTTGAAAAAATAATTGACGACGAAACGCAATTATCCATACCTGAACCTTTGACAGCCAAACTTTTAGCCAACCCTGACGGCTTGGACAAAAATCATGGCATCAGACTGGTAAAACCCAATGGAAAACTGATTTGGGCATTGCCGCTTACCTATTCCAACTATGATAATTATACGGCTGACATACCCGTATTTTTTGGATATTTGCAATTCCAGTTATTTGAATTGGAGGCCGGGAAAGCTGGTAATTTTAAGATCCTTACAAAACCCGACGGAAAGTCCACCCTTCATTTGCAGCATTTCCCGGATTTCTTTGAAAAGATTACGGACAACACCAATTATATCATCCACCCGGATGAAATAATCGCTGATAATTTCTACATGATGCTGCTGGCTACCAACAACATTGGAGGGCTGAGCATGGACAATTTTTCCGAGAACGGCCTGAAACTGATCAAAAAAGTAAAGACTGTGATTATGGAGCATTAAGATCCAAAATTATTTCTGCAAAAAAATCAATGTGAAAAAAATAATATGGACAAAACGCCGGAAAATTCTCCTGGCCATGGCAGGCCTATTACTCCTTTTCTATTTGTTTTGTCTGCCCAGAGAACTATTTGACAATCCCACCTGTAGCGTCCTGGAAGATCGGGCAGGAAATCTGCTTGGAGCCCGCATTGCCAGCGACGGGCAATGGCGATTCCCTGCAGGTGACAGCATACCGGAAAAATTTGAAATTGCCCTGATAGAATTTGAAGATCGCAGGTTTTACAGGCACCCCGGTGTCGATCCCAGGGGGCTTGCCCGGGCCATCGTTCAAAATATCAAAAACCGGAAAATCGTCAGTGGCGGCAGTACTCTCAGCATGCAGGTGATCCGCATGTCCCGAGGTCAAAAACGCCGGTCGGTCGCTCAGAAAATAATTGAAACAATCCTGGCTACCCGGTTAGAGTTGAGGTATTCCAAAAAAGAAATTCTCGGATTATACACTGCCCATGCTCCATTCGGAGGGAACGTCGTAGGCCTGGAAGCCGCTTCCTGGCGCTATTTTGGAAAACGGCCCGAATTATTGAGCTGGGGAGAAGCAGCCATGCTGGCAGTACTTCCGAACAGCCCTGCGCTGATTCACCCGGGGAGACAAAGACAAGCCCTCTTAGAAAAGCGAAATCGATTGCTTGACCGGCTTAAAAAAAACGGCACACTCGATGAAGTGACCTGGGAACTGGCCTGCAGCGAACCACTTCCAGAAAAACCGCTCCGACTACCACAGCTGGCTCCTCACCTGCTGGATCGGAGTTTTTCCAATTTCGACGCTCACAACCCAAGAGAAAAATCCAGAATAAAAACAACCATTGATGCCGATCTGCAAACCAGACTCACTTCCATTGTTGACCATCATCATAAAAATCTAAAAACCAACCAAATACACAATCTTGCAGCTGTGATCATGGACGTGAAAACCGGTAGTGTCCTGGCATATGTCGGCAACGCTCCCGATGCCGGAGAAGACCATGGAGCAGCGGTTGATATCATCTCCGCTCCAAGAAGTACGGGAAGCATTTTGAAACCATTTCTGTACGCCATGATGCTGCAGGAGGGGCTTATTATCCCTCCAAGCCTGATACCGGACGTACCAACTTTACTGAGTGGTTACCGTCCGGAAAACTTCCATGAAAAATACGATGGTGCCGTGACCGCCAAAAAGGCCCTGAGCCGCTCTCTGAACGTGCCTTTGGTCCATATGCTACATGATTTTGGATTGGAAAAATTTCACCATGGACTCCAGGAATTGGGGTTGACGACTATTGATAAACATCCGGGGCACTACGGACTTACACTCATCCTGGGGGGGGCGGAAGTCAACCTGCTGGAAGTCACCAATGCCTATGCCTGTATGGCCAGAACACTCAATCACTTTTATGATTACCAGGGGGAATATGATCCCGGGGATTTTCGCCCGGCCAATTACTTATATGGCCATAATATGGAGCCTGCCGCTGCCAGAACCCTTCAAAAAGAACCTCCCGTCATCAGTGCAGCGGCCGCCTGGCTGACTTTTGATGCCATGCAGGAGGTAGAACGGCCCAATTCCGAAGGCGGATGGGAGAACTTTCGGTCGCGGCGACGCATCGCCTGGAAAACAGGAACGAGCTTCGGGTTCAGAGATGCCTGGGCTGTCGGCGTTACCCCGAAATATGCCGTAGGCGTCTGGTCAGGAAATGCCGATGGAGAGGGACGCCCCGGGCTTATCGGAGTACTGGCTTCCGCTCCTGTCCTTTTCGATATCTTTAATGCCCTGCCTCAAAGTACAGCATGGTTTGAACAACCCTTTGATGAGATGAAACAGATGGCCGTATGTGCCCAAAGCGGTTACCTTCCTTTGCCTATTTGTCCTGTAGATTCGGTTTGGGCTCCAACAGCTTTTATCAATGCACAACCCTGCCCTTATCACACAACCATACACCTGGACCAAAGCGAACAGTGGCAGGTAAATACTTCCTGTGAGTCCCCGGATAAAATAGTTCATAAAAGCTGGTTTGTCCTTCCGCCATTATCCGAATACTATTTCAAAAGCAAAAACCCTACCTATGCGGTACTTCCCCCTTTTCGACAGGATTGCGGAGGGCAAGCTCAGGATACCAAACCCATGCAATTGATTTACCCCAAAAAGCCGACGAGAATATTTGTGCCTACCGGGCTGGATGGGAAATTATCCAGAACGGTATTCTCTGTAGCTCACCGGGCCCCGGGAGTTACCATTTACTGGCATATTGACGGTGAATACATTGGATGGACCAGGGACTTCCACAACAAAGAACTCAACCCTCCCGAAGGCGACCATTACCTGACTCTCGTTGATGAAGCAGGCAACCGTCTGGTTCAAAAATTTGTTATCATCAAAAAAAACTAGTCCGGATCTTGAAAAATTTCAGCCTGTTGTTTTCCTTTTTTGTGGTCATGGCATCGCCTTACCTTGGTGCCCAATGCCCCAAGGTAAACGTTGACCAAACTGTTGTACTGAATGTGGAAAAACTCAGCTTAGCCCTTACGGAAAAGGCAACCGACGAATACGGTAAAGCGTGCCGAATATTTGAATGGATCCGCTTAAACATTCGTTATGACAGCCAGGCCTACCGGGAAAATAAAAAACGCATCAACGCTTCTACCCGGGATGTTTTACGGAGGGGAGAAGCAGTATGCCTTGGATACTCCCAACTGTTTGCTGAGATGTGTCAATATGCCGGGCTGAAAGCCGTGGTCGTCGAAGGTCATAGCAAACAAGGAAACAATCCTCCTGAAATGGAAGAAGCCGATCATGCCTGGAATGCGGTGTTAATCGATGGTTCGTGGGAATTGCTGGATGTTACCTGGGCCGCCGATGCCCGTGGAGATCAATATTTTTGCACGCCCCCCCGGGAATTCATCAAAGAACATTTGCCCACTGATCCCATGTGGCAGTTGCTCAGTGTACCTGTTTCAGTCGAACAATTCAAGCGCGGTTATTGGGCTTCGCAGAAAACGGAATCCCCTTTTGCTTTCAGAGACAGTATCAACGAATTACTGCTCACGCCAAAGAATCTCCAAAAGATCAAAACGGCTCAAAATGCCTTTCTTTTTAATCCAACAGCATCCAACAAAGAACTGCTTGGTCACGCCTATGCAGACTATGCTCTTTCCTTTGGCGCGGAAGCAGAAAGGCTCCAGGGTACAGGAAATGCAGACAGTCTTTCGGTCATACAAAGGCGAATGATCGAAAATTTCAGGCAGGCTGACCAGTACACACCACTGCTGGACTGGCAAAGAGATAATTTCGCTAATGTGCTCATCAATGAAGCCGTCAATATTTCTGCCCAATTAATAGGAATGACCAACCATCAGGAAGGCAATAGGGTACTGGAAGAGATGAAAACCTTATTGCTGGAAGCAAAAAGTATATTGCAACGTCAGGAAATCCGCAATTTCCCCTCTCAGACATTGGAGATTTGCGAAGAATATTTAAAATGGGTAGAATCTTACTGGGATTAAATTTCTACGCTCAAAGACATTGTTTGAAATTTTGTCTTTCTGTAATCCATCAAATGGCAAAATAATATTAATTTCCTTATACATTAAGCGATTGTAAAACATGGAAAAAATGTTTGTTCTTTTTGGCTTTATGTATTGACTACCAGTAAAATAGCTTTTATATTCGCGCCTTAAATTTTTTCAACAACCTGTTAATTACCATGATTAAGAAACAGTATTCAAAAAACAAGCCAGTTTGTAAAGTAACTTTTTCGCTTCCAAAAGAAGCGGCTTATGATGCAAATGAAGTACGCGTTTTAGGTGACTTTAATGACTGGAACTGGGAGATTGCCCCTTCCATGAAAGCAACTAAAACTGAATTTAAAGCTACCCTTGAGTTAGCTACAGGCAAACAATATCAATTCCGTTATATGATCGATCAGGGTCGTTGGGAAAATGATTGGGATGCCGATGATTATATTACTTCTCCATTCACCGGAATCGAAAATTCCGTGGTTGTGGTTGAAAGCGTAGATGTCAAACCTGCTGCGGCCAAGAAGGCTCCGGCTAAAAAAGCTCCGGCTAAGAAAGCTGTTGCCAAAAAGGCTCCGGTAAAAAAGGCTGTTGCCAAAAAAGCTCCGGCTGCAAAGGCGACCAAACCTGCCAAAGATGACCTGAAGAAGATCGAAGGTGTCGGACCAAAGATCGAGACATTGCTGAACGAAGCCAGCATTCTGACTTTCGCTGACCTTTCCAAGGCCAAAGCAAAAGTACTGAAAGATGTTTTGACTGCTGCAGGCCCTCGTTTCAAGATGCACGATCCGGCTACCTGGGCAAAACAAGCCAAACTGGCTGCTGCCAACAAGTGGGATGAACTCGCGAAATTGCAGGATGAACTCAAAGGTGGCAAGAAAGTAAAGTAGTAATTGCCAACAGACAATGAGCAAAAGAAAAGGCTGGAGCGTTGATCGCTTCAGCCTTTTTCTTTTTTATTTAATAATATCCTGAATTATTCTTCTTTCACTTTCTTCTCAGGCTTCATCTGTGGGAAGAAAAGTACCTCCTGAATAGAATGCTGATTGGTCAAAAGCATCGTCAAACGATCCATTCCGATTCCAAGCCCCGACGTAGGTGGCATCCCGTATTCAATGGAACGCAGGAAATCTTCATCCAGCACCATGGCTTCATCATCACCGCGCTCAGCTAACTTCAGCTGGTCCTCAAAACGCTCACGCTGATCAATGGGATCATTCAGCTCTGAGTAAGCATTGGCGATCTCTTTTCCATTCACGAACAACTCAAAACGCTCGACCAACCCTTCTTTGGAACGATGTTTTTTGGCCAGCGGTGTCATCTCAATCGGATAGTCTGTGATGTAAGTAGGTTGAATGAGATTGTCCTCCACTTTTTCACCAAAAATTTCATCAATCAACTTTCCGCGGCCCATACTTTCATCCACTTTAATATGCAGATCCTTGCAAACCTTGCGCAAGTCAGCCTCATCCATTTCAGAAATATCGATACCCGTATATTCCTTAATGGAATCATACATACTCAATCGTCTGTATGGCCCGGCAAAATTAATTTGCTTGCCCGCATATTCCACCTCAGTACCACCGGTAACCTCTTTGGTAATATACTCCAGGCAATCCTCCACCATCTCCATCATCCAGTTGTAATCTTTGTAGGCTACATAGATCTCCATACTGGTAAATTCCGGATTATGGGTGCGATCCATCCCTTCATTTCTGAACATTTTACCGATCTCATATACCCCTTCAAATCCTCCGACGATCAGCCTTTTGAGGTAAAGCTCGTTGGCAATCCTCATATACAGTGGCATATCGAGGGTATTGTGGAAAGTCTCGAATGGACGAGCTGCTGCTCCCCCGTGAATGGGCTGCAATACCGGAGTTTCCACTTCCAGCCATCCCTTGTCGTCAAAAAAACGACGCATCGCTGAGATGATACGACTCCTGGCCACGAAAATATCTTTGACCTGAGGGTTTACGGTAAGGTCTACATACCGCCGCCGATAACGCATCTCAGGATCGGTAAGTGCATCATGCACATGACCTTCCTCATCAACTTTCACTATCGGCAGTGGCTTTAGTGATTTGCTGAGAAAAGTAAACTCCCTGACATGCACCGAAATCTCTCCCACCTTGGTACGGAAAGCATACCCTTTAATACCGACAAAATCGCCAATATCCAGGTACTTTTTAAACAGGTCGTTGTAAAGGCTCTTATCCTCTCCGGGGGCGATCTCGTCCCGTTTTAAATAAATCTGAATTCTTCCGGTGGAGTCCTGGATTTCTGCAAAAGCAGCTTTTCCCATAATCCGGCGTGACATGATACGGCCGGCAATACTTACATCCTGGAAGTTTTCAGCGCCTGCTGCAGGTTCATCCTGGTAATTGGCCTTGATGTCCGTAGCATATGCCGTAACCGGGAATGCTTCGGCAGGATAAGGGTCAATACCGAGATCCCTGATTTTCTGCAGGTTGTCCCTCCTTACAATTTCCTGTTCGCTTAATTGCATGTGTTTTGGTTTTTAAATACCGGTAATTTCCGGTCAACAAATTTTGAAGAAGCGCAAAATTAAACTTTTCTGGGCTTTTAGCCTAAGGGCCCCCACAAGTTTTAGCACTTTATTAAAGCTAATTAATGCCTTATGAGCCAAATCAGTTCGACTTTTTAAAGCCTTTTTAATCTAAAAGTTGTAGCCATAAACAAAACTACGCACATAAGTGATTGATTTTCATAAAGATACCCTTGACAAATCCCTGAAAAAAAATTATTTTATAGCCATAATCTCTCTGATATCACCAAATGCTGATCTGTATTTGAATTGATACTTACAGTGATCCACATGTTTTTCTTCAAAACAAAAATCAACTGAACCTCTCCTGATATTTCTGCGCCCAGGCATGGTAAGTTTTATCTCATTACCATAAACACACCCTTTTTAGCTGGAACTGAACCTTTTTACAAACAGGGCCCAATGGAAAGATAGCCCCAAACCTACCTGACCAATCTTGTTTGTATCCAACAACATCTATTGAAAGATTACGATTTCGCAACCGATAAGTGGTATTCCTTGAATACAGATTGATAAGAGTCCTGGTCGACTTTGATGCAATTGATTCTCCCTGGTAATGCCACGCTTCTTAAACCTAAAAACGCATCATTATGAAAAAGTCAAAACATTTTTCATCCGGACGCGGCCCATATTTCCTTCCACAATGGTTGACTCCGGTTAACCTGTTTTTTTACCCTTCTGGTAACCTCTAATCTTTTAAGCTGATAAAGCACCATATTTCAAACCTAAAAATCACCATCATGAGAAAGTTACTCAACCTAATCAGCACCAAGGGTGCAAACTCAAAATTCGCCAATGAAAAAACAACTTCAAACAAATTTTTTCCCGCTCTTGCGTATCTGTTAAGTGCCTTACTAATGCTAGGCATTGTCTCTGTACAGGCTCAAACCGAACTCATTAAGGAGGACGCTCTTGGAAGTCAAACTGCCTTCCCTGAACCGGATTGTTTTGTAGACCCGTGTCCATGTGACGGCGGCATTACCGTCCTGAAAATGTATTACTTCGGTGAAGACAATGTGGACATCGACGTTTTTACCAACAACGGGCTGACCCAACTCATCACCTCCTTTGCCGGGGTCAACAAAGGCGATCTTATCGTGATTGACGGCACAGCTACCCCCATCGGAAAGTTATACAGCAATACCTATTTCAGGATCACCAACGGCCTGGGAGAATCCTGTGTCATCAAAATCGATACCCGGTGCCCTACCAATTCCTGGCCGGGGGCCTATGATGACCAGAAAATTGTCGGAAAAAATTTCGCTGACTTCACGGTGTATGCCATCACGGATGAAGGCAACAACAACGAATGTACAATCGATGATATAGACCAGGACTGGCATGTTGGCGGAAATATCGTTGGGCCTACCAACAATACCATGGGTACCCGAAACAATGAAAATGTCACTTTTATCACCAATGATACCCCCCGCGGTGTGATCACTACGGCTGGAAACTACGGGATAAACACCCAAAACCCTGCCGCCAGATTACACGTTGACGGCGATGCTATCGTGGAAGAAACACTTGACGTAAACGGTGTAGCCAGGATGAATTCCGGAGACGGCTCCGGCGACCCAACCTCAGGAGCATTGGTCGTAACAGGAGGCGCCGGGGTAAGTGAAAACATCAATGTCGGCAATGATGCCAATGTCGGTAACGACCTTTCCGTCACCCAGGATGCCACCATCGGTCATGACCTTGCTGTCGGCAATAACGCTGCGGTAACCAACGACCTGGACGTCGGCAATGATGCGACGATCAACAACGACCTGACCGCCTTTGGACTGGCCAGAATGCTCAACAATACAAGTGCTACCAGTCCGACTACCGGAGCCCTGGTGGTGCTCGGGGGTGCAGGTATTGGGGAAAACCTGGAGGTAGCGGAAAACGGTACTTTCGGAGGTATGCTTACTGTTGCCGCAAGCCCTGCCAACCAGGTCTCGGTAAGTTCCGGATTTGCCGGTAATAGCATTACCTCAACAGGCAGTGACCTTTTTCTGAATACCGAGAGTACCAACTTACTCATCAATACCCAGGCCGGCAATGGCAAGGTAGCCATCGGAACCGTCAACATCCCCAATAGTGTGATGGGAACAGATGTCAGCGCCTACAAACTCTTTGTGCAGGGAGGGATACTGACGGAAGAAGTACGCGTTCGTACGGATTGGGCGGACTATGTTTTCGATAAAAATTACCGATTGCGCCCATTGGCAGAAGTCAAAGCTTTTATCGAAAAACACGGACATTTACCCGGTTCTCCATCTGCGGAAGAAATCCAGAACAAAGGTCTCGAACTATCAGAGAATGCTACCAGGCAACAGGAAAAAATTGAAGAATTGTTCCTGTACATCATCAGTCTGGATGAAAAAATAAAAGCACTGGAAGCTGAGAATACAAGATTGAAAAAACTAGTAGAAAACAAATAATTCACCTCAAAACTGGAAAACGATGAAATTCATTTCAAAAATCATAAAAGCCGGACTGGGGGTGAGTATTTTGATACTTGCCGGCGCCTTCTTCCTCAAGGAGAGCACAGGCGAAACTCCGGCACAGCAAGAACCTTACCTGGAAAAAAAACAGTCCAAGGAGGCCAGAGTTGCCGGCAGGTTCGAACAGGACTTCCTCATGATGAGGGATCCCAAAACCAACACCGTACCTACCGAGAGACTCTTTGATGCCAGGGCTATTGCAGAAGAGAAACTGGCTTTAAAAGCAGCCGAATCTTTTCCCATTTACTGGGAAGAACGCGGACCAGACAATGTAGGGGGAAGAACCCGCGGGCTGATCTTCGACGCCAATGACCCAACCCAAAAAACCGTATGGGCTGCAGGCGTAGCAGGAGGACTTTGGAAAACCACCAATATCGATGCTTCCCCGCCGAACTGGACCAAAATAAACGACCTTTTTGAAAACATGGCCATCACCACCATCGCCCAGGATCCCGGTGATCCGGACATCTTATACTTCGGAACCGGAGAAGGGTTCTGGAATTTTGATGCCGTGGCAGGTCTGGGCATCTGGCAAAGTGTGGACGGCGGCGACACCTGGGATGTGCTCAACTTCACCCTGGGCAACGGTAATTTCTTCTGGGTAAACAAAATTCTTGTAGCAGCCAACGGAGATATTTATGCGGCCACTTCAACCGGTGGTGTGCAGTTTTCAGACGATGGCGGTACCAGTTTTACCGCCATCCTGGCCAATGGCATCGACGGCGCCATCACCAGCCGTGTTGACGATATCGAAATTGCTGCCAATGGCGATATCTATGCCGGTTTGCGCAACGATGGTATTTTTAAACTTGCCGCCGGTGCGAGCAATTGGGTGAAACTGACCAATAGTCTGCCAACTTCCGGGTACGGCAGGGTTGAAATCACTTCAGCACCCAGTGATGCGCAAACCGTTTACGTAGCATTTGCCGATACGACTTCTGCCAATAACGGTGGTTGCCTGGGGGTTTACCAATCGACCAACGGAGGTACCAACTGGACTGCCAAAACAGTTCCAGCCAATATCGGAGGACAATGCTGGTATGACTTCATCATGGCAGTTGACCCCAACGATGACTCCAGGGTCTGGCTCGGCGGGGTTCGGCTTTTTGTATCCGACAATGACGGAGACACCTGGACACAGGCAGGTTATGACCATGTGGATCATCATGCCATTGTTTACCGTCCCGGCAATTCAGATGAGATGATCCTCGGCAATGATGGCGGGGTGGAACGTTCGACCAATGGCAGCGCGGGAACCCCTTCCTTTAGCCCGAAAAACGACGGCTATAATGTGACTCAGTTTTATGCCATTGCCTTAAACCCAACCGCCGGATCCAATGAAATGATTGGCGGCACACAGGACAATGCCACACCGGTCTTCAGTGCTCCGGGATTAGGCTCCACCAACTGCGTGCTTTGCTGCTGTGACGGCGGCTGGGCTCATATTGACGAAGATGATCCTTCCATTCAGATCGCTTCCACACAGAATGGTTCCTTCAGCCTTTCAACCGGAGGATCGGGAGGCGCATTCAACAATATTGTTCCCGGTGATGCAGATGCGCGGTTCTTTATCACGCCATCCGGTTATGACAGCGAGAGCAATGTATTGTACTTCAATGATGCGGTGGACACCTTTGGCCGTGTAGCAGATATTGCAGGGTCGAATACCCTATCTTTTGAGCCCGTTCCCGGATTTGGAGGTGCCCAGGTTTCGGCCTTTGCCATTTCTCCCAATACCAATGACCGGGTATTTATGGGATTATCCAATGGCAGGATTTTCATGGTAGATAATGCTGATGTAGCGGGTGGCATAACAGCGGTGAACCTGAATGCGCCGGCAGTAGGTTTTACTTCCTCCATTGCTGTAGAACCCGGCGATGATCTTCATCTCGTAATCACCTACAGCAATTACGGCGTTGTCAGCATTTGGGAAACCGTGGATGGTGGTACAACCTGGCGCAATGTGGAAGGCAACTTACCGGATATGCCGGTACGTTGGGTGATGTTCCATCCCTTTGACCCTGAGCAGGCGCTGGTAGCTACTGAACTCGGTGTCTGGAGCTGTTCCGACCTTACGGAAACAAATCCGGACTGGCAGCCTACCAATGGCTTTGGTCTGGCCAATGTAAGGGTGGATATGCTGGCCTACCGGTCTTCAGATCATACGGTTGCCGCGGCCACACACGGACGCGGTGTTTTCACAGCGGATTACTTCAGTATGCTGGCCGATTGTCAGCCCAACCTGAATTTATCGGGAGTAATTGCTCCGGGCATCTATACGGCCGAGCAAGTGCTGACAACAGACGGCACCGTGCAGGGAGCGACCGCAGTCATTCTTCAGGCTGGGGAAATGGTGGTAATGGAACCGAATTTCACGGCTGAGCGCGGCAGTGACTTCTGGGCCTTGATTTTACCTTGTGCTCCGGTGGGCAGTTTCACATCCGGTGAAGAGCAATACTACCTGAAAATGCCTGACGAATCGGGTGAGCCTTCGGAGGAGATCGAAGAAGAGGAAATAAGTAAAGAGCCCACTGCAAAAATCAAATGTTATCCGAACCCGGCAGAGACGTTTGCTACTGTGGAATTCGAACTGGATCAGCCGACAGATCTACGCATCGTCGTCATGAATGCCCGCGGACAATTGGTAGATGTGCTGGCAGACGGACAATTCCAAGAGGGAACTCAAAAATTCCCGTGGGATACCAATGCGCTTGAGAGCGGACTGTATTTCGTGCAGGCGCAAATGGCGACCCATGCGGTAACGGAGAAAGTTTTTGTAGTGAAATAGATTAATCCGGTCGACGACGGACGGACGACGGCTGGCGGTTTTATATTTTTTACGTTAAAAAGTATAGTTTTCCCGGATTTTACCTGATGGTAGAATTCGGGATTTTTAATTTTCCCCCATTACATTTTGTTAAATATTAATGGATAGTTAGAGCATGTTTAAATTTATCGCGCACTGAAGATCAATAGTTTAGGGTTTTGGCTAAACAATATTTCAGGCGTTTGGCGGGTCAAATAACTTAAATATTGTAACGCCAAGTTCTTAAAATATTGGTTTTCAGAAGTTAGAAATTTAAACATGCTCTTAATCTCTATTACACTGAAGCGTTTCATAAGCAACTAAATCAAAAATTATTTAGCAATGAAAACAACGCTAATCGGCCTTCTCTTAACGATTTCAACCATTTCCTTTTCACAAACAAAGCAGTTTTTCAACAGGACTATCGGTGTTGATTTATTACCCATGATCTTGATTATTGGAGATGGAGGTTCCGAATACAACGATGATACGGCAAAATCTTGAATGGGAAATAGGGGAAAAGAAAAAGAATGAAAAAATATTAATGTTGGTGGGAAAATATGTATTGGGATGTAAAATGGGTGAAGTGGATAATATTTTTCTGTGGTGTATGGTTATAAAATTATCAAAAAGAATCTATAATATTTTTAGGATTGTGTTTTAGGTTCTCTTGGGTTTTGTTCGTGTTGGTTGGGTCCCTTTGGAATATTTAGATACTTCAATGGTCTACCAGGAAGCTAGCTTGCCGAGGCTGGATTTTAATGCCTTGAAGTTGATAAATGATTTTTCAGTGAGGATAAGGTTTTAAACTATCCTTTATCGAACAATCAATTTTTTTATGCCCAAAATCCCCTCATCATTTCTCAAAACTAAAAAGTACACATTTGGGGTCATAGGATTAATTAATTCAACCCGTTTTTGGTCAGTAGGAAATACTGACCAATCAATTAATTCTCCATTCGCAGAATATACATTCAATCTAATATTTTTATATTTAGTCAAAATATTCGAATCAATTTCTATTATTACCTTACTACCCAGATGGCTTGGATTAGGATATAATTTAAAACAGACTTCAGCGTTTAAATCATTTAATTGATCAATGAGTAAAACTTCAAAGATCGTATCTATAACACATCCAAGATTATCTTCAATTTGAAACGGATATGTTCCTGGCATTAGATCTTCTATAAGCAGATTAGGTAATTCCATCCCATCAAGAAACAAGGAATAAGGAGCCACCCCTCCGGAGATAGAATCAATAGAAATACTTCCGCTTTGATTTTCAGATTGATAATTTTCTACTTCGGCCAAAAACGACAGTTGAGGAGGTGTTGTTACGGCAAAACCAAGGGTATCCGTACAACCAACCGAATCAACAATTGAAATGTAGTAATTACCCGCTCCAAGGCTCTCGAAATAACCAGTGGCATTGGTAACGGGTGAGGAAAGCATATTTGATGACAAAACATAATCAAATGGCGAAATTCCATTCACAGCAGTCAGGTTTATTTCCCCGGTTGTATCTCCAAAACACTTTAATTGATCAAAAAGGCTATCTGTCTGAAGGCCAAAACTGCCTGCTTCGTAAGCTCCCAGATCAATTTGCCCTTCCTGAATACGAGGCTCTCCATCCAGATCAAACTCCGGAAGGTCATCAAGAAAAACTCCTGCATTGATAAAAGGAGAACAAGACAGCAACCTTAAATCCCCCTGTGCCGAATCCCGAAACATCGGATCAATAGCAAAATAATTCTGAAAGGTTTCACAAGCTTCTTCACCTCCCGGCAAATTGCATTCTTCAACACTGATGAGGCAGTGGTCAAGTTTGTAGTTATAAACACTGAGATCATTGGGGTTCCCATTATAAAGTAACTGCCAAAAAGGTATATCTGGCTCCCATAAAATTGAGTTTCGAAGAAATATCTCATTTGTGTAAATTACACTGTCCGGTACTTCTGCCACATACCCTTTTGAAAAAGGAAGCAAGCCATTATCATAAAACGTACAATTAACCAATGAATCTAAAATAGCTGTTTCCCAAGTGGTACATAATTGAGAAATAGCTCCTTTGTTCTTTGTGAAAACTACATTTTCAAATTTTACATGATACAATTTATTTGTAATTAAATTATCATTGGGTGTCGATAATTCCATTTGAATGGCCCCTCCTATATCATCGAGCCCATAATTTTCCTCAAAAAATACAGTTGGAAATATTAATGTTGCCATCATAACCAGCCCCTCGTGATAATATTTTAATACCGCCTCCTCTATCAGAAGACCTGTTACCAATAAAACTACATTTATCTATTTTCAAATCAAGATATAAAGGATCGTGAGAAGATATAAGGAATCCGCCTCCTGCGCCAAAAACGGTTCTGTTCCCTGAAAAGGTACAATCATAAAAACAGGCCTCCACATTCCCGGTTTCGAAAGCATGAATAATTCCCACAGCCCCGGCATCAGCGGAACTTCGATTATTCAGGAAATCCGTATCCCACACGATAAACCGGGTTGAAATGTGCCCATTAAATAATCCAATGGCTCCACTATCCCCAAAATTTACAATATTATTTTCAAAAAGAGACCCGGAAATAAACCAGTCGGAAAAATCGTTATAATCATAAATAGCTCCCCCGCCTCCCATATTGACAATATTGCCAACAAACTCAACCGAATCCAGCTCAAAGCGCAAGGCTGTATTTAGATCGGGAATATAAAGAGCTCCTCCCCACCAGGTCGATTCATTTTGAGAAATAGTGGAATGGTAAAAACACATCCGGGTCGGAGTTGTATAGTCATTTACAAAAGCCAAAGCCCCACCGTAGAGTGCCTTATTATTAGAAATGTTACAGTTGTTGAAAATGATGTTCACCGTATCTGTTGAGGGAACAGAAGCATCAAACAAAACCGCCCCGCCATTTTCGGAAAAGGGATAACCTGCTTCTCCTCCATAACCATTTCCACCTACGATCTGAATACCATCCAAAGTTGCAAAATGATACACATCCTCCAAATACAATACGTGATAAGTATTGTCCTCCGGATCACCTGCCACCCCAATATCTCCACTCAATATGACAGGATTAGCCAAAGGGTCACGCTGGGTAAAATATTCCTCCACACCTTCAAAACCGCCATAAATGCTCACCCTATCCTTAACCACAAAAGATCGCTCGCGGCCACTATCGGGCGGCAAGGTATAGGTTCCTTCGGCCACCCATAATACATCCCCGGGAAAAGCCCCATCCAATGCATCTTCCAACCGCTGATAGGCATTTTCCCAACTGCTGCCATCTTGTGTTCCGCCTACCACATCCTTATTCACAAAAATTATATTATTATAATCACAATCCGACCCGACAAGGTTGGCGTTGCAATACCAGACCAAATTATTCACTGTCAGGGATTTGAGACTGTAGCTAATTTCATCTGCCGGATCATAATTATTAAACAACGGATAAAAAGGGTGAAAAATATCCCCCACCCCCATGTACCAAAAAGAATTAACCGTTAAGGTATAAGGACCAGTTACATAAAACGTAAGTTGTTTGCCGGGCGCTCCAAGAAAACCGCTCGTAAAATCCGCCACATGACTGAATTCCACATTTTGAAAACTATCCGGATAACTGCTGTCCAACCGCACCGGCACCTGAAAGTTCTCCATCGCACCATAATCATACATCAACCTTTCATTGGTACAATCATCAAGGGACAGGAGGTAAAAAACTTTATCTGCTGTCATGCGCAAGTAGAGAACTTCCTCCACTTCATCCTTCAACACTGCTACATAAGTGTATTCGCACATTTGATATTTCTGCCCATAAGAATAATGAATATCTTGTTGCACACCAAACAGTCCGGTTGCCCGAACAATCCATTCGGCCTGGGAGTTTATGGGGGGTAAGGGAGAAATGCAAAATCCAGAACTAAATGTGAACATTAATAGAAATGGTAGAAAATATCTCATAGGGTTATTTTTTATCGAAACCAAAAACAATGGAAGCTCCGATTACCCGGATATATCAGAGCTTCCATTCCATTATTACAAAATTAAACAATTTACATTTTTATCAATGCACCTGTTTGTACCTGTTCATCGGTAAAAACAGTGTAATATATTTTACCGACATGCAAAAATGAGACTGTACTAGCCGGTATTTCAATATCGTTTTCTCCTATTATAAGGTTTTCAAAATCAAGCATTACATTTTGACCAAATTCATCCTGTAAAAGAATACTGACCTCTTTCAATTCTTTCAAATCTATTTTAATATGAAGATTCCCTGTTTCGGAGAAGGGATTTCCGTAGGCTTCCTTGATAACAAAATCCCGGATATTGGATTTTTGATAATCAACCAGGAAACTTGTCATTTCCCGTTTTATTCCTCCAGCCACGACTACCAGATCTGCTATATCATCTGCCCCTCCGAAACTTACCATTCCTGTTAAATTTTTTAAAAATTTCCCTTATTTTTGAAAAATTATTACTAATAAAAGAATCATCGAAATCCTCACTCATGGCCTACGACGAACATCTCGCAGACCGCATCCGCAGCATCCTCGACGACAAGAACATCAATTATTTCGGCAAAAAAATGTTTGGCGGCATCGCTTTCATGGTTGACGACAAAATGTGCGTCGGCATAGTAAAAAATGACCTCATGGCCAGAGTCGGACCTGAAAAATATGAGGAAGCTCTGGAGAAAGACGGCTGTAATGAAATGAACTTCACCGGCCGGCCAATGAAAGGATCCGTTTACATTGAACCCCATGCTATTGACATGGACGACGATCTCGAATATTGGGTACAACTTTGCCTGGACTTCAATCCATTGGCCAAATCTTCAAAGAAAAAGAAAAAGTAAGGGGCAAAGGACCGAGGACCGCTAATTGGTTGCTGGTTGCTGGTTGCTGGTTGCTGGTTGCTGGTTGCTGGTTAAAAGAATTCAATCTTCCCTATTTTACCAACTGCAAACTGGTACTGGTACTGGTACTGAAACCTATCACCTACTCCACTTACTCATAACCCCCCTGAGATTTACCCAGCGTTTAAATCTTAACTACCTTAAAGTTCCTTTCAAAATTTTGATTGTAACACCTTACAAAATAACTTCCTGGTACATATTCCTTTAAGGAAATTATTGCTTTCCCCCGGGTTTCCGATTTTGAAACAGAATCTCTTTTAATTAACCTTCCCAGGCAATCAAAAATTTCAATTTTAACCACACCATCCACATCAAAGTCGTCATCTATTTCAATGATCAGATTTTCTTCCGTAGGGTTAGGGTAAAGTTTAATACCCCCTGCAGCAATATCAGCTGTGTTATTTACAACATCAAATTCAAGCTCTACTGTTTCTTCATAAAAACAGACCCCTGAAATATATCTTACGACAATCATATAAGTCCCGGGTGCTAAATCGGCAAATGTGTTATTATCAACAAAACTCATTCCTCCATCAATGCTGTATTCATAGGGTTCCAACTCACCAGTAGGGTTGATGGCAATAATACCATCGGAGGCATTCTCATGCGGAAGCATTTGTAGTTGTTACTTCAGCAGAGAAAAAACAACCATCTCCAAGACAAAATATTTCTTCTGCCTTACTGTCGAACACACCGTCATGGGCAACCAGCGGATCCCCGGAGGCATTCAATACAAAGAAGTTCCCAATGCCATAGTCACAACAAAGCCCATCCCCATAAGAATCCAGCACGATCAACTTAAAACAAGAACCATAATCCACACAAATATCTTCATAAATGCCATCAGATCCGGGATCTAAACTTCCTGAGGCTACCAGTTCATTTTTAAGTTCATCAAACAATTGCCAGGATGTTTCCTGGGGGTAATCATCTGCATTGATAATCAGGGTAATATTGTCGTAATTAGAATCCAGGTTGGTACTAAAGGAGGAATGATTATTATCAACAATAGCATCCTGTTGTCCATTTACCCTCAGTAAGTTTAAGACGATCTGGTTATCATTTTGTTGGAGATTTTCGGTCACCGTGACCCCTACAACAGCCTCTGTTGCGTAAGGGATATTGAAATCATATATGAAGGTATCTACCGCTACTCCATTAACCCCGACTTCAATCTCTGTTTCGAAAAAAGTAGCTTCTCCATAGTTGGTGACTTTGGCCGTAACATCTACCATGTTACCACATTTGGCAATTCCCTGAGCTTGAGAAATCCCCCCTTCCAGCAGGTGGAGTTTACTCAAAACAACATTCAAGGTATCATTGCCTCTGTACCCGTCATCCGGGTGTGCAACAATTACCTCAAGATCATAATCGCCAATGGTTGAAAAATCCTGAGGGACGGTGAATTGGTATTCAGCGGCACTTTGGGCGGCGAGTTCCTCTCCAATTTCCAGGGAATCGACAGCCTGACCTTCTACAAAGAGGTAAATTTTAAAATCATTCATGTCTTTTAACCCCTGATTTTCAATACTTACGGAAACCAGTTCAGCATCTCCCAAAGTGGAAGCATTTTGAGGGTTTGTGACATCAACTACCGCCAAATCATAGGTCGCTTTTATATTTGCCCAAAAGGAGACCCAGGGTCTTGCCTGCTTGATGATCAATTGATTTTCAGCAGTCACCTTATACTCTATATCCATCCCAAATCCTTCTGCACCCACTACATTGTATAGAATGGCAAATTCATCGTGGATTACCCGCAGGTATGCCCTCATTTGTTCCAGGTATTCTTCGCCCAACACCAATTCGTCCTCCGCTACCAAATTAGATCTCCTTAAAATAAAATACCCTTCATCAGGATCTTCATACAGCAAGATTTCTTCCGGGATTGCATTAGCGTCAGGATTGGTGATCAAGGATTCCCCTACCTGGGTATTGAGGTAAAAAGTTTCCTCCGTTTGATAAATCGGATCAATACTTACTCCTACACCATTGGACAACTCATCTTCGTAATTGGGATGGCACAAAACGCCCATGGCAGCAATGAGATGATCAACCCGGTAAAAGTCCCGTTCATCAAAAGCCCTGAAGTTCCACATACTGGCATATACCTGTTTGATCGATTTGGAAATGTGTCCTTCCCAAGGATGCTGTGTCTTGGATGTATACAATCCGGCACCACTAAACCCGGGTAAATCCTCATTATTGGTACTTGACCGGCACCGTATTGAAGTCCCTTCCGGCCAGGTTTCATGCATGGCCTGTAATTCATCCAGCATCCACTGAGGCATATCGGCATCTTTGATCTCATCTCTAAAATCCTTGAGCCTATCGATCCGTGTTTCCAGGTCATTGATAAAATCGGGATCGGATATCATGGCTTCCACATCATCATAGAACCCATTGTATTTCATAAACTCATCATAAAAATAAAAGGGCACTCCGAAGCCATCGGGAATGGTCCCTTCCGGGAATCCGAATGTCCTCATCGTTGCGACATTGGCACACTTGGCACCAAAGGCATCGGACATTTCAAATCCGATGGAATCCAGGGGTAAAATACCGGTCTGCGTCAAATCCCGTTCGGGTATTTGTTCTTCTGTTGGCCGGATATTTTCATACCATTGATTCACTTCATCGAGACTCGCTTCTCTTATACAATATCTGTCTTGTTCTACCTTATAGTATATGTAATTGCCTAATAAACTGGCTATGGAATCTGTTTCAAGAGGATCCCTGATATAAGCATTAGGCACATTATCCTGAATGGCCCTCAGGTTGACATGCGACAAGGGCGTTTGGATAACAGAGGTTATGATACCGCCTACCCTCGGCAATGAGTTGGGCAGGGCATCATATAAAACGATGTCTCTCGAATTGGGGTTTTCATCCAATGCCATATGTCTGAAAAAGCCATATCCTTCCGCCTGATTAAACGGCAGGAAATCTACATCGGCAAAATATTCAGATTCCACCACAACATTTATTCTCGACCCTTCATAATCATCGGAATAAAAATTGAAATAATCGGATTCTCCGCCGTTGCCGATAAAATGCTGGAAGTTATTTCGAAGGAAGGGCAAATTCGCTGCCAAAAGCTCAAATGTTCTGCGGGTATGTTCAAAGGAATAGGAATAGCCAAAGGAATAATTAAACGAATAGCTTCCGATGACGCCATTGGGGAGGATCTCATTCGGATTATATACGATCTCGCCGGAAACGATATCATCGCCCTCTGTATCAATTGTCGCATAAAAATTGGCATGGATATAGTGCGTTTCACTATTGATAAAATATATTTCAGGGGTATCTGAATCCTGATTGAGAATGGCAAACTTCACGAACTCCTGTTCATTGAGGAACGGGGCCCAGGGGATCTCATCGTATATGACAGCTAAATCAGAAAAAACCGCATGACTGGAAATTGAAGTTACTCCGTCATAAAAGGGTACTGCTGCTGCAAAGTTAAGAGGAGATAGGGTCGGCATATTATTAAACTCGGCAATATCATCAATGCCATCTCCATCCGCATCTTCCGGATTGCCCATGGGGTAAGCTGTCACTTTATAGTTTTGAAGCGGGTAGGCTGCCAGCGGTTCAGCAATGATCAAATTCCCATCGACACCCATCGTCATCGAGGTAATGGACTCATAAGCTAAACCGGGTTCATGTTGCGCCGTTAACAAATAATATTGATCCGCCTGCGCTTCAATTTCCAATTGGACCTGGCCAAAGCTATTTACGGAATAATTTTGAATGGGAACAATTTGGGCGACGCAAATATTGGAAATGGCTACTAAAAAACCCAGCGTAGAAATAATTGCTTTAATCATCAGATTTCGTTTTGCAATGACGAAGAAAATAGAATTGTCGTGGTTCAATTACATGCGGGAAGATCTGGCAACAGGTTGGGCATTCCATTGGTTCAATAATAGCAAAATTTTCTTTATTTATACTGATATTTTTCTTTATTTACCTTATTTGTATTGGTGCTAATTTTTTTAATTCAAAAATAACGGGTTAAGCGTCTGATAATCAATATACTAAAAGGGAAGTGCGGCTTTTTTATAAACAAGAATGTGCCTAAGTACTGGAAAACAAGAGGTTTTCCAAAGAAGTTATTTTTAAACGTCTGCCGGAACCGATCCTGTCTGCTGCTGGCTTTGCCAGGCAGGCGGAAAGGCTTGTGTTTTCCGGCAAAGCTTCCCGATACTTTATGTGCGGGACAGGCTTTGGAAAGTACTGGGAGGAACTCAGAGGAAGGTAGTGACGATCACCTTGATCGTGCACCGCAAGAATATTATGCGTAAACTCGTGGTCTGTAATACAGCAGGCGTGATCAAAGTTTACTGTCGGTATGGTTGGAAATAATTTTAATTTTTCGTTTCTTTATTTTTAAATAAGTAATGATATGAAAGACGTAGATAATTTTTTAAAAGGAAATATTGAAGATAAGGAGGTTGATGAGAGTATTAGAAAACTAATTACTGCAAAAATGGATAGGGATAAAAAAAGGAGGTGGTCTAAAATATTAAAAGAGGTTCATGGCATTGAAAAACCAGAGGATATTAAAAAAAAAGAAAACGAATAGTTTTCCTGGCTTTATTTACCTTATTTGTATTGGTGTTAATTTTTTTAATTCAAAAATAACGGGTTAAGCGTCTGATAATCAATATACTAAAAGGGAGGTGCGGCTTTTTTCTTAATGAGTTGTTAAAAATACCTGCTTTTGGGTATGATTTTCCCTGATTTTTCACTTATATTTGCATTCACAATAATTACGAGACAATAGCAACGAGTTTTCACATGACCTAAATTGAAGCTTACTACTTTACACCGATATTGAAACAGAGTTTTACCCTGAATAGCGACTTAAGAGAAAAACCATTTTTATATTGCATATTTTGATTGAATAGTTTACCTTTGCAGCATTACTTTACAATCATTAATCCCATGATAATTAAAAGTTACTCCGTACAGCACCGGTCGGTGCCTGTGTTTGATTCTCCTGTGAAAAAGAATAAGTTTGTTTTAGTATACCTGTGATGTAGGTGATTTGCACGTGATGTTTTAGTCAGATGGACTACTGCTTCCCGTGATTTTTTTGTTTGAATAATCTCGACCTTAAAAATATAGGCATCGCAAAAAGTTGCGGTGTTCAATTTGAAATATAAAAAAGCATGTTTGACATATGATATGGCGACATGCGATAATTCGTAAAGATTTTCCAGAGTTTTGACAGACTTTCCATAATCATGAAATAACGACCTAAATCAAGCGTCTGTCCGGCTCAACACACGCAATACGCAACACACACACTTTTACGGAAAAAACCGCTGCTTTGGCCGTTCTGCGTCCGGGGCGGACTGTGTGCCGTAAATACACACTCAGGATATAGGCTATAAATACTTTAGCATATTATCATAATCTTTTTTTTAACCTAATTTTTTTAACAAATTGTAATCTTATGGGAAAAACGAATTTTACTTTCGTTCAACGACTACTCGTCGTTGTGACCATGTTGGCATTTGGCTTTACGCAAAATGCCTTCGCCCAGCCAGCTAACGATCTCTGCGGTGACGCAGCTACTCTAGCTTGGGGGGGTTCTGTTAATGGTACTACAGTGAATGCTACATTTGATAATGTAGGTTTTTGTGGTACCACAAATACTGCTCCTGGTGTTTGGTACGAATTTACGGTACCAGGCGGTGGTGGTGTTTATACCATTGATCTATCTACCTGTGACCAGGCAGGCTATGACACTAAAATAACTGTCCTGGCAGGCGGTTGTGGTGTGCTTGACTGTGTTGGCGGTAATGATGATGGTGGCGGATGTGTCGGTTTCACTTCGTTACTTAACGACATTGTGGTAATGTCTGGCCAGACTTACCAGGTTCTTGTACATGGTTTTAGCTCCGCGACAGGTGCTTTCACCTTGTCCATGGAAGACATCCAGGGACCATTCCTCACGCCAGCTAATGATGAGTGTGGAGACGCTACGGTACTCGCTGGTGCTGGTGTAACCGCCGGTTCTACTGTCAACAGTTCTGCTGACGGTGTACCTGTTTGTGATGGTCAATCACAAACTTCACCAGGTGTATGGTACACATTCACAGCTGAGCTTACCGGTACCGCTGTTTTCAGCACTTGTGGTTCAATTGACCTCGGAGGCCTTGATGGTAAATTGATGGCTTACTCCGGTGGTTGTGGTGCATTTGTATGTGAGGCTGGTAATGACGATGCTTTCGCAGACGGATGCAACATTTTTGATGCCGAAATTGCCTTCGACGTTACTGCCGGTGAGCAGTATTGGGTACTGGTGAGTGGTTTCGGTTCTGATGTAGGAGACTTTATTCTTTCTTACAACCTTCCTGCTCCTGTTGTTAACGGAGATGATGAGTGTAAAGAAGCTACCAATCCTGTAGTTTCCAACATTGAAGGTACTTCTGCTACTTTCTCCTGGACATCTACCAACTTACCTGTTAACGATCACTGCTGGAATTTCTACATTGGAAATACAGGCTACGACTGTGACGAAAATGAAGAATTCATTGGCGCTACAGTATGTTTCATCGCCGGACAGGTTTCTTCCAACAACCCATTGGTAACCGTTACCGGTTTGAATACAGCTACCGGTGTTGTTACTGTTGACGTTGAAGGTCTGCAGCCAGGTACAAGCTACTGCTTTAACATCCTGGAAACTTGTGATGGTATTCCTCAGGACAACGATCACGACTGTGATGACTGGGCTACTGGTGATGACGAAGACAACGCATGTTTCAACACTTTCGACGATCCTTACGTAGTTGAGGTTGATACTCAGATGCCTACTTGTCCATTTGGTTCTGCCGGCCCTGCTGGTATTGATGATGGTAGCTTTACCATTACTTTGACGGATAGTCCTACTTGTGATGGATTATTTGATATCGTAGTTAACAACCCTACTGCTGACCTTACACCTACAGAATACCTTGGTGTAACTGCTGAGGACGGACCATTTGTATTTGATGGTGCTCAGGGTGGTTTTACTTATGATGTAACTATTAATGAAATTAGCGATTGCGCTCCTTCCAACGATCCTGTTAATCTGGATATTTTGGTACCAGACGGAGTTGATATGATAGCTCCTGAGTGGGTGATCACGGATATCCTTGGTAATATTATTGCCAGTACAGCTGATGGAGTTGGTTTCCCTGATGGTGTTACTGACTTAGGTGTATATGAGTTGCCGGAAGGTAGCTGTCAGTACCAGCAGGTTTACTTCGCAAGAGGTATTGATAACTGTGATGGTATGATCACCGATCCTAACGCTTTGGTGGCTTCTCCGGATTCTGAAGACAATTACTACTGGATCTTGGACCATTGGTGGTTTACCCAGCTTCAGGTAACAATGTTATTCCTAACACTCAGGTGATCGTTACTTCTGATGGTGACGGCATCTATGCTATTGATGTGAACTGGGCTGCTGGTCAGACCGGATTTGCATTGAATATGTCTGACGCTGTTGGAAACGGTGCTGCAACTAATGTATTTCCTGGAGGCGATTCTTCTGGTCAGTTCAACGATGCCTTGTGGTTGCTTAACTTCATGGATGAATACAATGATCCAGAAGTAGTTATCGTTGGTATCAACAACGTAACTGTTCCTGCTTGTGCAGAGTCAAGAGAGGTAACAATGACAGTTTATGTTGACGATCTTTGTGATCAGTTGATCGATTATGATAACCTTGCAGTTGAATTCTTTAGGAGGTGAAGTCTCAATTGAAGCTGTACTTCTTCTTTGGTCTTGAAGGTGGTAAGGCGCATTACCAGCGGTATGCGGTATTTGCTGAATTTGAAGTATAGCACTCCCGAAGATGATGGTGGCTATCGTTTCTGCCCTTTACATTCTGACCAATGGGGTAATCCAGGTGTTGCTGAGTTGCATCTTATCACTGTTGAGCAAGCTGCTCAGGATGAGCCAGCGTTGATCTTTGCTGCGGATGAGAACCTGACCATTCCTTACTGTGAGGATGAAGTATTCATGTGTTACTCATTCCAGATTTACGACGATTGTGCTCCTGTTGACATAGCTGCCGTAATTGCAGCATTTAACGATGGCGGTTCTGGATTGACATTAGGCTATGTAGACGACTCTAATCCAAACTTCGTTTTCTTCGAAGCTTGTGGTTCTGTTTCTGATGGAGATTACTTCCCATCTATCAGTTATGATGGAGATGTTGTAGTTCCTTGGATTCAGGTTAACCAGCAGCAGAATCAGGCTCCTGACATTACTTTGCCAGGTAACCTGAACTTTACTATTCCTGCTTGCGCTGATGATTTGACAACAACAATTGGTGTTTACATTCAGGATGATTGTGATGACTCAACTGGTGACTTTACCATTGATTTCTTCGCTGGTACTTTCCCAGGTTTTGTTAGTTGGGAATGGGTAGATAATGGATACATTGAGTTAACAGTATTATTGACTCCTGGCGTTCACTTCCTTGGTATGCAGGTAACTGATAGTGATGGTGCATCTACTTTAACTGATGCTCAATTCACTGTAACAGACCAGCCTGACAACTTCGATCCTATCATTGTATATCCTTCACAGGACTTTGATATTGAATTGGATCCATGTGATGCTCCTGTTGCTGCTGATATAGATTTCTATGTAACTGCAGCTGATAACTGTGGTGTTGCTTCTTTGGATGTTACATTGTTTGCTTTTGGCAGCGTTGCTATTCCATTGAGCGATCCTGACGGAGACAACAAATATGAATTGAATGACGTACTGCCAGGTGGTGCTCCTGTAGGACAGCACTATGTACAAATGGTAGCTACTGACGTTAACGGAAACGTTACTACTGAGACTTTCGAAATTGATATTACTCAGGATCCTTCTGTACCTGACAACTTGGCTTGTATAGCTGATCTGAACATTACATTGGATGATGAATGTTTCGCAGTTCTTTCACCTGAGATCGTATTGACTGGTGAGTGGGGATGTCTGACTCCAGACGACTTTACTGTAACTGTTATCGATTCTAATCCTTTAAACGGTGCTTTGATCGACGGTTGTGGTACATTCAATTACTCAATCGAATTGACTGGTGCTGACGGAAACTTCACAATTTGTTGGGGTGAGGTAACATCTGAAGATAAGACTTCTCCAGTTGTTGAGTGTCCTGCGGATACTTACTACTCTTACACAAATGGTGAGTTGATCTGTACTGACATTGATCAGATCCTGATCGATGGTGTTGAGTACTATACTACTGATGGTGACGGAAACGTAATGCCAGGATCTATGAGTTCTAACCTGAGCTATATCCTGAGCCAGACAGGTCGCCCATACGTATGGGATAACTGTGATTATGTACGTGTATCTGTATGGGATACTGTAGAAGAAAGCGAGTGTGGTTATGACGTAATCACTCGTCACTTTAAAGTTGCTGACCGTTACAACTCTGATTGTACCGGACAACCTATGACAGATGAGTGTACTCAGCGTATCTACGTTCGCAAAGCCAACATCGGTGATGTTAACGTTCCTGCTGATATCGTACACATTTCTTGTGATCAAAACGTAGCCCTCGATGCTGACGGATTCCCTGCACCTAGTGTAACTGGATTCCCAACAGTATCTACTGCATACGGTACTTACAACTTAGATGATTCTTACTGTAACTTAGGTGCAACTTATGAAAATAGCCCAGCTATTGACATTTGTGCCAACTCTTACAAAGTTATCAGAACTTGGTCAATCATTGACTGGTGTGTAACACCTGCTACTGTGACTACTTATACTCAGATCATCAAAGTTGGTGACTTTGACGGACCATCCATCTCCTGTAACCTCGTTGATACTGACTGGGATGGCATTGGAGATTCTGCTCCTACATACTCAACCGGACCTTTCGATTGTACAGCTGCTTTCCCAATTCCTACGCCTATCGTAACAGATAACTGTAACGATTTCGAATGGTATGTAACTGTATTGGGATCTGTTGAACAAGATGTTTACAACCAGTGGGGACAAGTAATTGGAACCGAGGTTGTAAAAGTACCTGTTGCTTCTTTCGGACCATTGAGTTCTTCAACTGCCGGACCATATATTTCAGGTATTCCAATGACATTGGTTGATGATGAAGGTAATGGTATTCCTCACTACTTCCAGTACACTGCTGTTGATGCTTGTGGTAACACTACATCTGAGCTTTGCCCATTCTTCGTAGTTGACAATATTGCTCCAGTAGCAGTATGTGATGATGACTTGCACATTTCTATAGGTGGTGCGGGTTATGCTCGCGTATACGCAGAAGACGTAGACGAAGGAAGTAATGATAACTGTGAATTGGTTTCTATCGAAGTACGCCGCGCAGGTGGTGTATGGGGACCATATGTAGACTTTGACTGTGACGATGTACACAACTACGTTACTATCGAATTGCGCGTATGGGATGCTTCTGGAAACAGCAACATCTGCTGGTTAGAAGTATTGATCGAAGATAAGATCAATCCTTACTGCCATGCTCCACACAACACTGCACTGCACTGTGATGATGATGAACTGCACCACATCGATTGGGATGATGCAGCACAATTGAACGAAGTATTCGGTTCTGCATGGGCTGAAGACAACTGTAACGCAACTGCTGATCAGATTTCTGTTAACAACAACCTGAACGACTGTGGATGGGGTACTGTAGTACGTACATTCCAGGCAACAGATGATTGGGGACTTACCTCAACCAATGCTTGTCAGCAGGTGATCACAGTTTACGAAGTACACAACTACGAAATCAAATTCCCTAAAGATGCTGATGCAGAGTGTGGTACTCCTAACCCAGACACAATTACTTATGTAGATTACGGATGTGACCTGCTCACAGTAAATGTACATGATGAATTATACGAAGCTACAAGTGATGAGTGTTATAAGATTTTACGTACATACAAAGTAATCAACTGGTGTGAGTGGGACGGCGAAGCTGCTCCTATCGTGATCGGAAGAGATGAAGATTGTGACAACAACCCAGGTGATGAGAATGTATACGTAATCGTACGCACTACGTGGAATGGTCCAAACCCAATCTACACAACTTACGTAGACAGAGACAACAACGAGAACAACACGAATCCATTTACCGGTACTTCACGTTGTACTAACTTGCCTAAGCCAAACGGACACTGGGCAAACAGCAACATCAATACTGAATTGGCAAGTGTAGGACACTGGCAGTATACTCAGGTAATCAAAGTTTATGACTTTGTTGCACCTACTGCTGTTGTAACTGACTACGATGCATTCTGCAGCGAAACTGCTGATTGCTTCGGTGATGTAACTATTGAATTCACTGTTACTGAACTTTGTGACCTTGATGTAGTGACTGCAGAAGGCTTCCTCGATGCATTTGCTGACGGAGTAATTGATGGTCCTGCAACAGTTACTGAAACAGGAAGAGACGAAGCTGCTCAGACAATTACTTATGAAATCAGTGGTAACTACCCAATCGGTGCACACGCCTTTGGTGTACACATCGAAGATGGATGTGAAAACGTTCTGTGGTTAGAAATTCCATTCGAAGTAGTTGACTGTAAAGCACCGACTCCAATCTGTATCAACGGATTGACAGTAACCTTGATGCCTCAGCCAGACGGATGTTGTGCTATGGCAATCTGGGCAAGCGACTTCATCGCATCTGATGTAGACGATTGTACAGAGCCTGTTAAGTACTCTATCCACAGAGCTGACGACGTAGCTGACGGAAGTGAAATTCCAAGTCCAGACGTAACTGGATTAGTACTTGATTGTAACGATGACGAGACTACATTGATCCGTATTTACTCATGGGATAGCGCGTATAACCCATATGCTGTTCAGCCGGACGGTACTATTGGTGGACCAAACTATGACTACTGTGAGACTTACGTATTGGTACAGGCTTGGGTTACTTGTGATAATGGTCCTGCTGGTGCAACAGTTGCCGGTGCGATCACAACAGAAGATGCTGAAGGACTTGAAGGTGCTGAAGTACAGTTGGCAGGAGGAGAATTCCTCGATGCATTGACTGCAACAGACGGTAGCTATGAGTTCACAGACGTTGCTCTGGGTACTGATATTACAATTACTCCACACCTCGATGCTAACCCATTGAACGGAGTATCTACATTTGACCTTGTATTGATCAGCAAGCACATCCTGGGAGTTCAGACATTGGATAGCCCATACAAGATGATTGCAGCTGACGTAAACAGCTCAACAACAATTACCACTGCGGATATGATCCAATTGCGTAAATTGATCTTGGGCGTATACACAGACTTCCCGAACAACACCAGCTGGAGATTTGTTGACGCTTCTTATGTATTCCCAGACGCATCTAACCCATGGGCTGAGGACTTCCCAGAAGTAATCAACATTGACGGATTGGCAGGTGATGAGTTGAACGAAAACTTCATCTCAACTAAGATTGGTGATGTTAACGGTTCTGCAACTCCTAACGTAACCAGCGTTGAAGAGCGTAACGTGAACGGATTGTTCGCAATCGCTACTGATGACGTAACAGTTAAGTCAGGTAACCAGTACAGCGTAAGCTTTACTGCAGCAGATCTTGCTAAGATCCAGGGTTACCAGTTCACATTGACATTCGATAAGTCAGCATTGAGCCTGACAGACATCGAGTACGGTGTAGCAACTGAAGAAAACTTTGGAATGACTTACCTCAACGAAGGTATCATCACTACTAGCTGGAATGGTGAAGCTGCTGATAACTCAGTATTGTTCACATTGGTATTCACAGCTAATACAGAAGCTCAATTGAGTGACCTGATCGGCGTAAGCTCACGCATTACTGTTGCGGAAGCTTATGACAACAACGGAACATTGGACGTTGCTATCAACTTCAACAACGGAGAGGTTGCAACTGCAGGTTTCGAAGTATATCAGAACACTCCAAACCCATTCCGTAGTGAAACAATCATCGGTTACAACCTCCCTGAGGATGCTGATGTTCAGATCACTATCCAGGATGTAACTGGTAAGACACTTCAGGTGATCAACCAGACTTCTGCGAAAGGTTACAACGCTTACACTTTGAGCGCTGAAAACCTCGGAACCGGAGTTCTGTATTACACAGTATCTACAGACGAGTTTACTGCTACTAAGAAAATGATCTTGGTTAAGTAATCTAAAGTTATAAATATAACTTTTGGAGTGGCTCCCCCGGGAGCCACTCCTTTTTTTATTATTACCCGTTGTGATTTATCTATTTTTATAGTACCTTAGCGGAAAGTTTAAGGACATTGAGAAAACCCCCATATTTATTGGGTTTTTCTCCAAAATAATCCCATTTTATGCAACATAAATTTACTGGAAAGCTTTTCCTGATATCCCTTCTGTTGTTTTTCATTCCCTTTGCCTTCACTCAGGCGCAAAGCACTTCTCTTTATTTTGAAGATCAGCAAGTTGAACCGGGATCTATGGTTAATATAGATCTTAGCGTCTCTGATTTTGAGAATATGCTGGGAATGCAGTTTTCTATCAACTGGAACCCTGAGGTTTTATCCTTTCAGAACGTGGAGGATTTTGGTATTGAAGACATAACCCTCGAAGCTAATTTCGGCCTCGATTCTGCAATTGTAGGCCGAATGGGATTCCTGTGGATTGACAATTCCCTGTCGGGTGTTGCTCTCCCGGATAGCTCTGTATTATTTTCGATAAAATTTTTGGTGATTGGAGATCCTAATACAGCATGCGAAATTGTATTTTCAGATACGCCAACACTCATAGAACTGTCAGATGATGAAGGTGTGATCGAGGCTGATTTGGTCGGTGGCGTGGTTACTGTTGCTGAACCTAATTCCGTTTTTAATGCCCAGGATCCTGTAAAGGTTATCGACTGTTATCCCAACCCATTTTCTACACGGACTACCCTGGAATTTCAAATGACAAATGCTGATTATTTGACCATTGCAATCAAAGATGTAAAAGGCAAGGTTGTCCATGAGCAAAAGGACTATTTCCTGCCGGGAAAACATCAGATTGTTTTTAATAAAGAGTTATTCCCTACAGCTGGAATATTCTTCTGTGAGTTGGTTTCTTCAGAGTTTAAAAATTCTCAGAAACTGATTCGCCTTAACGATTAAAGAAAATTATTGCTCCAGGGCTCTCATTCGTTGCCGGAGAGGAAGGAGCATTATCTTACCTGAAGGTTATTATTGCTTTTAGGTAATATTTTACTGAGTCCAATTTTTGTGTGCCATTTGGATTTAGTGATTTATGATTATAAAACCGACATCATTTCTTGAATTTCAAGAAAGGTGAAGGAGTTAATATATTCTCAGAACATATTTTTTAACATCCCAAACTCCGAGCAACATGACCAGAATTTTTACTTGCCTTTTTTCAGGGCTGGCTACCGTAGTGTTTGTATTGGTAGCTCATTTGGCTTTCGGATTTTCCAACCCAGATTCTTTTTCAAAAACTTCAACAAGCAATCATACCTTTAGGGACCTTGGAGGATTTACACTCTCCATTGCCGATGTATCCGCCAATCAGGGTGATATGATTTGCTTGCCAATTACCGTGAATGGGTTTAATGAGGTAATTGGAATGCAGTTTTCTATTAATTATGATGACGCTGCATTAAGTTATGCAACATTAACAAATTTCAATTTGCCGGGACTTTCTTTGAGCAATTTTGGAACGCCTGAAAATGGGCAGTCTCCAGGGAATATTACTATTTCCTGGTTGGACAACACCTTTGCCGGTGTTGATGTGCCTGACAATGACCCGATTTTCGAGGTATGTTTCAATGTAACTGCTGAAAATGCTACAGCAGGAGTTAATATCTCTAACAGCCCGGTTGTAATAGAAATAATCGATGCTAATGATAATGAGTTGTCGGCCTCTACTAATAATGCTACGGTTACCATTGGTAACGGGGGAGGAAGCTCAGGAGGACTCATGTTCTCCTTGTCCGATGAATCTGTGGCACAGGGACAACAAGTTTGCGTTGGCGTTTCCGTAGATGGATTTACCGATTTAATCGGCGCTCAGTATACTGTAAATTACGATCCTGTAGCATTGACCTTCAATTCTGTTACCAACTTTAATCTGGCCAGTTTGTCCTCCAGTAATTTCGGAACTCCTGATAATGGAACTGCCAACGGGGTAATTACAATGTCCTGGACCGATAATTCCTTTGCCGGCGTATCTGTTCCTGATGGCACTCAAATCTATGAAATTTGCTTTACGGCCAATGGCAGTGGAAACACCAATGTTACCTTTGGCAATAGTCCTGTTGTTCTCGAAGTGCTGGATGTAAATGATAATATTGTCAGTGCAGAAACCAATGATGGTACAGTTACCATTACGGGAGGCAGTGGAGGAAATTTGTCTATTGTGATTGCCAACGAGACCGTAGCCCAGGGGCAGATGGTTTGTGTCGGAGTAACTACGGATCAGTTTACGGATATAATAGGCATGCAATTCACCATTGGTTATGATCCTGCCGCTCTGACTTTTAGCTCCCTCGCAAGTTTGAACCTCGATGGTTTGTCACAGGCTAATTTCGGTACTCCTGATACCGGAACGGACGACGGAGTAGTCACCTTATCCTGGACGGATAATACTTTTGCCGGAGTATCAGTACCCAATGGTACACAAATCTTTGAGGTTTGTTTTATAGCTTCTGGTCCTGCCGGAACTTCGGGCATTAACTTCCAGGCAACCCCTGTTGGTCTCGAGGTAATCGATGTAAATGATCAGACCGTAGTGACTTCTACTCAAAATGGTAGCGTAACCATCACAGGTGGTACTGGTGGTGGTGACGGGCTGATGATTAATATTTCTAATGAGACCGTTGCTCAGGGAGGAAATATATGTGTCGATGTAAGTGTCGATGATTTTATTGGTATAATAGGTGCCCAGTTTACCATCAACTATGATCCAGGGCAATTGTCTTTTAATGATTTTCAAAATCTGAATCTTGCTGGCTTAACCTCTGCCAACTTTGGTAACCCAAATCCTGGAGTACTGACCTTCTCATGGCTGGACAATACCTTTGCCGGGGTAACTGTTCCTTCCGGAACCGTCATCTTTCAAGCCTGCTTTTCTGCGATGGGCAGTGGAACTTCTCCCGTAACAGTGGGCGGTAGCCCCGTCGCAATTGAGTTTATTGATGCCAATGATCAGGAAGTCGCAGCCACGACAAGTACCGGCAGCGTCACGATCACCGGCGGTACCGGTGGCAATGATGATCTGTCTGTGAATGTATCTGATGAGACGGTAGCCCAGGGCGGGACGGTATGTGTGGAGGTAAGCGTCGACGGTTTTACCGATATAATCGGTGCACAATTCACTTTGAATTACAATGCGGGCGCATTGACGTTCAACGATTTCCAGAGTTTGAACCTTGCAGGATTGACAGCTGCGAACTTCGGAAATCCAACGCCTGGGGTATTGACCTTCTCCTGGCTGGACAACACCTTTGCCGGAGTAACCGTACCCTCCGGAACAGTGATCTTTGATGCCTGTTTTACCGCCTCAGGAAGTAACAGCACCACAGCTGTTTCAGTAGGCAATAGCCCTGTAGCGGTAGAATTTATCGATGTAAACGATACGGAAGTAGCTGCTTTGACGGATAACGGCAGCGTCACGATCACCGGCGGCACCGGTGGCAATGATGATCTGTCAGTGAATGTATCTGATGAGACGGTAGCCCAGGGCGGGACGGTATGTGTGGAGGTAAGCGTCGACGGTTTTACCGATATAATCGGTGCACAATTCACCTTGAATTACAATGCGGGCGCGTTGACGTTCAACGATTTTCAGAGTTTGAACCTTGCAGGATTGACAGCTGCGAACTTCGGAAATCCAACGCCTGGGGTATTGACCTTCTCCTGGCTGGACAACACCTTTGCCGGAGTAACCGTACCCTCCGGAACAGTGATCTTTGATGCCTGTTTTACCGCCTCAGGAAGTAACAGCACCACAGCTGTTTCAGTAGGCAATAGCCCTGTAGCGGTAGAATTTATCGATGTAAACGATACGGAAGTAGCTGCTTTGACGGATAACGGCAGCGTCACGATCACCGGCGGTACCGGTGGCAATGATGATCTGTCAGTGAATGTATCTGATGAGACGGTAGCCCAGGGCGGGACGGTATGTGTGGAAGTAAGCGTCGACGGTTTTACCGATATAATCGGTGCACAATTCACCTTGAATTACAATGCGGGCGCATTGACGTTCAACGATTTTCAGAGTTTGAACCTTGCAGGATTGACAGCTGCGAACTTCGGAAATCCAACGCCTGGGGTATTGACCTTCTCCTGGCTGGACAACACCTTTGCCGGAGTAACCGTACCTTCCGGAACAGTGATCTTTGATGCCTGTTTTACCGCCTCAGGAAGTAACGGGACGACAGCTGTTTCAGTAGGCAATAGCCCTGTAGCGGTAGAATTTATCGATGTAAACGATACGGAAGTAGCTGCTTTGACGGATAACGGCAGCGTCACGATCACCGGCGGCACCGGTGGCAATGATGATCTGTCAGTGAATGTATCTGATGAGACGGTAGCCCAGGGCGGGACGGTATGTGTGGAGGTAAGCGTCGACGGTTTTACCGATATAATCGGTGCACAATTCACTTTGAATTACAATGCGGGCGCATTGACGTTCAATGATTTCCAGAGTTTGAACCTTGCAGGATTGACAGCTGCGAACTTCGGAAATCCAACGCCTGGGGTATTGACCTTCTCCTGGCTGGACAACACCTTTGCCGGGGTAACCGTACCCTCCGGAACAGTGATCTTTGATGCCTGTTTTACCGCCTCAGGAAGTAACGGGACGACAGCTGTTTCAGTAGGCAATAGCCCTGTAGCGGTAGAATTTATCGATGTAAACGATACGGAAGTAGCTGCTTTGACGGATAACGGCAGCGTCACGATCACCGGCGGCACCGGTGGCAATGATGATCTGTCAGTGAATGTATCTGATGAGACGGTAGCCCAGGGCGGGACGGTATGTGTGGAAGTAAGTGTCGACGGTTTTACCGATATAATCGGTGCACAATTCACTTTGAATTACAATGCGGGCGCATTGATGTTCAATGATTTCCAGAGTTTGAACCTTGCAGGATTGACAGCTGCGAACTTCGGAAATCCAACGCCTGGGGTATTGACCTTCTCCTGGCTGGACAACACCTTTGCCGGAGTAACCGTACCCTCCGGAACAGTGATCTTTGATGCCTGTTTTACCGCCTCAGGAAGTAACGGGACGACAGCTGTTTCAGTAGGCAATAGCCCTGTAGCGGTAGAATTTATCGATGTAAACGATACGGAAGTAGCTGCTTTGACGGATAACGGCAGCGTCACGATCACCGGCGGCACCGGTGGCAATGATGATCTGTCAGTGAATGTATCTGATGAGACGGTAGCCCAGGGCGGGACGGTATGTGTGGAGGTAAGCGTCGACGGTTTTACCGATATAATCGGTGCACAATTCACTTTGAATTACAATGCGGGCGCATTGACGTTCAATGATTTCCAGAGTTTGAACCTTGCAGGATTGACAGCTGCGAACTTCGGAAATCCAACGCCTGGGGTATTGACCTTCTCCTGGCTGGACAACACCTTTGCCGGAGTAACCGTACCTTCCGGAACAGTGATCTTTGATGCCTGTTTTACCGCCTCAGGAAGTAACGGGACGACAGCTGTTTCAGTAGGCAATAGCCCTGTAGCGGTAGAATTTATCGATGTAAACGATACGGAAGTAGCTGCTTTGACGGATAACGGCAGCGTCACGATCACCGGCGGTACCGGTGGCAATGATGATCTGTCAGTGAATGTATCTGATGAGACGGTAGCCCAGGGCGGGACGGTATGTGTGGAAGTAAGTGTCGACGGTTTTACCGATATAATCGGTGCACAATTCACCTTGAATTACAATGCGGGCGCATTGACGTTCAACGATTTCCAGAGTTTGAACCTTGCAGGATTGACAGCTGCGAACTTCGGAAATCCAACGCCTGGGGTATTGACCTTCTCCTGGCTGGACAACACCTTTGCCGGAGTAACCGTACCCTCCGGAACAGTGATCTTTGATGCCTGTTTTACCGCCTCAGGAAGTAACGGGACCGACAGCTGTTTCAGTAGGCAATAGCCCTGTAGCGGTAGAATTTATCGATGTAAACGATACGGAAGTAGCTGCTTTGACGGATAACGGCAGCGTCACGATCACCGGCGGCACCGGTGGCAATGATGATCTGTCAGTGAATGTATCTGATGAGACGGTAGCCCAGGGCGGGACGGTATGTGTGGAAGTAAGTGTCGACGGTTTTACCGATATAATCGGTGCACAATTCACTTTGAATTACAATGCGGGCGCATTGACGTTCAATGATTTCCAGAGTTTGAACCTTGCAGGATTGACAGCTGCGAACTTCGGAAATCCAACGCCTGGGGTATTGACCTTCTCCTGGCTGGACAACACCTTTGCCGGAGTAACCGTACCTTCTGGAACAGTGATCTTTGATGCCTGTTTTACGGCCTCAGGAAGTAACGGGACGACAGCTGTTTCAGTAGGCAATAGCCCTGTAGCGGTAGAATTTATCGATGTAAACGATACGGAAGTAGCTGCTTTGACGGATAACGGCAGCGTCACGATCACCGGCGGCACCGGTGGCAATGATGATCTGTCTGTGAATGTATCTGATGAGACGGTAGCCCAGGGCGGGACGGTATGTGTGGAGGTAAGCGTCGACGGTTTTACCGATATAATCGGTGCACAATTCACCTTGAATTACAATGCGGGCGCGTTGACGTTCAACGATTTCCAGAGTTTGAACCTTGCAGGATTGACAGCTGCGAACTTCGGAAATCCAACGCCTGGGGTATTGACCTTCTCCTGGCTGGACAACACCTTTGCCGGGGTAACCGTACCTTCCGGAACAGTGATCTTTGATGCCTGTTTTACCGCCTCAGGAAGTAACGGGACGACAGCTGTTTCAGTAGGCAATAGCCCTGTAGCGGTAGAATTTATCGATGTAAACGATACGGAAGTAGCTGCTTTGACGGATAACGGCAGCGTCACGATCACCGGCGGCACCGGTGGCAATGATGATCTGTCAGTGAATGTATCTGATGAGACGGTAGCCCAGGGCGGGACGGTATGTGTGGAGGTAAGCGTCGACGGTTTTACCGATATAATCGGTGCACAATTCACCTTGAATTACAATGCGGGCGCATTGACGTTCAATGATTTCCAGAGTTTGAACCTTGCAGGATTGACAGCTGCGAACTTCGGAAATCCAACGCCTGGGGTATTGACCTTCTCCTGGCTGGACAACACCTTTGCCGGAGTAACCGTACCTTCCGGAACAGTGATCTTTGATGCCTGTTTTACCGCCTCAGGAAGTAACGGGACGACAGCTGTTTCAGTAGGCAATAGCCCTGTGGGAATAGAATTTATCGATGTAAACGATGAAGAAGTAGCTGCTTTGACAAGCAATGGAAGTGTTACCATCACGGATGGAAATGGTGGTGGAAATAATGATGGATTTGGATTGACATTGAGTGAAGAAACAGCAATGACAGGAGAGACTGTCTGTCTCGATATGAGTGTCAATAATTTTGGAAGCATTACCGGGATGGACTTTTCGATTGAGTATAATGAATCGCTTTTGGATTACTCTTCAATAGGAAGTTTTAACCTGGTAGGACTCGATATTTCCAATTTCGATTTCCCAGGAGGAGGAACAACCCCCGGAACGATCACCATGTCGTGGGATAATCCGGCGGCTGTATCCCTGCCAGATGGCACTGTACTCTTTGAAGTATGTTTTGAAGTTACCGGAACGGGTGGGAATGTATCCGCCGTAAGCTTCACCAGCGACCCTGTTGCCATTAGCATCACGGATGAGCAAGGAGGATCCGTTCAGACGGATTTGGATCATGGTGCTGTAACCATTCTTTCAGACGGAGGAAACCCTTATGATGGTTTTACCCTGGTCTTAACTGAGGAACTGGCTGATAATCAGGGAGAAGAAGTTTGTGTTTCCCTGGAAGTTTATGATTTCGCTGAGGTGATCGGTATGCAGTTCACGATCAACTATAATCCGGCCATGCTTGATTTTACATCGATCCAGAATATTACCCTTCAAGGGTTAACGGATGGCAACTTTGGAACAGAAGATAACGGACAGACTCCGGGAACGATTACATTCTCCTGGACAGATCAGGATCTGACAGGGGAGTCTGCGCTTGATGGAACTGCCTTATTTGATATTTGTTTTACAACCTTGTTTGATAATGGCACTACCCCGGTCCAATTCTCTAATACACCGGTGGCTGTAGAGATCATAGATGTAAATGATAATGAAATCATACCAGACCTGGATAGTGGTTCTGTAACGGTTGGAGGTAATGTTGGGGCAGAAGGATTCGCTTTATTCATCGAAGACGTAAGCACCAATACCGGTGAGACAATTTGTATGGACGTTACGGCTCAGGATTTTATCGACCTGAATGGTATCCAGTTTACTCTTTTATATGATGAGACCACGCTTGAGTTTCAAAGTGTAGGAGCCTTTAACCTTCCATTTTTGTCTGAAGCAGGCAACTTCAATACAACTGTCCCCGGCCAAATTGCATTCTCCTGGAATGATGAATCTCTTAATGGAGTTACTTTGTCAGGAGACAGCCTGCTTTTTGAGGTTTGTTTTGGCGTAATTGGCAATAGTTCAACTGCTGTTACTTTTGGAAATTCTCCGGTGGCTATCGAAGCCATCGATATAAATGATAATCCGGTAGAGCCTATTGATTCAGACGATTCCGGTATTGTAACCATTACGACAGCAGAACCACCGAGTATTACCAATGTGGTAGTTACAGATATTTCCTGTAACGGAGAAGGCGACGGTATCATCAGCATTGACGAAATTTCAGGAGCCGGGCCATTTGCCTATTTGTGGAGCGTGGTTGGGCAAGATGGATCTACCATCTCAGGGCTTGAGCCCGGTGAATATTTTGTGACGGTAGTAGATGCTTCAACAACCTTGCTGACATCCACTTCCTTTACAGTTGAAGAACCAAACGAATTGGTTATTTCTAATATAGATGTAGTCGATGTAGTTTGTAGTAATGATGCTACTGGTTCTATTACACTTACTGTGATGGGGGGTACCATGCCATACTCGATAGAATGGAGTAATGGTTTACCCGACGGATTGGTTCAGAACAATCTGGAAGCCGGAATTTATACTGTTACCGTGACGGATGCAAGAGGTTGTACCGTTTCTGAAACCATTACAGTGGAGGCAGCCAACAACCCATTAAATATTACCAGTCTTATTCCTGTTAACGTGCCCGGAGGAGCTATAAACCTTACAGTTTCCGGTGGAACGGGAGCAGGTACCTATGATTTTTCATGGACAGGTCCAGGAGCATTTACGGCAACAACGGAAGATTTAACCGGACTTTCTCAGCCTGGAATATACTGTGTAACAGTAACCGATAATGCTGGTTGTACGGATGAGGGTTGTGTGGAAGTTGGGGAAGATATTATCATTACGGCCTTCCAGATATCGAATACATGCGTTGGAGAATCTCAGGGGGCAATTGACATTGATGTAACAGGCGGAGTTGGTAATCTTACTTATCAATGGGCCTATGAAGGAAACGGTCCAATCAGTTTAAGTCAGGATATCTCCGGGCAACCAGCTGGTAATTATGCAGTGACCATTTCTGACGTTAATAATAACCAGGTGACAGGTTCCTTCCAGATACAGGAATATGGAACATTAACCTACGGTGCTACCATTGGACCGGCTATTAATGGCAACGATGGTTCTGTAGTACTCAATAACTTTATGAATGGTACGCCGCTGTCTTATCAGTGGTCACCTAATGTTGGAGATACTTCTTTTGAAGTATATAATCTGACCCCCGGGCAGTATTGTGTAACCGTTACCGACCAAAATGGTTGTGAAACCGAAGCTTGTTACATGGTGCCTGCCGCTCCGTTAACCTTTACCGGCGAAATTTCTACGGACGCTTCCTGTAACGGTTTTTCGGATGGTATTCTTTCGGTAACCGTTAGCGGGGGTATTCCTCCATATACCTATACAGCAGATGCAGGACCTTCTCCGATCACCAATGTGACTGGTGCCTTCATGGTGAATGTGCTGGCGGCAGGAACGGTCAATTACTCCGTTACGGATTCCCAGGGATCACTGATCAGTAGTTCCAGTTTAATCGGGCAACCTGATCCTATTTCCTATACTTCAGCTGTAGTAAATGACATTGAAGGTGCTGCCTGTACAGGAAAGATCGTGCTGAATATTTCAGGAGGTACAGGGCCTTATACAGTGTCCTGGAACTCAGGGATTGGAGGTACACAACCCATTGGCCTGTGTGGTGGTGATTATGTCCCTTCTATCACGGATTCCAATGGATGCCAGTTATTCGCTTCAGCGCCTATTACGGTTTCTGAATTGTCAGATTCAGTTTCGATTGTGGATGTAACCTGCCAGGGAGATGAGGACGGTGGGATCGATTTGTCGCCTTACGGAGCTAATGATTATTCTTTTGAATGGAGGTTACAAGGCAGCCCTGTTGTTATTTCTACCAATGAAGACCTGGGTGATTTTGGTCCTGGCGTTTATACCGTAGAAATAACAGATGAGACAGGAGCTGTGCTGATCAATACTTACGAAATTGGAACTCAGTCCAATCTGGATGTGGGGGTTAATTTAACCTCTGATTATAATGGGTATGCGGTCAGGTGTAGTAATTCCTCTGATGGAACAGCAATAGCCACTGCCTTTAATGGAGTTGGCACTTATGCTTTCGAATGGGAGGTAAATGGCGAATTGTTCAGCGTCGGGCCTAATCTGATTAATGCTCCTGCCGGAATGTATAACCTGATTGCTATTGACGAACTTGGTTGTGAAGCAATGGATGTTGTTACCTTGACGGCACCTCCGGCGTTGAATGTCGTAGAAGCGATTGAAAATGTAAGCTGTGACGGACTGGAAGATGGTTCTATAGAAGTTGCCGGATTTGGCGGTGTACCGGAATATATCTATCAATGGAGCAATCCAAATATCGGGAGTCTCAATAATTTCCTCACTGCGGGCAATTACAACCTTACCGTAACGGATGGAAACGGTTGTACTGTTGTAAGAAATTACAGCATATCAGAACCAACACCGATTGAGGTGTCCATTATTACAGAACCTGCAACAGAACCCGGAACCGGATTCAGTGATTGTAGTGGATCTAATGGTTCGGTTACAGCAATTGTATCCGGAGGTAATGGCCTTTACAATTATAACTGGCTGAATATTGAAGTACAGGATCTTAACCAGGACGTAGTCACAGGCTTGTGCCCGGGACCTTATTACCTGCAAGTTACGGACAGTAACGGATGCGAAAGCCTCTCAGGTACGGTTGTTGGTGAAGTGGAAGACCGCAGGTTCCCCTGTCTGGATCAGCGTGTTGTCATTACCCCTGATGGAAATGGCAGCAATGATAACTTTATCATCTTTTGTATTGGTGATCTGCCGGATAATAACCTGCAGATATTCAACAGATGGGGACAGCTTGTTTTTGAAACCGATAATTACGATAACAGTTGGGAAGGAACTTCCTTTAACGGCGATCCTTTGCCGGAAGGACCTTATTACTTTGTGTTGGAATACCAGAGTCCGGACGGATTGATCCAGACAAAGGGATCTCTAACGATTGTCAGATAATATTTTAAATATAAACCTTATCGTCCCGGTAAAATTGATGGCCGGGACTGATAAGGGGAATTTGATAAACCAGGTGTCGTCACTAATCGGATCATAAAACAGGAAGAACTTTAAAATTCCGGTTGTCGACTCCAATTTCCAAGAACCGTTTAATACCATTAAGATGAGAAAATTATTTATACTCCTCATATCCTTTTTCGCCTCTCATTTTATCTCGGCTCAGGACGAAGCCATTTTTATGCAGTACCATATCAGTCCCGTTTTGATAAACCCTGCTGCGGCCGGGTTTGACGAATCGCATAACATACACTTAAATATGCGAGCGCAATGGTCGGGTTTCCCGGATGCTCCCAAAACCTATACGGCCTATTACAATGGCCCTGTGGGTAAATCCTTTGGGATAGGAGCCGGTTTACTGTCTGAGACGGCGGCACAACTGACGAGATTAAAAGGCCAGTTGAATTTTGCGTTTAAATTCAACGTGAAAGAAACGATGAAACTCGCCACAGGCTTTTTTACCGAATTCCAGCAAATGACCGTGGATAATGAAATTACCTCCGGCACCTTTTTTGATCCTGCAGATGACTTGCTGACAGATATTCTGGATGGGAAAAGTATTTTTGATGCAGCTTTAGGTGTTCGGGGTACCATTAAAGACAACACCTATTTCGGTATCACCTTCAACAATCTTGTACGTAGCCGCCTGGATGATATTGCCGGGGCGAACTCAGGAGAGAGAGGCTTTTTTAGTTATTACACCTTTAATGCAGGCCATACCTTTGAATTGCTGGAATATAATGTCAAGCTGGAACCATCTGTTTTGATACGTCAAATCAGAGATGTGCCTTTTCAAATGGACTTCAACCTGAAGGCCAGTTTCCTGAAGGATCAATTGATTGCGGGAGTATCTTACAGATCACTTAGTGCTATGGGGATTTTGCTCGGAACAAAACTATCTTCCTTCAGATTATTCTATTCCTACGATATCTCTTTCCAGAATTTTCAAAAATACAATACGGGTTCCCATGAAGTAACCCTCGCCTTTAAATTTGAAAAGAAAGAAAAAGACCTCAAGAAGTTTTAAAAGTTTTTGAACTAAATACAGATGTCCTTTAACAATTAATTTAAGCAGGCCCCAAACCGAATCAGGTTGTGGGGCCTTCCTTTTCCTTTCAAATATTTAAGACGGCCATTTCGATTATTAAAAAAAATAATGTATATTTGCAATGACTTCTTCGAGAAGTATCTTTAAAGGCTAAATTCATACCTACATAAGCAGTTTTTTCTACTGCTGAACTCATAAGATTTTTTAATCAATTTGTTTAATTGGTTTTCAGGAATTGATTCTTCTGAATTGATTCGATTGCTTTTGGATGCATTTGATATGATCAAAATGTAGCCCGGGAGCAGGTTATTGATATTTAAGGCGATTGGATTGTATGTGATTCACAAGAGCCGTTTTCAAGTATATACTTTAATCGGTTTTTGGGATGGCCTCTCTTCTGGCACACAGGAGGGGGGCTTTTTTTATGTGAATTCATATACGGAAGTGGAACCATTTCCAATAATTCAATATTCTACGGTTGGATATTCTTCGGTTCGGCTGGGCATTCTTTTATTTTTTATTCAAAATTGGTTGGTATTAAATAACGGAGCTTTCATGTGGGAAAATATCGCAGAACTGCAGAATGTCAAATATTTAATAATCAATTTCCAGTTGTGTCTACCCCACACCCGCCCCTCTGTCTATCTATTTCCCTATATTCATTTTTATAAATTTGCTGTTTAGTTCTTAACAAAGCGATTATTCAAATAAATATATTTCAATTTGCTTAAAGTGTTGATTGACAATTATTTGTAATTATTTACTGTTGTGATATTTTCCACTTTGAAAAAATTGGCACGATATTTTCTTTATAGTTAGTGAATAGATTTTTTGTCTGGATGGGCAATTCAAAATCATTCACTTTGAGTAGGTCTAATATAAATTGCTTATAAGAACCGGATATCCGGTTGATGCGGCAAACAGGTAGCTTTTCCAACAAAAACAGAAAGCGAAAAATGTAAAACAGGTTCCCGAAGGTGAATAAACCTTTCGGGTAATGGCGGAGCTATCCCAGGTAAAACAGATTAAACTATTCAGCAATAATTTTTAACACGTCAAATTATGAAACACTTACATTTAAACTCGTCCAAAGGAGTCGGGAACTTAATTCCGACAGTCGAGAGAGGAAAATATCGGGGGTGGATCAATCTTCGGGTTTTGTTTCTTTCGCTTTTCACAATTATGGCTTTTTTGACCTTGCAGGCACAGAATTGTAACCTGGCCTGTATTGGTACGCTAAATTCACCACTTCAGGTGTCTGTAAACCAGACCTGTGAAGTGACATTGGTCATTGATGCCGTTGTACAATCACCAATGGATTGTCCGGGACCCAAAAACATGATCGCCAGAGATTTGCAAAACACTATCGTTGCTACCGGCGTAGATGTCATTTCATTTGATGCTTCCACGCTTGTAGGCGAAATTCTCAGCGTTGAAATTGAAGATGTAAATACCGACGTCATTTGTATCGGTTTTATCGAATTAATGGATTATGTAGACCCTACTTTTGATGTAGCCTGTGCAGATGTGACCATGGGATGTATGGGAGATACCAGCGTAACCGTTGTTGGAATGCCCGTCGCCACCGATAACTGTGGAGGTATTGCCAGCCTTACTTATTCTGATGTAGTTACCCTCGGTAACTGCCTTACGGATATCGTAACGGAAGTTGAAAGAACCTGGGTGGCTACCGATCCGTCGGGCAACTCTGTAAGTTGCGTCCAAAGGATCTTTTTACAGAAACCTACTTTGGATATGGTCGTTTTTCCACAAGACATTACGTTGCCCTGTGACAATCCCAGTGCAGACCCGGAAACAGTAACGGGTGTACCCATGATTGACGGGGGGAGTATTATGAACGGCGATATATGTAATTTACTGACAACCTTTGAAGATGATACGGTTTATGTGTGCGCGAATATTGAATACCAGATCATCAGAGAGTGGTCTGTTTTGGATAACTGTACAGACTTCTTTATCACAGATCAACAGATTATTACCATAGCGGATGAAACATCACCCGTAATTGTTTGCCCGGAGAACCAGACATTTTCAACGACAGGAGGTGAATGTTTCGGAACAGTAACCTTACCGGTTCCCGGGATTTCGGATAACTGTGATGCCGATCCGGATATCTTTGTGACTACCTCCTATGGGGAAGTTGGCTTTGGCCCACACTATGAAGTTCCGACAGGATCACATACCGTTACTTATACGGGGCTGGATGAATGTGGTCAAATGACTTCCTGTGAAATAACCGTTAGTGTTGTGGATGATCAGAAACCAACAGCTGTTTGTAACGATGAACTCGTCGTTTCTATTTCCACAGGAGGTATTGGCATCGTTTATGCCGATGCTATTGATGAGGGCAGTAATGATAATTGTAATATGCAATTATACTTTAAGGCCAGAAGAGTTATGACCGGTGTTTGTGACGGAATCAATGGAGATGATTCTGATCAGGAAGGTTATCAGGAATGGTTTGACGATAAAGTGCTGTTTTGCTGTGAGGAAATGGAAGAAGATTCCATCCTGGTTTATCTCCATGCGTATGAAGTATTCCCAGGTGATGGACCTGTGGATCCATCAAGAGAGTTGCCGGGAGGTGATTTGTTTGAACATTTTAACGAGTGTATTACGGTGATCACCGTTCAGGATCAGATTCCTCCTGTGTTTGCCGTTTGTCCGGGGGATGTAACGATCGATTGTCATGACGACTATTCTGATCTGTCTGTTTTTGGATCGCCCATCGTAGTCGATAATTGTACCTATAGTCTGGAAGTCGATGATGTGTTAAACATTGATAACTGCGGTGTTGGAAACATCGTTCGGACATGGACAGCTACAGATCTGTATGATCAAACAGCTACTTGTGTCCAGGAGATTACTGTTGTCAATAATGAGCCATTTTCTGAAGACCAGATTGTTTGGCCACCTACCTATGAAACGAACGTCTGTGGTGCAGCCGTAGATCCGGAGGATTTGCCTGAATTGTATCAGGAGCCTATTTTCTCCGGAGATCAGTGCAGCAATCTTGTTTACAACTATTCAGATGCTGTTTATACCATTACCATGCCGGCCTGTTATAAGATTCTGAGAAAGTGGACGGTAATTGACTGGTGTAATTTTGATGAAGAGAACCCTGATGCAGGGGGTAAATTTACCCATACCCAGGTGATAAAAGTACATGATAATGATGCCCCTGTTATTCAGAACTGTCCGGAGGACGTAACAGTACCTGTTGATGCAGATTGTAATTTTGGAGAGGTTACCTTAGCCCCTATTGTAGTGGAAGATTGTTCGGATTGGTTGACAATTTCCAACAATTCTCCTTATGCTTATGCCAATGGGTCTGATGCCAGTGGTTCGTATCCTTTAGGCACAACACAAGTTACTTTTACAGTAGTTGATCATTGTGGAAATGCCAGCCAGTGTGACGTTTTGATTACGGTGGAAGATCAGTCAGCTCCTTCTATCATTTGTATCACAGGACTTTCTGTGGACCTCGTCGAAGATGGCGGTGTACCTGTAGCAAGTGTTGATGTTGAAGACTTTATCATAAACAATGGCATTTTTGATAACTGTTCGGCTGTTGGAGATATACAGGCAACGCTCAGGATTGGTGACGGTTCTGACCTTACCAATCCGGCGACGGCAACAAGTCTGGATTTTACTTGTGCAGAAGCAGGAATTCAGCAAATAGAGGTTTGGGTGACCGATGAAGCGGGGAACAGTGAATTTTGCCTTACCTATATTGACATTCAGGATAATTTGGATGTTTGCCCGGAACAGGCAACAAGTATGAATATGATCGCCGGGACGATCATTACTCCCATGGGAGAACACGTCGAAGACGTGATGGTGAACGTTCAGGGTGCTGAATCCACAGAAGTGTATACAGGTGATGACGGTCATTATGAATTCCATGATGTACCAACCGGCTTTAGTTATACGCTAATACCCGTGAAAAATGACGATATTCTGAATGGGGTCAGTACGATGGATCTGATTTTGATCAGCCGGCATATACTGGGAGTAGATCCTTTTGATTCTCCTTACAAATACCTGGCAGCTGATGTGAATAACTCCCAGAGTATAACCACCTCAGACCTGATCAAGCTACGGAAGCTCGTATTGCACATCGATGAAGAACTACCTGTCGGAACAAACTCATGGCGTTTTGTTGATGCCGGATTTGTTTTTCCGGAACCACAAAATCCATGGGCCACATCGATTCCCGGTTTGCAAAATATTGAGAACCTTGCAGGAGACTATATGAATGTGGATTTCGTGGGCATCAAAATTGGGGATGTGAATAATTCCGCTACGCCCAACAGCCTGATCGGAACGGAGGAAAGAATGGCATATGCCGAATTTGGTATTGCGGTTGAAAACAGAACCGTAAAGCCAGGGGAAACAGTAACCCTTGATTTCAGGGCAAGAGATATGGATAAACTGGCAGGATTCCAGTTTACCATGAGCTTCGACCCTGGAGCACTGGAGTTTGTTTCGGCCAGCAGTGCAGACTTGCCGGCAATGAATCAGAATAACTTCGGTATGAAAAATGTTGAATACGGCATGTTAACCTCCAGCTGGAATCAGATGGATGAAGTGCCGGAGTCGGATGACATCGTCTTGTTCAGCCTTACATTTACTTCAAATGCCAATGCTGAATTACAGGACCTCCTTTTCATCGATTCCCGGTTGACCGAGGCCGAAGCTTATACTTTGGAGGAGGATGTGCTGGATCTCGCTCTGGTTTTCCTCACTTCAACCTCGAATGAAGCCGACAGTGGCAATGAACTTTACCAGAACAGACCTAACCCGTTTAGCGATGATACGATCATTCCTTTCAAATTGGCAGAACCCGGAGATGTAAGTCTTAATGTGTATGACCTTGCCGGCCGGATGATCTACCACTATGAAGGTTACTATGAAAGCGGATATAACGAATTGATAATTGGCAAAGACGACCTCAGTGTAACAGGTATAATGTATTATGAGTTGAGAGCGGGAGGTTGGAAAGATACGCGTAAAATGATTTTGACTGAATAGTGTTTTATTGTGTACTTAATAAGTACAATGGCCTCTATGCTTCGCGGTGTAGGGGCTTTTTTTTACTTTTCAGTGTGGCTTCCTGCCCAAACTACTACTACTGCCCGCACAGACAGTAGGCGGGTTCCGTATTTCTGGATTCCAGCAAATCTCAATTTTTATCTTATTTTTGAAATTCAAATTTGAAAGAATAGCAAAAATCACCCTGATGATAGAAATGATTCTCCTGGCACTATCCGCTTCCTTCCAACCCAGGCCTAAATTGATTTATGTGGGAGATCCTATGTGTTCGTGGTGTTATGGTATTTCTGAGGAGCTGGCCCAGCTGAAACAGCACTTTGAGGACGAACTTGATTTTGAAATAGTTTTGGGCGGACTCAGACCGTATAACAAAGAGACAATAGCAGAATTGAGCGTTTTTTTAACGCAACACTGGATGGATGTAAAAAGCCGTTCAGGGCAGGAATTTAATTTTGATATTTTAAATGATGAAACCATAACCTATGATACAGAACCCCCTTCAAGAGCTGTACTGGTTGTCAGGAGGTTGAGTGCCGGGAAGGAATTTGAATTTTTCAAGGCCATACAGCATGTGTTCTATTTTGAGAATAAAAATATGCACCTGGCCGAAAGTTATCATGAGGTTTTGAAAAAGATGGACATTGATGTGCAAATTTTTAATGTGCTGTTTGACTCCGAAGAGATAAAAGGACTGGTCAAACTTGACTTTGCCAGGGCAAGGCAATTGGGTGCCAACAGTTTTCCTACCTTATTGCTCCAGGTAGGGGATTCTCTACATTTGGTAAATCGCGGATTCGCCCTAAAAAAGGAAATGATCCAGGCCATTGAAAGGATTTTGAAAGAACCCTGAAAAAAAAGAGAATTATGGCCATTCACAATGCGATTGGCAAAAAAGGAGAGGACCTTGCCAAAGCCTTTTTGGAGGAAAAAGGATATGAAATACTCGAGACCAACTGGCGGTACCGACGGGCTGAAGTCGACATCATTGCGATGGATGGCCCGGTAATGGTTTTTGTGGAAGTAAAGACCAGGTCCGATGCCACTTTTAGCCAACCTGAAGAATCCATAACGGTTCAGAAAGAACTGTTTTTGTCTGATGCGGCCTCTGCTTATATGGAAAAAAGCGGGCATGACTGGGAAATCCGTTTTGATTTTATTTCAATTGTCTTACAAAGTGATCAACATTATAATCTGGAGCATTTTAAAGATGCTTTTTTTAATTAAAAAACCTCCGGTTTTGGTTGGTCAATAAGGTTTATTGGAATAAATTTACTACCCTTGATTCCGTATAAAAAATTTTATATGAACGGCCTTTACATGAGGGTGATTTTCGGGGTGATCACTGCTGTTTCTTTTTTTTATTGTAAGTCGGATAATTCCGTTGATCAGGGCAATGTTATTGCCATCATGATGCCGGACACCTTACCATTAACCCGCCCTTGGGAGAGCCCGATACCTAATGTTGAACTTCCTATGGGCATGATTTCCCTCAGTGCGGAGGAGTGTGGTAAATGCCATGTAGAAGTATTCAAGGAATGGAAAATGTCTACCCATGCTCATGCCTGGACTGACCTTCAGTATCAGGCGGAACTGGAAAAAAACAATGGTCTTTTCATTTGCATCAATTGCCACCTGCCCCTCCAGAATCAGCAGGAGGAAATTGTGACCGGGATCATTGATGGAGATCATTTCCAACCGGTAAAAAAGCCCAATCCGATGTTCGATGAAAAGCTCCGGCAGGAGGGCATTACCTGTTTGGGGTGTCATTATAGGGATGGTCATGTAGTTGGCGGAAACCCGGAAGTCAAACCACCGCACAGTCATATTGTTGACAGAGAATATTTATCTGAAAAACTTTGTCTGTCCTGCCACAATGCAGCGGAACAAATAAGTGACGAACTCATCTGTACCTTTGAAACAGGAAATGAATGGAAGGCCGGCCCGTTTTCCAAGGTCGGTGTGAATTGCATAGGTTGTCATATGCCTGAAGTCGAACGCCAGCTCGTTACAGGCCCTGAAATTAAAACAGGATTTCGTCATTTTTTCCCGGGATCCGGAATACCCAAAGTTCCGGGTGTTAAAGTGGAAGGCCTTACCGGGTATTCCTATAAACCTGCCGATTTACAAAATCCGTATAGGGCAGGGGACACCTTATCGCTTTCCCTAAGAATTAAAAATGACTTTGCCGGACATAAAGTCCCCACGGGTGATCCTGAGCGCTTTTTCCTGATACGATTTATGCTTAAAAATGATCTTGGACAAAGTCAAATGGATACCCTTTTCCGAATAGGCGAGGAATGGGAGTGGTATCCCGTTGCTCAAAAGTTGAGTGAAAATAATATCCCTCCCGCAGCTTCACTAACATTTGCAGTGGATTACCCAATTACAGAGAAAGAAGGTCTGGTTTGGGATATTCTGGTCTCCAAACACCGGATCAGTAAACAAAGCCTTGCATACCACCATTTAGAAGGAATTTATCCGGATTCCATCGTGGTGTATCAAAAATCTATGGAGGTTAAGATAGAGTGAAGAGATATATGACAGGTTTTAGAAATACTATTTTTAAAAAATAGTATTTCTGAAAAAACCAGCCGCCGCCCCCTTTTATCACCTTTCATCCACTCTGTGGAACTTGACCAGATGTTCAGGGTCTGATTCATTGAAGATGCACAACGTCAGCATATTTTTTTTGCGGCGGTCAAGTGAAAAAAGGATTTTGACGGGATTGTGGACATACCCATTGTCTTCAAACATAGTGATCTGGTTGCTTCTCGTTTTGAAGCGAAACCGTTCGAGTTCTTTGGCATCCTTCGGCAGGGGAACATCCTCATAGCCTTCCTCCAGGAGAAATTGCCGGACCATTTGAAAACTTTGTGCCAGACTTGATCCGGAGAAAACGGTGGTATATTGATAACCATCGCTGTGGCCACCAATGTATTCCATATTTTTCCTGGGAAAATTCTCTCGTATAGCCATAATAAAGAGTATTTTTTTCCCGCTGTTTTTTTGATTTAGCGTATGTCTAAACTCTTGCGATTACTGTTTTGTTTCCTTTGACTTTTTGATCCATTACTACTTCTATTTTCGCATCCACAGGCAGGAACAGGTCCACGCGGGAGCCGAATTTGATGAAGCCAAGTTCTTTTCCCTGAATGGCTTGTTCGCCTACTTTGAGGTAAGTTCTGATCCTTTTGGCCATTGCTCCAGCTATTTGCCGAAGCATTATTTCTGTATGGTCATTTTTGATGACCAGTGTTGCCCGTTCATTTTCAGTGGAAGATTTAGGATGGGAAGCGACGAGGTACCTCCCCGGATGATATTTGTAATAATCGACCCTGCCGCTTACGGGGTTACGGTTAACATGAACATTGTAAGGGGACATGAATATGGAAATCTGCAGGCGTTTGTCCTTGAAATATTCAGGTTCTTCAATTTCTTCTATGGCGACAATTTTACCATCGGCAGGAGCGTAAATAATGCCATTCTGTACGGTGGCTACCTCCCGTTTAGGGTTTCTGAAAAACCAAAGGACAAAAAACCAGATTACAAAGGACAGGACTCCCAGGAAAATGGTTACCACCGGAAAAAACCGACTAACCAAAAGATTTAAGGCCACCAGAATTATGGTCAGCCCCAAAAGTATTCTGTGCCCTTCTTTATGAATTATCATTTTTAAGTTTTGTTTGTAATTTATCGCAAATTTAAAGAAATATGCGATATTGAAACACCCCAGTATTACTATTAGATTAATTTTTAAAAAAAATAGTACCGTGACAACCGAAGTAATTGATCACCTGTCCATGGACGACCGCCTGAAGTCTGTCATTCAAACAACAGCCGTAACCTTTCCGGAAACGGATGGGGATGTTTATGCAAGGCTCATCACAGCTATCATTTATCAACAGCTTTCGGGCAAGGCTGCCTCCACCATTCATGGACGATTTGTGCAGTTGTTTCCCGACGAATATCCTGCCCCGGGCTTGCTGTTGTCCAAAGATCTGGCTACCCTCCGCAGTGTGGGCCTTTCGCGCCAAAAGTCGGGTTATTTGCACAACGTGGCCGAGTTTTTTCAACAGGAGGATATACTCGATAGGGACTGGGGTGATTGGGAAGATGAGGCGATTATCAAATATCTCACTCAGATAAAAGGCGTTGGAAAATGGACTGTGGAAATGCTTTTGATGTTCACCCTGAAGAGGACGGATATTTTACCGGTGGATGACCTGGGAATTCAACAGGCGATTCAAAGGTTGTATGGTTTTGAAGCCAAAGGCCGGCATTTGAAAGAAAAAATGTTGGAAATTGCAGAACCCTGGAGGCCCTATCGGACTTATGCCAGTCTTTATCTTTGGCGGTGGAAAGATGAGCAATAAAACGGAATTATGTTTAACATCAGTATGGGCCATTAAGAGATGCTATCATAGCATCTCTAGGGTTAATCGGTCAATTTCATTTTCCCTTTTCCCCATAATCAATAGTCAGCACAGGAATGCCGGAATAATTTACCAGGGCTTCTACGGTACTTCCGGTCAGCAGCCTTCGCAGTGGGTGGCGGTAATGATTCGAAATGCCTATCAACTCTGCACCGATCTCATCAGCCAGGCTGCGAATACCCTTTTCGATGGTCGTATGCTTGGAAATATGGGTATGGCAAACCAGCGGTTTACATAAATTTTCAAAGGATTCCATGGCTTCTTTTTGCACGATGTAAGGCACACCGTATTTGAAAAGCGATTGAATGGAAACCAAATGTATTTCAGGAATAAAGTGTTTGACAAATTCCTTGAATTTTAAAAAAGCCTGCTTGTCTGCTTCATCAAATCCGGAAGCAAAAACGACCTTTTCAAAAAAGAAATCTTTCAGGGGGGACTTAATGATCAGGACAGGAATCTGTACGTGACGAACAACCATCTGGGTGTTGGAGCCAAAGAAGTTAGGGTCGGATTTGCCCGCACCCTGTGACCCCATGACAATCAGTCCGATGTGCTTTTCTTTACTGATGCTTCCGATGTTTTTTACCAGGCTGCCCCCGGTAAGGATGGTTTCAATGTCGGCATCTTTATTTTTGGCACAAATGTCGTTCAGCAAAACCTCCGCATTTTTCCAGGACTGATAGGTATCGGCCTTTTGGGCGCGTTCCTCATCCGAAAGTGATGTCCAGTCTTCCGGGACGGAAGCGTTGTGGAATAAAAAAACCTTGGATTCGTACCTTTTGGCCAATTCAATGCCTGCTTCAGCAGCATAGGAGGCACAAGCGGAAAAATCAGTCGGAATGAGAATGTTTTTCATCTGTTTGACAATTTAATAATCCAGTTGTACCCTACAATATAAGGAATTTCAACATAAGTTAATGGTATTTAATATGATTTAATTAGGGACAAGAAGCAGTGGCGGAAGTCAGGTAGGGATTGATTACTGTCAGGCATTCGGGATGTAGTTGACAAAAAAAGAAAGACCAGCCCTAAAGCTGATCTTTCAATGTAAATTCGTAAGGGGAAACTAAATATAAATTTTCGAAAAAATTTAATTCTTTAATTCAATTATAAGGTTATTGAAAATTGGCAAGTGAAAGGAGGCTTAATAAAAAACCCCCCAAAAAAACAAGGGGGGTTGAAAACTATGAACAAACACTCACCCAATTATATTTGTTTGTCTTTATTTCATTTGATAATACAAAGTAAAGAAGATTAATTTGTTACTTCTTTGTATTATTTTTAAAATTGTGACACGGTAAATTTTTTATCCGACGATCTTTTTTTTAAAAAAAGTCTTTTTTTTATGGGGTATTTTTCATGAAAAGATAGTGGAATTTCATTGTTTTGTGACAAATAAAATATGGTAGGCTAAATGATAATAGCTTATTTAAAATTATTCTCAATAAACTTTTGGCAGGCCTGTTGTAATAGTTGATAAACGTGCTCAAAACCTTCGTCATCCCAATAGGGATCCGGGACACTCTGCTCTTCCTCCGGATTGGTTTCCTTGAGAATGAGTTTTACTTTTGCCTTTTGTTCAGGAGAATCGGCAAGTTTTAAAATATCCTTGTAATTGGAGGTGTCCATAGCAAAGATACGATCAAAATCATTAAGATCCCCGGGATGAATTTGCCGGCCTCTTTGATCCCGTATATCAATACCGTATTTTTTGGCTACTTCGATAGATCTTTTGTCAGGCGGTTGCCCGATATGCCAGGAACTTGTTCCTGCTGAATCCACAATCCATTCCAGACCGTTTTCCTCGATTTTTTGTCTCATGATGCCTTCAGCAAGAGGAGAGCGGCAGATGTTGCCAAGGCATACCATCAGGATTTTCATTTATTCAAAAGTTTTATGCTCGTTTCATTAGTGTCAATGATTGATGTCCTCATCTCGATCCGCAACAAATTTAAGGCATATTTTTCTTTTAGAGGCACAAATGTATTGATGACTCTCCTCTTTTAGTACAATATGGTTTTTTCAGCATTGAAATTCTGGTTATTTAATTAAATTTGTCGCCTAAAACAAACAATTTATGAAGATCGTTATCGCTGGAGCAGGTGATGTCGGGTTCCATCTTGCAGAGCTTCTGTCCATTGAAAACCTCGACATCATTTTGATCGATCTGGAGCAGGATGTGCTGGATTATGCAGCTACGCATCTCGATGTTTTGACTTTACGTGGCGATTGTGCTTCCCTCGATCTTCTCGAGCAGGCAGAGGTAAGACAAGCCAAATTGTTCCTGGCAGTGACGACCTCTGAAAAGACCAACCTCGTTTCCGCAATTCTGGCCAAGAAGTTAGGGGCTCGCCAGGTTATTGCCCGGGTAGACAATCCGGAATACCTTTGCGGAGAGCAAAAAGAAATCTTCAGGCAATTGGGTATAGATATCCTGATGTCCCCAATCCAGTTGGCAGCCAATGAGATCGAGCGGTTGATCCGACGGTGTACCTTTACCGATCTTTTCGAATTTGAGGAAGGTAAGATCAGCCTTGCGGGGTTGACATTAAGAAATAATTCCCCACTATTGGATACGCAGGTTAAGGACCTGAAAAAGGTTAAACAAGGGAGTACTCTTAGGCCTATAGCTATCTTGAGAGGGCATGAAACCATTATTCCAAAAGGGGATACCATTTTAAAAAGGAATGACCACATTTATTTCATTACCAAAAAAGATGAGATAGAAGAGCTGGAATTGTTGCTCGGTGAAAAACGGAAGGATATTCGTAAAATAATGATCATCGGAGGAGATAAACTGAGTGTCTCTACTGCCTTGAATCTGGAAAAGAATTACCAGGTCATACTGATCGTGAAAGATAAAAAGAAAGCCATAGAGCTTTCGGAAATACTGCATTCCACCCTGATCATTCGGGGGGATTACAGCAATATTGAAATGCTCAAAGAAGAAGGGCTGAGTAATATGGATGCATTTATTGCATTGACCGAAAATTCGGAAACAAATATCATTGCCAGTCTCACAGCAAAAAATTATGGCGTATTCAAAACCATCGCGCAAGTAGAAAACAAGGAATACATCCACCTTTCCCAAAACATCGGAGTAGATACCCTTATCAATAAAAAACTTATTGCAGCCAATAATATCTTTCGCTTTGTGCGAAAAGGCAAGATTGAAGCGGTAACAAGCTTGCATGGTGTGGATGCTGAAGTTATCGAATTTGTCATCCACAAGGAAAACAGGACCACCCGCAACCCTATCAAAGAATTGCATTTCCCCGCAACGGCCATCATCGGGGGAGTGATCCGTGGAGAAGACAGCTTAATTCCCGATTGTAATTTTGAATTGCAGGTAGGTGACAAGGTGGTGGTTTTCTTTGCCTGAGTCCATCAGCAAACTCGAAAAAATCTTCAGCTGATGATCAGAGTAAAACCGATTGCCAGGGTTCTGGGTGTTTTGCTAACCATTATGGGCGGGTTGATGTGGACCGGTCTGATAATCGCTTTTTTCTATAAGAGTGGTGATGCTTTGCCCATTTTTTATTCGGGGGCCATTTGTATTGGATTAGGCCTGCCCCTGATATTGCTGCTCAAAAGAGAACATCGCCAAAGTCTGAACAAAAGAGAAGGCTACCTCATTGTTGCTTTGGGGTGGTTCACGATGGTGAGTTTTGCCATGCTGCCTTATCTGTTGAGTGGCGTAATTCCCACAGTGCCGGAAGCCTTTTTTGAGGCAGTTTCCGGAATGACGACTACCGGCGCTTCGGTGCTGACGGATATCGAGGCGGTTTCTAAAGGTATCCTTTACTGGCGAAGTCTTAGCCAATGGATCGGCGGGATGGGCATCATCGTACTAACGGTAGCTATCTTCCCCCTCCTTGGTATTGGTGGGATTGAATTGTTTGTGGCCGAAGCTCCCGGACCGACCTCCGACAAGCTTCATCCACGGATACAGGAAACTGCCAAGCGGCTATGGGGTATTTATGTTTTTTTGACCATCCTGCTGTGTGCCATACTTAATATCACAGGCATGGATTTTTACGACGCAATCAACCATGCACTAACGACCATGGCTACCGGGGGCTTTTCTACCAAAAATGCCAGCATGGCTCATTTTGACGTGCCGGCGATCCAATATTCCGTTGTTTTCTTCATGTTTTTGGCGGGGACCAATTATACCATTATTTATTATGGTCTTAAGGGGAAAATGAGAAGAGTCTGGTCTAGCGATGAATTTAAAACATATGTTTTTTTGGTGCTTGGTCTAACCGCCGTTGTCACTTCTTTTGTTTATTACCTCACGGATCTTTCACTTGAAAAGGCCTTTCGGGACAGTATTTTTCAGATCATCTCTTTGATCACTACCACAGGTTTTGTCTCGGCAGATTATACCCAATGGTCTTCGGGGTTGACCATGTTGTTTTTTATTTTGTTATTCGTTGGTGCCAGTGCCGGATCCACTGCCGGAGGAATAAAGATCATCCGACATTATGTGTATTTTAAAAATTCGTTTCTTGAATTTAAACGAATACTTCACCCCAGGGCTGTTGTCCCCTTAAAACTGGACGGAAAGCCCGTTCCCGGTAAGATTGTTACCCATATAATAATTTTTCTTTTATTATACCTTTTACTCTTTTTACTTGGGGCTGTAATACTTACCTTTATGGGAATCGATTTTATGACCGCCATTGGCGCAGTAGCAACTTCTTTGGGCAACGTCGGGCCAGGCATCGGAAAGGTCGGACCTGTGGATAATTTCGCATGGTTATCAGGGGAGATCAAGGTAATTCTCGCTTTCCTGATGTTGATCGGCCGTTTGGAATTGTTTACCGTTTTGGTGTTGTTCACCCCTTATTTCTGGCGTTCCACCTAAGGATATAACCAGCAGACAGGGCTTTTGAATAGATATGGAAAAACGGAGTTTGCCCAAAGGACGGCCATAAATTAACCATCACTTTCAATGCATAGGAAATGAACATCAATGGCAAGTATTACCGTTCCATTTGGTTGGCAGAGGACAACCCCGGAGTTGTTAAAATAATTGATCAACGAGCCCTTCCCCACGAATTTATTATCGAAGATCTTTGTTCCATGCAGGATTGTGCCCGGGCCATTCGGGAAATGCATGTTCGCGGAGCTCCTTTAATTGGTGCAACTGCCGCTTTTGGTATGTACCTGGCGGTGCGGGAAGCTTTAAAAAGCGACAGTTTCCAGAAATATATCGGTAGAGCTTTCCTGACTCTGGCTGAAACAAGACCCACCGCTGTCGACCTTTTTTATGCCTTGCGGCGTATGCAACAGGTAATTGACAATTGTCCGGATAGGGAAAAGACGGAGGCAGCCAGTTTGGGGGAAGCCATGGCTATTGCCGATGAAAGTGCCGAACAGTGCCGGCAGATTGGATTGAACGGTTTACCCCTCATTGAAACGGTGAGTCTCCTGAAAAAAGGAGCAACAGTCAATATTCTTACCCATTGTAATGCAGGTTGGCTGGCAACAGTAGATTTTGGTACGGCTTTGGCTCCCATTTATGCAGCTTTTGATAAAGGTATCGATGTGCATGTATGGGTCGATGAGACCCGGCCCAGGAATCAGGGCGCCAGGTTAACGGCTTTCGAATTGTCGCAACATGGCGTGCCACACACGGTTATTCCTGACAATACCGGAGGCCACCTGATGCAGCACGGAATGGTGGATATGGTCATCGTCGGTAGTGACAGAACCACCCGTTTGGGGGATGTTTGCAACAAAATAGGTACCTACCTCAAAGCACTTGCGGCCAGAGATAACGATATTCCTTTTTACGTTGCTCTTCCCGTTTCTTCCTTTGATTTTAATTTACGGAACGGACTGTCGGAAATTCCAATAGAGCAAAGAGATGATCGGGAAGTTCGGTATATTAAAGGCAAAAGTGAACATGGCCCTACAGAAGTTCTCCTCACCCCACCCAATAGTCCTGTGGCCAATTATGCCTTTGATGTAACGCCTGCAAGACTGGTCTCTGCACTGATTACGGATAAAGGTATCTGCAAAGCCAGTGAAGGAGCTATTACCCAATTATTTTCTGAGGAGATGACCGTTAGCTAATTATTGGGGGAGCAAAATTGTATTTTAAATGCTGGATGAAGGATACATTAAGTTTAATGCACAATGGGAGGAAACCTCAGCCATTTCAGGAAAAGTGGTGGACAGGCTCATTGAAGCACGCCGACAATTGTTTAACCTCCATTTTATCGGGGCCTATCCCTCCGGAATCGGATATGGTAATATAAGTCACCGGTATGCCATTCAGGAAAATGCCAATGCTTTTTTGATTTCAGGTTCAGCAACCGGTCATTTGGAATTATTGGATTCCCGACATTTTTCCCTCGTTACACAGGTGAATATTGAAGAAAATATGCTTCATTGCCAGGGGCCTGTCATTGCCTCCTCTGAATCTATGAGCCATGCGGTTATTTACCGGGAATGCCCGGAGATAAAGGCTGTCGTTCACATCCATCACCTGGCCATGTGGCAGGAATTATCGCACAAGGTTCCCACCACCGATGCCCGGGCAGCCTATGGAACACCGGAGATGGCATGGTCCATTGTTGAATTACTGAATAATACGGATCTCAGAAAGACGGGTTTATTTGTCATGGAAGGTCATGAAGAAGGCATTTTTGCTTTTGGAGATTCCATGAAAAAGGCCGTAAAGCTTATTTTGAAAAGTTATGAAATGTTAGGGTTTTAAAAGAACTAACCCCTAAATTTATGTGTGAAAAATAAAAACCTAAACTAATGAAGAAAATACTTGTACTGGCCGTTTTTATTCTAACGGTGTCTGCTGTTCTTGCTCAAAAGACTTATCTCCAATCCGGTCCCATGGTTGGTTATTCTGAAATGAAAGAAGTAATGCTTTGGGTTCAGACCAATGCTCCTGCAAAGGTGCATTTTGTCTATTGGGAAAAGGATAAACCCGAAATGTCGTGGGCTACGGAGGTCGTGCATACCTGTAAAAAAGATGCCTATACTGCCCATTGTATAGCGGAAGTAAGTCCCGGAAAACGTTACCACTATGATTTATACATCAATGGTGAGAAAATCGGTTTTGACTATCCCACCGCCTTCCAGTCACAGACTTTGTGGCAGTATCGTACAGATCCGCCGGATTTCACTGTAGCCCTCGGTAGTTGTGCTTATGTCAATGAACCTGAAGTGGATCGTCCGGGAAAACCTTATGGGGGTGAATATGAAATCTTTAAAAGTATTCATGAAAAACAACCGGATGCCATGCTCTGGACAGGTGATAACACCTATTTGAGGGAAGTCGATTTTTATACCCGCACAGGAGTACTTCATCGCAATACCCATACCCGCTCATTACCGGAAATGCAGCCACTGCTGGCATCAACCCATAACTATGCGATCTGGGATGATCACGATTACGGGCCCAATGATTCTGACAGGACTTATTTACATAATGACTGGACATTGGAAGCCTTCAAATTATTCTGGGGCAATAATGGTTATGGCCTGGACGGAAAAGGCATTACCTCCAAGTTTAAATTCAATGATATAGACTTTTTTTTGTTGGATAACAGGACGTTTCGAACGCCTAATGATATGAAAGTCGGGGATAAAATATTTTTGGGGGAACGCCAGCTGGAATGGCTGATTGAATCTTTGATTTTTAGCAGAGCCCCCTTTAAAATGGTGGTTATTGGCGGGCAGGTGCTGACTACTGCCGAAGTGTTTGAAAATTATATCAATCTGCACAAGGAGGAAAGAGCCTATTTGCTGCGGAGAATAGAAGAGGAAAATATTACGGGGGTCATATTCCTAACCGGGGATCGTCACCATACAGATTTGAGCATGTACGAGAATAAGGCAGGCAATATGGTATATGACCTCACGGTTTCCCCCCTGACTTCCAGTGCCGTACCCATGAAATACCTCGTTGATGAAAAAAATGAGAACCTGGTAGAAGGTACACTGGTAGCCCAGCGGAATTTTGGGCTACTCAATTTTTCTGGTAAACGAACAGAACGCCACCTGAATATCCAGATCTTTGATGTCAAGGGAGAGATGCTTTGGGAATACGATATCGATACTCCCAAACGGGATTAAAAACCACAAAGTCACATAGTCACAATGGTATTTTACTATTGTGACTATGTGACTTTGTGGTTTTTTGAACTATGTGTACTTTGTGTCTTTGTGGTAAAAAAAGAAATTTTGAAAATACTCATCATACGTTTTTCTTCCATCGGGGATATTGTTTTGACAACTCCGGTAATCCGTTGTTTAAAACAACAATTGCCGGAGGCAGAGATCCATTTTCTGACCAAGAACAGTTTTCTGCCCGTGGTGGAAGCCAACCCTTATATCGATAAAATTTACAGCATCCACAAAAACGTTGAGGAGGTGTTGCTGACAATGAAGGGAGAAAAATACCGGTACATCATTGATTTGCACAACAACCTGCGCAGCCGCATGGTGCGTATTGGACTGGGGACAAAAACCTACAGCTTCAACAAGATCAATTTTCAAAAATGGCTGATCACCAACTTTAAGATCAACCGTTTGCCCAAAAAACATATTGTGGACAGGTATATGAAGCCCGCGGAAAAACTGGGTGTTAAAAATGACGGACAGGGGCTGGACTATTTCATTCCAAAAAAGGAAGAAGTGAATCTAAAAGCTTTTTTCCGGAAAAATAATCTTGGGGAAGTAAAGCCCTATATCGCCTTTGTGGTCGGCGCCGCCCACGCCACAAAACGATTGCCGGTGATCAGGATTATTGAATTGTGTCAAAAATTAAAAATGCCCGTCATATTACTGGGCGGTCCCGAGGATGAAGGTCCGGGAGCTTTTATAGCCGAACAAGCCGGGGATCAGGTGGTCAGCGCCTGCGGAAAACTCAAACTCAATGAATCGGCTTCTGTAGTCCGGCAGGCAGAGAAGGTGATCTCTCATGATACAGGCTTGATGCATATTGCGGCAGCTTTTAACAAGGAGATTATTTCTGTATGGGGCAATACCGTCCCCGAGTTTGGGATGTATCCTTATTATGGACGTAATGAGGATCGCAATACTACCATGGAGGTGAAAGGTCTATCCTGCAGGCCATGTTCCAAGATCGGTCACAATGAATGCCCTAAAAAACACTTCAGATGTATGGTGGATATTGATTTTGAAAAGGTAGTTTAATATTTATTGCGTCTTACAGTTTTTTTTCTTTGCTCGATGTTGACACCTTAAATTACCAACAAAACAATTCGTAATTTCAAATTCGTAATTCCTAATTAAATACCATGTTCTACAAAAAATACAGCGTCTTAGGTTTGATGTCAGGAAGTTCGTTAGATGGCCTGGATATCGCCTATTGCACGTTCAAGTACTCCGATCGGGGAGGTGATTTGACGATAAAGGAGTGGGACATTGAAGTTGCGGAAACCGTACCATACCCTGATGATTGGCTGAAAAAGCTCAAAAAAGCACCTGAATCAACAGGAATCGAACTTGCCGAAATGGATGCTGCATTGGGGCGATATTTTGGTGTGCAGGCCCTGATTTTTTTGGGAAAACATGACTTGCAACCCGATTTTATTGCTTCCCATGGACATACCGTTTTTCATTATCCTGATAGAACATTTACCCTGCAAATCGGCAGTGGTGCAGCCATGGCAGCCATTTCCGGTTATCCCGTAATCGATAATTTCCGGGCACAGGATGTAGCCCTTTCCGGGCAGGGAGCCCCCTGGCTCCTATAGCAGATAAATATTTGTTCGAGGGGTATGACATGTGGTTAAACCTTGGAGGTATTGCTAATATCACTGTCAAAACGGACGAAGAAACATTTGTCGCTTTTGATGTCGGCGGAGCCAATCAGGTGCTCAACGATATAGTCAGCGTTCTGGGATGGCCTTACGATGATGGCGGTTGTTTTGCAGCAGCAGGTAAGTTGAATGAAGATTTGCTTGAAGAGGTAAATCAATTGAAGTTTTTCTCGAAACCATCTCCCAAATCACTCGGAAATAACTGGGTTCGCGATGTGCTCATCCCCATATACCGGAAATATGATTGTCCGGTAGAAGATAAGTTGCATACCGCTTCCATACAATTAGGCAATCAACTGGCCAGGGATCTCAAACAGATCCTGCAAGAAGAACCCGGAAATAAACCACATAAAATGCTGGTCACAGGAGGCGGAGCATTAAATGACTTTCAAATCAATTGTATCCAAAAAGCCTGTAACGAGATCGGTGATATAACCATTGAAGTCCCCGAACCGCTGATCATTGAATATAAAGAAGCAGCCCTGATGGCACTTTTGGGCGTACTCAGAGTAGAGAATAAGCCTACGAGTATGACATCCGTTACGGGAGCAAAAGAAGCATCCATTGGTGGTGCTTTGCATCAGGGGTGGCGGTTTGTGCTGGATTAGAAAACAAAAACAGCAATTCAAAAATTCACATTACATAGTTTAAATCTATCATTGATAGATTAATAGTGGAGCTGTTAATATTCCATTATAATATTGAGTTGAATGATTAGATATTCTTCTCAACTATCTTTAATGTATTCTTAAGGGAAAATGACAAGTTTAATTTGATTTTTTTGACTCAGGGTAAGAATTTCTTGTTTCTGACGATAGTAGATTGTAGTTCAAAATAATTTTTACCAATTCTAAAAATTAAAAAAATGAAAAAAATCTTTTTGATCGTGACTGTATTGACTTTGTGTATGACTTTTTCCTATGGACAAACCGCTTCCGACTCCATTTTAATGAAAAAAGTATTCGGAGGCTACCAATTCATTCAGGGAGAACAAAAGTTAACCATCAAAAAACTGGGAGAAGCACTTCAATCCAATCAACTGGCATACGAACAATTTAAATCTGCCAAATCGAACTATACCCTGGCTACGGTAATTGGTACCGCAGGCGGTTTTATGGTTGGCTGGCCACTGGGAACGGCTATTGCAGGTGGAGAGCCAAACTGGACACTGGCAGGTATCGGCGCAGGTCTGATCGTCGTTTCCATTCCCATCAGTAGTGGTTTTAATAAAAAAGCCAAACAGGCTGTTGATTTGTATAATGTAGGATTATATGGCACATCATTTTGGGAGAGAACAGAATCCCGGTTCACTGTAACCTCTAATGGTATTGGATTGACTTTAAATTTTTAAACAAATGAACAAGACAATTTTTTCAGCCCTTTTATTTCTTCTACTCAAAGGGATAACCATTCAGGTCAACCAACCTTTCGCTCGGAACTGTTACACCCTTTAGACACCTTCTCCATTATTGCCCGGGTGGACAAAGAAATCTTTTTGAAAAACGGATTATCCGGAACAAGTTCAGGAGAAGTATTGATCGACCCCCGTAAAGTGGATATGGAATTCAGGTTAGGGTATAATGACAAATTCGAATTGGCGGATATTTTTGAAAATATGCAGTTTAACAACAATAACCTTGCTGCGGTTTGTCTGGATTTGTTTTATGAAATTCAGCAGGGGAACCACATCCCGTTGTTTTATATGAAAACTCCAGTATTGCAAAAGCATGTTCTCAAGTCCTGACATTCCGGTCAAAAGGGAGGGAGGTCTATGCGCCTGTTCAAAAATTTAACAGTAATTTCCGGAGTGCCCAAAGTAATTGCTTTGTGGTCAATACCGGCACCCATCTTTACCGTATCAAGATCCAGGGGGGATTTAAAATGGATATTGAACATTTCCTCAATAATATTCAGCTCGAAGGCCGCAGATTTATCTTCAAATTTGATGAAGCCGACAATTTGAAAACCGTCGAAATAAAATAACTTCCTGTTGAATTGTTTACCTTTGCAGTCGAACTTCATTCAGCTATTTCGGTTTACAATTGTAAAACCCAATAGCCAGGTACATTATGACTGCACAAAAGCAAAAAAAAGTATTGGTTACCGGAGCAACGGGATTCGTTGGCAGCTACCTGTTGCGGTATCTTATCGAACAAGGCTATTCCAATATCCGGGCAGCACGCCGACCTGGCAGCTCCATGGATCTTGTGGCTTCCGTTATTGATAAGGTAGCGTGGGTTGAACTGGATATCCTGGATATGACACAAGTGGAAGATGCCCTGCAGGGCGTTGACCTCATATTTCATTGTGCAGCAGTGGTTTCTTTTGATGCCCAAGACAGTGATTTGCTCTATAAAGTCAATAAGGAAGGGACAGAAAACCTCATCAATATTGCCTTGGATTCCGGGGTGGAAAAACTGGTGCACGTAAGTTCTGTAGCTACCCTGGGGCGTGACCCTAAGGGAAATCTCATCCATGAGCAAACCAAATGGGACAGAGCCGATATGCAAACTGACTACGCAAAATCCAAATACCTGGCTGAAATGGAAGCCTGGCGGGGTTGGGCGGAAGGCCTGGAAGTTGTCGTTGTCAATCCTTCAACAATATTAGGGAGTGGCCGTTGGGATAAGGGCACTTCAATTTTCTTTAAGCTGGCCTGGAATGAATTTTCCTGGTTTGCCGGCGGCAGCGCCGGTTTTGTGGATGTGCGGGATGTGGCTAAATTATCTATTCGAGCCATGGAGGAAGGAGCGTCCGGACAACGTTTTGTATTGTCTGCTGAAAATTGGTCTTACAAAAAACTGATGGACCACATTGCCAAAGCCATGGATCGGCCTGCAGCCAGCAGGCGAATGCTGGACTGGATGCAGGGACTGGTTTGGCGATGGGAATGGTTTGTTGCACGCTTGCATGGTTCCAGGCCTGCCATTACCCGGGAGATAGCGCAAAAGGTCACCCTGAATTACGCCTATGACAATACAAAATCGGTTGAGGCTTTCAATTATACCTACCATCCTGTAGCCGATACCATTCAGATGGTTGCCTCCCAGTTCCAGGCAGCAGCAAATAATGATTTCCCACCAGGGACATTGCCCTTAATTTAACTTTTATTGTTTTTTGTATAAAAAATAAAAAACAATTTGTTTGTCATTGAAATAATTATCATCTTTCGCCCGTTAGGGATAACTGATTACTATAAACATGGAGAAGAACCTCGAAAGTATTGAAAATATCGAACTGGCCTTTTTGAACCTGGATGACTATCAGGAGTTGAAAGAGGCGATGCAGGCGGCATATGTGAGTATGCCTGACGAATCCTGGAAGAAGGCTGAAATCGAAACACTGATCAATCGTTTCCCGGAAGGGCAGGTTGTGATCAAGGTCAACGAACAAATCGCCGGTTGTGCATTCAGCATAATTGTGGATTATAATGAATTCGATTCCCACCATACCTATAAAGAAATTACCGGGAATTATACGTTCAACACACATACCGATGACGGGGATATGTTGTACGGAATTGAAATTTTCATAAAACCTGAGTTCAGGGGATTAAGACTGGGCAGAAGGTTATATGATTACCGTAAAGAACTCTGTGAAAGGCTAAACCTCAAAGGAGTAGCTTTTGGCGGCAGGATTCCCAATTATCACAAATATGCGGATAAACTTTCTCCAAAAGAATATATAAAAAAGGTGCGATTGAAAGAAATCCACGATCCTGTATTGAATTTTCAGATATCCAATGATTTTCATCCGGCCAAGGTGTTGAAAGGATACCTCGAGGAAGATAAAGCTTCCAATGAATATGCCGTATTGCTGGAATGGGATAATATCTATTACCAAAAACCGGTAAAAAAGGCTAAAACCATCAAAAAGGTGGTGCGGTTGGGATTGATCCAGTGGCAGATGCGTCTTTATAAAGACCTGGAGGAGGTGATGCAACAGGCAGAATATTTCATCGATGCCGTTTCAGGTTACCGCTGTGATTTCGCGCTGTTTCCGGAGTTTTTTAATGCCCCGCTCATGGCCGAAAATAATCATTTGTCCGAACCTGAAGCTATTCGGGAATTGGCCAGTCATACGGCAGCTGTCGTGGAAAGATTCTCCGCTCTGGCTATTTCCTACAACATCAATATTATTTCCGGGAGTATGCCGGAGATCATAAACGATCGTTTATACAATGCCGGTTATTTATGTAAGCGGGACGGTTCCGTTGAACGGTATGAAAAACTTCATGTTACACCTGATGAAACCAAAGTATGGGGTATGCAGGGAGGACATCAGCTGAGGTCTTTTGATACCGATTGCGGGAAAATCGGGATTCTTATCTGTTATGACATTGAGTTTCCGGAGTTAAGTAGAATATTGGCTGATGAGGGTGTCGATATCCTGTTCGTGCCCTTCCTGACAGATACCCAAAACGGTTATTCCAGGGTCAGGAATTGTGCTCAGGCTCGTGCCATAGAAAATGAGTGTTATGTGGCAATTGCCGGAAGTGTGGGCAACTTACCAAAAGTCCATAATATGGATATCCAGTATGCTCAATCCATGGTGTTTACCCCTTGTGATTTTTCGTTTCCTGCCAACGGTATTAAAGCCGAGGCTACACCCAATACGGAAATGATTCTTATTGCAGATGTGGATATCGATTTGCTGCGAGAGTTACATCAGTTTGGAAGTGTTAAGAATTTAAAAGACCGTCGGAAAGACATTTATGAGTTAAAAAAACGTTCATAAATTGGTTTTGCCCGGCTACCAACAACTTTAGGTGAAATGAATACATCCGACAACCACTTTTTGAAAATCAGGGAAAATGCTGTTTTGCTGCTTCAAAAGGCGAAACGCCATTTTTATACTTTTCGTCAAAACAGTCCCAAAGTTTACCTGGGCATGAAAATTGCTGCCGGAGCAGGTATTGCGGGTATTCTCGGTCTTTTCCTGATAGCGGTTATGGTTTATAAAGGGGTGTTTGGACAATTGCCCAATTATGCCGAATTAAGCAATATCAGAAACCATACCGCCTCTGAAGTGTACGCCAAAGATGAAGTGTTGCTTGGAAAATATTACGTCGAAAACCGGATCAATGCGGATTTTGATGAGATTTCTCCCAACATAATCAATGCCCTGATCGCCACCGAAGATGCCCGTTTTTTTGAACATGGCGGTATTGACTTTCGGGCCATGATGCGGGTATTGTTCAAATCTGTACTGTTATCCCGAAGGTCTTCCGGAGGAGGCAGTACCCTTAGTCAGCAACTGGCCAAGAACCTCTATCCCCGTAAATCATACCGGATGATGACTATGCTCATCAACAAGATGAAGGAAGCCTTTATCGCCCGCAGGCTGGAAAAAATTTATACCAAAGAAGAGTTGTTGAAACTCTATCTGAATACGGTTTCCTTTAGTGAGAATATTTTTGGGATCAAAGTTGCTGCCCAGCGTTTTTTTGATAAATCACCGGAAGATCTTTCCCTCGAAGAGGCTTCCCTTTTGGTAGGTACTTTGAAAGGGCCAAGCTTTTACAACCCTGTCAAACACCCTGATAGAGCCGTTAACCGCCGAAATACAGTACTCAACCAAATGAGCAGGTTTGGAAATCTTTCCGAAGCAGCCTGTGATTCCCTGAAGCAAATTCCACTCAATCTAAAATACAGTGCTGAAGGAGACAACCGCGGTATGGCCACCTATTTCCGGGAGCATCTGCGCCAGGAACTGGAAGAAATACTCGAAGCTCATCCCAAACCAGATGGCACGGCCTATAACCTTTATACCGATGGTTTGAAAATTTATACCACCATCGACGCCAAACTTCAAAAATATGCAGAGGAAGCCGTAAATGAACATATGCCCGACCTGCAAAAAGCATTCAATAAAGAATGGAAAAACGGTATTCCGTGGGATAAAAGCAAAGCACTGGAAAATGCAGTAGCCCGGTCTCCGCGCTACAAATCTCTTAAAGCCAAAGGGGTGAGCCAAAAAGAGATCGAGGACATTTTCAAGACGCCGGTAAAAATGATTGTTTTTACCTGGGAGGAAGGTGAAGTGGAGCGGGAAATGAGCCCTCTGGATTCAGTGAAGCACTACCTGGCTCTGCTCAATACGGGCTTCCTCGCCATGGATCCGCGAACAGGCTTGGTAAAAGCCTGGGTGGGAGGGATCAATCACAAATATTTCCAATACGATCATGTCAAATCTCATCGTCAGGCAGGATCAACCTTCAAACCACTGGTCTACACTCAGGCACTGCGTTCCGGAATGCTGCCTTGTGAATATACCGAAAATCAACTGGTACGTTACGAAAAGTTCGATAATTGGGAACCCCGAAATGCCGATGGCAAATACGGTGGCGTTTATTCTATGGAAGGGGCTTTGAGCCATTCGGTGAATACCGCTACGGTTCAAATTGCTCTCAAAACAGGGATTGATTCCATTCGCTATCTGGCCCGCAAAATGGGCGTTATGGGGGAATTGCCTTCCGGGCCTGCCATAGCGTTGGGTACTGCCAACGTTTCCCTGATGGATATGCTCCAGGTGTATGGTACTTTTGCCAACCGAGGTGTCAGGCCTGATATGTTCTACCTGGACAGGATAGAGACAGCGGATGGAAGGATCATTGCAGCATTTAAACGGCCTAATCCTGATGAGTTTGAACGGGTGATCAATGATGATCAGGCAGACATGATGATTCAGATGATGAGATCAGTGGTCGATAGTGGAACGGCGCGGGCTTTGCGGTACCGATTTGGTATCTATGGGGAATTTGCCGGTAAAACGGGAACTACCCAAAATCAATCCGACGGTTGGTTTATAGGTTACAATCCTAAATTGGTTGCCGGCGTTTGGGTTGGTGCCGAAAACCCAAATATTCATTTCAAATCCATGCGTAACGGACAGGGTTCCGCTTCGGCTTTACCTGTTTGGGGGAGATTTATGCAAAAAGTCTTAAAAGATCCCGATTTCCAATACATCAAAAAAGCCAAATTTGTGCCCATGCGGGATACGATCGCAGCCATGATGCAATGTCCGCCCTATCTGGAGGAAATGCCTGTTTTTGTAGATGTCGAGGAAGAAGATTATTGGGATATCATGGATTTTCAGGAAGTTATGAATCGCATCGAACCTCATATTCGGGATAGCCTGATCCGCGCCAACCCGCGACGCAATGACGAATCCCTTTCTGATTATTCACGCCGTATTCAGCGCCAGAATGAACGGCTGGACAAGCGAAGGAGCCGACAGGAAAAGCGCAAAGAGTTTTGGAACAATGTGCTTTTCGGAGATAAAAAGAAAAACGGTTAGGCGCTCAGGTCAGACAAGTTGCTTAAGCCAGGCCGGTACTGTTTCTTTGACTTTCTCCCCGAATTTGCTTAAATTACCTATACTTTAACCGATTAGGTTGAATACCTGCCTGACACACTCCGGATTGGCATGAATATCATTTCATTTGGTGCCCCTTTATTAACTTTCGCCATCGAATATTTTCCATTGATCACGCCCTTTTGACTAGAACAGATAACAGTCAAATACAGAAACATGGAAAATACCATCAAAATCATTCACTGGGTTCCCAGAATATTAGGAATCCTCGCCATCCTGTTTATCAGCATTTTCGCACTTGACGCCTTTGATCCCCAATTGACCTTGGGGCAACAAATCAGGGATTTCCTCATTCATATGATTCCCTCTTTTGCACTTGCACTTTTATTGGTTTTAGCCTGGAGGAGGGAATTGCCCGGAGGGATTGTTTTTGCCTTGATCGGCCTGGTAATGACACCTGTTATTTTTAAACATAATTATGCCATGAACCATTCTTTGGGCATGAGCATTGGCATTGTTTCTACGATTACCATTCCTTTTTTCATTGTGGGTGTCTTGTTTATACTGAGTTATTGGTTGAAAAGGAAAAGAAAGCCGGATAGCCTGTAAAGGGATATTCCAAACATGCAGTGCCGGGACTAATTTTTCCATACAAATGGTTATGTCCACCTATAAAACTAGATATTATGAGAAATTTAATTCACCTTTTGTGCTGTTATGGACTGATTGCTTTTCTTGTGCAGACAGGGGTACAGGCACAGTCCTTAACGTTTACGGTAAATACCAGGAATGATGCTGTCGATATAGCCCCGGGAGATGGCATATGTAGCGACCTCAGTGGCAATTGTACCTTGAGAGCTGCCATACAGGAAGCCAATGCCAACCTAAATGTCCATGATTTCATTCATTTTAATATTCCGGGATCGGGAGTACAGACGATCAGCCCGACCATGCCACTGCCGGCTTTGTTAGACAACGCCGGCGTTACGATCGATGGTTTAACCCAACCAGGCGCTGTTGCGGGCTTTAATCCGCCCTCATCTGCGGTGCTGATGATCGAAATTAAAGGAAATATGCCGGGCCAGCCTATCCCAAACCACGGTTTGTGGATACTTTCCGATAATAATAATATCAGTGGCTTAGTCATCAATGAATTTAGTGGTGATGGTATCCGAATTGAGGGTACACCCTCGATTACCAGCAACAATTTCATTCATGCCAATTTCATCGGTACTGATGTTACAGGAACCATTGATCTTGGTAATGCCACCGCCAGTTCCCTCAATGCGTGGTGGGCCGGGGTCAATCTAATCGTACCGCCCTGTGAGGATAATCCGGTTTTTGTGCTCAATAATTTTGTGCACCACAATCTTATTTCCGGCAACGGTGCTGTTCCCGTTTCTGTGAACCGAGGAGAAGGAGTGAGCATTACCAGTTGTCCTCCCGGGGATAATGGGTTCAATATTATCGAATTCAATTTCATTGGAACAGATATTACCGGAACCCTGCCGCTGGGAAATGACAGCGATGGTGTAACGATTGCGGAGGCAGCTCATGATAATGTTATTGGCGATAATGTCATTTCCGGAAATGGGTATTCCGGAGTAGGCATTAACGGGCTGAACGAACCGCCCCGTTACACCATGCTGAACCATGTAGTGCACAACACCATAGGTCTGGATGTCAATCAAGTCAACCCGATTCCTAATGGTTTTCAGGGAGTGAGTATTGGTATGTATGGTCCCAACACCTGGGGTTTCGCTCCTGATAATAATGTGATAGACAATACCATTGCCTATAATCTGGGTAATGGCGTTTTGGTAGCTGAATTTTTCCCGCCCGCCACCAATTGTGATCAAAACAGGATCTCACAGAATAGTATTTTTTCCAACGGATTACTGGGGATTGACCTGGTATCTGTTATGGGTATGACAGGAATGGTAACCTTTAATGATCCCATACCCGATGCTGATTTTGGACCGAATGAAGAATGTAATTTCCCGGTAATCCAATCAGCAGTTATTACTGGTGGCTCAACAGCCATTTCAGGGACGGCAGACTTTCCCAATCCCAATTTTGGTACGGTAGAGGTCTTTGTCGCCCAGCCGGACGCGAGCGGATACGGTGAAGGCATGACCTGGCTGGGTTCGGCGGTACCTGACCTGGCGGGGAACTGGACCTTTAATACGCCCGCCGCTTTAACGGTGAATAGTATTCTTACGGCTACCTCTATAGATCAGTTTAACAATACCTCGGAATTTTCAGCTAATTTCAGCAATATCGTGAATGATTTAGCCATGGTCAATCATCCGGAGTTCAAAATTTTCCCGAATCCTGCTTCAGCGGATGTTTTTGTCCTTTTGACCGAACAAGTATCTCCAGGGGTTAAGATCCAAATTCTTGGTTCAACCGGAATTATACTTGGCAGGTATGAGGTATCCGGATGGATTCCTGAGCAACCATTTAAGATTGATGTTCAGCATCTTAATTCAGGAGTGTATTGGTTGAGGTTGATAAATGGCCAGGTAAGCGTAATGAAAAAGGTTTTACTGGTGAAATAGCGCTCACCTCCTCAGCCTAAGACCTCCGGGGTTTTTAAAACCTCGGAGGTCTGGTTTCGCCCCCAGCCCCCATTATATTAAAGCCACGAAGCCTCCAAACGCGACATAATTTTAATCACTTTTTTATTCAAAAGCCTGAAAAAATTTTGAATAACTTTGTGTGGTTAATCCTTAATCCTCAAAGCGTATGTCTAAAAATGTCATTAAATTAATTTCCTGAAAACAGTATTAATTTCTAAACCTTCCGGGAAACCGGATGAAATGCAAAAGCGGATTATTGGAACTGTAGGGGATCTATTCCAATATTCCATTCTTCCATCTAATCCTTAGCTTTCTGGTAAATTTACCCTCAAAATTGATTTTACGATTTTCAGAAGATAAAAATTTAGACAAGCTCTAATTTCGAAATACATTTTCCAAAACTATCGAAAATAAAAATGCCGAAAATACTTCGAACAGATTCTTCACATCCTGATTTTTTGAGCCTGGTCAACCAATTGAATAAAGAGTTGGCCATCCGGGACGGGGAGGATTATAACTTTTATGCTCAGTTTAATAAGGTCGATGAAATAAAACATGTGATTGTCATTTATTGGGATGATAAACCTGTGGGGTGCGGTGCGATCAAAGCATATGATAACAATACGATGGAGGTAAAGCGAATGTTTGTCACAGAAGAATCAAGGGGGAAGGGCCTGGGTTCCATGGTCCTGGAAGCACTTGAGTCGTGGGCGAAAGAATTGAATTTAATACGTTGTATTTTGGAAACAGGAAAAAAACAACCGGAAGCTATCGCTTTATACAAAAAGTCAGGGTATCAGGTCATTCCAAATTACGGACAATACAGGGGAGTGGATAACAGCGTATGTTTTGAAAAGCTTCTTTAGCAATCTCTGGTGCCCTTTTACGGAATTGGATTTTACTTTGGTTCAAATTTAATCTTAATGCTTTCTTAACCATTGGGAGTCGAAATCCTGGCTGAATTTTGATTGCAGGATTGAGTTTTATCCTGTAAAAGAATAAAAGTCTTCCTACCTTTTGTTTTCTAGTACAAGAGTAGATATTTTTGACCGGTTATACCGGGAAAAGTGACCTGAAGATATCCATAGCGTCTTTATGCTTTCACTGTCAAAGATGAACTTGTTCCGGATTTTTAATAAATTGATTTTAAATACTTTATCGCTTAAATGAAAAACATCGAAACTATAAAGCCACAGTCTTTTTCCGGAGAAGATCACTGGTATCCCAAGGCATTAAATGCGACCATTCATCCGATGGTTAGCTTTTTCCTTAATTTAGATAAAAAGCGGATCATTTCCCGATATTGCCATCTACATCCAAAGGTGAACAAGGAAAAGCTGAGCGAGATTCTATCCTATCAGTGCAAATATTTCCTGTGGGGTGGAGCCGACCTGATCAATGCGACTTCAGCACAGGGCAAAAGGAATATGGTTGTGATCGAGAATAATTCTTGTCCTTCCGGCCAAAAATCCATGCCTTTACTCGATGATAACAAAGAAGACGGGGCTTATCGGTTATTGATTGAAAGAACCTTCAAACCTTTAGTAAAAGGAAAACAGGGTAAGTCTAGAATTGATGGCAGACTTGCGGTAATTTATGATAAAAACTATGTTGAGACTTCCGGTTATGCGGCGGTGATCGCAGATGTTTTTGATGAAGAAGTATTACTGGTGCCTTTTTACAATGGAGCCGAAGAAAAACTGGTAAAGGTGGAAAATGATATTCTCTACGTGCTTCACGAGAATAACTGGGTGCCCCTGCGTGCTGCATTTCGTTATCTCACCCAGCGCCCCTGGAACAGGTTGCCGTTACATTCCAAAACCAAAATCCTCAACCCGATCGTAGCTTGTCTGGCCGGAGGAAGGAATAAAATGGTGGCTGCCAAAGCCTATGATTTTTATAATGCCGAACTGGCAGCATACGGTCTGCACATTAATGCCCCGGAAACTACCTGGGATGTAAGTAAGGCAGAAATCCCGCTTTGGGTACAAAGAATGGGCGGGCATGCCGTTATTAAAATTCCTTATAGTAATGCAGGTCAGGGAGTATTCACTATTACCAATGAGCGCGAGCTGGAGGCTTTTATGGCGATGGAAATTGACTATGAAAGATTTATCGTTCAGAGTCTTATCGGGAATTACAATTGGAGTTCGATTGGCGAAAAAGGAAAATTCTACCACGTCGGCACGATACCTACCGTTAAAGGCGAAACTTTTGTAATAGACCTGAGAATGATGGTCAGCAGCACAAGTGACGGGATCAAACCTTTATGTACCTATTCCAGGAGGGCTGAAAAACCGTTGGTGGACTCACTAAAGGACAGTAATGACTCCTGGTCCATGCTGGGGACCAACCTTTCGGTAAAACTGGATGACAATGAATGGGGCTCGGATACCAACAGGTTAATGTTGATGGACAGGCGTGATTTCAATAAACTGGGGCTCGGGCTCGATGATTTGATCGAAGCTTATATTCAAACGGTATTATCGACTATTGCCATTGATAAGATGTGCGGACAGTTATACAATTCCAAAGGAAAATTCAGGATGAAATTGTTTAAGTCGCTCAATGATGATGCCACGCTGATCAATGAAATAATGCGGTAATATGGAACGGTATAAATTCTTAGCCCTTACAGACCACCGCGGACACAGTAAGGAGAATTCCCTATACGCGATATTGTCCCGGCTTGCCGCTCATCCAGGATGTGAATACATTCATGTGGCCAGTCGCGGCAATGAAAAAAACCGACCTTTTTTTTATGAAAATAAAGGAACGGAATTATTTGTACATGAAGTGACTAGTTCTTTTGCCTTTGAACAGGAGGATGCACGGTTTATGGGCAATGCAAAAAAGAGTGACTTCGGTGAATACGATGTGGTTTTGATGCGATTGCCGAGACCTGTAGATACTTCATTACTTGAATCTTTGGCGGCAAAAGGTAAAGACAAAGTTTTTATCAATAACCCCCTGGCTATTGAAAAAACAAGTACCAAAGCCTATCTGCTCAATTTCAGGGAATGGTGTCCGCCGATACAACTTTGTAACAATATTGAAGACATTCTCAATATGGCTGAACTGTACCCAATAGTATTAAAGCCATTAAAAGAGTACGGAGGTAAAGGTATCTTGAAAATTGACGGAACAAAATTATCCGACGGGGACACTACTTTTGATACCCTGACTTATTTGAAAGGTATCGAACCCTATATCCAAAAGGAAGGTTTTTTGGCTATGGCGTTTTTGAAAAATGTTTCCAGGGGGGATAAAAGGATCATTGTGGTAGGAGGTGAAATCATGGCCGCATCGCTGAGGTTACCTGCTGAGGGAAGTTGGTTGTGCAATGTTGCACAAGGCGGACAGGCTATAGGCAGTGAAGTGGAAGCAGAAGAGGAAAATATGATTGCGGCGATCAGCCCCAAATTACTGGAGGAGGGCATCTTTATTTATGGTGCGGATACCCTTGTCAATGATGAGGGTAAACGTGTGCTGTCGGAAATCAACACTTTGAGTATTGGTGGTTTCCCACAAGCTGAAATCCAAACAGGCCGGCCTGTGGTCGACCAATTAATTAACAAGATAATGCAATACGTAAATGATAAAAAGAGGCAATGACATCCCGGTAATTACCGAGATCAACCTGGAAGATACCCCTCAGAACAAAATTCGCAATTATTGGTTGAAGTTGATCTCTGATGGTCTTGGAAACCCCATCAGTGTACCAATTATAATAGCCAGAGGAAAGGAACCCGGTCCGGTCCTTGGAGTGACTGCCGCTGTTCACGGGAATGAATTAAACGGGATACCTGTCATTCAGCGATTGTTTGCAGAAATTGAAACAGAAACACTTAAAGGAACCATCGTCGGCGTACCGGTGGTGAACATTCTTTCTTTTTTGAGAAAAAAACGGCGATTCATTGATGGGGTAGATCTTAACCACATCATGCCGGGAAGACGCGATGGCAATGTCAGCCAGGTGTATGCCTATCGGTTCCTGGAGAAAATTGTCAAACAATTTGACTATCTGATCGATTTGCACACTGCCAGTTTTGGCAGGGTCAATTCCCACTACGTGCGCGCAGATATGGAAGATGAAATTACCCGAAAACTAGCCATCCTGCAGAATGCTGAGATCATCGTTCACAATCCTCCTTCTGACGGTACCCTGCGGGGAGCTGCTGAGGACCTTTCTATCCCTGCCATCACACTGGAACTGGGGAATCCCAATACTTTTCAGAAAAAATATATCAGGAGTGGAGAAGAAGGCGTCCACAATGTTTTGTCTTACCTGGGTATGATACCTGATCCCATTGAAGAAGACTCAACACCTACCATCATTTGTAAAAGGTCGTACTGGATATTTACGGATATTGGTGGTTTATTGACAGTTACCGTCAATTTGAAGGATATGCTTAAAAAAGGTGACCGAATAGCTATTCTTAGGGATGTTTTTGGTAATTTCATCAAAGAATACTTTGCACCGGAAGACGGTATTGTTATCGGTAAAAGCATCAGCCCGGTGAACCAGTCTGGCGGGAGGATATTGCATTTGGGGATAGTGGGGTAAAAAAACGAGATCATGAAAAACAAACCATTCAGCTCTTTTTCGTTATGCCTTTGTTTAAGCCTGGTTTTCCAGGCCTCCCTTGCTCAACAGGTCTATAAGCCTACGATAGAACCTGGCAAGGAATGGCATCTTGGTATTGGGAGTGGTATGGGTAATTTTGTAGATGTAAAGTGGGAAGTGACCTGTGATACGGTGGAATACAATGGACGGTTTTATGCGGTTATTGAGCCCACATTATCTACCACAGCCGAAAATTGTTCAGGAACCTTATATGTGAGGGAGGACATCGATGAAAAAAAAGTGTATTTCCTGCCGGAACCTTATGAAGGCGAGCAAGAGATACTATACCTCGATTATTCGCTGGAGCAGGGAGATGCCGTTTCTTTTTATCCCCATTGGGCTAATACAGTGGTAGATACCGTTCGATATATTGATTTTCTCGGCGAAACAGTTCGTTTTATTGATTTTGGCTGTAACCCGGGCCCCTGTGACGGATTTATTGAAGGCTTCGGACTTGCCAGATCCGGGTCTTTACCAGGGTGTATGGGGTGGACTGAAGTGTTTGGATTGGCATATATTTATGATTGTGATGAAACGAATGATGTTGAGGAACCTGTTTTAAATGAGCAGATCCTGATTTATCCCAATCCTGTAAGTGATCGATTGAATATTTTGATCAATGATCCATCGATACGGTATCCCGTAAGCCTTAAAATTCAATCCTCTAGCGGAGCATTGTTCCTGGAAACTACTTTAAACGCCAGTAATGCAGAGCTGAATTTAGCTGAATTACCCGGCGGCTTATTTTTTATGATCCTGCAAACGGGGGAGAAGCTTTTCCTGGAAAGGCTGGTTAAACATTAGAACAGCACTCCGGGGATTGATGTCCTCCGGGTGCTGTTGGCTTCTATTGATTTCAACTCACCAGAAGAAAACCCAGTAAGGTAAGCAGGTATAAGATAAATTTTACCAGTTTCATGATTTTTGAGTTTTATTGTACGGTAATTTTTTGGTATCCGTTTTTCTCTCCAAGTTTGAATTGAAGTAAATAATGACCGGCTGGATAATGATCAGGAATTTCAAAGCTTTCAGTATTGTCTCCGGCGTATTTTTGGATTGAAGAGAACTGGTGCAATATTTTCCCATCCATGGAGCACAGAGAGATATTTACAAAGCCAGATGCTTCCAGGGTGTAATTCAGGTTGAAATGGCCACCGGTGACCGGGTTAGGGAAAAGTTTAAGTTGAATAGCTTTAAGATCCAGATCATTAACAGGGACGCATTGAAACAGGAAGTATCTAGCAACAGCAATGCTTGATGCTCCTTCTTTTTCAGAATTCCCAACAGCGATGAGTTTGAAAATGCAGAAATCATCAGGAACGATAACCATGGCTTCAATTTCATCATCTGATGAATCAAAGTCGGTCAGTTGCCAGGAATCGTTTCCAAACCCTTCATCAATTTCACCATTGGGCAAAAGGCGGGCGAGGTTGAAATCATAATCACCGTTATAGTCCGAGGTGCCACCAATGATTATATTTCCGTCAGGTTGAGCAGTAATAGCATCCATATGGTCATCCTCATTGGGAAATCCGGTATAAAACCCTGAGGTTCCAAAAGATTCGTCAAGGCCGCCATTGGTATTCAAACGCCCCGCATATGCATCAAATTCCTCATTCCTCATGGCTCTGCCACAGAAAGTGATATTGCCACCAAAGTCGGAGTACATATCCATCACATTATTGCTTTGGCCTGATACCGGGCCGTCGATCAATACATATCCATCGGAACCAAAGGATGAGCTGGCCACCCCGGATAAATTGAATTTGGCAAATAATCCATTTTCATCATTTCCCGTGGCAGGATACCAGGTGCCTCCGGCGGTTACACTTGTCAGTCCGCCAACGACAGAGGTGAAGATCCCTTTTATGGCAGATGGCGGGGTTGCCAGACCATCGGTACCAAAAGATGCCGACAAACTGCCGTTTTCATAGATTTTTACCATCCCCGGTTTCGTATCAAAACCGTCAGCATACCCTCCGACAGCGAAAATGTCGTAAGTATTGATGCCGGGGATGGTGACAAAATCATTGACAAAGCTCAATTGAGGGATGGTCTGAATACCATCGAGACCAAAAGAAGTGTCCAGCGAACCATCTGAGTTCAGCCTTGCCATAAACCCCTGGAAATTGCTATAACCGGCTATTAGGATTTTATTGCTTTTGATGGCTACAGCTTTGGCAACTTCATAATCGGATTCAGTTGCCGGAAAACTAGTGAATCCTGTACTTTGGAAACCAGGGTCTAACCCTCCGTTTTCAGTGAGCCGCATTACAAAAATATCTTGTCCGGAAGCATATTCAACGGTGCCAACGATAACGATTTTTCCGTCGTTCTGCACAGCGACGTCATAGGCATAAAAATCAGCTCCAAAATGGAAGGTGAATTGCCCGGCGTCCCCAAAGGTAGGATCCAGCTCGCCCGGTTCCTGACAAAAAAGCGGAGTGGTAAAAAGGAAAATCAGGCAAGAAAATGCAAAGAATAACTTTTTCATGTTTGTGATTTTTAATGATTAAACAGATGGTAGGCTCCTTCATCTGAAAGAGCGGTGTATGGAGTTTACAAGAGGTTAACTGTCGTATTCGAAGTAGTCTTCCAGGTAGTTTAGCAGTCGTTTTGTAAGGAAATTGCGGAATAACTAATACTCGGAATAAAGAATATTTCCCCACGTACAATAATAGGGATACACACCTGAGGTATTATCGTAAATACCCAGCCAGTCGGCCAAACCCGGGGAAGTAATTGAACCGTCGCCATTGGTGTCTCCTTTGAGGGAATCATCTTTGTAAGAGGTGAAAAAGACACCTGAACCACCGTGGTTTGAGAGGGATGAGGGGCCGTCATCCAATACAAGCTGTGAGCCGATTGATAAATAAATCACAACATTGTTTCCAAGGGTAAGGCTGGCCCCGTCATCGATCCACAATTGATTATCATCTATAACAAAAGCCACCTCTGTTTCTCGCCAGGAAAGGTGATTTTCTATATCTTCAACGGTATTGTAAAAAATGCCATTATATGTATTGCCCGGGGAACCATCGGGAGCTGCAAAACTGTTGGAGTCGTCAATGTTTACGAAAGAACTTATGCACAAGGGCAGATCATTGAAGTAGAAACTATTTCCGGTAATCAGAGTATTCAATCGTGCATCAGAAGCGTCGAGAGCACCGTAATAGAAATCCCCGGATTTACCCCCCGTATTGTGAATGAAACGGCAGTTGGTTACAGTAGCCCTCGAATCAAATAATTCAAGAGTGCCATTTTCATAAGCCCCACCATAGCAGAAGTCACAATAATTAAAAATGGAACCTAGCAGACCGCCGGTGTTAATCTGAATCCAGTCACCTGCGGCAGCTGTTGTTGCCAGTCCGTCACCATTGGTGTCACCACCATGGCCGTCGGCTTTATAGGAGGTGAAAATGATCCGTTTGGCGTTGGTTCCATTGGCAATAATGGTCCCGGATCCTGCAAGTCTCAGGATTGGCCCGTCTTCCGGGTGAAACTTTATTATGGTTCCGGGTTCAATGGTTAGGGTATTTTCTACGTGAAAATCCCATGCCCTGATCACATAAATCGAATCTCCGCTCCAGACGGTTGGTATGGTAATATCATCGGTGATCTCAACAATGTTTCCCCAATTACTGGTGTCAGGGATTGTTTCATCATCGCAAGCTGAATATAGGGTAACCATCAAAAAAACGGTTATGATTAGGAACCCAAAATTAGAGCTTACAAACATCAATGCGTTTTTCATGATTTAAGGTTTATGCGTTTTAGAATGAGGTTATGGATTTTCATTGGTTTTTTCAGGCATGTTGTGGCTCAATTGGTCAATCTGCTGCATGAGGGACAATTCATTGGCCATGAACCAGTGGTGTATGATTTTATTATGCTGAATCTGGCAATCCATGACAAAGCTTATCGTGATATTTTTCAGATTTGATGGAAGGCGGCCCTTTACTCTGGCCTGTACGATCAAACGGTTTTTTTCAGCAGTTAATTCGTCTACAAGAACTTGAAAATCAGGTAAAGTCTCTTCCAATAAAATCATGGTTCTGATCAATAGGGGATCGTCGATAAATTGAGATATATCCCTTTCGGTTCTGCTTTGCGAATTTAAGTTCCTGATGAAATCCAGAAAGAACGCCTTATTGTTTTCTGCCCTTTTCATATTCCCTTTCTTGATTGATAATTTTTCCTGATTATAGGTTTTGGATGAACGGGTATCCCGAAAGCTGGAACTTAACTAAGGCCTGTAATGCCTGACTCTGCCCTCCATGGCCATTTCCTGATCTGCTCGCTGAACATCGTATGAAGCAATTGTCAATACGCCTGAAGCCGTTGCAAGGGCTTGCATGAGAGCATGGCCAGGAGAATTTGGACTTATGGTTCCTCTGGGGCCCGCATCCGAAACAGGAGTCCCGCTGACAACACCACAGGAATGTAACTCTATCCTTGGGTACCGGCCTCCAAAATGTCCACGTAAAAGGCTGAAATTTCTGGCGCTGTTAACATCTAGTCCCATTCCAAGTTCAACATGTCCGGGGCTTCCATGTCCAAATAGTCTTAGAATGCCGATAGCGCCATCGTCATGTTCTCTTAAATGCTGAAGGATTCTGCGACATATTCTGTCCATACTCCAGGCATTGTCAATTTCGATATTGTAGGTTGGGTGTCTCCACCGTTCCATGTCAGCCTCGAAAAGTGCTCGATGGCCGGATCTAACGTCAACTACATTGATGTGCAAAAAACGTGGCATGAGTATTGTTTTTTTGATTATTGATAATTCAAAATTAAGAGTGTTTCTATGGTAAGGGTTACCCCATTTGTCCCAAAGATTTGCCTGGGTGTTGCATTTATGGATACCATAAAAAAAACTCCCTGTCAAATGGAAATGACAGGGAGTTTTAATCTTGAGTTTCTTTTCAGATCAGGTAAAAATTAATCCGGATGCACCTCTACCTGTTCCCTGGCCATACCCAGTTGTTCCAGAAATTCCATCTGATCTGAAATGGTCCAGAAATCGACGATTTTTTCATTGTCAATCCGATATCCTATGGCAAAGGGTACATTGATCTCTTTGAAGGTTGGGGGAATACCGTCCACTTCTCCCATATGTTTGGCAACGACGTGTGCCCTTACAAAAACCTTGTCTCCTTCGGCGATGATTTCGTCAGGAACAAGCTCATAATTAGGAAATGCTTTTTCCATAAACATCACATGACCAATATGCCTTTCATTGGTTGACCATTTTCTAAGTTCTGCTTCCGTTTTTTTATTTCCACTTGCTATTTTGTAGAAATTGATCATGAATTGCTTATTTTTTTCTGCCTGGTTCATATGCATAGATTTTAAGTTAAAAATCGGCATCAGTCTGCCTGTTGCCGGGTTATATGTGAAGGTCGAACCCAAATTGTTCTTTAAAGCCCCTGGGTGAAATGGCTTTGACTGACGAACCCAACGTTAAAGGCCACATCTCCAATATTTCCGGCTCCTTTTTCTAAAAGCTCTTTGGCCTTTTGCAGCCGAACATACCGGATGTAGTGAGCCGGACTGAATCCTGCCAATGGTTTCAATTTCCGATAAAGCTGACTGCGACTCAAGGCAAGGGCAGTAGCCAGCTCAGAAGCATCAAATCCTTCCTTGTCCAGGTTGGCCATCAATATGGCGTTTAGTTTTTTCAGGAAGATGCCATCTCGTTTACTCCTGGATTCCGCAGCTTTTTCGAGATTTTTGATACTGGCAAAATACGAGTGTAATTGCTTACGAAGCTTTTTGTAAAACTCCGGAACGACTTCGTAAGAGCTTTTGGACCAAGCTTTGGCAGCTGATTGGAGATAATACCGTTTTTCTTTGAATCGGTCGCCGTTCCTGATGAATTTATTACGGGGATGTACTCACCGATAGTTCATCTTGAGGGTAGTGAAAACGGGCTTCCATACACCGGCAACATTCTTTTGACAGATAATATTACAATTCAGGAACTATCACAATTATCAATCCAGATACCGTAGTAATTCCCCAGGACAGATTGACTGCTGATCAGATTAGGATCCACTTATCGGTAAAGATGACCAGTTGTTAACAATGGTGAAGCTTTTGTCAGACTCGACAGCATGTCGATAAGGCTCTTTATCGCAAGATCCGGTAAGTGACGAATATATACTTACGCCGATTGATTTTACCCCCGAAGTGAAGTTATTTCAGGCGGGGGGATAGATTTTAGTTTCCAGGATTTTAATCGCAGATCAACCATCCACCCTATGACAACCGGCACGGTGGTTATAGAAGCAACAGTGTATGGAACCGATCTTAACAGTTCTGATCAGCTGGAGGCGACTACCGAATATGGAGAAGGAACCTTCCTTGTCCAGACGGAAGGAGATCCTGTTATTACGCGCCTTGTTTCTTCAGCTGGCCGAAGGACTTCTCCAGACACGATCACGAGCTGGTCGATCTGATCAACAACCGGGGAATCTGATATTGATATCGATCTGATCCTCTATCTGACATTTTTGACTTTCTTCACATCTGCTGATTTCATCGTGAATTATCCGCTGAGTCTGCTAACGGTGGCGGAACGGTACTATATGGTGAATCATCTGATACCCTCAGGTTTGTAATGAAAGACCAGACCGGCACTGTCACAGGTCTGGGTGTGAAGGTTTTTTTGGATAGACGCAACTGTGGCTGCTATGGAGATCAACAGCTTCAGGGTCATAGGTCCGGTCAGCGCTGCCCGCATCCTGTATCTGTAGATATCCAGGGTCCGGGAATCCTCAACATAGAAAATATAACAGCGATTCAGGACCCGGTCACTATCGGTCAGGAGAACGACTGGTATCTCGATTTCTCGATCCTGAATTCCGGTGGATCTACCGTGACGGTCGATCTTGCAGATCATGATTCTACCGCGGCAGTAATTCCAGGGGGACCGATTTGTTTTTTAATATCCTGATTAATTTGTTGAAGAGGTGTTGCTCACACCGGGAAGCAGGGGAACACTGCGATATATTGTCACTTCAACAGGAGATATACTGCCGGGAAGACGTCTTCTGGCAGGAAGTATCATTGGTACAGAGGATAACAGGGGCACAGGATCTATTCACAATGAATCGACCGGTGATTCGGTCACTTTCGAGCTTCTTCCCCGATCCGCAGTATGTAGCGACCAGCCTGAATCCGGTCAAAGGTAAGCAGTGGAACTGATATGACGCTGGAAATGTCGATCAGCAGCAATAACAGTGATCATTCGACCCTCTTTGATGGAGAGTGGCATATGCCTGGTTTGGAGACGCCGACGGGGATACTCTTAAAACATTCCTTATGGATCTCTCTGATGATTTTCTGGCTACAGCAGCAGCCACCCTGAGATTTGTCATACCACAATCGATACGGGACTGGCCAGGGATAGTTATACAGTTGGGCTTACATATTAAAGGTACCGAAAACGGGAATATATTAACCGATATCAATTCAGCTCCAGACATCGTGACTGTCGAGGAAGCTCCTCAGCTGAGTATTTTGACTATCGAGACTCCACCAAGTGTGACTCGGTCTATTCAGGCATTATGGGAAGTAAAGATGATACTTCATAATACCGGTGAGGCTTCGGTAGAGATCGATCTTGATGAGACAGAAATATTTTGGGAGATAGCGGGTCGGCGACAGGACCGGAGAGTGGCTCGATCATTTCACCGATTGAACTTCAGTCAGCTGGAAATCTTATTCTGCCCGGAAATCAGGCCGATACTCTTGTATTTCAGATAGACGCGACAGGAAGTACCACTGGAACAGCGCTTGTCAATGGTCTTGTCACGGCGACTGATATCAACAGCAGTGAAATAATCTCGGATGATACATATACAGGAGGTGGAAGCGTTATATACTGATCCTTGCATCCATCTCTCCCTGTTGTCATTGAAAGCATGCCAAGCACTGCATATAGTGACTTCAGGGCAATCAACGGCATGGTATCTTACGGTTCTTGTTGAAAACCAGGGTGAAGCTCTATTCACATTTGCCGCCGACAGTACATATATTATAAGCGATTATCTCTGACTGTATCAACGATACCTGTTGAGTTTTCCGGGGGGTGGAACAACCCTGGCAGAGGGAGAAACAGGGCAACTGGTTTTGAAATATCTCCCACACCTCTGGAGGCATACCATAGGAAGCCGATCTGGACCTCGAGATAAATTTCGGCGGGTTTGAAAATAACAGGAATGAATACTATTTATTATAGTCACCGAGGAGACCTCGTCCGGGGGTTCAAGCATCCGGATCCAGAGCCCGGCAGATATTCATATCGTCTCGCTTATAAACAGATCGTTCCGTGCTCCATCGGTGAATTACGGCCAGCAGTTCCTGATGTCGATTGAGCTTACGAATTCAGGAGAGGCGAAAGCTGATCAGATAAACCTGGGGCTTTCCAGTGATGGAAGTTCGGCGGTTTCTAATTCTCCTCTGATAATAGAATCACTTGATGGATCCGAGTCGGTTACTGATACTTTCATGATAACGGCAGCATCAATTTCAGATGTTGAGGAATTTGGAGCTGTTATTGAATCTGCTATCGATGCCAACTCCCTTCAGAACGACCTGGTTACAATCTCACCGGCGACAGATGATTCAGAATCTGTCAACATCGAACTTCCCGGAGAGATCGATATAACTTAAAGGGTTCTTTCGCAGGCCGAGGTAAATGCCGGGCAGACTGTCGACTGGTCGGTAAAAGTCGAGATCACAAATACAGGAGAAGCTCCAGTCCGGATAAGTGATCCTTCGGTAGATGATCTTGAATTCAGATTAAATACGATTCTCACGATGATTATCTGGGTAACTGCTCCTGAAGGCTTTGCTTCTGGAGCTCTGATTTTATCGTTGAAGGTGGAGAGAGATCGATTCTTATCTATATAGTCTCATCGACAGGGATCGATACAGGCACTGTCCTTATAGGGTCGATCGTTGAATATCACGATGAGAATGATCCCTATCACCTTTTGATCGAGACTGAGAACGGGAGTATTCGGGTGAAGGAACCATCAGGCCTAAGAATAATATCTGTGACCAGCAACGCGCCGAATAACAATATGTTCCCAAATACATCGATTGTAAATATTGGCCAGTCGTTTCAGATTACAGTGGTTGTTGAAAACACCGGAGGCGATGATCTTCGAGAGAATAGAAGTCCTCGCGGCTCGAGAGCAATGGTCCGGTAACATCTCCGTGATTCAGGAATCAGTGATCTTCCTACAGTGGGACCAGGGGAATTCTCGGTATTCGCGTCAATTCTCCCGCAGGCGGAGATACTGACAGCATCTATAACGAGAGCTGTCTCTGTGAATACAAGTGAAGAGATACCACTGATTCAGGCGGTAGAATCTATAGAAAATATGCAGATACAGAGATCTGCGTTGCTTTCTCTGGAGATGTGGATATCATCTCCTGCCGGTGCGGTCGATGATACCTTATCAACCGATCAGATATTGAAATCGTTCCTCCGTATCAAATCTCGGGGATGCCAATATAGACGCAAGGGCCAGACCACGCTGACGCTACCTGCAGGATACAGTTCATTGACGCTGCTACCGATTCGCTCGTAAGGAGTTTCAGTATCGGAGCAGAGCAGCATCTGGAGATTGCGGGCACCTTCTGCTGCGACACCGCCGACGGCGATTATTTCAATCTTATCAGCCGCATTCCCAGAGATATCAACATCGAGCAGGGAGCAGGGATAGATGCAGGGATTGTCGACCTGCAAGTGACCACGGAAGATGCCTCGGCTATTACGGGATGCGATATCCAGATCATCTCTCCGGCAGGCGCAATAGACCAGACCGTTTCGACCTGGCAGGAAATTATCCTTTCGACAAGTCTCACTCCTTCGTTCAATTCGATGAATACATGGATAGAACTGACACTTCCACTCGGTTTTGAACTTAATAGAAATCGGCGGGTCGATCTTGGCGAGTCCGATGGGACAGAGAAAACCGTGCTGTGGATATTTCGCCATCGGAAAAATTGTCGGAAACGGTTTCGAATTTGGTATTTCTTCTGTGGCGTTGATTCAAATTCCGGGAGAATCATTCGCTGGATGCGGCAGTACGATAAATTTTGATGTAGTCGAACAGGCTGATCTTGAACTTGAGGCCAGTATTTCAGGACCACCCGAAGCACTTGAAGGTAACATATCTGTCAACCTTCCGTTTACTATGTGAAGCGATAGTCAATAATCGCGGGGCAGCCGATGTAGATACATCGGGGGCCAGGCTTGAGATAGTACTTCCCGATGGAGCTGGTTATCTGCTTGAAGGCGCGGGGGAATATTACAAAAAAGAGTTTCTATCCAGATGAACCTGTAGAATGGCATCTCAGGCTCTCCTTTGAATGCCACGCCTCCAAAGTCGATCATTATCAGATTCGATGATCCTGGAAAGGATGAGAACAGTGGAGAGAGAATAATTCCTTCAGTCGCAGAGATCTCCATACCGGTCACTACAGAGGCAGGAATGGTATCTGATGTTGAATATTTCAAAAAGTACATGAATACAATTCCACCATTTGTAGTCCGCAGGGTGATCAGGATGTTCCTTGTGCTGAATGTTCCAGTTATGAATAATTCCGCTTATACGATAGGCCTCGATACTCTCTATGTCACAGTCAGGGACAGAAGGGATGATTATGCCGATCCTGTCTCAAATCTGGTGACTTCAGTCTCTCTCAGCGCCAATGGGACGACTTACAGCAATATTACGGGAACAGTTAACCCTGTTCCGGTTTTTGTTGGGCATGGTTTTACAATGTGAACCGGGAATGAGGACACTCTCCCTAGTAAGTATCGATGTTGCGTTGATAACGCTGACGCCGGGAAGCTTAATATCGGTCTTGCCCGCAGCAGCGATGTCATATTCTCAATCGGAGAAGAAGATCCGACTCCGATATTTGTCGTATGGGAGGTGGAGGTGCTGGAAATGAAGTATCTCCGGTCATTTTGAGTGCGGGCCGCTTTTCTGTCATGGACGCGAATTTTCACAATATGTCCACAACTATCCGAACCCGTTCAGTGCGGGATCAGAAACAACAAAATAACATATTTTCTCGTAAACGATTCAAAAAGTCAGTATCCAGATTTTCAGCGATATGCTTGGAATCCTCGTTTGGAATAAGGAAATCCCCGCTGGTGAGACTGGAAGCATCGGATCTGAGGGAGGAACGGTTTGGGATGCGGAGCGATGGGATGGCCGAAATGGCAGGGGGAACTGGTCAGATAAATGGTGTCTACATCTGTAAGATCCAGTGGCGGGATCTGAGTCGGCAATATTCAAGATCGCTGTCGCGAAATAGGAAAGACGAATGCGAAAGATCATTATAATTCTATTTTTATCTCTGATCCTTTCAGGCGAGGTCGCAGCGCAGGAAGGTGATGGAGGTACGCGTTCGATCTTTCTCGCGAAGCGGGATCGCGAGCTATTTCGATGGGTGGCGCATTTTCCGCAATTGGTGATGATCCATCGGTTCTTTTACAACCCGGCGGCGCTCAGATTAAATCCATATCCGTCAGTCATGGTAAATCATATCCAGTTGTTTTCAGGCTTCAGCGATGCCAGTTATGATTTTTTCTTGGACTAGATATACCCCACAATGTCCGTAGGGTCTTTTGGGTATCGGATTCATGACAGCAGGGACAGGGGGAATAAGGCACTTCGACAGTTATAGCGTTGAATCTGATGAGATATCCTACAAGGAAAGTCAGGCATCATGTCGTACGCACTTGATCTTCCCTGGGAATATATAGGGAAAGTGACTCTGGGCACATCGGTCAAGATATTGAATCAGCGTATTGGGGATTTTTCTGACACTGGAACAGGAGTCGATATAGGGATCCTTTCGCAGCATGATTATATGCGGGGGCTACTTATCGGATGTAATCTGCAGGATATTGTCGGTGCTGAAACAAAGCTGGTCGCGGTGACTGAGAAAGTCGACAGGACTATCCTCTTTCGGAGCCGGATATTCATTTCTTTTCGATAGTGGTTCATCGTTGACGATCGCTACGCAATTTGATATGCCGCAGCGGGCTGACAACGATATCAGGTTTGGTGCTGAGTATGGCTATAAACAGAGGATATTCTTCAGAGCAGGATTTGATTCTGAATCAATCACCGCGGGAGTCGGTTTTACGGATGGGGAAGGTACAAAGGAGACTATGGTTTCTTTTCGAGAGAAGAAGCTGGATCTTCACACCATTCTCGGTCGTCGCGAGGATCGGCAAATCGATCGAAGAAAAGATCAAGGATGAAAAAGAACGAAAACAGAGCAGAAGAGGAGAGATATATAAACGATATATTCAAACGGCAAGGGTCTCCGAGCATATCGATTCTGCCAGGACATATATAAGTCTCGATCAACGGGAAAAAGCTTCTTGATACGAATTAAAGATCGCCCTCGAATACGATCCAGGAAATGAAACTGCGGAGTCTATGCTCGAAGAACTCACTGAGTCGTGATATTCTTGAAATTCGGTCTGAAAGTACGCGGAATGCAGCCGAGAAATCGTTTCTTATAAACCTGACATTTCGGGCTTGGGCTGAAATACTATAGTAATAACGAATACATACTGGCAAGAGCCGAATGGTTGAACCTTCGTGAAATCGATCCTGAGAAAGAATCAACAGGCGAGGGAGTATCTCGAACGAACTGAAGAAAAATTAAATGATCAGATCAGACAGCATATGGAAAAAGCTCTGGCTGATGAGAGGTCGGGAAAACTTGCTGATGCTTTGAGTGAGTGGTCTCTTGTTAGAATGATCGATCCGGGGAATGAACAGGCGAGGACCGCTTCTGAAAGAATAAATAGCCTGATGGAGCAATTGACAGGAATTACAGGGCCCAAAGCGATCGACTCCAGGTAATAGACTATTTTGAGAACGCTTTGAAGGCATTCAGTGAAGGAAGATACTCCGACGCGGCAGAGCTCCTTCGTCAGGTGATCAGATGGCAACCAGACCATCAGGAGTGCTGCAAATCTTCTCGGAAGAAATAAACAGGAAGATGACTCCGCTTGGAACGATGAACAGAAAGAGATGATCCGCCAATACTATATTGAAGAGAATGAAATTTTTACCCTGGGAGACTCCTCAGCGGCAATAAACGCATGGCAGAAGATCATCGAGATCGACCCGGATAATGAAAGCGTACGGAAAAACATCGAAGAGGCAGACCAGCGCTTAAAAAAACTCCGGGTCATCGGAGGACAATTAATTGAGGGAAGACCGGTTGACCGGTAAGGAATTATCTCAACTCGAGATACCTGCCGAAGAGAATAATCTGGGTGATGTCAGGGATTGTCATTGCGGATATCTGTGCCCGTTCGGGTTTCTCCAAGGAAAACGCGAGACCAACAACACAAACCTCACGATGGATGAGGCGAATACAAATATTATCAAGCACGCTTATAAGGACAAAGTCGGTAATATCAAAATAGAAGTAGAGGCTCAACCGGGAGACCTCAGGATAACGATACTCGATCGGGGAAAGGCATTTTTAATGGGTCAAAGATCAAGGATCCGATCTTCAGAAGTATGTTGAGATAGGGAAAAAGGGTGGTCTCGGAGTAGTATCTGATGACCCGCCTTATGGATGATCTCGATTACCAGTCTACAGAATCCGGCAACCGGCTTTCAATGACGAAGAGATCTCGCTCTTTCGACTTCTGCTACCGGCCAGCGTCTTTTTCTTTTCTGTCAAAACTCGAAGTGGACATCGACGCTCAGGTTCAAATTTGATGCGGGCGACAGTTGGATTACTCGGGCTTGTCCTTTTTCTCTGACGATAATGTTTATCAACCAGACCTCGTGAGAGAGTTTATCAAAGGGTACAGGCCTGGACCAACATGGCAGTTCAAAGACCCTGGAATCAAAAAGTGAAAACGCCTTGATTATCGATGATCTATTTCACCTCGAATACAGGAAATAAATGATTTTATCCAGGAAGCAGACCATCAATATTTTCCGGTGTTGAGTATGTTCGAGACCCGCACGATGGCATCGGCATTCCTTCGAATATACTGAGAAATTTCAGGGGGAATATACTTCGCGCTGGCCCCGGCAAGGGAAATCCCTGATGAAGTAGCGATGGCTGGTACAGCTGGTGATAGACCGGAAGATATCGAGGAGTTCTACTATCCCGTCTCGATCCATGAGACGGACAATGACAATATAGTCAGACTCGGTCTTGTCATCATGGGTGTATCGAGAAAATTCACCTAATGACGAAGTTTATGACCCAGGAGTCAAGACTACCTTTATACTCCTTGGGATATTTGTTGTTTGTCGCGCTCATCTATCTATTGATATCAGTTCTCGTAAAACCTATTCAGGCACTCACCGATGGTGTCCGCTA
>CALODM010000018.1:0-11564 GCA_942492125.1 uncultured Bacteroidota bacterium
ACATTTACTTAACGGGAGCCGGTGCGTCCTTGAAATGTTTGTATTTCCCTAAAAGCTTTCCAATTATTACGGTGATGGGCATGATTACCTTTTTAACGAATCCCGGTATTTCGGGCATATCGTACTCTGAGGAATAACGCGTTAAAAGGAAAGCAGCATCAAACATCTCAGGCTGTTCTTCCCCTGATTTGGTTTGAGCTTCATATACTTTAGACAAGAAGTATGGGAAATTGTGTACAGGCCCTACCCAACCTTCTATTTTGAGCATTTCTTCTCCTGCGTTCCAGAATCGATGTGGTTGCTCTCTTTCAAATAAAACACTTTCACCTGGCAGGGCAAATTGCTGCTCACTTCCCCAAAATTGATACCCCATTTTACCGGAAACGACAGTGAGTTGTTCGTCCTGAAGAAAATGTGTATGCATGGCCGGTCCTTTTCCTGGTTTCACTTCTCCTTCTACGTAGACTTTATCAATGCTGCCTTCTTTTTCGATTTTCAAAAAAGTCAATTGCTCTCCTGTATTTTTGATTGTTAGTGGAAATTGCATGGTGTTCATTTTTATAATTAATAATGCAATATTAGCACATTGTCCTAAAATATGCAAGAAAAAATAGTACAATGTGCTATTTTTGTTGAAATATGCTTACTTTTGTTTTATGCGAAAACGAAGTGGTTACATCTGATTAAAAAATTATTATTCACTTCATTCCTGCCTGGCGGCAGACAGGTTCAAAACATTAATGATTTTTCAAACAGATGAAAAGGAGAGATGAAATAGTACTTACGGCGCTCAAAATGTTCAATGAATCCGGAATTCACAATGTGGGTGTCAGGGAAATTGCCCGGGCTATGTCCATCAGTGTGGGGAATTTGTCTTACCATTTTCCAAAGAAGGAAGATATCGTGGCCGAGATATTGAGGTTGCTGCGCCTCAGGAATAACCGGCACTATGAAAAATATTTCTCTTCGGAACCCTCTGTTTTTGCCTATCTGACCTTAATGAAAGGTGTGCTCAGCAATCAATATGATTTCAGGGGGGTGGTGATTTCGCCATTAGATATCAAAAAGATCTACCAGGCATTGTTTGACTACCAAGGGGTTGAAAGGCAACGGAAGACCAAACAAAAAGAAATATTTGCAATGCTTTCAGAAAAGGATGAACTCACTCTCAATGAGAAAGGTTGTGATTTTATGGTTGATTTTATTTCCATATTCTCGAGGTTCTGGATTCAGGAGGCATTTCTGAGCTATGATCATTTATCAAAAACAGAGGTGATTGATAAATACCTGGGTATTTTGAGCCAGCAACTGGCCATTTTTGCAACGCCTAAAGGGTTGACGGGGATTGAGGCGTTTTTTGAATAGAAATAGATAGCCGAAGGCCGAATTTTAGGAAGGTTATTATTTTCCGGGGATGGCCAGAAATGGGGTGGGGGAGTTGTACCGCAAATTCACGTTGAGAACTCGCGGAGTTGCGCAAAGATGTATCCCAATTAATAGGTAAGAAATATTTCCACTTGGATATTCGAAATCCAGTATTGGGTGTTCTGCGGTTCTGTCAAAAATTATTTCCTGCAGAACCGGCAAACTGTTCATCCCGAATTTTGCCAAGAGCAAAAATTCGGGATATTTTTTGGTGCCCGGTATTGTCAAATCTTCTAATGCTGTCGTGGAACTAAAGGATTTTAATCATTTTACCGTAATTCGCAAGCATTTTCGTCCACTTCGATACTCAAGAGCGAACTTCCGGCTTTTATCTCAGGTTTCAATACATTTTTTCTCTGTTTGATAGCCTTAAGACACACGATAATCCCAAATTTTGGTTTTAACCAAAATTTGGGATGAGTCATGCGAATCAGGGGCTAAAGCATTGGCTCAATAATTAGCGGTATAAAAGCAGCTGCTATTTTTCCAAAAATATGTACCAATAGCCCTTTTAAGGATCGTACTTTGGCAGCCCGTTGAATATCTGTTTTTTCGATTATCCAATTGAAAAATGATTCAATGGGCTGTCTAATACTTGACACAGCAACAGAATATAAATCATCCGCGGCCTTAGTTCTTTCCCTGAGAGCCCGTTGAATCCCATCCTGGTATACAACAGGCGTTAAAAGTTCTCCTCCTTTATCTTTAATAACTCTGTCTAACTTTTTATCCCTAAAAGCTTTGTCCCCAAATACTATTCTGTTGGAGAGTTGTTCCAAAATGGGGCGTTGAGCACTTAAGTCGTGTTCAGAGGCTTTACTTAGTTGAAGAAATTCTGGAACGGGTAATCCTCCCGGATTGTAAAAGCCTATAGCATGCAGTTTAACCCCATAAAAATGCCTCTTTTTAACTGAGTTATAACCCTTATCACACAGTTCCAATGCAACTTTAGCTCGCCTTCGATTGCTACAAGTCATAATCGGCATCGAATCTGTTAAGCTAAAGTATTGGGAATAATTTTTTTTATCAGCCAATTCACAAATCAGGCGATAGACTAAAACTGGAAAAACACTCACTAATCGGTTTAGCCGTTCATTGTAAGTCTGATAGGCAGGTAGATTGGGAAACCAACTCAACCAATGATCACGAATGTAACGATGGACTTGTTTTATCTGAAAGCGTTGTTCAAAACCTACTCCAAATAAATAGGTAGTTAAAACTTCACAATCACTAAATATTGGCTCCGCTCCACTTTTTGTGAAGCGTTGGCAGTGCCATTTGAGTTCTTCTTCGTATACTTGACAGACGTAGAAGTAAAGTTGAATAAGTTTGAGTTGTTGCATTCACAAACTTACATAAACTTTCTTCTACGTTTTTAGCCCCTGATTCGCATGAGTCATGTTCCCTAGTCATCCATATTCATATTGTGAAACACATTCAGCACATCCTCATCTTCTTCCATTTTATCGATGAGTTTGATGACTTCTTCCACCTGATCTTCGCTGAGGGTAGTGGTGTGATCAGGGATTCTGACCAATTCGGATTCTTTTACCTCAATTTCTCTTTCTTCCAATGCTTTCTGTAAGTTGCCGAAATCTTCAAAGGCAGCGTAGAGCTCCAGGAGGCCTTCATCATCGGCTTTGACTTCTTCTAAGCCATGGTCGATTAAATCCAGTTCGAGTTCTTCCAGGTCAACCCCTTCGGCATTGATCTTAAAAATACATTTGCGCTGGAACATATAATCTACCGAACCGGAGGTACCCATAGAGCCTCCGTATTTGGAAAAGATCAATCTGACACCGGAAACGGTTCTGTTGGTATTGTCGGTGGCGGTTTCCACGATTACAGCGATGCCATGAGGTGCATACCCTTCATAAACGATCTCTTTGAAGTCAGCCGCATCTTTGGAACTCGCCTTTTTAATGGCATTTTCAATGTTGGTCTTGGGCATATTGGCCGCCTTGGCATTCTGGATTGCCAGACGAAGACGGGAATTGTAATTCGGGTCAGCGCCACCTTCTTTTACGGAGATAGCGATTTCTCTTCCAATTTTGGTAAACGTCTTGGCCATATTGGCCCAACGCTTCATTTTTCTTTCTTTGCGAAACTCAAACGCACGTCCCATATTGTATTTGGTTTAAAATTTTGGCAAATATAAAAATCAATTGCGAATTACGGATTACGAATTAGGAGAATTGTTATTGATTCGAAAACGGAAACTCCTGAGACATAATTCGTAATTCATAATTTGAAATTCGTAATTAACGTATATTTTTCTCCAGATCAGCAACCTTTCCTTCCAGCCAGCTTTGGTTGAAAATGATGGGTGATTTATCGATGTCATTTTGCAGCTTTTTAAGGGTTTGTTGGAGTTTTTCTTTATTCGTATAAGGTATTTCGGCTCTCAGATGGGCTACTCTTTTGGTGAACCGGAAAAGGTTGTGGTAAGCATCCTTTCGGGTATCCGCCATCAGTTTGTTGCGTTGCAGGTACTGATAAAAGGAAGCGGACAGAGAGTTGAGCGCCTCAAATTCCTCCATTTCGTAATAGGTTCGCAGGAGTAAGGCTTTGGCGCCAAGGTTATACCTCAGGTCACTGTATTCGAGCCTTAACAATAATTCCAGGACTTTTCCAAATTCCCCTACTGCATGGTAGTAGGATGCCAGGTTAAACCGGTAGGCATTTTCGATACATTCAGGTCTGAGCCTTTTTTTGAATGTTGCAATGAAGTTTTTCACCCAGTCTGTTTCATTCAATCTTATTGCTGTGGTGACAATATTTTTATAATGCCATTCGGACAGGTAGTTGTCTTCAAAGATCAGCTCTTCTTCCAGCTGGACTTTATATAATTGAAATAATTCAGCCAGGAATTTCAGGTTGTTCCGGTTGATCTGCTTGATACAATAGTTTTGGAAGTTATTGTAAATGATGATTCGCTCCTCCTTTCCCAGATAACCTTCCTGTTGCTGCATATATTGCATGGCCTGAAAGTAAACCTCATCCTGTTCTTCGGTAGTCATTTTATGTAACAGGAAATAAATAAAAACTCCGGGGACTTCCTGATATTCCGGGATGTTACTGGCAATTTCAACCATCACTCCTTCGAGCATCCGGTTGGAATAATTTCCACTGAGGATATTCTTTCGGTTGTGAATTTCAACGGCATCTTTGAGTTTTTTCAGCCATGTAAAAATAGTCCAGTTGCCTGATCTTTCGTTCCAGGTTTGGATCTTTCTTTCTACCATCTGTCAGGATAAAATAACTGTCGGCCTCCCGGGCCAGTTGAAAACTATGCTCGAAAAAATGACTGTCTTTTTCGGTGTGGGCCTCAAGTTTTTCCTGGTATTTGTCCAGATTTTTCCGATAAGGCTTAAAACATTTACGCTGACGTAATGCTTCCAGCAGCATAATCTTGTTCTGAAAGGTCTTCTTTTTATACCGTTCAGTAATGAGGAATTGTTCTGCAAGGCGCACGGCATAAGTGAACAATAAGGCCAGTTGGGAATATTCCGTATCTTTATCCAAAGCCTTTCTGATGATGTGATCCCTGGAGCAGTTGCGGATATTGAATTCGGGATAAATCTTGCTCAAATATTGAACCAATTGTCGCACCCCCTGATGCTTGTTGTGGTAGGGGGAGAACACAAATGCCTCAAAACGACTCATCTCTTTTCGGTCGAAAGTGGAAAGTATTTCAAATAGTTTATGATTGATCATTAATTTTTTACAAATTTAAATTCGCATTAAAATGTTGATATTTAAAGTTTTATAGGGGTATTTTGGTGATAAAAATAGCTATTTTATACAAAAAAATACGGGAAATGTAATTTTAAATTTGTTGTCCAGTTGGCATTTTTGTAACATCAAAAAATCCAAACTAAAAGTAAAACATCCCTCTATGGTCTAGTTTTCAAAAATCTTCTCTTTGTTTGCGTTGGTGTTATTGCCGTTTTTGGGCAATGCTCAACAGGATTGTTCCATCCAAAGTATTGAGTACGAATTGCAGGAATGTAATGATGGTTTCTTTTTTATACATATCGCAGTTGGTGTGGTGAATCCGGGTGCGGAAGGTTTTAGTGTACTAGGTAACGGTCATGATTATGGCGATTTTAGCTACGAAGCTGTATTTATTGAAATTGGTCCCCTGGAAGGTAACGGAGAAACCCCCTACGAATTTGTGGTAATCGATAATCAATTTGAAGGGTGTTCTGACTTTATTGAAGTCGGACCGGTGGATTGCACCCCTCCGGAATGTGGCATTCATGATGTTGTGCTGGATTTTCAGAACTGTAATGAGCAAGGGCAATATGAATTTGTCCTGAATTTTGAATATGCCAACACCGCTAATGTAGGATTTGATGTGTTTCTGGGCGGTGATTTCCTCGGGTTCTATCATTACGAAGACCTGCCGGTACAATTGGCTGCCTTTGGCCCGTTAAATACGGACTGGTTTTATTTGCAGGTTTGTGATAATGACAACCCAAATTGTTGTGCCGGCATTGAAATGATGACACCGGATTGTCCCGTTTCAGACGACTGTTTTATAGAAAATGTCGTGGTGGAAGCTCATCCTTGCGAGGCCGGCTTATTCTATGTTGACCTGGAAGTACAGGGAGGAAATTTTGGTACTCAGGGGTTTACCGTACACGGCAATGGTCAGGAATACGGTACCTTTAGTTATGATCCGGTTTATGTCACCATCGGACCGCTTGAAGGTGACGGGGAAACGGTTTATGAATTTATCGTTACAGACCTCGAATTTCCCAATTGCCAGAATTTTGCGGGATTGGGACCCGTTGATTGTAATGATGACCCTTGTGCCTTTGAAATAGGGTATGAGTCAGTTTCCTGCAATACTTTTCTGTTCTTCACCAACCTGGAGCAAAATGTCGACTGGACTTTCAATGGGAATTATATGGAATTCTCCCAGGCTTTTGATTTTGCAGTGGAAAGCCCCGGGGAATACGAAATTTGCGCTTTAATAGAAACGCCGGACTGTCCTTTTGGGATACCAGGTTTGTGAAACTGTTGTGGTTTTGGAAGATTGTTTTAACGATTGCGGATTTGAGGGCATTACGATGAATTTTGAAGGCTGCCATGATCTGGGAGGCTACAATTTTGCCCTTAATTTTGACCCTGTCAATACAATTAATGATTTTTATAACCTGTATATCAATGACGTTTTATTTGAAACTTTCCCGTATGAGGGTTTGACGCAATTTATTGCGAATGTCGGGCCTTTCGAAACCGATCATTTCCTGGTAACCATTTGTGATAATGATAACCCTGGTTGTTGTACCACTTTTGAAGTAGCAACCCCGGATTGCGGAGGCAATAATGATTGTGTGATCAACCACGTTATTGTAGAAGCTCATGACTGTAACGCAGACGGTTATTTCTTCGTTGACCTCGAAGTGGTAGGGGAGAATTTTGGTAACCAGGGTTTCAGCGTTCTGGGCAATGGCAATGATTACGGTGATTTCAGTTACGAAGAGCCTTATATCACCCTTGGGCCTTTTGCCGGTGACGGAGAATCAGTATATGAGTTTGTGGTCATTGATAATCAGTATGAAGGTTGCTCCAATTACGGGGTCATCGGGCCGATAGATTGTGATGCGGAACCATGTGCCTTTGAACTGGGGTATGAAGAAATTTCCTGCAACTCGTTCCTCTTTTTTACCAACCTGGAGTTGAATGTAGACTGGAAGGTCAATGGAGATTATATCACTTTTTCTGAGGCTTTTGAATTTGAAGCGCCTCATCCGGGTGAATATGAAATTTGCGCCTTTATAGAGACACCTGATTGCCCGATGGGATATGTTGTTTGTGAAAGCGTTTTTGTACCGGAAGACTGTTTTGATGATTGTGGCTTCAACGATATAGCCATGAATTTTGAAGGCTGTAATGATAACGGTTCTTACAATTACAACCTGAGCTTTATTCCTGTCAATCCGACCAATGCCTATTTTGATCTGTATATTCAAAATGAATTTGTTGGCTATTACGCCTATGAAGAAATGCCGATTTGGCTGGAGGGTATCGGACCCTTTGAAGGAGATCATTTCGTTGTGAAGGTCTGTGACAATGACAACCCGGACTGTTGCCAGGTATTTGAAGTTGAAACACCGGAATGTGGCGGTAATGGATGTAATTTCTGGGACGTGGCAGTAGCGCCGCATATAGCCGATTGTAACAATGGTGTTTTTAGCGTTGACGTCGCTTTTAACAGCAGCAATACAGGGCCACTGGGCTATTATATTTTTGCGAACGGGGCAATCTTTGGCCCATTCAGTTATACGCTGCCTTTCGTGACCATCGGACCATTTGAAGGAGACGGTATTACCCAATATGACTTCCTCATCCTGGATATCATGAACCCGGCTTGTTATACTTACTACGAATTTGGTACCTTTGAATGTGATGAGGATGTCTGGCCCGGAGATACCAACTACGACAATATTGCCAACCATTTTGACCTGTTGAATATTGGTATTGCCTATGGGGCCGAAGGACCGGTCAGAGAGGATGACAATACCGAGTGGGATGCCATGCCTGCCAATAGCTGGGCTCAATTCTTTGAGGACAACACAAATTTTAAACATGCCGATACCAACGGCGACGGAGTTGTGAATTCCGAAGATATCAGTGCGATCCACCAGAACTTCCTGTTCACGCATGGTGATGTAACAACCTTCAATCCATTACCGGGTACAGAGATCGATCCGCCTGTTTACATGGACGTTCCGGATAACCTTTCGACCGGAGTGCCATTTGAAATTCCTGTCATGTTGGGAACGGAAGGAGAACCTGTCAATGATATTTACGGTATAGCCTTCAGCATCGAGATTGATCCGGATATCATCAATATTCAGGATATGGAAATCAGTTTTCCTACCAGTTGGATGGGAGAGCCCGGCGTTAATATCATCACTTTTGACCGAATTGACGAAGAAAGTTCCACCCTGTATGTTGCCATCAGTCGCAACGACCAGAACAATGTTTCCGGCTACGGACCGATTTTGTACCTGCACGGTATTATCGACGATATTGCCGGTGTTCACGGGGAGATGGATTTGCAGGCCACGAGGATCAACGCGATTGACCTGGCCCAGAACCCGATCCCGTTGAATAATCCCTATAAGACGAGTCTTATCACTAAGGTGAAGGACCGGGATGCCAGCTTTGTCAGTTTACTGCGGGAGACCTGGATAACCCCGAATCCGGCGACTAATCACATTTCCATTATGAATAAAAATTATGTTGCTGTGGATGCCGTATCCATATACGATATGTCAGGTATCCAATACGGAGAAACCTTGCACAATACCAATGAAATTTCAATCGATCAACTGCCTGCGGGCATGTATGCCCTGAAACTGGAAATGGCAGGCAAGGTGATCATGAAAAAACTGGTTAAAGTCCAGCGATAAAAAATCGAATTACTTTGAGGCTAATTGTCATCCCCAATTTTGGTTTTAACCAAAGTTGGGGATTTTAGTGCAACAGAGCCACAAAAGCACGAATATTTTATCATAGCAGTCCAGGGAAGAGGGCATCTAAAATTAAAGGATATACGAGTACCTACCGTTGGCGGGCAGGATGGTGGTTTTTACTTTTTATAAGAAAGCCCTTTCTTGGGTATTGAAGAGGAATGAAATCTATGGAATTACCGTAAAATGCTTAAAAACCTTTAGTTCCACGATAAGATTTGGAGATATGATAATACCGTGCAATAAACAGCATTACGAATTATGACACCTGTCAAAATTCGTAATGAGAATTATTTTTTTGTTTTTTGAAAAGTATTGACTGTCAACAGGTTAAGCTGGAACTTTTTGAAGGATTGAGGTGTTAGAAAAAAAACATTGAAAAAAAATAAACAAAAGTTTGGAGATTTATTTTCAATACATTTATATTTGCATCGCTTTTGAAGAAAAGCACAATCAAATGGTCCGTTCGTCTAGGGGTTAGGACGCCAGGTTTTCATCCTGGTAACACGGGTTCGATTCCCGTACGGACTACTCAATACCCAAGACTTAAGCCCTTGTGTTTCAGGGCTTTTTTTATTGGTTTTCAGTAGGTTATCCTTTGCTTTTTTATTTCCCTTCCTTGTGCATCTTTGGTCTTTTTTGTGTATTTTTAATGCAATTATTCCAAGTTATGTTTAAGCTAGCGTGAAATTTCCAAGATGCAAGTAAAACCGATGTTGTGGACCTATGGAACCCCGCCAGGATGGCACCTGCAATATAAAGTTGTACGTCAACCACCAGGGAAAGAAAAAGTACATAAAAACCGACTACCATGTGCTTCCTGCTGAGTTTGACAAAAAGAAAGGCATTGTAAAAAAGTCTCATCCAAACCACCTGCGTTTGAATGCCAAAATTGGAGAACAGAAACGAATCATCGAAACGCAACTGTTGGAATCCGGCAATGTCAAAATGATCGGTAAAGCTAAACAGACAAGTTTCATCCAGTTCCTCAACAATTATTACGACGATCATCCAGAATGGTTTCACCAGTCTCAAACCCAGCACAGCGAAAAGTTACAAATCCCTGCTTACCCGCATGGACCAATTCAAACTGAAACCAACATGTCAATGATCTTTCTTTGACGACATCACTCTGGACTTCTACGAAGATTTCCAGAAAGTTCCTTTTCGATAGTGACGGGGTAGGGCCTACCCCGGGTTTTGGTCAGGCACATCAAAGTCATGAAAGCCGTCATGAGAATCGCTCAGGACAAAGAGCTGCATAAAAATGGAAACTTACAAACACCACCGATTTAAAGTCCAGCAAAGCAAACCCTCCAATAAAATCTACCTGACCGAAGCCGAGATCGAAGCGATCATACATGCCTTGGACCTGTCCAGTGATCCCTGGCTGGAAAAGGAGCGGGACCGCTTCCTGGTGACCTACTATTTCTTCTTGTGCGCTTCGAGGACTCCCGAAAGATCAAACAGCAGGACTTCTTTGAAAAATGAGGTCGCAGTTACCTGAAATACAAACAACAAAAGACCGGCCATGAATGTATTGTTCCGGTGAAAGACGAAGCCTGGGAGATCCTTGACCAAAGGAATTTTGAACTGAATTTTGGGAGCAACGCACAGAGCAATCGGAATATTAAAACCATTTGTGCTCTGGCTAAGGTTGACGCTTATGTTTCCCAAGTGGTGAAGACGGACCGAAATGGCGATTTGTGACTACTCATACGGCCCGGCGATGTGCTGCTACCAACCTGGCTTTGCAGAATGTGAATATTAAAATTATTGCGGATCTTGGGGGGTGGACGGATATCCGGACTTTAAGGCAGTTTTTGAGGGCGTCGGGGTTGGATTCTGCTTTGGTGGCTAGGGATTTGGATTTTTTAGGTGAATTTTTTTCAAAATAGGCTGTAGGTTTTGACTAACTATTCGAACATGACCACCACGAAGTAATTAAGGGCATGCGAAAAGAAAATGTTAGGGTATAATATTGCCAATAAAATCATAATTATTTAATAATTCCGTGGCAATAATTGTTATTTAAAAAAACTGCAGGGACACAACCAGCTTTGTAAATCATGGGTTTATCTAAAATCCCAGTTGGAAACTTCCTCCAATGAGACCAATCGTACTTCCTTCCGTAAATGTGGCTTCCATTTCTGGAATTGTTTTATTAGGTAAAGGAAGGTATTGACTGAAGGTTTGCCCAGGAGGGTTGTAGGCACCATTTTCGTCTGAATAAATTCCATTCAGCTCGTTTACACAATAATAATCTCCTACGTTAACTGAAGGTTCTGTTGGGCTTGTTACGTCAATGTTTTCCATGATAATCCATCCAAAATGCCATGCTTTGAATAGTATTGGACCAGTCATGCTTCTGTATTAACAAGTATGGCACCTAAAAAGTCATCACAATTTGTATCGTCTCCTTCTCTGAGAACAAGGGTTACCTCATCGGGACTTCCGGTAGCATCCCAATCAAAAACAGAAATATTAGAAATAACAACATCCCCAAGGTCCATCATTCCATTCACTCTGTGGGTCATCTCCTATCCATAAACATTGAGCTCCAGTTATTCCACCACCGCAATCATTATTGGCCGAAAAAATTGGTCCCGGAAGTTTTGGCCTCCTATTGTTGGATAACTATTGATAAAA
>CALODM010000019.1:0-33839 GCA_942492125.1 uncultured Bacteroidota bacterium
TGGTATCGGCAGCAACAGAAATTTCAGGCACCATAAACAATGCATCTACTACAGGGCGTGCCTGTGTTCTGACGGTACAGCCATTCAGGGTAGCTTCTGCTGCGTAATACGTATAGGTTGAGGTAATGTCCGCCGTGTAGTTGAAAGCATTGGCATCGGCGATAGGAGTGAGTGCTTCCGGATCGGTTCCGCTAAGCCACTGATAAGTATCCATACCCTCATCTGTTGTTAAAATCACACCCGTATTGTCGCCATTCATAGCTCCTGTCAGGGAAATTTCAACATGACTCAAATTGAGGGTGTTGGAATTAACCATTTCACCTTCATGTTCGACTTGTACGTAATAAGCGCCTGGAGCACTCGCATCATAAGTTTGCTCGGTAGCACCGTCAATAGCAACGCCATCCATGTACCATTGGTAGGAGGCGAAAGTTTCTTCCACAGTAAGTGTTTCCGTATCGGTTCCGTCATCACATAACAATAGATCATCCCCGGAAATGACAACGTCTGAAGCTATGTTGATTTCCAAAACTTCTGTGTATGTCCATTGGGAAATAAAAAAGGAGAAAAATCCTCCCCAGACCCAAACATGTTCGTCAATGGTAACGGTAACGTTGAAGGTGCCGTCCCCGTTGTCGGTATAATCGTTGTATTCTGACCAAAGCGGATCGGTTCCGAAATCAGGGAATACAGGGTATTCGGTATGGGTGAAAACTGCTGTAGGTGCTTCAAAGAAATAATCGTATCTGAAAGTCACCTCTGTGCCAGGAGCTACCTCATATGGAGGTGTAAGACCTTCAGGAGAAACAATGGTGAAGGATTGTGCTTGTACGTTTATCCCTCCGATTATTGAAAATAGGATCAGGTAAAATAATTTCTTCATGTTAATAATTTTAGGTTTAAAAGAAAGATTTCCACCTGTGACAGGTGCTTGCATAGAAGAAAATGCAAAACAAGAATAAGGAATGAGGGTGCTGGAAGGCAAATTATGACCGTGACAAAGCGTGACATTCTAAAAAAATGACCTAAATACAGTTAAATCAGGCCCTTTCGTATTGATTTAAGAATATTTGAATGTCCAGATTTTTGGTAATATTCAATTTTTCCCGAAGTCTTTGCTTGCGTTTTCGAACAGAATCCGGGGAAATATTGGATATCTGGGCGATCTCTTTATTATCTAAATTGATCAACAAATAGGCACAAAGGCGAAGGTCTGTTTGAGACAGGGAAGGGTAGTCTTCGACTAATTGTCGAAAGAAATTGGCATGGACTTCTTCGAAATGCATTTTAAAATCCTCCCATTGTTCATCGAGGTTAATGTTCCTGATTATTGTCCTCTTTGCATTGCGTACAAGGTCTGCATTTTGGGTTTCATGTGTCACGTTCATTTGGTCCAGAATGCCGGTAATGGAGTTGAGCATTTCATTTTTGTTGACCAGGTGCAGTGCTTTGGAAGCCAACTCTCTGTTTTTTGCTTCTATTTTCTGCCGCAACTTTTCTTTTTCAAGCCGGGCCAATTCTTGTTCTTTGCGGAGAATGACATTTTTTTGCCGAAGGTTAGTATTTTTTACCTTGAAAGAATAGGTCAATAATCCGCCGATCAAAAGTAGGGCGAGAATACTACCTCCCCAGATAATTTTCTCCTGTTTAGCTTTTAGTTGTAGTAGTTCAATTTCTTTTTCTTTTTTACCAAACTCATATTTCATTTCCATTTCCGAAACCCACTGCAGTTGCTTTTCATTTAAAAGGGTGTCCTTCCAGGCGATACTTTCCTTATAAAACTGGTTGGCAATTTCGTTATTATTGATCTCTTCATGGGTTTTGGCAAGCCAATTATTACATAAGATAATGTTATCGGTATTTTTTACTGCAAGGAATGAATCCAGCGCGTTGTGGAAGTGGTCAAGGGCTGCATCATATTCCTGGAATTGATAAAGCGTTTTTCCATAGTTCAAAGTATAAAAGGCAAGGTAAAATCGCATGGGTTGCCCCTGAATAAAATTCATTGCCTGTTTATAATAATCTTTGGCTTCTGTATATTTTCCTTCATTGTAATAAATATTACCAATATTATTCAATACGACAGAAATGTTGACAGTGTCTTTGTTGGCCTTGAAGATTTCGAGAGCTTCCTTGAAATACTCATTGGCATTTTTTAAATCCCCACTATTCTCCTTGACATTGCCAAGGTTTATCAGGTTGATGGCGATCTTATTTGTGTCTTTTAGTTGTCTGTTTAGTGCGAGGGCTTTACTCATATATTCTTCAGCGAGATCGAGCCGTTCGTTGGAAGAGTAAATAATGCCAATGTTATTGTAGATAGATTTGAGCAATTCCTCCTGATTGTATTTTTTTGCGAGATCCAAGGATTGTAGTAAAAAATTCAACCCTTCTTCATCGGAGTTGTGATAGGTGTAGAGATTTCCGATGTTTAACAACGCTCTGATTTGACTCCTGATATCATCACGGTTTTTGGCCTCCTCAATTACATTGTTCAATTTGGCTAAAGCTATTTCAAAACTCTGCTCTCTGGTGGCATTAATAGCATCCAGCACCAAAGAGTCCATGTAAGTCGAGGACTGTTTGCCATTGTCTGCTTGCTTGTTTGAACAACCTGACAAACAGAAGCAACTAATTATGAGCAATAAAAAAATACAATTTTTCAGAATATGGAACATCATCATCACCAAAGATAAAAATTCTACCCGGTAAATCGTAAAGGTAAAGTTTATGAAAAAAGAAACTCCCGACCCTCTGCGGCCATAGCTTCGGGGAAGCTCCAAATCAACTGAGCTAATTGTCTTTTATTTTTTTGGTGAGTGCAGTGATCCTTTCAGGATATTGTGTGACAGGGAATAAACAACTATGTGGCTATGTGGTTAAAAACACATAGCCACATAGTACACAGTGGAAATAAAAAAGGCCTTCCCGAAGGAAAGCCTTTATTGTGGTTGGGCGATGAGAGACTCGAATTTACCTGGCAGGCGTCAGCCAGACAGGCTCCCGACCCAGTGCGGCCATAGCTTCGGGGAAGCTCCAAGTCAACTGAGCTAATTGTCTTTTAATTTTTTTGGAGAGTGCAGTGATCCTTTCAGGACATTGTGTGACAGGGAATAAACAACTATGTGCCTATGTGGTTAAAAACACATAGCCACATAGTACACACAGTGGAAATAAAAAAGGCCTTCCCGAAGGAAAGCCTTTATTGTAGTGGGCGATGAGAGACTCGAATTTACCTGGCAGGCGTCAGCCAGACAGGCTCCCGACCCAGTGCGGCCATAGCTTCGGGGAAGCTCCAAGTCAACTGAGCTAATTGTCTTTTATTTTTTTGGAGAGTGCAGTGATCCTTTCAGGACATTGTGTGACAGGGAATAAACAACTATGTGGCTATGTGGTTAAAAACACATAGCCACATAGTACACACAGTGGAAATAAAAAAGGCCTTCCCGAAGGAAAGCCTTTATTGTTGTGGGCGATGAGAGACTCGAATTTACCTGGCAGGCGTCAGTCAGACAGGCTCCCGACCCAGTGCGGCCATAGCTTCGGGGAAGCTCCAAGTCAACTGAGCTAATTGTCTTTTATTTTTTTGGAGAGTGCAGTGATCCTTTCAGGATATTGTGTGACAGGGAATAAACAACTATGTGCCTATGTGGTTAAAAACACATAGGCACATAGTACACACAGTGGAAATAAAAAAGGCCTTCCCGAAGGAAAGCCTTTTCGTTGTGGGCGATGAGACTCGAATTTACCTGGCAGGCGTCAGTCAGACAGGCTCCCGACCCAGTGCGGCCATAGCTTCGGGGAAGCTCCAAATCAACTGATCTAATTGTCTTTTATTTTTTTGGTGAGTGCAGTGATCCTTTCAGAATATTGTGTGACAGGGAATAAACAACTATGTGGCTATGTGGTTAAAAACACCCAGGCACATAGTACACACAGTAGAAATAAAAAAGGCCTTCCCGAAGGAAAGCCTTTATTGTAGTGGGCGATGAGAGACTCGAACTCCCGACCCCCTCGGTGTAAACGAGGTGCTCTGAACCAACTGAGCTAATCGCCCTTGAAGCGGAACAAAAATTGGTAAACATTTTTACCTTTTTGCTTTAGCGGTTGCAAATATAAACGCATTAAATTTACGGTGCAAGACTTTTTAGTTTTTTTTCAAAAAATATTTTCCACCATAAAATCGTTAGCCTATTTACGGATTTGATTTCGAAAATATAGGACCATCCTGGTTGTGAAAACCCGGCCTTCATAGCAGCTCGTTAACACCTTTGTATCCATGAATTCTAAAAAACTATTCAAACGCATATTCCTTATCCTGGGAATATTTTTAGTGGTGACCCTGATAACCATGTCCATCCTGGCGAGTATGCTGGAAGATAAAATAGGGGCTAAGATCATTGCTGAAGTCAATAAGCAGATAAAATCTGAGCTTACCGTTCAGGACTTTCAGCTTTCTGTAATCCGTACCTTTCCGAATTTTGGGGCTAATTTGAAAGGGGTATTGCTCAAAGACAGTAAGGATGCTGTTTTGCTGGAGGCTGGAGAAGTATCCTTCAGGTTGGGAATTTTGAGTTTGCTTAGCAACAGTATAGCGGTTAAATCTGTGGTCATCAGTGACGGGGCTTTGAATGTTGCAATAGATCGGAAAGGGAGGGGCAATTACGATATCTTTAATTTGGGTGAGGGGGAAGCTTCAAAGGGAGATAGCAGTGGCCCCGGCATAAAATTATCTCAGGCACGTTTGCTTGATGTCGAGCTTATTTATGAGGATGAACAGACCAAACAGCATGTAATGCTCACCGCAGAAGATGCCACCTTTTCCGGAAAATTTTCGAACGATCAGTTTTCTTTAAAAAGCGAGGCGGACCACAAATCCCATTTTATTGAATTAGAAGACGGGCGCTTCCTCAATGGGAAAGATATTTATTATGACGCTGATGTTTTTGTGGATCTCAAAAATGGCGCCTATAAATTCCGGGATGTGGAACTGGGCATCGGAACAAATGTTTTTAAACTTAAAGGCGGGATCGAAAACAGAAAAGATAATACAGTTTATTATGACCTGATTCTTGAAGGCGAAGATGTGAGCCTGGCCTCTATGACCGAAATTCTGCCCAAAGATTACCTGGAAAACCTTGGGGACTTAAAAAGCCGGGGAGAATTTGAAGTCAGGGCTGCCGTAAAAGGGGAGTCTAATAAAAAAACAGATCCCAAAATTGTGGCCCAATTGAGTTTGCAAAATGGAAAAAATCTCCAGCTCCCGCATGGATGGGGCACTGAAAGATGTTTCCTTTACTGCACGGTTTGATAACGGGAAGTCTCAATCCAGTCAGACTTCTACACTGGAAATCAAAAATTTTAAAGCCTATTTCAAAAGAGAACTTTTCGAAGTTGATTTCAGTATGTATAATTTGGATGATCCAAGAATTACCTTTAACCTGGATGGTACAGTACCCATTAAAATGGTTTATGGTTTGATGGAAGACCCCCGAATAACCAATGGCGATGGGGAAATAGAAATTGAAAATCTCCGACTGAAAGGACGCTACAAAGACATGCTGAGCGCAAAGCGGATTTCGAGGGTGGAGCTTGGCGGGAATATAATTTTTGATGATGCCTCATTAACCATCAATGACGAGGTGCTTATTTTGGATAAAGGCAAGGTTAGTCTGAAAGATAATGCTTTAAATATTGAAGATTTGAAGTTGGAAGGTGCAGGAAGCGAAATTTACCTCAATGGATTTGTACAAAATTTTGTACCGGTACTTTTTGCCGATTCCTTGAATAGCAATCATGCGGAGTTAGAATTCGATATGGAACTTATCGCCCCGAATATGGATCTCGACCGACTCGCCAGTTTATCGTTGGCATCTGAAGAAGAAGCCGAGGAAGCTGGGGTAGAAGTTGACTCCCTGGCCGGAGCCAGAATTAAAAGCCGGGAAAAAACAACCAGTTTCCTCAAAGGTACTTTTGACGCCCGTATTGACGAATTTAACTACAATAAAATCGAAGGAAGTGAATTCGTTGGCAAACTGTTTTTTGATAAGAATGAACTCAAAATAGATGGTTCAGCCAATGCCATGGAAGGCAGTATAAATATTGACGGGAAATTGTTTTTCGAAGATGAGCCCTGGCTCAAAACCAAGGTGGAATGTAAAGCTATCGACCTGAATGAGTTCTTCCGGCAATCAGATAATTTTTCGCAGGAAGTATTTACAGCAGACAATATAAACGGCACCATGGATGCCAAAATGCTCATCAAAGTTTACTGGGATGCCGAAGGTAATTTTCTGATGGACAAAATGCACGTGTTGGTCGGTATGGGCCTTAAGGACGGTGAGATCAAAAATTTTGCCATGATGGAAGAATTTTCTTCTTTGGTCAATATCAGAGATCTCCGGAACATCAAATTTACCAATATGGAGAATTTCCTGGAAGTCAGAAATAGTCGCCTCATCATTCCTGTAATGTTCATTCAGAGTAATGCCATGAACCTGACCGTAAGTGGAGACCATTCTTTTGATAATGAAATAAAATACAATATTAAGGTCAATGCAGGTCAGGTATTGGTCAATCGCCTGAAAAAGCATGATCCTGATTTAAAACCACAGCCAGCGAAGCGTAACGGTTTCTTTAATTTATATTACACCATCCTGGGTACTCTTGACCAGATCAACTACAAAACAGCTAAAAATCGAGTCAAGGAAGATTTTCGCCTGAGTGAACTGCACAAACGCGATATTCAACAGGAACTGGAAAAGGAATTTGGTCTAATAGACCTGGTGGAGGCTCCATTGGAATGGCGTGATTTGGGCCAGGATGATCCCTTTTATGCTTTACCTGGCCCAGATACAGGCCAACAAAAAAAACAGGATGAGTTTCTCGATTTTGAAGTCCGGGGGGGCGGTACGGACGATGATGATTTTCTGGATTTTGAGGTTCAGGGTGGTGGCGGCGATATCAATGATTAATTACGAATGACGAATTACGAATTTTCCATTGGTAATTAATTTACTTCAGTTTCCTTCGGACTTGCTGCCGACAAACTTTTCCGGGGGTTCATTTGTAATTAAAGGGTGTAACAGCAATATTTGTACTAATCTCTCTGAGTTGTTTATCAAACACCCAAAAAGTATGCACCATTTTTTGTCGAATGCTTACAGGTCGATATGGTTTCTTTTACTGACCTTTTCCCTTGAGAGCCTGATAGCACAGGACTGTAATTTTCCACTATCTCCCGGAAATACCTGTAGCGATGCCCCTTTGCTTTGTGATCTGGACGGCTATTGTTCTGACAATGGTGCCGCAACCAATTCAGGAACCCCTAATGCCTTTTGTGGTATTGTGGAAAACAATAACTGGATTTCCTTTATTGCCGGTTCCACAACGCTGGAGATTGAGGTTTCTGTTTTTAATTGTAATCAGGGATCCGGACTTCAGGTACAAGTTTTTGAAACCTCCGATTGTAATTTTTTTATTGCAAAGTCCAATTGTATAGACCCAGTACCCAATAACGGTACCGGTACCATGCTTGCAGAAAACCTGGAGATTGGTCAGGTCTATTACCTGATGATGGACGGTAAAGGAGGAGATGTTTGTGAGTACTCCTATAATTTACTTCAAGGGGTTACCCTTTCACCGGCAGAAGCTACCATTGAACCTCCCGGCTTTCTGTGTGAAGGACAGACCCTGGAACTGGAAGCCGTTACCTGGTCCTCCAATCCGGGGTTGATGCAATTGTGGTCCTCAGAAGACGGGAATATCGTATCCGGAGCGGAGGAGCTTATAGCAGTTGTCGACTTGCCGGGGACCTATAATTTATATATTGAAGATGCCAGTGGATGTACAGATTCCACTTTTATTTTAGTAGAAGAAGCGCCTCTGCCCACGGCAAATGCCGGAATGCCGGATACCTTAAATTGTATAAACAATACAATGCTAACCCTGGATGCCTCAGCTTCCTTTGGCTTTAATGAGCTGGATTATGAGTGGACAACCATCCAGGGGAATATCGTTTCCGGGAATAATTCGGCAAATCCTGTGATCGATGAACCGGGGCTGTATTTCCTGACCGTTTATGACCAGATTACCCTTTGTTCAGATGCAGATACCGTGGAGGTCTTTATTGATGCGAATACCCCTGTTGCCAATGCAGGTGGCGGTGGGGAACTCAACTGTGTGACCTCAGAAATAACATTAAATGGCATTGGATCTTCTTTCGGCAACAATTTTGTTTATGCCTGGAGCACGGATGATGGTAATATTCTTTCCGGGGCACAATCTTTGTTTCCGGTTGTTGATGCTCCGGGAATCTATTTGTTGCGGGTATTTAATTTGCTGAACGGATGCGTGGCAACGGATAATGTTGTGGTAACCCTCAATGAAGAAGAACCTAAGGGAGCCGTTATATCCACTTTTGCTCCTTGCTTCGAAACGATCAATGGCCGCATCGTAATTGACTCCATTATCGGAGGAACTTCCCCGTATTTATTTTCCTTTGGAGATACTATTTTGTCTTTTGAAAATCAGGTGGAATACCTGCCTCCTGGCGAATACAGGGTGGCCATAAAAGATGCCATTGGCTGTGAATGGGACACTTTGGTGACCGTAGATACCGAAGTGCAATTAATAGCTGACCTTGGAGCTGATTTTTATCTTCCGCTGGGGTGTGATTATGAATTGAAGCCATTGATCAATATCCCACCAGATCAGGTGGCCAGCTGGTCATGGACACCGGCTGAATCTTTCAATTGTGATTCTTGTTTTTCCCAGTTGGTTTATCCGCAGCAAAATACCCAAACCTATCATTTTACTTATACAGACATCAATGGTTGTACTGCCTCCGATGCCATAACCATCTATTTGGATCGTACCCGGAATATTTTTGTACCCAATATTTTCTCACCGAATGGGGATGGAGTTAATGATCTGTTCTACATTAATGGAGGCAAAGATGTTTCCATGATCACCACCTTTAAAATATTCGATAGATGGGGAAGCCTCGTTTTCCAGGCAAATAATTTTCGGCCTAATGATCCATCCTTCGGTTGGGATGGTAAACTGGGCGGAAAAACCCTCAACGAAAGTGTATTTACCTATGTAATGGAAGTTAGTTTTTTGGATGGTTGGCAGGAACAATACACCGGTAGTGTTGCATTGATCCGTTAATTTATTCCGCTAACAAACGTTCAATTATCCCCAACATCTTGCTGCCGCCCCAGTTATAGGCGCCCGTTTCCCGAATTTTAATTTCCCCTTTTTTGGAAATAACAAAGGTTGTTGGAATACTTCTGGTAGAAAAAGGTTCGGGGGAAGGACTACGCGATGAAAAAACGGGAAAGGTATAATCACGTTTATCAACAAAATCCCTGATTTTTTCATTCCCTTCATTGGATACCAGCACAAAAACCATATCCGGGTTGTCTTTGAAGGTGTCGTAAAGTTTTTGAATCTCCGGCATTTCACCAACGCAGGGAGGACACCAGGTTGCCCACAGGTTTAAAAATATTACCTTGCCCCGGAAGTCGCTTAAATTAACAGGATTCCCTTCCCTGTCGGTCATCGGCCATTGATAATCCTGGTCCGAGAGCCTGACTGCATTTTCCTGAACTGCCGGATTCATGACTTTGGCTTTTATCCGGTTGACAAAACCGCCAACGGCCATCCTCCCTTCGGGAATGAGCATAGCAATGATGAAAACAATAAAAATAAGGTCAGATATTTTGTTCCATGTCGTTTTGTTCTTCCAGTAGTTTTGAATTTTTTCTTTTAACATAAAATATAATTTATCGGGTACATTTGAGTTGATAGGCAAAATATACGCTTCCTGTTATAACCAACAAGGAAAAGCCAAAAAAGTATGAGAAACCGACCACTTCCACAAGGATGCCGGAAATAATGGGAAACATCGTTAAAAAAATGTTACTCGCTCCTGTCAGGCCTGTGTAAAATGCCCGGTTTTCGTTCGTCGTTATTTCCAGAAGAATACCACCTTTGAGAATGGAAAAAAGTGAGATGAAAATACCTCCCCCCAGGAATATCAACTTAAATACCCAGGCGAATTGGATAAACAATATACTCCCAATTACCAAAAGCGCCAACAGGCCAATGGCCCAATACAGCAAATGTTGATATTTGAATCGTTTTGAAAACCGGTAAACTAAAAGGCTGGTCAATACGAGTCCGATCGTTTTAAAAACCAATAATTCTCCTACAATGGCAGCACTGATGTCCATTTTCGTTTTGGCGAATAAAATGATAAAAGGCATAATCGCTAATCCGATACCAAGGGTATTTATAATCAGCATGTAATAGATGAGTCGTTTATTGGACCTTACCTCCTGGATAATGCGCTTCAGGTAGTCTGCAAGGCCTTGAATACGCTCTGGTGCATGATTTGCGACGATATGTTCCCGAATATGGTAAAAGCCGAAAGAAGCCAATAGCAAAAAGAAAGCTGCGATCAGGAACAAATAGAAATAATTTTTGGGGTAATCGAAATAATCGATCAATTGTTTGACGGCCAGGGCAGAGAGAAAAACCATGATACTGGCCAGTAGTTGTTTTAAGGAGAAAAAACGTTTGCGATTTTCCTGGAAGATCGATTTTCCAATGATGTCCGTATAGGGTATTTCAGCAAATGCCCCGCCTACCGAAAACAATATTACCATTAAGAATATAAAAACCATGACCCATTGCGGGTTCATCTGTGCAGACTTGAAAAATAGAAAGGCCAGTCCGAGCAGGGCAATTATTCTGGAGTTTATGCCCAATAATAAAAAGAATTTTTTTCGACTCCGGTTCTGCAGAAAAGGGGTGAAAAAGAATTGTGACATTCTCGAACCTCCAAGCATAATTGCCGATATTAGCCCTACCAGAAAACTGCCGCCGCCGGCATTGATCATCATGGAGGGCAGCACGGTATCCACGTCCATAAAATTGATGGCCAATGCTGCAAAGATGGCATGCCACATGAATGCCTTAAAATTTCTGTCAGATATAGCCGTACTTAATTCCATTGCGCAAAATTAGCCATGGAAAAACGGATATAGTGTGCCGGTGATCACATTGCCGCTATTGTTTAATGATCGAATAGTAGGCCGATGCCCCCGTTTTTTTGTCCAGGATCCTCAAATTGTATATACCGGCAGGAAAGGATGAAAGATCGATGGTAATACTGTTTGAATTAATGGATCCTGATTTAAGAATCATCCCGGACATATTCATGAGTTCATAACTCATGAGTTGTTTTGAAATAAAATCCGAACTTACGGTCAATTTATCCATTACCGGATTGGGGAAGATTTTATGAGGCATAAGCGGGCTTTCGGTAACCGATTGTGTGGCATCGGCATAATACAAAAACACTATCCATTTGGCTACGGAAGGGTCGAGGACACCTACACTTGGGGCATAAAAGTAGACCAGCGCTTTATAGTTTTCCGCCGCAAATATATGGGTGATGCTGAGGGTATCCACAGCCTGCCAAACAGCCTCTTTTAAAGGGTAAAGCCAGGAATCTTCTTCCATTTTATCCCCGTTAATGTCCAGAAACTTGATATCTGCCGGTTCCGGGACCGTCTCGTTAACATAAGTAAAAGGATAGTCCAAAATGAAATTATCAGGGTAATAGATCTGGCCCATACCTGACCAGATGATGCTACCGTCAAAAAAGGTATCCTGTCCCTCGTTTAAGGTAAACGTAATTCCGCCGAAATCTCCGGGCGGCATATAATCGACAAAATACTGCACACTGTCGGTGGCACAGCCGGGGCAAACATAGTAGGCCATATGTCCGCCTTCAAAAGTATAATTCTCGAAATCCAAAATCAGGGTAGCCAGATTGACCATACCGTTTTTGATAATGGTATCATTTTGGGCAAAGCCGGTCAAAGTAGACCAAAGCAGCACGTTGATAATCAGGATCGTCTTTTTCATTTTGACGTTTCTTCTAAAATTAAAACATTATCCTAATTATTGCAAGGGAATGGATTGCCAAAAGGGTTTAAAAATCCTTTTTTCCTGAAGCCCTGACGATGCGCCACATGGGTACCAAAACCCATACCAACAAAACCAGATAAAACAGGAAATACACATAACTCCAACGGCTGCGCATCAGATCAAAGAAACTGTATTTTAGGATTTTAAACATGCTTGTAATTTTTCCTTTGGTTAAGCGTAACTTCCCTGGAGAATTTCGGCAATGGCACGTTCAAGATTACTTTGTCCGGTATTTTCTTTTAACGTTGCAACCGTGCCGTCAAAATAAATATTGCCATCCAGCAGGAAAATCACCCGGTCGGCAACCTCCTCCACCAGGTTCATGATGTGGGTGGTGATCAATATCATTTTGCCTTTTACTTTTTCATCCGCTATGAGTTGTTTAAGATATATCAGGGCAACCGGATCGAGACCTGTGGTGGGTTCATCCAGGATGATGAGCGGGGAGTCAAACATAAAAGTGAGTACTATATTCACTTTTTGCCGGGTTCCTCCGGATAAATTGCCTATTCGAAAGTTTTGAGACTTATACGGGCAATACGCAGTGTATTGTTCGCATTGATAAAACACCATCTGCCGTCAATGACTCCTTCTGTTTGAGAAAGATCCGGGTGGTGAGAATCATCCCAAGGAATAAACCCGTGGGAGGTGTTCATTAATGGCTTGGTTTCTTCGTTAAATCCGTGAGCTTTTTCAGCATCTACGGAAAAAACAGGGATTACTTTGAATAACCTTCCTGAAGGCAAACCGTAAACCGCTAACTGCCCGCTGAAACCGCCAGAGATGAAAGCGTAAAATTCATCGAGTTCACCAGGAGCAACAAAGGATTTTTCAGCTGCGCTGCCACCGATAGCACCACTATTGGAACCTCCTTGCGAACAACTGGTCATGGTCCAAATGCTTGCAAATAGTAAGGCAGTGGCGATTGTTTTTAATACAAATTTCATATCGAAATGTTTTTTCTAGTTTTGAAATACGTTTTGATTTGAGCTTTTATTTTGGCAGGAGCAAAAACAGTCAAAGGACCTGCATTGACCAATATGTGCTCGATCCCTGCAGCCTGGACTGCGGCAACGAGCGTTGAATGATCAGCAGAGCCGATAGCAACCTGTAAAATGTTTGCCGCTGAAACATCATCATCGACGGAGGCTTGGCCTTTAGGCGTGTTGGATTCGTGATTGGCAGATTCGCCGGAGTTGTCACTTTATTGTCCACCAGAGTTACAGGCAGAAAAAATCAGCCCGCATCCCAGCAGGAAAATAGGATTTTGATATTAAGTTCGATTTATAACGTTTTAAAATATTCAATTCATGCTCCGGCTGGTATTGGGGAATATTTGGTTAGTCAATTGAGCAGTATTGAATCGGGTCAGGATTTGAATTGCTGATTTAATATTGATCCTGACATCTAACGGGGGTGTGGGCCCTTGGAGCTTAGAGGGTCCGGAAGTATTCAAGAATAGCTCTGGCTTGTTCCTGTGTCAAACCCTGGTTGGCCATTGGAGCGCCATTGTATTCGATCAGTAGTTTTTTGGCGATAGGATCCTCTTTGGTCATTTTTTCAGGATCGAGAATCATATTCATAATCCATGTAGGGTTTCTCCTGTCCATGATTCCGGCTGGGGCAGGACCCACAAATTTTTTGTCCGGTTTGTGGCAAGCCGTACACATAGCTTCATAGACTTCTTTCCCTTCAGCTACCAAAGCCTCGTCAATGGTTTCAGGCAGTGTTATGGCTTCGGTAATTGGACCGACACCTATGTTATCCATTGGGTCAACTTCGTCAGCAATCATGGATTTAGGAGGGGTTTTTGGCCCATCAGAGGAGGAATCATTGGAATTTCCCCCACAGGAAAACAATAAAGAAAGCGAAAGCGCAGGAATGATCAATTTACTAATTTTCATTGTGTAAAAAGTTGTAGTTTATATTTAAGGATAAATTTGTCTTAATTAGGCGTAGCCTGTAACAAAGGTAATTTATTTGCCTTTCGGCAAAGCATGATAAAAGTCATTTTTAGGAGATGACTTATGTCAATTAAGAGGGAAGGCAACGTTTATTTTTAACACACTTTCAAAATTTTAATATTTAGATATTATCTTCACCCAAATTTCAATTTATGGCTACTATTATCAGTGGGATTCAACAGATGGGAGTTGGCGTTTCCGACCTGAACGAAGCGTGGAAATGGTATCGAGAGCATTTTGGTATGGATATTCGTGTTTTTGAAGATGAAGCGGTGGCGGAATTAATGCTGCCGCATACCAATGGACAACCTCGCAAACGATATGCAGCCCTGGCAATGAATATGCAAGGCGGCGGCGGATTTGAAATTTGGCAGCATACCGGTAAAACTCCGGAACCTTGCAGTTTTCAAATCCTTTTGGGGGACCTGGGCATTAATGTCGCCAAAGTTAAGTCCACCGATGTGAAAAGAGCTTATAAAGATTTTTCAGACAAAAATCTCGATCTTTTAACAGAGGTTGTGACTGACCCTTCCGGCAATGAACATTTTTTTGTAAAAGACCTGTATGGTAATATTTTCCAGATAGTTAAAGAGGCTAATATTTTCAAACAGGAAAAATCTGTTAATGGTGGGATTTATGGTGCGATGATCGGGGTCACAGATATCGAAAAAGCAAAAACTGTTTATTCCGATATACTTGGATACGATGAAGTGGTTTTTGATATAGAGGATGTCTTTGGTGATTTTGCAGGAGTGCCGGGGGGAGAAAATATCATAAGAAGAGTCCTTTTAAAACACAGTGAGGAAAGAAGAGGCCCATTTTCAAAGTTGTTCGGACCTTCTCAAATAGAACTTATTTCCGTAAAAAACAGGGAACCACGAAAAATATTCGAAGGCCGTATCTGGGGCGATCCGGGATACATTCACCTTTGTTTTGATATCCAGGGAATGGATCAACTCCGTGAAAAATGCGCTTCCAAAGGATTTCCATTTACCGTTGATAGTGGTGTTTCCAGTTTTGATATGGGGGTAGCTGCCGGCCATTTTGCCTATATTGAAGATCCGGATGGTACCCTGATCGAATTTGTGGAAACACACCGCCTGCCCATCATCCAAAAGATCGGCTGGTATATGAATCTACGAAAAAGACAAGTTGGTAAACGCCTGCCTGACTGGATGGTGAAAACGCTGTCCTGGGGAAGGATTAAGGATTAGAAATGCTTATCCTGTTTGAATAGTTGACCAAAACTTCTCTATCTGGATAATCTGCCGTTCTATAATCTGCCTCCGTTGCGCAGCAGTCAAGGCATTGAATTTCCAATATCGAATAATGAGGTTATTTAACCCGCAACTTGAAACCAGTACCTTTCTTACTGTTTTTTCCAAATTTCAAACACCTTCGCCTGTGAAGGCCGGTCTTTAGGAATCTCCCTCAATGGCTCACAGGGCTTTAGGGTATCATGGCATTCTTTGGGCAATTGCTGGTACAATTCCGTGCCTTTGGTTTTCCAGGCGATCATTTTATCACTCACCTGCTTAACGATGCGGGCGGGGTTACCTACCACAAGGCTTCGGGGAGGGATTTTTTCTCCCGATTTAACAAAAGCAAGGGCTCCGATAATGCTTTCTTGACCGATTTCCGCTTCATCCATGATGACACTGTTCATTCCGATGAGTACGTTTTCCCCGATGGTGCCGCCATGGATAATGGCTCCATGCCCGATATGAGCTCCTTTTTTCAGCGTGGTAGTCGTGCCCGGAAACATATGGATGGTGCAATTTTCCTGCACATTACACCCATCTTCAATAATGATCTCTCCCCAATCTCCTCTGATTGCAGCTCCAGGGCCTACATAGACATCCCTGCCGATGATCACATTACCCGTAACAGCTGCCTGGGGATGAACAAAGGCCGATTCATGAATGACGGGACGATAGCCATTAAATTCATAGATCATGGTGAGCGATTTTTGTTGTTGGGTAAATTTACGATAAATTCATTATTCCTCTTTTCCCTTTTTCAAAATATCTAATTACCGGATACCAGGTTTCGCCTTTGTAGCCAACTTTTCCAGAGCCGGGGTAAAACCTTTTCAGTCTTTTCATTTTTCCGGCAAAAAAATTATCTTCGGCCATATCCTTATTTATTCCATAGCGTTATAAATTGAAAATGATTAACCTTTAAACATGGCTCAGAATAAATGGTCCTATATCAGTCACTCGGGAAAACAGTACATCGTAGGTGTTTTCCACGGAGCAAAAACGGGCCATTTGCTGATTTACATCAATTCGAAAATAGTCCAGATAGATTTCAAGGTCCATGAGGATGCTCTGTATAGTTTTTTTATTGACGAAGAACTTTGTGAGGTCAGTTTGACGAAGAAAAATGGTGGATTTGAGTATGATTTCCGGGTAAACAGGGAAGTGGATACTCCATTGAATCGTCACCTGAAGGCGTTTGAACGAGTCAACCGGAACAGAATTATTGCCATGTTGCTCGGTTTGGTAATATTCGTTTCTCTGGCTCTGGCGTTTGGCAATTACCAAAAGAAAAAGAAGGAGCGCGAAAAACAGATGCAGCTTCAGGAGTTGCTGACTTATCGTTCCATTTCCACGAAGGCCGTCATTGATTCTGTAACCTGGAAAGGAGATGATGCCAGATTTTATTATTCTTTTCAGGATCAGGAAGTATGGCGATCCGCCAATGTTTTAATTGATAAATCCAGAATCAATTTATATACACAGGGGATTCCTGTTAAAGCAGGTGATGAGTTTACCGTTAAATTTAATGCTTACAGAGATTCTTCCTGGTTGTTGCTCAACGAACCTTCTGAGGCGCAGTTAGCCAATTTTATGTTTCGGGCTTTTGAAAAAGAAAAGCAATTCAACCCCCATTTCTCAGACGGTGAACTTCAATGCCGTGTAAGATGTGCTTATGAGGTGAATAAATTATCCGGCCTGGCAGATTTTTATTTCCAGGGTCAATCCAAAGAAGACAATCCCTGGCATAATGAGCTTACTTATCAAAAACTCACCAGGGACGTTCCCTTCCAGGAAGCTCTCCGCAAGTATTGTCAACCGGGGGATTGAGCAGTTCCCATTGTTAGTTGGCTGCCTTTGGTGCGACTACCAGCAACTGTTCAATGACAAATAGATTGAAGGAAAGGAGCCTCTAAAAGCTCCTCGAACAGCGCGTATGATAAGCTACCCAAAAACTACTTGTCGCCCTCTTCCACGGGCACATACATTTTTTCAATCCTCCGCATGGGGCCGTGGCAGGTCACTTCGTGGCAATTCATGCAAGCGTTGATGACTTCGTTGTATGATTCCACCCTGTTGGCCGGAGTGCTTTGTTCCAGTGCCTCTATGGAAAGCAGAAAAGCCTGGGCGTAACTTTGGTATCCCTTTTCTTTCATACTTTCTTTTGTGGGGGTTGCCGAGTGGATCGTTTTATAGTCTGAAATTTTGCTCAGATCAAGTTCTGTGTCGATATTTTCTTTAAGGGTATTCAGCTCATCAGCCATTTGTCTCATGAGCAGTGCCAGTTCGCTGTCGCCATTGGGATTCAGGGAAGCTTGTTTGATTTCCGGCTCAGGTTCGTCAAACCTGGTTTCGGATTGACAAGAAAATAAAAACAGGCTTAATACAAGGACAGAAAGTAAATATTTCATAAACAAGTTGATTAAATTCCCGGCAAAAATATTTTTATTAGTTTGATAAATGATGAAAAACAGGTTTTTTTTTATGGAGGTTAAACTATTTAAACATTAGTTAGTCAAAATTCCATAACCTAAAACCTATCTTTTGCAGACGTTAAGAAAACTTATGACAGACGAACAAATACTGGATATGCTTTCAGATCAGACAAAAGCGGAACAAGGTTTTCGTTTGCTGATGAACAAGTATCAGGAACGCCTGTACTGGCATATTCGCCGGATGGTGGTCAGCCATGAGGATGCCAATGACGTTTTGCAGAATTGCCTCGTTAAGGTATACCGGGGAATCGAACGTTTTCAGAGAAAATCTTCCCTGTATACCTGGCTTTATCGCATAGCGACCAATGAAGCCCTCACGTTTCTTAAAAAAAGAAGAAAGTTAAGTACTGCTTCTTTTGACGATGAGGCCAACACCCTTGAAAATGAGTTGATTGCCGATCCTTTTTTTGAGGGAGATGATATTCAGTTGAAGCTTCAAAAAGCCCTGGAACAATTACCGGATAAGCAAAAGCTCGTATTCAATATGAGGTATTATGAGGAAATGACTTACAAGGAGATGTCTTCCGTTATGGAGACTTCGGTCGGGGCCTTAAAAGCCTCTTATCACCATGCCGCCAAGAAAATTGAAAACTATTTAAAAAACCATTAATTACACTATTGATAATGGACAAAAAGCATGAGATCAGGAAAGAACTGGAGGACATAGCTCCCCGGCTTTCCGAATTAAAAAAAGAACAGGAAGGGTTTCGGGTTCCGGAGAATTACTTCGGCCAAATGCAACAGGAAGTACTTGAACGAATTAATGCCGGTAAGGAATTGAGCGTTGTTCATAGCAATACCCGGATCATTCCACTTTTCAGACAAACACGTTTTTGGCTTAAGGTTGCCGGTTTTGCCCTTGTTTTGGCTGCCGCAACATATTGGTTCCTGCCGGATGAGGATAGCCGAACAAACGCTTATTTAGCCGGGTTTACTCCGGAGGAAGCAACAGAATACGTACAAAACAACTTCGATGAATTTGATCTGGATGTGATGCTCGAAGTAGCTCAGTTGGATCCGGTTGAATTGTTCCCGGCCCAAAATGCCGCTGACAATAATTTACCTCTGAAGGATATAGATCAATATATCGATGAAATTATCGATGACTTTGATCTCGAGGAATTAGAGGAAATGTTATGATTATTATCCAAATAAATAATTAAAATTAAACTTCTGCGAATGAAAAAGTTGATGATTATTACCTTGTTATTAACGGTAGGTGCCGCCGGGCTATTGGCGCAGCCTAATAACAGAAAAGAAAAAATTAATGCAGCCCGTGTGGCTTATATTACAGATCGGCTGGATTTTAACGAAAAGGAATCTGCCGCCTTCTGGCCGGTGTATAACCAGTTTGAAACAGAGAAGAAAGCTATTAATGAAAAATACGCTATCAATCAGGATCGTGAATATATGACTGATGAGGAAGCCGAAAAAGCCATGCTGGATCAGCTGCAAATGGAAGATGAAATTACCAAGCTCAAGCGCAAGTATTACTGGGAGTTCAAGAAAGTCATTTCCCCTAAGAAAATTGCCATGTTAAATAAGGCAGAGCGCGAATTTAAAAAAATGATACTCAACCGTATGCAAAATAATCGCCAAAGCCAAAACAGGCAACGGCCGGGGCCCGGTAGGAATTAAAGCTTTGAAAAGGATAAAGCCTCCGATTTGAATGATGATCAAATCGGAGGCTTTTTTATTAGTAAGCTTTATTGTAATGTCTATTATGTTGAATGTCAATGGGTGTTCAAAGTGTTGAAAACTAAGTATTGCATTAACCAAACAAAAATGAACTTTCCCCGTAAAAGAAATTGTTCGACCATTTCATTCGATTTAATACCGGTGCCTCATTGAGTCACAGGATTGTCGAATAATCTGGTTTTTTTGCTAAAAAAATACATATCTTGCTTATTGAAAGTGATCCGGGTTTCATCATCCCATCAATTATGGGTTCCGGGGCTTAAAAAACGCAGATATCTGATTAGATATAATCCGGTTTTATGAACGCTAATGATAGCCACCAAGAAAAAGAAATAGACGCTCTGGTTCTGCAATACGAATCGAGTTCAAAAAACGGCCAGGCCCTTTTTTTAGACGAAAGTTCTTTTTTTAAACTTATTGAGTTTTACCACGATGAGGATCGACTCAAGGAAGCTATGGAAGTGGTCGATCTGGCCATTGAGCGACACCTTTTTTCCGTAGACTTTTATCTCAAGAAGGCTGAATTACTGATTGAAGCAGGGGACGAGCAACTGGCTTTGAGTATTTTAGATAAAGCCGAGTCTTTTGCGCCCGGACAGCTGGATATTCTTTTGCTGAAAGCGGAGGCGCTCACCTATATGGATCGTGGTGGTGAAGCTCTGGAGTTATTGGATAATGCCAGGGCTGTAAATGATGAAACAACCCAGGGAGAACTTTATCTCCTGGAATCTCTGGTGCATGAATTTCACCAGGATTACGAAAAAATGTTCTATGTCCTGAAAAATGCCATTAAAATTGATCCTGAAAACGAGGAAATCCTCGAAAGAATCTGGGTTGCGGTGGAGCTTTCAAGAAAATACAAACAAAGTATTACCCTGCATAAACAGATCATTGATAAACAACCATATTCTTATATGGCCTGGTATAACCTCGGTCATGCTTACGCATATCTTGGGAATTACAAAGATGCTATTGAAGCTTATGAGTACGCCTTTATAATCAATGAAAAATTTGAATATGCCATAAGGGATTGCGCCGACCTCTGTTTTGAAACAGGACAATTCAAAAAAGCCATCAAATATTATCTGGAATTGTTTGATGATGCTGAGGCGGATAGTGATTTATTTCAAAGGGTAGGAGAGTGTTACCAGCAATTGGGTAATTTTGATCATGCTGCAACTTATTTCCGTAAAGCCATTAGTCGGGATTCCCTGAACGACGAGGGGTATTTTCGCCTTGGGGAATGTTATGCACATAACAGCCACTGGAAAGAGGCTGCCAGGTATTACGATAAAGCATTGCAAATTGATGATCAAAGGGAAGAGTACTACAGCGCCATGGGAGTTGCCAAAGCAGAACTGGGGGATGTTGTACTTGCGGAGGACTTTTTTAGAAAATCGGTTGAACTGGCTCCAGAGGAAAGTAAGTATTGGTTTGAATATACCTCTTTTTTGATCGGTTACGACAGAGTAGAAGATGCATTGTCTCTACTGGTTGTGGCTGAAATTACGGCCGATGCCTGCCAGATTCAGTTTGGCCAGGCTGCCTGTCTGTTCCAGTTGGGACGCAGAAAGGAGGCTTGCAGGTTATTGTGGCATATAATGGAAGAAGATGGAGATCATTACCGGGTTATGTTCGATCTTTTTCCGGAACTGGAGCATGATGTTGAAATTCACACCATACTCAGTTCCTATATTGATTGATGCATTATTTATTGAAGAAATCAGCAGCGTAAAGGGATGCTCCGATAGTTCCTGCAGCGTTTTTCAATTCCGCCGCATGTAACTCCACATTTACGGTGAGATACTGTGCGTAATTTTCAAACTCTTTTGTCACACCACCACCGAGGATAAAACAATCTGGTGAAAACAGGGCATTGAGGTGTTCGAGGTACTCATTCAATCGGGTTGCCCATTCCTCCCAGGATAAATTTCCCTTTTCTCTGACTATATTGGAACAGTAGCGTTCTGCAATATCTCCTTTAAACTGGAGGTGTCCCAATTCGGTGTTGGCGATCAATTCACCGTTAAAAAACATGGCAGAGCCGATTCCGGTTCCGATGGTAAGTACGATGACCAGCCCCTTCCGGCCTTTGCCGATCCCCAATTTCATCATGGCCAGCCCTGCTGCATCAGCATCATTTACGGCCACAACGGGACAACCACAGGCGTCGGAAAAGATTTTTTCGATAGACTGTCCGATCCATGTTTTGTCGATGTTGGAAGCAGTCATGCAAATACCATTTTTGACCACTGCTGGGAAACCTGCCGCAACAGGCCCCTTCCAGTCATGCATGCGAACCAATTCTGCAAAAGTTGCTGCCACGCTTTCCGGGGTAGCGGGTTTTGGGGTCAATATTCGTTTCCTGTCTTCGACAAGTTTTCCTTCAACAACGTCAACTACGCCACCTTTGATACCGGTTCCACCTACATCTACACCTAAAATATACCGTTCCATAAAATGATGTTTATTTATTCCCTCCTTGGGATTCAATTAAAAAGTGTTTTTATCCTGTAGTTAACATTGGTTTATCGGGGGTCTTTAATGAACAGGTTTGATAATCATCCAAACATCTTCGGTTGGCCGGTCACGCCCATCGGTCTTTGATTCGCTGATCTTGTCGATGATTTCCATGCCTTCAATTACCCTCCCAAATACCGTGTAATCCCTGTCCAGCATGGGAGTACCTCCATATTTCAGATAGGCTTCCCGCTGCGTTTTGCTGTATCGTGTGTTTTTTTGTGCTTCCAGCTTGTCCAATTCCGCCTCTGTAACCGGGCGGCCCTGAACGATGTAAAACTGCGAGCCCGAAGAATTCTTTTTGGGGTTTACATTGTCGGGTAGTCTTGCGGCGGCAATAGCACCGCGGACATGAACCAAGGAATCGACAAATTCTGCCGGAATGGTGTATCCAGGGCCACCCATGCCCAGTGGCATCCCTTTCCTGGCATTTTTCGACTGTGGATCGCCGCCCTGGATCATGAATCCCTGGATCACACGGTGAAACAATAAACTGTCGAAGAAATGTTGTTCGGCAAGCTTGACGAAGTTGTCCTGGTGCTTGGGCGTAGAGTCATACAGCTGAATGAGCATACTGCCATAAGGGGTTTGCAATTCGATAAGGCACAATTCCGGAGCATCCACCACAATACGCAGTTTCTTTTCCTGAACCTTGTTTTTATCGTCAATGGCTTTCATTTTGACCAGGTAGTTTCCGGACGACATATAACGGTGCCTGGGAGAAGCTTCATCAGAGGTGTTTCCATCTCCAAAATCCCATTCGAAACGCTCTGCTTTTTCCGACTCATTATTGAATTGAATGGGGGTAGCAGCCTTCGTTTTGCCACTATAGGAAAATTTGGCAACGGGGCGCCCGCAGGAAACCAATAACAGCGAAGAAAAGATCAGTAAGACAATTGTCGGTTTTGTATACATAATTATAAAAATATCTATTCCTGGATTAGTCGAGTATCCGTATTTTCATTTTAACATCCTGTAAGGGACGGTCGTTGTTATTTGTTGGAACATTGGCAATTTCATCTAAAACTTCAATGCCTTCCACCACTTCTCCAAAGACAGTATAATCACCATCGAGAAAGGGTGTACCGCCCATTTGTTTATATAATTCCCTTTGGGCGGGGTTGTAGGTAATACCTTTTTGCTTTTCCAGCTTGTCGAGATACTCGTCGGTGATCGGAACCCCCTGGACAATGTAGAATTGCGAGCCGGAAGATCTTTTTTGTGGATTAGGAGTGCGGGCAGCAGCCAGGGTGCCTTTGATGTGTGGTGCACCGATCTCGGGATCCAGTTCATAACCGGGACCTCCCTGGCCCAACCGTTTTTCCATCGGTGCATTCCTGGACTCAGGATCACCGCCCTGGATCATGAAGGTGTTTTTAACACGATGAAATAGCAAACCATCGTAAAACTTCTCTTTGGCCAGTTTAATGAAATTGTCCCGATGAATGGGCGTAGAATTGTACAGCATTACCTTCATGGTTCCGAAGTCGGTCTCGATTTCGGCATAAGTAAATCCATTTTTCATTCCGTTATCACAGGCGCTGAGTCCCATAATCAGGATTAAAATAGTAAAGATTTGTCTCATTCTGATTTTATTTTAGATTTTAGGTGCTGATTGATGGTGGTTTACCACCTCAGATTTGTAACTGTTTCTTTTAGACTTCTTCCATGTAGGGACGAAAATACGCAACAATTTTCTCTTTAAGTAATGCTTCCTGATCCTTTATGCCTGATTTTTCAACAGGTTTGATCAACTCCCATTGGGGCCAGCCCTCCTCATCTCTTCCCATCAGCTTGTAGTGACCGTCAGCACTCAGCAATTTACATATGGCGATGTGCATTAAGTCCTGTTTTTCTTCCTTGGAAAAGGTTTCCTGAATTTTTCCCAATTCCTGGATACCTATTAAAAAAAGCATACTGTTTACATCAGGCATGCCTTTTTTGTTAAACTTTTTTTTGATCCAGCGCCTTAGATGCTGCCACTCAAAATCTTTTTCCCACTTTTCCATATATTTTATTGATTTAAAAGATCAATCCATTGCAGTTAAAAGCACGGTCAACCTGCATCACTTTACCTTTACATCTTATTTTTTTTCTCCACACAAATATAACCTGTACCGTGAAATTTTCAGATTTAGGTGACACTAAAAAATATCACGATCATTCTGCTTGGTAAGGAGGAAGACTATTGTTCGGAAAGGTTTAAAGATGCTTCTACATCCCAATTGGCACGTAATTTTTCCAGCACTTTTTCAAGGATGGGTTCCGGCTGCCGTTTGTCATCATAACTTCCGGTATCCCAAAATCCGTTGTTGTTCCAGTCGGTAACTACCTTGACCTTATATTCCCCCGGGGATAAGGCTTTGAATTCTCTTTCGAAAGTTTCCTGTCCACGGATAGTAAAAGATTCAACGATCTTTGCGTTTTTATCCAATAGCTCTCCCAGATATGTCAGACTATCCGCCAACCCGGTTATGCTCAGTTTGATGTTTCCGAAAGATTTTTTCAGATCGGGGGTGTATTTCAAATTCAGGGTGTCTTTATTTTTCAAACCAAAAATATCCGTAACGCCGCCCGGCAAAACTTGGATGACATAAGGAATCGAAGACTTCCAGGAGTGATTGATACTGAGCTTACGCAAGTCGGTGGTGTCTATAGAAAACTCAGGATTGATTATTTCCATGGTGGTGTCAGCAACTACTTTTAGGAAGGTTGTATCGAAGGATTCCAATGGATGGGAAAATGCTAATTGAATGGGCTTTGAGGGGTTACATTTTCCGGGTTTGGTCGATTGCTGACTTCTAAAACCCAGTGTCCCTGTTTCCAGAAAACTGGTCCTGGATTTGGCATTAATGGATATGGTATCGTTCAGGATACTGTCTTTTTGAATCATCAATCGCCAGGAATTGCTCCCTACCTGGTCATACCAGATAAGAAGGCTGTCCTTTTCCGTTAACGGATAAGGACGGATATTATCTTTCGTTTCGAGATCTTCATACGTCAGATCCAGCGTACCGGGAGGAGTATTCAAAATAATATTGAGATAGCCATATTGTGATGAATCGACATCATTTGATATAAAGCGGTTGTCTTTCCTTGAATAAAAGAATTGGCGGTACCCTCAGGGTGGGCATAATTCTATTTCCGGTAGAATCAAGTGCAATACCGGTAGTGTCCCCCACAACGATGAGTGAATCGGGAAAACCAATTTGTTCTTCCGGGTTATCGAATTTGTAGTTTTGATCAACCCTTTTAATTCCAAAACCTTTAAAAGTGCCGGCTCGTACATTCTCAATCAAAAAGTTTCCGGACTCATCGGTTTTGCCGAAATAAAAAGGGTTCTCCGTGCGCACCACACTATCCGCCAGGTTCTCATAGAGCATAAAATAGGCATCTTCAACAGGTTCTCCGGTCAGGACATCCAACAGTCTGCCGGATACCTTCAGGCTATCGATTACATCACCAGTGGAAAAAACGAACCGAAGATTTTCGACGGGATTCCGTTCGGTAATGTCCCGGACAGCTTCTCCAAAATTTATGGTGTAGGTAGCGTTCTCCCTTAGTTGAGCCGTTTCTGTAAATTTGAAAATGATGGATCTCTTTTTGATTTTGACTTCGTAATCTTTACGTTCAACCGGTGGGGAAATGACAATTTGGTTGAAGACATCGTTGAGTTCTACCCATTCGTCAAATTCAAGGATGATTTCTTTTTTAGTGAAATTGGTTTGCATATTTGGTGTTGATCCTTCGGTTATTAACCGGGGCGGTTTCTCATCCTTGGGACCGCCTTTTGGTGCTACCACATTGGCACAAAACCAAAGTCCCATGGCCATGGCCACCAAAACCATGGACCGAAGAACAGCTATCCACTTTTGACTTTTTTGCTTTTGCATTATATGGCAAAGTTAATCAACTGCGCGAAAATATCCTTTTTCCCTTTACCTGCCGAAATATTAACAAATTATAACTTTTGCACAAACAGATATGTGGGTGCTCTGCATCCTTTTCACCGGGCGGAAGGAATTCGATTGAAGCGTAAGGCTGCCGGCACGACTGATCCATAAAACCATCATCTTTGTCTGCTATCCACCGGGAATATCACCCAAAAATCAAATAAATATTCCACATCATTTGCTTTCAAGGTCTTTTTATATTCCTTTACACATTAAAGCCAGGAGAAACCCAAACGTAACTTTTTTTTTAATTTTTATCAAGATGTCGGTTATAGCAATTACGGAGAGATTGGAGTTGCGGCAGTTCAGCAACAATGATGCACCAGGTTTTTATGAAATGAATAAAGATCCGGAGGTGATTAAATATACAGGTGATCGTCCATTCGAAGATTTGAAAGAAACGGCGTTTTTTATCCTGCATTATGACCATTATGAAAAGTTCGGCTACGGTCGGTGGGCTGTTTACGAAAAAACAACAGGCGTTTATTTAGGATTTTGCGGGTTGAAGTTTTCTCCCGACAAACAGGAGACGGATCTGGGCTTTCGTTTGATCCGAAAATACTGGGGAAGGGGTTTTGCAACTGAAGCGGCACGAGAGGCTTTGGCTATCGGTTTTGGAACATTTGACCTGGATAGAATTGTGGGCAGAGCCAGGAAGGAGAATACAGCTTCTGTTCGGGTATTGGAAAAGCTGGGAATGCAAAAAAAGTTTGAATACGAGGAAGAGGGTGAATCCTGGGTGCAATACGAAATACGGTCTGTGAATTTCAGCTATTCTGAAAAGCGTTCCTTGCCGGAATAAATATTGAACCGGCCTTCCCGCAAAAAACCAATCAAAGTCATATCCGACTCTTTTGCCAATTGGATGGCCAGGCTGGAGGGTGCCCCCACGGCAGCCACCACCTGTATGCCCGCAAGGGTTGCTTTTTGTATGAGTTCAAAGCCGGCCCTTCCACTTAACAACAGAATGTTTTGGGACAGAGAGAACTCCTTGTCGGAATACATCGCAGCTCCAATTACTTTGTCTACGGCATTATGCCGGCCGATGTCTTCCCGGATGATCAATAAATTGCCTGTGCTGTCAAAGATCGCGGCGGCATGGAGCCCGCCCGTGTGCTCGAATGTCTGCTGCTGACGGCGGGATTTTTGAATGAGAGAATAGAGCAGGGCAGCATTTAACCGCATGGGGCTGTTCCGGATGGCTGGCGTATGTGTGTTGAACACCGATTCGATGCTTGTTTTACCACACAAACCACAGGCAGAGGAGGTATAAAAATTTCGATCCAACCGTTCTTTGTCAAGGAACACTTCGGGCTTTAAATGCACGCGGACAACATTTTCTCTGGTGGCAGTGGTGTCGTTAGGGCAGTATTCCATCTGAAGAATATCATGGCTACCTTTGATGATTCCCTCCGTAAACAGGAATCCGGCTGCCAACTCAAAATCATCCCCCGGCGTACGCATGGTTACGGATAAGCGTAGTTTTTTTCTTTGCTCCAGGGGACCATGGATCAACCGTATTTCCATCGGTTCCTCAATAGCGACAAGGTCTTCCCTTTCGATCCTCGCAGAACGATCAATCCTGAGGATGTTAACTTTTTCAATGTGTTCATTTTCCATAAATACATGCCATTGTTTGTTCCTGCCAAAACTACAACAAATAAAACTCGTTTTGGGTTAAGTATTACTTGTTCAATCTCTTTCTCCCGGCTAAGGGTGTACTTGACCCTGTGCCGTTTTTTCAACCCGAAATATCATGGTGCTCCAATGCTCCATCTGCCTCCTTCCTCAGCCCAGATCTTCGGGGTAAAACGCCAAGTCCATGTTTTTCAGCCATTTGGTAAAAAATGCGATTTGTCCGGTATGGTAAGAAAAATGCTCCACTACATGTACTAAAACAGAGATGCCCGTTTCCTGGTAAACCTGAACATCGTGCAGGTTCAGGAGATCATCTTCCGTGATTTTATGGAGGCTTTCGTTTATTAACGGTTCTAATTGATCAAGAGCCAGAATGAGCGTTGCTGTAGGTAGTGGCCCTTTTTCTGAAAATTCGAGATCCCGAAGACGGTTGTCAGGCAATTTACCCAGACCGCTACCTATCCATTGGGTTACGTTGCCGCAAAGATGTAAAATGAGGTTGCCAACACTATTGCTGTGTTCATTGGGTTTAAACCAGATTTCCTGTTCGCTGAGGGAAGCCAGGCATTTTTTTATCCGCGGGATGGATTCCTCTAAGATTCTGCGTTTGGTTTCTCTGATCAGGTTTTCCTTGAATGAAGTCATTTTTTATGGCGTTGTATTATAAAAAAAGCGAAACCCGGATGGTCCGGATTTCGCCCCTGTATCTTGTAGGATCGCTAAGTTCCTGGTTTGTTTTGTATCTACTACCAAGTCATGTCATCCTCAGACCCTGGTTCCTCATCTTTTTTAGGCTCCATAGTTTCGGCCTTGTCCTTTTCGAGACTAGCTGGAGAGTGGTTTTCGTTATTTAATCCCTCTTCCGCCTGTCTGCTCTCGTATTCTTCCTGACGACGAGTGAATTCATCGTAATCGTATTCAGGCATCAATTCGGTTTTTACATGGTCGATCGTTTCCTGAAGGGAATCGAGGAAACGGTTAAAATCTTCCTTGTACAGGAATATTTTATGGCGTTCATATCCTCCATCCTCAAATTTACGGGTGCTCTCCGTAAGAGTGACGTAGAAGTCGTTTCCTTTGGTGCGGCGAACATCAAAAAAATAGGTTCTTCTTTTTCCGGCACGCACTTTCCTGGAAAATACACTTTCAAACTTCTTTTGATTACTCTCGTACTCCACTTTATTAGCATTTTAGTTATAAAAAAAAGTTAGCTCCACACAAAAGTAAATATTTGCCTCAAATATCAAAAAAATAGGGGGACAAAATGGAAAGTTTGCATTTTAAAAACCCCTGGTTCCTGAAATTCGTTCTGATGGGTTATTATTTAGCAAATGTTATGCATCGAACTGTTTATTATGTTTTGCCTGTCGAAAAGGCAAATACCTTTGTCGGGAACCTCCTTTCTGCCGGCGTCAGATTGTTCCTTGGGTTTTTAACGAAATATCTATGGTTAAAAAAAATAATATTTAATCCATGCTCCCTTTCCCTTCGCCTTAGGTTATCTTTTTTTAAAAAAATCTTATCTTACACCGCTAATAGCATAATGAAAGGCAAAATCATATTTAGATATGGACAAAAAGGAATATAAAAAAGGTAATCTTACCGTCGTTTGGAAAAAAGATATTTGCATCCACGCCGGTAATTGTGTCCGGGAATTACCCGGTGTTTTTGATTCAAAGAGCAAGCCCTGGATTAACGTAGATGGAGCTGATATGGAAGCCATAAAAAAGCAGGTTGACCGTTGTCCTTCCGGCGCACTATCTTATATCATCAGCGAAAGTCAGGTAACCAACCTGGCAGATAATGCCGAGTTCTTGGAAGTTGAAGTCATGAAGGATGGTCCCCTGCTGGTCCATGCCAAAGTAAGGGTTGGTATGGGTGATGACACGGTGATAAAAGAAGGCCCCAAAACAGCATTTTGCCGTTGTGGCGCTTCAGGAAAAAAACCGTTTTGCGATGGTTCCCACCGCAAAATCGGATTTGAAGGCTAAATAAACGAGTTTGCCAGTGAAGGAGTTCTGGAATGAGCGCTATGCCTCACAGGAGTATGCCTATGGTGTAGAGCCCAATGATTTTTTTAAATTTTGGATCGATCAGCAAAAACCGGGATCGATCTTGCTTCCGGCTGAAGGGGAGGGACGTAATGCTGTTTATGCTGCCCGTAAGGGGTGGGAAGTTTATGCTTTTGACTATAGTGATTCCGGCAAAAAGAAGGCGGATCAACTGGCCCAAGAACACGCTGTGGAAATTCACTATCAGGTTACCGATGCAGCAGCCTTTAATCCTGGCAGAACTTTTGATGCCATCGTTTTGATCTACGCACATTTTCCCCCTGCCATTCGAACACCCTTCCACAGAAAGGTTATGGATATGCTCAAGCCCGGAGGTTTTGTGGTACTTGAAGCTTACAATAAAAAACAATTAAACAACGATACCGGAGGTCCCAAAAACCCGGACTTTCTTTTCGATGAGCACATTTTAAAATCAGAATTTGAAGGATTGAACATTCTGTCCCTGGAAAATAAAACCTTACATATGGAAGAAGGACTATACCATAAAGGTATTTCTGATGTCATCCGGATGATAGCTGCCAAATAATCCTGTGTGCAAAAGCTTCTTGGGCGTTTTTCTTTTTGATTGGTATGAGGCAGGTTAAGTCCGGCAACATTAAATTTATTATCTTTAAGTTTCACATTTGAAGATGCCTTAATCATGTGTTGGCTAAGGCCGCACTTCCTTATATATCCGGATTCAGGCACTTCCTCAAAAATCAAAAAACAACATGGCATTCAAAATTGCGTCCCTGGATACTATTTTCGATCGCTTTTTGAAGACCTTCAAGCGATTTCCCATTGCCGTTATTGTAGCCATTTTTAGTACGACCCTATGGATGATAACCATCGATATGGATGATGATGGTTTGCAATACGACCTCATTCGGGCAGCCCTTGCTTGTATGCTCGCAATGCCGGCACTCGTTGCTGTGAAGACCTATGGAGAGCACAAGCAGATTCCAATAGCCGGAATTTGGGGGTTGAAAATCCTGGTAATTGCCCTGGTAACAATTTTTTGGTTTACGGTACAGGATATTGAAGGTTATAAATATCCCGTGATCTTTTTTTTGTTGTTCCTGGCTACGCACCTGATGGTTGCTTTTGCCCCGTGGGTTGGAGGGGACAAGGAAGGCTTCTGGCAATACAACAAACATTTGTTCCTGAGGATCCTCATTGCGGTAATCTATTCCGGCGTATTGTTTGCCGGTTTATCTATAGCTATTTTGGCTGTGGATCAGTTGTTTGACGCGAATATTGATGAAGACACCTATCTGCGGCTATTCTTTTTTATCGCCGGTATTTTCAATACCATATTCTTCCTTTCCGGCGTTCCGGATGATTATGAAGCACTGGAAACAGCGACAACTTATCCCAGAGGACTGAAGGTGTTCACCCAGTATGTACTGCTACCCCTGGTCTTCATTTACCTGTTGATCCTCTACGCGTATATGGCCAAAATCCTGATCCAGGCCGAATGGCCGGTGGGATGGGTATCCATTCTCGTGTTGTGTTTTTCCATTGCCGGAATATTTTCATTTTTATTGATCTATCCGTTGCGCAATGAACAGGAGGAGAAGTGGATAAGTGTATTTAACCGCTGGTTTTATTTTGCACTGATACCCTTGACAGCCATGCTGTACGTGGCCATTTTTAAGCGGTTATTGCAGTATGGTTTTACGGAAGAGCGCTATTTTGTGTTGCTGCTGGCCATATGGCTCACAGGTATTGTGGCCTATTTTCTGATTAGTAAAAAAGACGATATCCGCGTAATTCCCATATCCTTGTTTATTTTGACGCTCCTGGGGGTATTTACTGCTTTTCCGATTGCAAGAACCAGTCAGCTGAATCGCTTTGAAGCCATGTTGGCCAAATACGATTTGCTCGAAGATGGAAAAATAAAAATGGGGGAGAAGAATTCCGATTTTACTATGGAAAAGGACCTGTCCTCTATTTTGGATTTTCTGGATGACCGGGAAGATATTCATCATATTCAACCTTATTTAATTTTTAATATCGATTCTCTGGAGTCAAGTGCCGGTGAAACCAGAAGGGGGAGTAGAAGGCTGGGGCCAAAGGTGATGCGTGAATTGGGGATGGTCTACCGTTCCCAATACAGCAGGGAACCGTTTGGCGGGACAGACTTTACATCTCATACCTACTTCGGACCTTCCATAGATACTTTTAACGTTGCCGGATTTGATAAAATGCGTCGGCTGTATTTTGCTGAAAATATTCCCGGTGATGAGTTTGAACCCAATATGCTTTTCGAATCAGGGGGGCAATATGTGATCAGTTACCAGGGGAAAAAACTTCCGGTAGATCTGACGGCTATTGGTTTAAACCTGGTCGATGAAAATTCACAGGGAGCAGTTGTTGCTCAGGAGCAGATGACAATGGATTTGGAGAATGAGGATTTAATGGTTCGGCTCTTTTTTATCGATTTACGGTTCGAAAAGCATAATGGAGGATATTTGGAAAATATTTCCGGCAATGTCTGGATATTGGTTAAGAAAAAAGAATGATCTAATGCCATAGGCCGCAATCCACTTTCAACCCGTCATGGGCAAAAACAACATTGTCTGGAAGCGAGGGGCCAACTTCGGCATGTTTGCCCATTTTGTGACTGATGTGTGTGAGGAAGGCTTTTTTCGGATTTATTTTTGCAATAACCTCCAGGGCTTCTTCCAGTGTCAGGTGGGCATGGTGTTGCGTTTGTTGTAAGGCGTTGATGGCCAGGTATTCCACCCCTTCGAGTTTAGCCATTTCTTCAGGAGCAATGGTCTTGGCATCGGTTACATAGGCAAACTGGCCGAAACGGAAACCCAATACCGGTAATTTTCCATGGATTACTTCCAAAGGGATTATCGGAATACCGGCAGCTTTAAAGGGAGTGTCTTTGTCAATGTAAATTATATCAGCACTGGGGGCACCCGGATAGAGGCTGGGCCCAAATACATATTCGAAACGACGGGTAAGATCCTTGGCCGTAAATTCGTCTGTAAAAACCGGCATGTCCCTGCGGGTCATGAAATTGAAGGGACGAATGTCGTCGAACCCCACTGTATGATCATTATGGATGTGGGTGATCAGGATGGCATCGAGCCTGGTTATTTTTTCTCTTAACATCTGCTGGCGGAAATCAGGTCCGCAATCAATGAGTATGTTTTTATCTCCCACCTGTACCAGGGTGGCATTGCGTAACCGGCGATCCCGGGGGTCGTTGGAAGTGCAAACATCGCAAGAGCAGCCGATCATGGGGGACCCGACCGAGGTGCCCGTTCCCAAAAAGATTACATTAATTTTCATCGCCCGGATTGGTTTCAGAGGTCATTTTAGAGGCCATTTTGCTGATGTCTTTCAATATTTTTAAGGAGCTTTCAGAGAGTTCCTTTTCGTCAATGGCAATGGTGGAAAGGATCTCAAAAAGGACATTCATTCTACCCTCCGTATCAAAAAATTTATTGACCACAGCAATCTTTCTATTCTCCACAATACAATAACCCGACTGGAAATTCCCTTTTTCATACCTGATGGTATATTCCATTTCTTCAAAAAGGGCTTCAAGCTTTTTAAGATTGTTCCGTGTGTATTTCATTAAATTATTTGTTTTTCTCCAGCAAAAGTAATAGACTGAAGATCAAAAAATAAAAATTTATTTACTTTTACCAAAAATACAAAGCATGAAGAAACTACTTTTCGGAAGCATGGTATTCTTTTTGGTCTTATACCACTCCTCCTGTAATTCAGAGCCCGAACAAAACTATGACGCTCTTATTGGCAAATGGGAACTGGAAACCGCTACCAACAATGGTAAACCTACCGAATTACTCACCGGCTTGTTTTTTAAATTTTCCGATGACGGCTCCTTACGGACAAACGTAACCGGCTCGCCGGAAAGCGTTACTTTTGTGTTAAATGATGTAATCATTGAACAAAGAGAAGGCAGGATTGATGTGGATTATGCGATAGAGACCCTAAACGACACTTTACTGATATTGTCCACCAACATCAGAAATGCTGCTTTCCGATTCAACCTCAGCAAAGTAATGGAAGGAGAAGGAGAGTAAAACAACTTTATAATTTATAATATTTTGAATCCTGCTCTGTTTTTGACTTTTTTGCCCCTTTATCGTATCGCTTCATTCTAAAACCTGACTTTTCCTGAAAAAGATGGCCGGCGAGGCATCGAAAACCTTGAAAGTGTTGTTATACTTTCGTAGTTTTATCTATAGCGGTGTCGCGCATCATTAAGTAT
>CALODM010000020.1:0-15548 GCA_942492125.1 uncultured Bacteroidota bacterium
TGCTACACATGGATATGGCCCGGTACTTTATGCGGGAGCTGAGATGATCCAGTTACTGCAAAATGATAAATTAAATGTGGTGAAAACGAAACCTAATTCAAGAAACAGCACTTTTCATTTTCTTTTAAAAAGTGAATGGCCTGAAAAATGATTCTTCTAAAGGGTTAATAAAATTGGAGGTCGAAAATGAAATCTAATAAAGCAAAACTTCTGCTTTTGTTTGTAGCAATATTGTTTACGCAACTCAATTTTGTTTCAGGACAAGATCACCCCGGGAAAAAAATTGTTCCCACAATTTTTTGGACATGGCAGGACAGTGTAATTGATAATACCAGCCTGCTTTTGGAACAGCTAAAAGATATTAAAGCTCACGGCTTCGAAGGGGTTTACGCCATGCCCCGTGCTACGCATTATCAAATATTTGATGAAGAAATGATAAATGCCGTTAAAATAGCAGGTGATGCTTGTCTGAAAGAAGGAATAGAGTTTAACTGGGGACCCGATCCGCGTTTTGGAGCACACGAAACTGTCAGGCAAACCGGTTACGGAGCAGAAATGCTAATGGTTAACAAATCGTTCTATCCCGATTACAAAGTTAAAGGAGATGATCCTGAGCACTTACTATTGAATGAATGCAAAGTTGAAAACAATAGCTACTCATTGAAATATGAATATCCTGCACGCAGGGACATCCATATGCTGACAGAAGTTTCCCTTTGGCTAAATCCTCTTTCGGTTGATAAAGTATTTGCCTACCAACGAGAGAACGGGAAGGTTGTAAGATCATCGATCAGAGATATAACAGCCGACGCTCATTTTTTCATGAATAGAAGTTCCTATTATGTGGAAGTTTTTGGAAAGCCCAATTTATCAGAGGGAAACTGGTATGTTGTTGCTTTCCCAAAATTCATGACCAACATGTATGCCTTCGATTCTCCCGGGCATGAAGAAATCATGTTGGGTCTTCTTGACGAATATAAAAAACGTGAAATTCATTTTAATGGTTTATGGTGGGACGAACCCGGATATTATTTTCAATTCGGGCAGTTTGCCATCAGCGACAGGATTTATAATGATTTCAAAAATAAGTACGGTTACGATCTTAAAGAAAACTTGTATTCACTTATTCTCGATGTGGATGACAACAGTCAGTTGAAAGTTCGCAAAGACTATTTTGAATTGCTGATGGATTATGTATTCGGTGGCGAACAGCGTTTTTGGGAGCATGGGGAAAAGCTTTTTGGGACGCTTCGTATGGGAATTCATCAAGCATGGCATTCTATTCCCGATGACACCTATGCCGGTTGCGGCGACTACTGGCGCGGACTGGTCGCAGTTGACGGAGGTTATACGGATGATGGTTCTTTCGAGAATTATTTTAAGACAAATCTGGCAGGTATGTATGAACAAACAGCTTTTATGATTTTGGCATCATCGCTTGCAAAATTTTCTAAGGATGGCGTTGCGCATTATAACAGATGGGGGACAAATTACACGAATGAAGTTCCTGTTTATTGGAACGATTTAATGCCACTGTTTTCGAATACCTGGATTCAGCACGCATACGGAAATACCGGTGTTGTGGGCGCATCAAGAGGTTTTGGACCGGGATTCCCTGATCATTCTTCATGGAGCATCCTTCCGGAATTAAATAAAAAAACCGAGCAAGTTGTTAACATAACGAAATATAAACTTCCCATTGCTGATGTAGCCATTGTTTTTCCTATCTCAACATTTTTAACATCGCTTCAACCCACAACCGGCGACATGATGAATGAAATAAGAAGACTGGTTGGGATTATGCCCGCACTTGGTATTCAGGTCGATGCAATTTCCGATTGGCTGTTCGCAGAAGGAAAAATTCAAGACGGGGTTTTCCAGGTTTGGGATCAAAAATATACAGCGGTACTTCTACCCCATTCGAAAATTGTTTCAAAAGAAACATTGGCAACCATAAAGGGGAGTTGCAGAAGGAAAATTTCCCGGTTTATTTTATTAATGAGCTACCAGAGTTAACCTTAGATGGAGAGATTGTAAATATGAAAGCAAGCGTTTCGTTTAAGGTAGGTGAGGATATGGATAACTCTCCATTGAAATTAAAAAGCTTAATTTACCTTCAGTCACCCAATTGAAAGACGCTTATGTTACCGTTATTCCCGGTGATGCCAAAGATGTTTTCGTTCTTGTTATGCCCGTTGAACCCGGCAAAGAGGTTGGCGGCGAGATAATTTGTAATGGCAAAAAAGTGAATGTGGTAAAATCAAGCACACTTTCGGTATACCATATTGATTCAAACGGAAGTAAAAAAGTCTTTTGATAAGAATAATAAATCAATTGTCATGAAAAATAAAAGCATTCTGTTTCTATTCTTTTCACTGTTTCTATATAACAATGTCTATTGTCAGCAGAACGATACGCTTGCGCAATATATTTCTGTAATAAAATCAAACATTTATAAAGATTTCAAAGGGATGTTCAGAGATCCTGCAGGTGCTCTTGTTTATCCTTTTCTTACACCAGGGAGTGTTCAGTATAGTAACGTTTTATGGGATTGGGATTCGTGGTTAAGCAATGTTGCATTACGACAGATATTTCCTGGATATTGGTTCTCAATAAAGACCGTAAAGAAGCATTGAAATATGAACAAGGATGTGTGCTGAATTTTTTGCAGTTACGGTGGAATTGGGATGGCTATATTCCGATAGTGATATGGGAAGATACGTGATGCCCCTTAAAATCCGACATGTTGAAAGGTGTGAATATCTTACAGTGTCAATATGCATAAACCTACCCTGGCTCAGCACGCAGCATTTATTGTTACAAACATGAACGATGGAAATGCTGAATGGCTCCGAGAAAGTTTCTTTATACCTGCAGGCATTTGTGGACAGGTATCTGCATTTTCATCAGAAATAAAGCAACAGGACTTTTTTTATTGGGAAACTGATGTTGCAATAGGTGTGGATAATGATCCCTGTACATTTTTCAGACCCGATGAAAGCTCGGGATCTGTTATATCTGAATTGCCTTGATGTACAAAGAGCTTCTGGCTATGGTATATTTGGCTGAAAGTCTGAAACCTTCAGGAAATCGAAAAAGAATATTCGAAAGAAGCTGCAGAAGAACTGGAAAATCAGCCATTCGTGAATATTGCTGGGATGAACGTGACGGATTTTTTTACAGCATTGATCTTAATTTACGTCCCCTTGACAAACCGGAGCCAGATAGTTCAAAGCTGGGAAAACTATTCAATATTCACGCCGGTCACCCACGCGATTACGATTGCCTGATTCAACGAATAGGAGTATGGTCGGGTTTCCTGGCAATGTGGGCAGGAATTGCAACTCCTGAACAAGCTGAAAGAATGGTAAAAGACATTATCATGAACCCGAAAACCTTTAACTCGCCTTTTGGAGTACGGACCCTTTCAAAAATGGAAAAAATGTACAGCGTACAAGCAAGTGCCAATCCTTCAAATTGGAGAGGTCCAATATGGGGAATCTCAAATTATATGGTTTTTAAAGGACTGGTAAAATATGGATATACTGTAGAGGCAAAAGATCTTGCCGGAAAAACAATTAAATTATTTGGAAGAGATTTTGAAAAAAATCAAGCTTTACATGAATACTATGAGACGCAATCAGGTGAACCTTTACTAAATCAGGGATTTCAAAACTGGAATTTTCTGGTGATGAATATGATAGCCTGGTTACAGGATAAACCGGTAATCGAAGAATTTTAAATGAAGATTTTATTTATATGTGATTTAAAAAGTAGTTCGTTTCCTTTAACCAAGGTGCACCAGAGCTTATAATTAAAAGGAATAATATGAATAGGGAGACAAATAGAAGTTTTATTGTGAATTAATATAATCAACAATCAATATGAGTATGAAAGCAACATTAAAAGCTATACTGCTGCTAATAGTATTAGTAGTCATGTGCCAATATGGATGCACAAATGTTTCCGATGAAATCGAACCTTTTAATACACCTTTCGGGAAATTCAATTTTCAAAGGCCAAATTTCCCTGATAAATCTGTAAATATTATCGATTTTGGTGCAAAGAAGGGTGGTACATTTAAAAACACAGAAGCCATCAACAAAGCTATTAAACAGCTATCAGAATCTGGTGGCGGTACAGTGCTTGTTCCTCAGGGTAAATGGTTAACAGGACCAATCGTGTTATTGAGCAATATCAACCTTCATCTGGACGAAGGAGCAGAACTACTTTTTAGTCAGGAATTCAACGATTATTTGCCAGAAGTACTCACAAATTTTGAAGGCTCGGAAGTTTATGCTTATTCACCTTTCATATATTCCTTTAAACAGGAGAATATTGCCATAACAGGGGAAGGAGTTTTGAATGGTCAGGGAAAACCATGGTGGGAACAGCGTGTATATCCGGGATTTGGCAATCGTAAATTAATTGAAATGAATGAAAATGAGGTTCCTCTTGAGGAAAGACATTTTAATTCTTTGGATAATTATCTGCCTCCGGTATTTTTTGGTCCCCTGTACTGCAAACATGTACTGTTGGAAGGAGTAACATTCAAGTATGGGGCTTTTTGGACTGTTAATCCAAGTTTCTGTGAGGATTTAATTGTTCGTGGTATTAATATCATTACAGAAGGCGAATATGGCCACACCCCAAATGGTGATGGTATCAATCCCAACTCTTGCCAGAATGTACTGATTGAATACAACACCCTTTCTACAGGTGATGATTGCATCACCATAAAATCGGGTCGTAATAAGGATGGCCGGAGAATTGGGATTCCGTGCAAAAATATCCTGATTCGTCACAACAAAGGATTGCATGGTCATGGAGGAATTGTCATCGGAAGTGAAATGTCAGGAGGTATTGAAAATGTATACGCCCACGACTGTCAATTCAACGGCACTGACAGAGTGATCCGGATAAAAACCGACAGAGGTAGAGGCGCTTACGTACGAAATTGCTGGTTTAAAGATATATCTGCAGATACCATTCAACGTGAAGCCATTCGGATTAATATGCTTTATTCAGGCGGGGACAGGCTTCCGGAGCAGGAAGTGAACAGCGGAACACCTGTGGTGGAGAATATCCACTATGAGAATATTTCCTGTGAATATGCAAAGCGTAACATAATTCAAATAATCGGGCTGCCTGAGATGCCTGTTAACCATTTGTATCTCAAAGATATTAATCTGGGAGGAAAGCATGGAATAGAAATAAGTGATGCCAAAAACATCACCTTCGAAAACCTTACAATCTCCAATGATGTTGGTTCACCAGCAAGCATATCATTTAGCGACAGTATAATAATCAATAATTTAAAAATTACTGGAACAGCCCCAGAAAAGCTACCTGTTCTATTGAACGATATAAGTCATGCTCAACTTACCAAATTTGAATATAATACTGAAAAAGAAATGGTAAAAATAACAGGTAAGTCTGATCATTTAGAATTTGACAAAAGCATACCGGAAAAGAAAATATTCCGTGAAACAGAATAGGACTTTGAAAGTCGATATATCAACAATAAATTAATGCAAATAAAATCTATAATAATGAATTCTAATAAAATAAATCTGATTCCTCTCAAAGCTTGGAATGTCATATTAAAACAATGGTTCACTGCCCTTGTTTTTATACTATTCATCGGAGTTTCATCAGGGCAAGCTGCTACTCCGCTAAAAAATACTACTGAGGCACAAACTTTGATGCAGGAATTCCCTTTCCTTGGAAAACTTTTAACAACAGAAAGTCCTTGGGAAATGCAGCCGGAGGCGCTTGCAAGAAAGGTATTCGACCGTATGCCCAACATAGCACAAGGAAATGAAGAAGACCCCCTTTTGTTTAGCGATCAACGAGAGGAAAACGGATGGCCCGGTGAGAAAATATTCGATCAATATGCCTATGAATCCGAGTATTATACTTTTGATCGAGAATATCCCGTAATGAAGCTCCACATCGGCCGTCCACTCTTGTTTGATGTCCAACATGGACGAATAGAAGCACTTGCAAGGGCTAAAAATCTAACTTCACAATTTCCGTTTCTTGACCCAGAAGTAATACCTACGCTTTTGCAAAAAATAGATTCCGTTGTCGACCTATTGGCTCCTTATGGCGCAAGACGGTTGCCAGGTGATTCTTACCTTGCTTCTCGTTATTTACTTCCCAATGGTGTCCAGATGACAGTGACCAACTTAACCGGCTCAACCAATGGAACCCCTTATGTCGAAATTGAATTAAGGCCCTGGGGACCTGTTGAGAAATTTGCAGGTAGCCAGACTCTTGCTTTCCCGGAAGCTGAGGGCGCTGGTCGCTATTCAAAGGGTGGACGAGGCGGTAAAGTCTTCGTGGTAACTTCTCTGGATGATTATTTGTTGAATGGCCGTCGGGGTCGAGAGGATGGTAAATTAGGACAGGCAAGTGAACATGCCAAAACACTCGGCGAGGGAAATTGGGTCCCTTATGTTGATGATCTGGGGAATGAGCATCCGGATGAAGGACGCCCAATCTTGCCGGGATTCCCTGCCCTACCGCCTGAAAAATTGATTCATGGCACATTACGTGAAGCAGTCGAGGCAGAAGGCCCACGGTATATTGTCTTTGCGGTTTCAGGAACCATCCAGTTAAAAGAACCTCTCAACATCAAGAATCCCTACATTACGATTGCCGGTCAAACGGCCCCAGGCGATGGTATTCAAATCAGGAATTTTGGAATTAAAGTTGAAACTCACGATGTGGTTCTCAGGTACCTCCGTATTCGTGTGGGCGATATTAAGGGACCCGGAAACCTCAAACGCTTAATTGGTGAACAAACCCATGCGCTGGATTTGAACGGGATGAACATAATTGCCGACCATTGCGACATTGCATATGCTTGCGACCAGGTTTTCAACACTTATGGTCAACATATGCGGGAAGCTACTACAATCCAGTGGTCATATATTTACGGGGCACCAACAGCTTCAACCCATGAGAAAGGTAATCATTCAATGATTTCCGTAGGAGTTGGCTGGGGCTGGGTTTCCTCTCATCATAACCTTTTGGCACATGGCCGCGTACGCAATCCGCGAATAGATATGCTCACCTACGATTTCAGGAACAATGTCATCTACAATTTTGTGGGCACTGGTTATGGATCAGATAATGATTATCTACGCCTGAACTATGTTGGCAATACGCTTAAAAAAGGGCCTGATTCAAAGAAACCCCTTGTATGCCTGGGTGAAGACACTAATTATGCACAATGGTATGGCAAAGGAAATAAACTGCCGGATGATTTTGATGGTGTTTTTGGCAAATCGGATGTAGCGATCATTAGTGCACCTATTCCTTTTATCCCTGTGCTTACCCAACCTGCCGAAGAAGCTTTTAACTTGGTAGTCGAAAAAGCTGGGGCGACCAAACCGGTCAGGGACAACATTACATCCTATGTAGCGCAGACGGTAAAAGATGGCACTGGGTTTATTCCGGGGACTCCAGCCGACTGGCCAGAAGGCGGTTTTGCAAAGTACCCCAAAGTGAAAGCTCCGGTTGACAAAAATAAAAATGGTATTCCTGACAAATGGGAAATCAGTCGTGGACTTGACCTGAAAAAAACAAAAGCAACAGGACACGATTTGGATCCAAAATATGAAAACATTGAAGTCTATATGAACTCAATTTAATCTTATCTAAAAGAGACAGAAGATAAGTGTATTAAATTAAACAGAAATAATTTTATAAAATGCGAAAAATGAAAAGATTTATTTTTACGGTGATAGCATCGCTTACTTTATTTTCATTGAGTTGCAAGGCAGGCAATGAAAATGGAATAAAAACGGGCTCAGATAAAGATACGATTAAACCACGTGTTATTGTTATGTCAGACTTTCCACCGCTTGACGTTATCCCGGTAAAAGCGAGTTATGGTCCGCCCGAAAAACATAGTGATCCGGATGATGTGCAATCTATGGTTCGCTTTCTTCTTTACTCGAACGAGTTCGATGTCGAAGGGCTAATTGCTTCAGCAGGCACCAGGGCCCATATAGCGAGAAAACAAGGTGTTTTAGATATGCTGGATTTTTATGATCGGGTGGATGAGAACCTGAGAAAGCATGATGTCAGGTATCCAACCGCTGACCAATTACGTTCGGTTACCTGGCAAGGTCGTGATGGAACCTACGGTAGTGGCGGCATAAAAAACCTCGGCGAAGGCATGGATACCGAGGCTTCCGATGCGATTATCAGGATAGTAGACAAACCAGATGATCGGCCGGTATTTGTTTGTGTTTGGGGAGGGCCGTACGAAGTCGCTCAAGCGATCTGGAAGGTGAAGAATACCCGCACACCTGATGAGCTTAAGCGTTTTCTGAGTAAGTTGCGCATTTATTCAATTGCAAGGCAGGACAATACTTTGCAATGGCTTCTCGATAATTTTCCTGACCTGTTCATCATCGTCGCAGATAATACCTATAGAGGCATGTTTTCTTATGCACCTGGTTCGGACGAGTCGCTCAGCGATATTGATTGGGTCTACCAAAACATTCACCGTGGTCATGGATTATTGGGCTTAATGTACCCTGAAAATACGACTATGAATCCTGATAAAAAGGGGGTAAGAGAAGGGGATACGCCTTCGTTCTTGTACCTTGTTAGTGCAATACGCGGTTTAAATGATCCAAACAGACCCGACCAAGAGAGTTGGGGCGGACAGTTTATCCAGCCGGATCCTTCCAAAAATCATTGGTATGATGGCCCTGGTCCCGAGAGTGTCTATAAATGGCGCGCCGAGGTTCAAGCGGAATTCGCTCAACGAGCTGACTGGATGCTTCCTTCGCAACGAAAGGATACAAATAATTTTAAATAATAAAACCATGAAAAAACAACTTTTTATATTTCTTCTAATTTCCGTTTTTATTGGAAAAGTAGTAGCCCAGCCGCCTGGCAATTCGGTAATAAAGAATGTTACAATTTCAGGTGAACTTCAAAAATGGCATACTGTTACCTTGACTTTCGATGGTCCTGAATGCTCAGAAACCGATGAGTATAATCCCTTCTTTAACTATCGCCTGAACGTCACATTTATTCATAAGGAATCAGGAAAATCGTATAAGGTTCCTGGCTACTTTGCTGCTGATGGTAATGCCGGTATGACTACTGCTACTTCTGGGAACAAATGGCGCGTACATTTTAGTCCCGATGAAATTGGAGATTGGAATTATAAAGTCGATTTTAAAAAAGGAAAATGGATTGCTGTCAGACCACGAACTGATGACAGAGTGCCAACTGGAGGATATATGGATGGCATGAACGGTAAGTTTATAATTGATAAATCCGACAAATCTGGAAGGGATTTCAGGGCTCATGGCAGACTTGAATACGTGGGTGAGAGATATTTACGATTCGCAGAAACTGGCGAATACTTTTATAAATGCGGAACTGATGCACCTGAGAATTTTCTTTCCTACTATGGATTTGATGGTGATTTTAAATCTGATGGCCATAAAGACGATTTAGTGAAAACCTGGGGGCCTCATTTGAAAGATTGGAAAAAAGGGGATGTCCAATGGTCAGATGGCCGCGGTAAGGAAATTATTGGAGCTTTAAATTATCTGGCATCCAAAGGACTTAATTCTGTTTCATTTTTAACAAACAATATTGTAGGTGATGATCAAAACGTGTTTCCTTATATTGATTATGATACTTGGGACCGCTTTGATTGCTCAAAACTGGACCAATGGGAAATGGTTTTTGATCATGCTCAAATACTTGGCCTGTTTCTTCATTTTAAAACGTTGGAATCTGAAAATCAAGGCTTACTAGACTTTGGTGGTAATGGTGGCAACACCAGGTTATATTATCGTGAGTTAATAGCCAGGTTTGGACACCATCTTGCTTTGAACTGGAACCTTGGTGAAGAAATTGGTGATTGGTCGAAGAATGTTGATGGTAGAAAATCTATGCCATTATTTGAATCAGAACGTCAGTCTGTTGCACAATATATTTATGACACCGATCCTTATCATCACCATATGGTGATTCATAATGGAGATTGGTTTGATGCAATGTATGGCAATCAATCTAAATTAACAGGCGCATCCCTACAGACCAATAAATCTGATTTCAGTAGGGTTAACTCACAGACTAAAAGAGTAATCGATGAATCCAAAGCAGCAGGTAAAGTTTGGGCAGTGGCTTGTGATGAGCCCGGCAATGCAAGTGATGCACTAATCACGGATGATGAAAATCCTGAACACTTTAATGCCAGAACCAACGGACTCTGGGGTAATATGTTGGCCGGAGGTTGGGGTACAGAATGGTACTTTGGTTATAAACACCCTCATTCAGATTTGACCTGCGAAGATTATCGTAGCAGGGATTTGTTCTGGGATATGGGAAAGATCTGCATTGATTTTTTCAAAGAGAATGATCTGCCTGTAACAGAAATGACATCACAAAATCAGTTGATATCTTCGTATTTTCCGGCACAAGTAGGTGATTTTTGTTTTGCAAAAAAATATGATACTTATGTAATCTTATTGAAAAAAGGAGGAGAGAGTCAACTGGATTTGGGAGAGCCTATTGAAGAATACCTGGCCTTAGAAAAGACGGTAGCGAAATACTCGGTCAAATGGTACGATCCTCGAATTGGAGGAGGATTGCAAGATGGGTCCGTTAAAACGATTGAAGGATCTGGAATGCAGTCCTTGGGTACTGCTCCAAATAATCCAGACAAGGACTGGGTAGTTTTAGTACGACGCAATTAACAGGATAACGGCGATTTTGCAAAGTATCCTAATATGAAGGCTGTGGTTGACAAGAATAAAAATGGAATTCAGAACACCTGAGAAATTAGTCATAGACTTGACCTGAAAAAAGATAAAAGCAACAGGACAGGATTTGGATACAAAATATGATAACATTGAAGTCTATATGATCTCTTTAAAAAAAATAAAACAATGAAACGATAATTAGGAAGTATCATTTTTTTGCTCATTCCCATACTGGTATTTTCACAATCACCAAAGAAATCTGTTGAAAAATGGGGAATGTTTGAAGTAACACTAAAAGGGCCGGATACAGGTAACCCATTCGTTGGCATTGAACTAAGTGCCGTGTTTACAGATGGTGAACGTAATTTTGAACCCGATGGGTTTTACGATGGTGACGGACTGTTTAAAATCCGGTTTATGCCGGACAAAGAAGGTGTATGGACCTACAAGACAAAAAGTAACAGAAGGGAATTGGATGGCAAGGAAGGCAAATTTACCTGCACCCAGGCATCCCCGGATAACCATGGGCCAATAAAGGTGAGGGATCAATACCAGTTTGCTTACCAGGATGGAACACCCTATTTCCCCTTTGGGACAACTATTTATGAATGGGTTTTTCAACCAGATAGTACCCGAAAGCAAACAATTGAGACATTGAAATCTGCTCCATTTAACAAGGTTCGCTTTTTGCTGGTTCCACCCTATAAGAAAAAGTATCTCTCCGGCCCTTACGAACTGAATAAATTTCCGTTTGAAGGTAAATCAATTGATGATTTTGACGTTTCACGATTTAATGTCGAGTACTTTCAAGAATTTGAAAAATGTTTGCAACAGATTCAGGACCTTGGTATTCAGGCCGATGTAATTCTTTTTCGGCCTTACGATGGGAAAACCTGGGGCTTTGACAGAATGGATGATGAAACGAACGATCGATTTACCCAATATGCGGTAGCCAGATTAGCTGCTTACCGTAACGTTTGGTGGAGTATGGCTAATGAAAATAGTTTTATGGATTACTTCACCACAGATGACTGGGACAGGCTTTTTCAAATTGTAGCCAATAAAGATCCTTACCATCATATGTTGTCTATTCATAACGCAGATGTGCTTTACGACTACACTAAGCCCTGGGTTACCCATGTTAGCTTTCAGTATTATAATGCTGTACGGGCATTTGGCGCCGCGGCAATGGTACGGGATATTTACAGGAAACCGGTCATTAACGATGAGATCAATTACGAAGGAGATATTTCAAGTCGGTGGGGCCAGTTATCAGGTGAAGAAATGGTCTATCGCTTTTGGCTTGCTATTATCGGCGGAACATATGCCACTCATGGAGATGCCTTTGTTGATCCATCTGGAATTAATTGGATCTCTGACGGAGGAGTTATGCGTGGTGAGAGCCCCTCAAGGATTGCTTTTCTGCGGGAAATTGTTGAGAGCGGACCACAGGATGGAATGGAACCCATTGACCACGCATACACACGAAACATTGCTGGAGAATATGGAAAATACTACCTGATTTATTTTGGAAAAGAAAATATTAATAACTGGAATTTTGAACTGCCAAAGAACGGTCTCAAAGATGGCATGAAATTCAAGGTTGAATTAATTGATACCTGGAATATGACCATTAAGCCCGTTAAAACAAGCTTTGAAATTGAAAAAATGAACAGATACAGATTTATTGACAAGAAAAAACGTTCCGTCAAACTTCCCGGCAATCCCTATATGGCTTTGCGGATTACTCTAATTGAATAGTATTTTAGTAGTGTTATAACTCAATAATAAACAATCGAAAATTCACAAAATATATTGTGTAATTTAAATACAAACAAAGATGACTAAATTAAAAAACGAAGGCTATTCGCTTAAAAATGGTCGCCTTTTTCAGCTTACAATAATGCGAGCATTACTTTTTTTCTTGCTTTTTGGAACAGCTATAGTTTCAGCTCAGGAAAAACCTCGACTTTTTGTTTTAACCGACATTGGTGGTGATCCGGATGACCAGATGTCAATGGTAAGGTTAATGACCTATTCTAACCAATTAGATATTGAAGGTCTTGTTGCTACGGAAGTTGTAAGAACAGTTAATCCTGATCGCATCCAACAGATAGTTGAAGCTTATGGAAAAGTTCGTGACAACCTGGAACTTAATGAACCCGGTTTCCCTGAAGCTGAGTATTTAAAAAATTGTATCTCAAAAGGAATTCCTGTTGGTGGAATGGATGGCGTTGGAGAAGGGAAGGATTCACCAGGATCTGAAGCCCTGATTAAGGCCGTAGATCGCGAGGATTCAAGGCCGCTATGGGTGACGGTTTGGGGAGGTCCAAACGTTTTGGCTCAAGCATTGTGGAAAGTACGTTCAACACGTTCTGCCAAAGAGCTTGCCAAATTTGTTGCCAAACTTCGGGTTTATGCTATCTCTGATCAGGACAATAGTGGCCCATGGATACGCAAAGAGTTTCCAGGTCTTTTTTACATTGTGACTCCTGGGGTTAATGGGGGTGGTGGATACCACCATGCCACATGGATTGCCATTGGTGGTGATAAATTTCACGGTCGCTTTGATGGAGCAGACTTTTCATTGGTTACTAATGAATGGCTCGAAAAAAATATCCGCAGTAAGGGCCCCTTAGGCGCTGAATATCCTCGTTGGAAATTTATGATGGAAGGAGATTCTCCAAGTTTTCTGTTTTTAATAAACAATGGATTAAACAGCCCCGATCATCCCAACTGGGGAGGATGGGGAGGTCGCTACGAGCTATATACACCTCGTACGGAAAGATGGTTCCTGGAACCCGAAACCCGCCCAATCTGGACCAACGTACAGGATGAGGTGCTTGGTAATGACGGTGAATGGCACACAACCAACCACGCAACAATATGGAGATGGCGCGAAGCTTACCAAAACGATTTTGCTGCAAGAATGGACTGGACAATCAAAGCCTACGATAAAGCCAACCATCCGCCAGTGGTGAAACTTGATCATCCCGCATATATCAAAGCCAGAAAAGGTGAGCTTATTGAACTTAGTGCTGAGGGCACAAGCGATCCGGATGGAGATCCGCTTTCATACGAGTGGTTCTGCTATGAAGAGGCAGGTACCCGCCCGATGTCAAGCTCAAGTTCAGGTATTAAACTTGATATTGTTGGTTTCGATCAAGCTAAAGCCTCGTTCAAGGTAAAAACCAGTCGGGTAATGCGTCCGGGAACAGGTACCATGCACATTATTCTTGCAGTTACCGATCATGGATCACCACGATTAACACGCTATAAACGTGTTATTATTGATGTTGTGGAATAAAACTACCTTAACTAAAAACATTATGAAGAAAATTTTAATACTACTCATATTTACTATGTTCTTTTCGACTTCATGGTCTCAACAACTTGCATTCCCAACTGCCGCAGGATTTGGTGCATATTCCAAAGGCGGTCGTGGAGGGCAGGTACTCTATGTTACCAATCTGAACGATCAGGGGGAAGGAAGTTTACGCTGGGCCGTTGAACAGGAAGGCCCTCGCACTGTTGTATTCGAGGTCTCAGGAACTATTTTACTCAAGACAAGACTCAGTATTAAAAACCCATACATAACCATTGCCGGACAAACGGCTCCTGGTGATGGAATTTGCCTGAGAGGAGAAACGGTAAAGATATATACTCATGATATTATCATCCGATACATCCGCGTTCGACTGGGCGATAGTAAATTTGGTGAAGGCGGCACTAATCAGGGTAAGGATGCCATCGATATATCTGTTGGTGAGGATATCATTATAGATCATTGTTCCGCCAGCTGGAGTTTGGATGAAGCACTATCTGTCTCATCGGGAAAGCCCACGCTGAATCGCGTAACTGTACAATGGTGTTTTATCACTGAAGGTCTGAATGTGGACCACCATGGTTTCGGATCCTTAATCAGGGGAACCGGAGGCGCAAAATACAGTTATCTGAATAATCTTTATGCGGATAATGTTGGTCGTAATCCTCGTCCCGGAAACTACGACTCTAATCCTCACGACAAAGACCCGAAAGGCTTGCTGTTAGATTTCAGGAACAATGTAATATATAACTGGGGTGGATCACATGCCGGCTATAATAAAGACACCAGTAGTGTAACCCGTCTCAATTACGTGGGAAACTATCTTATTCCGGGAGTTGATTCAAGAGAAGACGGATATGCTTATTCTACCGGATCTCCTTATAATCAATCATATTTCTCAGGCAATTATTATAACGAAAAGCTTCCTGATGATCAATGGTCACTTGTAAAGTTTCGTAACACCTGGACTGAAAAGAATATTCAGGACTACAAGCAGAACAAAGCCTTCGAAACAGGACCTGTGCAAACAGTAGATGCGAAATTAGCATACCAACGAGTTTTGGAAGATGGTGGAGCCAGTTTACCAAAGCGCGATGCTGTAGATAATCGAATTGTGAATGATGTTAAGAACCGCACGGGTAAAATTATCAATAGCCAGGAAGATGTGGGAGCTTGGCCCATATTAAATTCAGCCCCTGCACCCACTGATACTGATCAGGACGGAATGCCCGACTTATGGGAAACAGAAAATGGTCTTAATCCAAATAATGCTGATGACAGAAACAAAGTTGGAAAAGATGGTTTCACTATGTTAGAAAAATATTTGAATAGTATCAATTGATGAAAACTTAATAAAAAATCTAACTATGCACATAAAACTAAGCATACTGGCAATCTTTTTGGGATTATATATATATCCCGATAATACACTTGCGTAATCTCCCTGGCAAGAACATGGAAAACTTGAAGTTTCA
>CALODM010000021.1:0-43822 GCA_942492125.1 uncultured Bacteroidota bacterium
ATAACAATCAAATGTATCCAGGCATTGGGTTCCGTAAGGAACATCGAACGAATTCCTTTGAAAGCATATTTAAAACTCTGAATTCTTTTTTTCAACATTTTCCTTTTTTTTGGAAATTAAAAAAGAATGGTATTTGTTCGTTTAACAAAAGGAAGCCCTATAATCAGGGGATAATAAAAGTTAAATTTGTGACCGTCTTCTTTCTCAAATTCTAAGTTACAGCTAATCATGAAAAATATCACCTTTCTCCTGAGTTTATTGACACTGCTGCTCGGGCAATGTACTTCAACCAAAAACGTACCTGCCCCCAATGAGTTTGTTAACAACTCCATGATTATCCCTTCGCTGCTCATCAACGGAGCATCCACACACAAAATCGCCAAAGCCTATCGCATTGCTATTGGAGATATTTCAGGTAATATCCAATATCACAAATCCGGGTTGCTCCAGGCAAAAACGCCCTGTTTATATGCCGGACTCGTTTATGGCAAACCCTGGACCAGAGATGCCGCTATTAATGTCTGGAATGGATTTGGAGTACTTTCCCCCGAAATTTCCAGAAACACTTTACTGGCCCAAACACAAAAGGACGACAATGGTGATGTAATTATCATCGGTCAATATTGGGACAAGATCATCTGGACCATCGGTGCCTGGAATTATTACCTGTATTCCGGGGACAGCGACTTTCTTGAATTCGCTTTCGAAACTTCCCAAAACACCCTGTCTCTGCTTGAAAGAGATGAATTTTCAACAACAACGGGCTTATTTCGCGGCCCGGCGGTTTACGGGGATGGTGTAGCGGCCTATCCTGAAATTTATACCAGACACCAGGAAAAGGAGAAATCCGGAAGTTATTCGGGAATTTACCAATGGGCTGAAGTCAACGATGATCTGAAACATCCTGTCGGTTATGGAATACCCATGCAGACTTTATCCACCAATGCTGTTTATTACCAAACCTATGTTTTGCTTTCAAAAATGGCCGATGCCCTCAACAAGAAAGCTGATCCGGCATGGGAACAAAAAGCAGTGGCACTCAAAAATTCCATCAACAGAAATTTCTGGAACCCCAACAAAGGAAACTATAATTATCTCATCGATCCTTTTGGTAATTGTGATGCGCAGGAAAGTCTGGGTATTTCCTTTTGTCTTTTATTCGATATAGCAGATAAGCAACAAGCCGAAAGCATTTTTAAAACAATAGTGGTAGAACCTGCAGGCATTCCTTGTGTTTATCCCGGTTTCCCAAGATACCGGAATGATTCGTTGGACAGCTACGGCCGTCACAGCGGAACTGTATGGCCACACATACAGGGATTTTGGGCAGAAGCAGCTATGCAATACCGGAGAAACGAAATATTTGATCATGAGTTCAACGCACTGACAAACCATGCCAACAGGGATTTTCAGTTTGTGGAGATCTATCACCCTACGAAAGGTACAAAATATGGTGGTATTCAGGAGCCACATCTAAAAGAATGGACAGAATGGTTTTGTGCCGAACGTCAGACATGGAGCGCCACGGCATATTTACGCATGATTTTCAGAAGCATCCTTGGTATGCAGTTTTCGGAATCAGGTATTTCTTTTCAACCATACCTGCCTCAACACATCAATGAAGTTTCTTTATTGGGAATGAAGTATAAAAACATGATGGTCGATATTCATATTTCCGGAAATGGTTCAACTATCGGGGAATTTACGGTCAATGAAAAATCCTCCAATGCTTATGTTTTAAATGGAAATTTAACAGGGAAAGTGGTCGTTGACATTCGACTCGAATAATGAAAGTAATGAGAGATTTGTCGATCTTTTAAACACGACTAGAAGGAGATTCCGCGTACCCAGACCAAAACAATTTGAAACCAAGTACCTGGACAGAAATAGTTTCAAATGGTTTCAGGTTGTTCCAAAATTGTTTCATTTTAAACTCTGTGATCCCTGTGTCAACTCAGCGAACCCTGTGGTGAATAAAAACCTATTGATTTTTTATAACGTATTTGATTTAGTTAAAAGTAATTTTGTCCGGATACTCACTTGGAACAACCTTGGAACAACCTTGGAACACTATTTATGGATATAGGTCATTTCAAAGACTTCCAGCTGATAAATGATCCGACAACCAGGATCAAACACCCCATCCATAGTCTGGCATCCGGGAATACACTGAGATAAACAGCACTGACCAGGGTAGAAAAAAAAGGTGTCAGGTAGGAAAAAGGCAACACCAAAGCCAGATCCCCTTTTTGCATCGATTTTTCCCAAAAGACATAGGCCAGTACCGTAGACAAACTCAATAACAATACCTCCACCACCAGTCCGGTACTAAAGGTGCGTTCTTCCGGAAAAATGAAAGTCAGAAGCAATAAAAACACACCGGTAATCAAAATATAAAAAGGTACAAAAGCCGATTCATCTACACTTTTCCACAATCTGGTCAGATTGGAATAAAAGGCCCAGGAAACTGCCGCCGACAGACCACAGATATAGGCCATAGGATTTTCTGTTACATGGTTGATAAAGCTTTGGAAATTAAATTCGGTACCGGCGGTCAACACCAGAAAAATACCCGTCAAAGCCAAAAAGGTACCCGGAATTATCCATAGGGAAGCTTTTCGGGATAATAAAACCAGTGACAATAATATTGTCAATCCCGGCCACAGGTAATTGACCAATCCCAGTTCGATGGCCTCCATTCTGCTATTCGCAAGGCCCAAAGCCAGGAACAAACTGACCGTATATATCAGGAACAAAGTTCCGGTACTCACAAAATACCGAACTGGAAAATTTGATTTTTTTAAACTGCTTTTTTTTGAATAGAACCAATAGATACAAGACATCAGACCACCCGTAAAATACACGGCAGCCCCTGCAGAAACAGGCCCGATTTGCTCAGATATACTACGAACCAGCGCAACCGTAGCGCTCCAAAGCAAAACGGCCAGCAATCCAAATCCGGTATATTTATTGTTGAACATTTCCCGCATTACTTTTCATTGTAATCGGTAAAAACAACTTGGGGATGAGTTTTTCCCCATGGGTACTACTGACAACTGAATACAAAAACTACTGCTCCTCCTTAAATATCACCTCTGTAGCTCCATACCCATACCTGGGGTGGAACTCATTCTTAAAGGAAACTACTTCGGGCATTTGTATTAACTGTGAAGCGATCATGTTTTTTAGTTTTCCTTCCCCCATGCCATGTATCAGGAATACCCTGTCCACCCCCAAACGGATGGCCTGACTCATGAATTTGTCAAAGGCAGCCATCTGTATCCTCACAATATCAGCATTTTTCATGCCGGAGGAATTATTGACCAGTTTTTCAATGTGCAAATCAATCTCTGTTGTGAAATTGGCGAGGGCCTCCACTTCATGTCCCAGCCTTTTCAGATTGCTGCGCGATTTTACGGGGGTTGCTGCACTACGCTTGGTATAAGTTTTTAAGTCTTCTGTCTTCTTTTTATATCGCGGACTTTCAGAGTCGGCAATATTTTCGAAAATCCGGTATAAATGTACCTGCTTATCCAGTATAGGAGCTGTTTTGAGGCTTTTAAAAAACTGTTTGGCTTTTATTTTGAGAACCTTATGCAAGCGATTTCCTGTTCCCATAGTAGTAATACGCCAGCATTCGATCTCCACTTCGGGGGAATCATTGAGTTCGTCGTAAAATAATTCACCGACGGGCACCATCGTTTCGCCGAGAATTTTCCCATTATATTTTTCTTCCACATATCCTTTCAATGACAATGCAAGGGTGTACAGACAATCGTACTTTGTGTCATTAATCAGCAACATAGCAAATTTCTCAGTGGTACCATCGGATTTTAGTACAGGATCAAAGGCCAGTTGTAAGCCATAACTTTTGATAATGGTATATTGTGATTTGGATTTAAGATCTATAGGTGCTGCCGGTCTCTTGGGTTGTTTGCCTTTGACGATCTTGGCCTTTACTTTACCGGTTTCCTCATCATCCTGGCGTTGAAGATCTTCAATAAATGAAGGAATTTCCATCCCATTATCCAGGCGAACCCTGAGCATATTGTCATCCAGCATGGCTACAACAATACCTTCATCTCCTGTATTTTTGAATCGAACTCTGGTTCCTACCGCGTATAACATATCCTTGGGTTATTAAAAATATTTGGCACTGCCTTGTGTAAAACGTATCTTCGATTTTTTGTTATTGGTTGATCGTGATATAATCGCCAAGCGATTAATATCCTTTCATTTTCAACCAATCTTCAACAACTGGTACCTTCTGCACATACTGCAAACTGTATTTGGCAACAAGATATGAAATTACGATGGAAAATAGCACAGGCAGCTGAATTGAGGTGGTGGAAAAACTATCTCAGGGAAAGGCCGGTGAAAGAATATTTGTCGGCAAAAAAACGATATTGGCAACGTGTGCTGGATCAGATCGACATCCATCCGGCTAAAGGCAACACCATTCTTGACGCGGGTTGTGGCCCGGCGGGAATCTTCCTTATTCTTAACGACCATAAAATAGACGCCATCGACCCTTTGCTCGATCAGTACGAAGCTACATTACCCCATTTCCGGCCCAAAAACCACCCTAATGTAAATTTCATCCAATGCTCTCTGGAGCAATTCAACCCTTCGCTTCAATACGACTTTATTTTTTGCCTTAATGCCATCAATCATGTTTCCGATATTCATCGGAGCCTGGACATCCTTTTATCGGCACTCACTCCCGGCGGACAACTGATCATCTCAACTGACGCACATAAGCACTCGTGGCTGCAACCAATTTTCAAGGCTATTCCCGGCGATATTCTGCACCCACATCAATACAATCTGCAAGAATACCGGCAAATGCTTCTGACCCGAGGCGCAAAGATTGAACAGGAATTGTGCCTGAAAAAGGGGAATATCTTTGATTATTGGCTATGGGTGGTTTCGATTGATGATTGATGATTATAGATGGCGCAGAGGCTTTTACTTTGCATAACCCGACGGATTCTTAACGTAATCCGGTGGTATAACCCATTGGTATGGAAGGTTTTTATTTATCATAAGTAATTACATTATCCTCCATATTCACATCCAGGTTCCATTGACTTTTCAATACAATTTTTTGGAAATCGCCCTTCGCTTCCAAAGAAATTTCATCGGTATCTTGCCATACTTGTGCCGGCATACTCTTTTTCGTCCGTGCCCCACCTTTTCCGATCAACTCAATTTCAAAAGCCAATGGCATACCGCCTTTATTGAGAACTTTCAGCTGGTCTCCTTCCTGAACCAGACTCAGGTCGGCATAACTGGTTTCAAAATAGAATTTTTTATAAAACCAGTTGACAACAGGATCATTATCCGGATTAAAGGCGTAGAAAAAATCGTAAGGAACAGGATGTTTGAAACCCCAGTTTTTAAAATAAGCTTTCAGCCTTTCGGCAAATACGTCCTCGCCCAGGAGGTCCCGCAGGAATAAAAGCCCGTAAGACGGTTTGCTGTAAGTGGCATGACGGTAGGCCGGATAATATTCCAGGTAATTGGTCAGGGTCATTATCGGCAGTTCCTCTTGTGTGCCGGCTATGCGGTAATATCTTTCCAGTTTATAGGGAATATAATCCGTTTCCCATGCCATATTTTCAAAATAAAATACAGGCGCCACATTGGCCCAGGCTTCATCCATCCATGCATATTTGCGTTCATTGGTACCTATATAAAATGGAAAGTAGGTATGTGCCACCTCATGTACCGTCAAAGAATGTATTGACCGTTCACTGGATACACTTGGGTCATTAACCATCATAGGGAATTCCATGGCTGCCCCGGCATTGATAATGGTCATGTCCGTGTAGGGATAGTCAACTCCCGGAAAAACTTCCGACATAAATTTGATGGCTCCTGCCGCCACTTTGGCCACCTGGAAAAAATCCCAGGATGATTTGAGATATACGGCATCTACGAAAACATCCTTGCTTTTCAATTTAACCGTCGAACCATCCCACAAGGCATTTTTACAGGCTGAAAAAGCAAAATCCGGTGAGATCGATGCTTTATAATGCCAGGTATGCTTGGGGGCTTTGCGGGTCACAGCTCCTTTTTCCAAATCAAGGGAGTCCACAATATGCACCACGGTTGCTGATTTAAGTGCCTTCTGGTAACGGCTTTCAAATTCAGGCAGCAAAATCTCCTTTGAATTTTGTAAACGCCCGGTAGCACTTACGATATAGTCCGCCGGAGCTGTAATCCGGACATCGTAACTGTTGAAGTCCGAATAGAATTCATGCAATAGATTATAATCCTTCTTATCCCAGCCATCGACATCGTCATAAACGGCAACCTTTGGGTAGAAATAACCGACAAACACCACTCCATTACCATAATCTCCGGTTCTGAATTGCAGACCTTCGATCATCTGATAGTACCAATTGGCTTCTATGTCAACATGTGTGCCGGGCAGGATGGGATTATCCAATTCAATGAGCATGTTGGTACTGGTATAGGTGACCTTTTTTTTCATATCAACCGGTTTACCCCCGATCACCAGGTGTTGAACATGTACCGTGGTGTCCTGTAAAATATCTTTAGGCAATGCCCGGACACGATATGCCTCCTTGTTCAGCACATTTTGGTACAAAGCCAGGACGAGGCTTTCAAGCGTATCCGGGCTTTCATTAAAATAACGAATTGTTTCACTCCCCTTAACCATTCGGTTTCCGGGAATAAATTCCACATCTATCTTATAGTCTGCATGATTTTGCCAGTAATTCGGGCCGGGTGTTCCTGTTTTACTGCGGATACCGGATTCATAATTCGGCAATAAATTCCTCGGAATGATCAGATCGTTTTGCGCAGATAACAAAGCTGCGAATGAGGCAAGGGCCATGACCAAAAATATCCTGTTCATAATTGTTGTGGATTGAATTTCCGCCAAATTTAGAATTTGTTTCAAAAAATCAGGTTGATGTGACAAGTTTTTATTTCTCCGGATACCAGTTCCGCAATCTTACCTCGATATTGGAGTTTCCTTCATTGACAATACGTTTAAACGCTTCCACATCACTGAATTTACCCCCGCCTCCGCGGTAATGGAAAGGATAAACGACTTTAGGTTTGAATTCCAGGACTGCCGAACTGGCCTGTCGGATATCCATGGTGTAAGGAAGGTTCATGCAGACAAAGGCAAAATCGATGTCCTTAAGGTGGCGCATTTCATCAATATCCTCTGTATCTCCGGAAATATAAAAACGCTTTCCGGCGATTTCGATCACATAAGCATTTCCCCAGCCTTTGGGATGACGGGAATCATCTGTTTCGGGCAGATTGTACATTGGGATTGCATGTACCTTCAAGTCCTGAGTTTCCGCTGTTTCACCGTTCTTTAAGGAAGTGATCTTGCCAAAGGAAATATCCCCTAGCGCTTCAATGACAGACTGGGGAGCTATGAGTTCGGTTTTATCCAATGATAACGCCGCCAGTGTACTCGCATCGAGATGATCACCATGTTTATGGGTAATGATCACCAGATCGGGCACCTTGAACCCTTCAAAACGTTCTGCTCCGCCATAGGGGTCGATATAAATGGTTTTATCATTCCACTCCATGACCATGGTGGCATGAAGTATAGGCGAAAGGATCAGATCGCCTTTTTCAGTGGCGATAGTATCTTTTTGAGCCGATAAATTAATGGCCAATAGCATCAACAGGATAGGTAAAAGGTTTCTCATGTTTTATTGTTTGATTTATTATGAAACAGCTTCTGAATGTAAAAGTTTGAGAGAGCCTTCGGTCGTTCCTGATGGTTACACGGAATATTGGTGATTAAAAACAGGATTAGTTTTAGGGGGTAAAATGCATTTAACATTATTCCTGAATCAATAAATCCCTTATTATCAATAATAATCCGGGCACTTTTTACCGGGCATGCCAGCCCTTGCAACACTTGAAACGGGGACTTTGAACAGTCCCGTATCAGATAGCCCTGTTTTATTAAAAAGTAAGGCTGAGCGGATTTCTTTTGACTAATTCATTTTTTTTCGGGTCCGGGGGTAACAATTTCTATTCTCCAAGGATATACTAACAAATTTACATTCATAACCCCATGGCCCTGAATTTTCGAATCGGATATTTACTGGCCTTGAAACCATAAAACTATCACTAGTCGTTACCCAAAAAATAAAAATGAAAAGGAGAGCTGTCCATCGGGCAGCTCTTTTTTTTAAGTCTCAATCCAGGCTCCATCAGTTGTGCAGTATCTGCGCATAAGGTCAGCCGACATACAGGAATGAACGAGCAAAACAATCAATAGATCCCCAATATTGTATTTTGAAATTTCTCCCTCAGGAGCCACCACAACCCCATGTTCCTGAGACAAACTGCGTATATACATTCCCGGAATAACTTTACCCCAGCCAGCATTTTGGGGTTCCACTACCCTTCCGTAAATAACCCCCAGTTCTTCATCCTCCAACCGATCCTTCGCAAAATGCACGCCTCCGCCGTAGACGACCATTTCATTGCGGGATTCATGTATGGCAACAACCGGACAAGCCATCGCCACGGCAATATGGTCAAAATCTGTACTTCCGATTTGCACCTGCATCAGATCATAGAAGACAAAATTACCGGGACGGATTTCGTCAATACCTGAAAAATCATCGACCACACTACAGCCCGGAGTGTCCCCGACAGATATGAGAAGATCAGGGTAATCGTCCACATATTGTGCTTTCAGTTTGGTCATTATCAGGGTTGTTTCATTAAAGACCTTTTGGATCTCTTTACGGCTACGGCACTGATAGGAATGTCCGGCATGAGCAAGGAAACCTTTGAATTGAAGTTTATCCTCTTTTGAGGATAAGGACAATATTTCTCCAATAGCCTGTTTATTTTCCGGATCCATACCGGTACGGTGAGTGCCCACGTCTATTTTGACAAAAAAGCCCACAGCGTGCTTTAAATTTCGCTGAAGAAACTGAATGGCCTCTTTGGATTCTACCAGGAGGTTTAAACTTATTTTTTCTGCCAGTTCGTTAATGGTATCTATTTCCAGAATATTCACCGGGAAGGCAACGGTGATATCCTCCCATTCCGCAGCAAAATATTGCGCCATGTCCAGGGAAGACACGGTTATTTTGTTCACGCCATAATCCCGAAACCAACGACCTATTTCAAGAGATTGATGGGTTTTGAAATGAGGCCGGAATACAACGCCATTTCGGTCTGCCTTTTCAGCCATCAACTGAATATTTCGTCGGCATTTTTGTTCGTCCAGCAGGAGGCTGGGTTTGGTGATCATGACTGGAACTTTTGTTAAGAACAGAATTCAAATAAAAAAAGTGATAACCGCTTTCCATTGAAATCGGGATATCACTTTTTTCTGATCAGGCCAAATGTTTAGTTATGATAAGCCTGGTTATGTGACAAGGCAGAACCGCAATTAGGGCAGTTGCCCTGAGCCCCGGCGCCACCACCACAACCGGCAGAGCATACATAGTGCCACTCCCCGGCTGCATTTTTAGCGGCAGCAGGTTGTTGCTGTTGTGGAGTCTGGATTATCGGGCTTGTCGTTGTAGGCGTCTGCCCCGGAGTTGCATTGTGATAGGCCTGATTGTGAGCGAGTTCTGCTCCACATTGAGTACAGGAACCTGGTGCATCTCCTCCGGAACCTACGTGACCGTTGGGACAGATATAATGCTCCACTCCGGAATTGGTGGTAATGTTAGTCGCAGGAGCAGCAGGTGTCTGAGCATTCGGTGTCACAGGTGTCGTTGCAGCAGGTGTTGTCGTATCTGCTTCTGAATTGTTATCGGCATTATTTTGACAAGCAAAGAAGGTCAATGCCATGCCGCACATAAACGCAATTGGAAATATCTTTTTCATCTTTCAGTATTTTTTTAAGCCAAGAAAAATTTCAAGCGCGAAAGGTATGGATATTTTCATTCCTGACCAAATTTCGCGTTTAGGTCTGTCTGATTTTGTTCCTCTGGCAGGCAAAGCTATCGCCATTACCTGTTAAATCTGTACCCGGATCCCCGGTCCCAGCAGGAAAAAGAATTTTGACTCAGCCAAAAAGTAACCTCCTCCCAGATACAACGGAAAACTAAGTTTGCTCCGGTCTCTGCTGGGTATTGGATAAAGGCTGCCCAAAAGCACGATGCCTACATCCCTGTTGGTTGCATTCTCAGCAAAATTAAATGCGTTAAAGGCCAAAAAACCTACGCCCACCTTGAAAGGCCGCGGTTTAGCAATACGGTCAGGGTGATAAAAACTAAACTGAGCTACAATAGCCATACTCACCCCACTGAGGTTACCGAAACCTTCTGTTCCTATTTTTTTGGTAACCAAACCTGCAGGAAAAGACACGTCGAGATCAAAGGAAGATTTCTGACGTAAAATTATTTCTGCCTTTTTATAAAATCCTTGTCCCCCGTGTTTCGTCCTGTCGTGTTGGATAATAACTTCAATCCTGTCCCACCCTTCGAGATCAAATGTCTTTTGCCTCAGGTACCTGTTTATGCGTATCGTTTCCTGCCCGCAATTTTTCGTGTCATAAAAACCAAAACGAGGCGAACTTTCCCCCGGGCAAATGACAGCCATAGGAATGTTTTGCTTATCCAGTAAACGGTTGTTTTTATCGGTCACAACAACTTCAATATTAAGATATTGTTTTCCGAAAAGCCGTTCTTTAGCATCAATTTTATCGGGATCAAACTGAATCAAAATATCCGGAATGGTATGATCTGCAAAAATCGTCTTTTCTATTTTATCAACTACTATTTCCCTGGATTCACCTAAATCCAATTTGACAAAATCCAATTGGTGTGCCACCTGAAATTCTTCCACTTTTAACACTTTTCCGGTGGGAGCATTATAATTGAGGATATTTATCTCCGACTTATTTATTCTTAAAGGAACCCGGACAGAAAAGATCATTTCTTTTTCTGTGCGCAATAAGGAATCGGATGGCAAAACAGATAATCCATCAAAGGTAAACCTTGCTTTGTATAACCCTTCTCCTTTGATCCTAATATCCAGGATTTCTCCTGCATAAATTCTGTTTCCGGAACTGTAGTTTCCTTTTTTGGGCAATACCGTCACCTCATCGATTTTCATTGGAGGAGTAATATCAAAATTGGTAATAAATGTGGCCAAATCTCCATCTTTCAGATATAAATAACCTTCGGACTGCCTATGAAGATTATAGGTTCTCAACTGACATAAAATACGACCATTGGAGAGGACACTTTTTGTAAATATCTCAGCTACCAGAAACCCGCCTGGTTTCTCCTGTTTTTCCAATCGATAAGTCTTATTCAATTCGAGGTTCGGAGAATAGTCCAACTCAATTTCGATCCCATCTTTTTGATTTTCCGAAGACAAAGAAATATCGGTTTTATTGGACTGCAGAAAAACGAGTTTACTCGTTTTTACATCAAATTCTATTTCCAGAGGAGACAGGTAATGAAATAACATACGCGTGGAATCATCAAACCCGGGAACTTTAAGCTTTAACGGAATTTTTATCTTTTGCAAGCCTTCCCTGGTTGCCCTCAGTTGTATTATCATTTCTCCCCGCTGGTGCATCAATTTATAATTGATGTTTTTCCCACGTGTCCATTGCTCGGGAAACATAAAGTTAAAAGGCCTGTTCGTTTCTATTTTGAAAGTGCGTTCTTCTCCGATAAAAAGTTTGTTGTCCTTTGGCTCCAGGAAGGCATCCGTATTGGTCGTTTGCAACAATCTTATGGTCTGGATATAGGGTTTGGCATAAGCTGTAGAAAGAACGGATAAGTTAAATTGTAAAAACCTGCTTTGGGTAAGGTTTTTAAATTTTATTTTGAACCGATAGGCCTGATCATTGATGTTCAGAATGCTGTCGATGAGGTCAAAATCTTCAGACGGCAGCAAATCCAGTTGTTTAATGGAATATTTGGATTTTGGAATAAGTTCAACTTCCATAACTGCCTGATCCTGATCAAATTCAAACCGCAGGTGTTCATCGCCTTGAACAAATAAGGTATCTGAGTTGGAAGAAAAGTTCTGGTCTTCTATTCGAAGATTAACTTCTTCAAAAAAATTGACGGGTTTTGTTTGTGCTTTAAGTGAAAAAGAAAAAACCGGGCATACCACAAATACAATAAGAGCCCAAATTGTTTTCATAATAAAAAACGTATTTTTTTTCATGTTTACGAATTATCAAAAGTTATTCGAAAACAATATCTTAAATTTTAATTAAAGGTTTATCAGATATGGAGAACGTCCTCAAAACAAAGGACGAGTTGTTTGCAATAAAATATTAAAATTTGCCAAAAAAGTAAATATTTTCCGGGAGGAAAACAACTTTCAGGATTCTGCAAAACCAATCATTTTAACTCAGAGCCTTACTTGAACGGTTTCCCTAAATTAACGGGTATTCGCTTTTTTCGATCCGAATGTGAACCCGAGGGAAGCAAGCAAAAGGAAGATCGCAGATGGTAAAAGTTGTTTGAATTCAGGTTGAGACGGTGTTAACTTTTACAATTTTCATTCTGCAATCTACACTTTACATTTACCGCTTCCTCTATAATAAAAGCAGGAATACCACATTAGTGATTAAAGGGGGTACAAGTAAGACCCTGAGTTTATCTTTACAATATAGCCTATTTCAACGGCTCAAACTGAGCCTGGAAAAAGCGCAGGTATTCTGGTTCGTAAACCATTTTTAACCCTTTGGCTTTTTCACGTTCATCATACACCGCTTTAACGGATTCTGCAATAACATCCATATGGGCCTCAGTATATACTCTACGCGGGATCGTCAGCCGCATGAGTTCCAGTTTTGGGTAACGGTGATCTCCGGTTTTGGGGTCTCTTCCGGCACTGACGACTCCCCGTTCCATACCGCGCACACCTGAATCGAGATAGATATTGGCTGCCAGTGTCTGCGCCGGAAATTGATCCTGAGGAATATGAGGATAAATAGCTTTGGCATCCAGAAAGATGGCGTGCCCACCTATTGGTCTTACAATCGGAATCCCCCAATCTTCCAGCAATTGCCCCAGGTAATACACCTGTCCGATACGGGAACGAATATGTTGGTCCTGAACGGATTCCTTGATACCGATAGCCATGGCTTCCATATCACGACCGGCCATACCGCCATAAGTATGCAGGCCTTCATAGACCACAACCAGGTTTCTCAATTTATCAAACACCTTGGGGTCATTTACGGCAAGCCAGCCACCAATATTCACGAGGTGGTCTTTTTTACCACTCATCCAGGCGCCATCGGCATAACTGCAAAATTCCTTGAGAATATGTCTGACGCTTATATCGGCATATCCCTTTTCCCTTTCTTTTATAAACCAGGAATTTTCCACCAGGCGGGTAGCATCGAGATAAAGCAGGATGCCGTACTTATCACAAAGTTCCCGAACATCCCTGATGTTTTTCATACTTACCGGCTGTCCACCAGCCATATTAACAGTCCCCGCAAGGCTCACATAGGCAATTTTATCAGCCCCTTCTTTTTTGATCAGATCTTCCAGCTTTTGAAGATCAATGTTTCCCTTAAAAGGATGTTCATTGGTTGGATCGTGGGCTTCGTCTATGATCACATCAACGAAAGTACCTCCCGCTATTTCCTGGTGAAGACGAGTGGTGGTGAAGTACATATTACCTGGTACGAATTGTCCGGGTTTGATCATGGTCTGACTGATCAGGTGTTCCGCACCGCGGCCCTGGTGGGTAGGCACCAGATATTTGAAGGAGTAGTACTTGTTAACGGCCTTTTCCAGGTTGTAGAAGTTTACGCTGCCGGCATAGGATTCGTCCCCAAGCATCATGCCTGCCCATTGGCGATCGCTCATGGCGCTGGTTCCGCTGTCCGTCAGCAAGTCGATGTAAACATCTTTGGATTTGAGCAAAAAAGTGTTGTAGCCCGCCTTTTTTAATGCCTTGGCTCGCTTTTTACGCGTTGTCATATCCAAAGGCTCTACCATTTTGATTTTCCAGGGCTCTGCCCAGGACCTTCTTCCTTGTTGTTGACCAATTGTCTTTAACATATATTGAGATTATTGTGCGTTAAATAATGTCAAATTAATTACAAATTACGAATGAACAATTACGAATTGTATTCGGGTAATTGCCATTTGTCCTGGTCAATAAAATAGCTGAAGTTCACCAATGGGTATTGGTGTCAGGTGGAGATATTGGCTATTTGATTAAGGCGTTCAACTATCGAAAAGGTCTGTTGAAATTAAATTTCAAAAACCGCTTCGTTTGCTACAAAAATACGGAAATTTGTAACGGGATAAGGGGATTTTCGGTATTAATATTGGATAATTTTTTTTATCGATTTTTACCTTTTGTTTTTCATCAGTTTTTTAGAAACCAAGAGTAACCATTTTTACAAAAAACATAAATTTACGTTGGTTAAATATCTTTTCACTTCAAAACAAGCACTACCATTTTGAACGATAAAAAAACGATCATTTATTTCCACGGTTTCAACAGTGACGGCATTGGTTATAAACCGGATGCCCTGCGACAGCAATTCCCGCAAGATCAGGTGCTCACTCCCGACCTCGAAGCCGATCCCATGCTCGTGGAATACTCCACCCGTCGGTTGATCACCGAAAATACGGGAGACCTGTTTTTTATCGGGACTTCACTGGGTGGTTTTTACGCCTGGTATTTTGGCGCATTGCTCAACAAGCCATCATTTCTCTACAATCCTTCCATGATGCCCCACATCACCCTCGACGATCGCGGTGTCGGCCAGTTTAAAACATGGACTAAGGGCAGGGACTACCACTTCAGAGAGGAATACCTCTCCGTACTCGAAAAAATGCGAATGAAGGCCAAGGCCCACGAAAGACCTGAAAACCTCAACTTTTTCCTGGCTACCGATGATGATGTCCTGGACCATTTGATGCTGCCGGCTGAATATCCCAATGCTAATTTTTTGCAATGGTTTGATGATGTGGGGCATCGGTTTAGCACTTTTGCCGATACAATGCCATTGGTTCGGGATTTGATGGATAAATATTTACCTTAAAGGGAAAATAAATACTATTTTTCAAAAAAATAGTATTTAAAATCTGGCATTATGAGCGACCTTATCAAACAGTGGGAAAATAAAAAAGCTGCCTCCAAGAAGAAGCATAAACAATTTGTCAGTCGGCTAAGGGAGTTGCATGGCAAGCATCTGGACCGATGGGCAGAAGGTTTGCACAATGAGGTGTTCCGGTCGATCGACTGTATGGACTGTGCCAATTGCTGCTCCACTATCCCGGCCATGATCAACGAGGAGGATATCAACAGGATTGCCAAACATCTGAAAATGACTCCCGGGGCATTTCAGTCGAAATATGTTGCAAAAGATGAGGATGGCGATACCGTTTTAAAAACCACACCTTGTGTCTTTCTGGAAGCAGATAATTCATGCAGTATTTATGAGATTAGGCCTAAAGCTTGCCGGGGATATCCGCACACCAATAATTTTGAATTTTCTAAGAATTTGACCGTGCATGCCGCAAATTCCATGTATTGCCCTGCGGTATTTCATATCCTGGAGCGGATGAGACAAAATTTTCCGGTGGTGTAATGTCACAGGAACATTTGAATTGATTTTTAGCATGGAAAAATATTATCGGACTGCGGGACATACTGGCAGAGAAAAATTCCACGCTAATTGAGAATTCTTTGCGTAACTTATGAATCCCTGGCGCCCCTTGCGGAACAACTCAAAGTAATGGCTCAACTCACCGGCTTTTTCAATGGGAGTTAGTAAAAACTTATAGTGCAATGTAGCGCAAAGAATCAGCCGATTTGCGCAAGGTAGTATAATATTTAATTAGAAAATTGGTAATCCGTAACCTGAATGATGAAGTCAGTTTGGAGAGCAGTCTAATCACCGCAAATGTTTTCCGAAGAACGGCAAAGCCATATCCTTATCGGAAATAATCAAATCAATTCCGGATGCTTCCCAGTCTATATTTAAGGTTGGATCGTTGTAAATGATACCGCCCTCATGGCCTTTGGCATAGAAATTATCACACTTATAGGCAAATTCTGCCATTTCGCTAAGTACCACATATCCGTGGGCGAATCCACGAGGAACAAAGAGTTGTCTTTTATTTTCAGCACTTAACCGGATACTCAACCACTGGCCATAAGTTTCAGAATCCTCTCTTAAGTCAACAGCAACGTCTAGTACTTCTCCTTCGACAACACGCACCAGTTTGGCCTGCGCAAATTCACCTGACTGATAGTGTAATCCTCTCAAAACGCCTTTTGAAGACCTGGCCTGGTTGTCCTGTACAAATTGAGCAGAAATGCCTGCAGCTTCAAAAAGCTGCTGGTTATAACTTTCAAAAAAATAACCTCGCTCATCCTCCCATACGCGGGGTTCAAAAATGATGAGATCTTTTATGTGGGTTGTTTTAAACACTTGATTATTCTTTAACAAATATGGAGGGTAGCGACATCCCGGCATTTAATGTCTGGAAGTATAAAGTGCAAAAGTTTTTTTGAAAACATATAGACACAAAGTTCACAACAGTTAAAACCATAGTGGCTGCAGTTTATTTCTTCCGGAAGAAAATACTCATGGGAACTCCGGTAAATTCGAAATGTTGCCTGAGTTGATTTTCGAGGTAATTCTTATAACTGTCTTTGATGTGTTTGGGGTTACTGCAAAAGAAAGCAAATGCCGGATAATAGGTGGGCAACTGCGTGACGTATTTGATCTTGATTAATTTCCCGCGGTGTACAGGCGGCGAATATCTTTCAATGGCCTCCTGCATGACTTCATTGAGATGAGAGGTTTTGATTTTGCGATTTCGGTTCTCAAAGACCTGCAGGCCAAGTTCGATAGCCTTAAATATGCGTTGCTTTTCCAGAGCTGATATAAACAGAATGGGCACATCCCGGAAGGGGGCGATCTTCTCCCTGATATCTTTTTCGTAATCCCGGGCCGTATTGGTTTCCTTATCTACCAGGTCCCATTTGTTGACCAGGATAACGATCCCTTTATTCCGGCGTTGAGCCAGTCGGAGGATACTCATATCCTGTGCTTCCACCCCCACCTGAGCATCGAGCATAATCAAACAGACATCGGCTTCATCAATGGCTTTGATGGCCCGCATGACTGAATAAAATTCCAGGTCTTCGTGAACCTTGGCTTTTTTCCGCATTCCGGCGGTATCAATAAGGAAGAATTCTTTATCGAATTTTTCGTACTTGGTATAAATGGAATCCCGGGTAGTGCCGGCAACTTCGGTAACGATATTTCGTTCCTCTCCCAAAAGGGCGTTGGTAAGGGAAGATTTCCCCACATTGGGTTGTCCGACAATGGCAAATTTGGGAATATCCGTTTCCAGTCTGACTTCATCTTCAATTTTTTCGGTGATAGCATCGAGTAAATCACCGGTACCGCTTCCGGTCATGGAAGACAGAAAGTAGGTCTGTTCAAAACCAAGCCCCCAAAACTCATTGGCTTCCATCAAACGGGTATGATTATCCACTTTATTCACCACGAGGTAAACATCTTTATCCGACCGGCGCAACATCCGGGCCACTTCCTCATCCAGGTCGGTAATGCCTGTTGTCGTGTCGACCATAAAAATGATAACGCTCGCTTCCTCCAGGGCAATATGTACCTGCGATCGGATAGCCTTTTCAAAAACATCCTCCGATCCCTTTACAAACCCACCCGTATCAATCACCGTAAAAGTCTTTCCGTTCCAGGTGCATGTACCATATTGGCGATCACGCGTCACTCCACTGATATCATCAATGATGGCCTGGCGTTCTCCGATCAATCTGTTATACAAAGTCGATTTCCCCACATTCGGTCTCCCCACGATGGCAACTATACTTCCCATATGTTTATTTATTTAATGCTCAAAGTTAAAAAAGCCCACAAAGGTACACAAAATCAACAGTTTAAACGTTTAATAAACCACGGAATCCGACTTTCTTCCTTCTGAAATATCTTTATGTATATTTGCGAAGCTAAAAAAATCAAAAAACACAAGTGGTAATTTGATCTTTTTGGATTACCTAAATACGACAATACAACTGAACAAATGAAGTATTTCCCGATCGCTTGTACGCTGCTGCTGTCCTTGATCATCATTGCCTCCTGTAGTAAAACAGAAGATTTCATCACAGACCCTGACGCCAAGCTCCGTTTTTCGCTGGACACTTTGCGTTTTGACACTGTTTTCACCTCTCTGGGATCGGCAACCCGTTCTTTCAAAGTGTATAACGAATACGACCAGCCTATTCGCATAACAAATGTACAAATTGAAGGCAATTCAGCCTCTGTATTTCGAATGAATGTCGACGGTACGCCGGGTACTTCTCTGGAGGCTGTTGAAATATGGCCCAATGACAGCATCTATGTTTTTGTTGAAGTCACCATCGACCCGGATCAGCCGGTATCTGCAAGCCCCTTTATTGTGGAAGATAAAATCCGCTTTGAAACCAACGGCAATAGCCAGCAGGTTTACCTGGAAGCCTGGGGGCAAAATGCCGTTTACTTACCCAGCAGGTTTAACAAAGGCGTACGCGCCAACTATATTTGTGATGGCGGTAAAATATATCTCATTGATACCAAGACTTTAGAACTGACGGCTACCAACTTTGATTGTCCGGGAGATGAGTGGACCTGGGATGACCCCCGTCCTTATGTACTTTACGGTGAGATCTTCCTCTATGATCTCCGGTTAAACCTTCCTCCGGGCACTGATATTTATATCCACGGCGGCATCGCCCAGAATGAAGATTTCGGGGTATTTAATGACGGCATTCTATATGTTACGGAGACTGCCAGTATCCAGGCTAATGGTACGCTTGAAGCGCCCATTACCATCCAGGGAGACCGCCTGGAAGAAGGTTTTAGCGAGGCTCCGGCCCAGTGGTATGGTATTTTCCTCGGAAAAGGTTCTACAGGAAATTCATTTAACCACACCACTATCAAGAACAGCACCTTTAGCTTATTCATCGACTCATTAGCTCACGTGGACCTCTACAACAGCCGGTTTTACAATACTGCCAGCAGTGCGCTGATCAGTTATCACAGTTCCATCAATGCCCAGAACTGCCTTATTTACAATAATGGCAGTAATTCTGTTGAACTGCGTTTTGGCGGTGACTACACCTTTGAACATTGCACCATTGCCAATTTCGGTACAGACAACCCTGCGCTGGCCATGACCAATTGGGCTTGTCTGGAACAAGACCAGGATGGAAATTGTATTCTTTTTGAACAGAACAGACTCAGTTTTAGTATGATTAATTCCATAGCCACTGGTTCAAGAAGAGATCACATTGTTTTTTCAGACTGGTTTGGAAGGAATGAACCCAATGCATTTTCTGTCAGTATGCGCAATTGTATCACAAGGGTAGATGACCTGCTGACAAATCAGGATGGTATTTACAGCGATTTTTTCGAAACCATCTGTTTTAATTGTATCGACCCAGAGAATGACGATCCGCTATTTGTAGACAGGTCTGAAGACGATTTCCATCTGGATACGCTGTCCATAGCCATTGATAAGGGATTAAACTTAGCGGGGATTCCCCTCGACATGGAAGGAAATCCCCGCATAGATGCACCCGACCTGGGGTGCTTCGAGTATCAGAAGTAACCAGTTGCTGGTTGCTGGTTGCTGGTTGCTGGTTGCTGGTTGCTGGTTGCTGGTTAAGATAACTTGTAACCTGTAACCAGATTACTTTTTACTCCACTCAGCTATGTTCTTTTTGTTCATAGCTACATAGTCATCGTTACCGGCTTTCTGAGCCAATTCCATTGATTTTGTAGCCGCTTTTACAGCTTCCGGATATCTATTAAGATCAGCCAGGATCAAAGCTTCACGTCTTACCTGCCAGTACATTGGCTTGTCAACATGGGTAGCTTTCTGAATCCATTCCAAAGCTTTGTTCAGGTCTTTTCCTGATTCGTGGTAATAAGAAGCTGCTGCATAGTAGTCGCCACCACTTGGCCCTGCCAGCACACGCTTAATATCTTCTTCAACGCGCTCATCAACGTATACTTCCATTGGGATAGCAACATAGGTTCTGTCCCACATAAACTCAAGGTCAGCACCGGTATTCTTTAAATTTCCGACACTGATAGAAAATGATTCGACCTTTATATTCTCAGGCATAGTAAATACTTTGCCTTTCGCAGTTGCCGCAGGTTCTTTTTCAACGTATGAGCCCCAGCTACCGCTTTCATAAGGATAGAAGTTTAACGTCCATACTTCTGCCATTGGTTTAGCCAAAACAGCATATGAACCAGCCTCCAAGTCGGTTCCGGCAACTTTCACTTTATCACTGAAAGTAATTTTAGTAGCAGAATTAGCTCCCAGACGCCACATTTTTCCGAAAGGTACCAGTCCATCCTGAGCAAAAATTGTACGGTCTTTTACTCCTGGACGTGAGTAGTTAACGGTTACTTTTGTCAATCCTACTTGCTGCGTAAATTCAGCTGAGGGGCTTGGAGAAGGTGTATTGATTTGGGCATTTACTGTAAAGGTGGTAGCCGAAAGAACCACAAAAGATAGAAAAAGAATAAACTGTCTTTTCATTGTAAAAAAAGTTTGGTTTGAAAATTGATAGTAAAAAGATGAAATAATAAATTCACAAGGGTCAAATCCCATGAACAATACTACGAAAAAATCAACACCTTTATGTTTCAATTGTTTACCGAAAGGTCATTTCCTTTATAAATACTTTAAAAAAAATAAAAAAAGTCCTGCTCTATGACTGTTCACAACATTTTTACAAATCTCCCCCAGTTTCGTGAAGAAGAAGTATTTGAATCCTTGATAAAAAGCAAAACCTTAAAGCTGGAGCGCATTATTTCGAACGGACAAGCCACTCCTGAGGGGGAATGGTATGATCAGGAACAAGATGAATGGGTGGTTCTATTGTCCGGAAACGCTGGTCTCAGGATTGAAGGGAAAGATAAAATCATCACCCTGGTGCCTGGTGACCATTTGCTGATTCCGGCTCGTGTGCGGCACCGGGTTGAATGGACAGATAAAAACGAAACAAGTATCTGGCTGGCTTTGCATTTTGAGAGATAAGTTGCTGGGAAGATGACCAGTTTCAAATGTAGAAATAATTACAAAAAAGGGAAGCCGAACCATGTTCCGACTCCCCCTTGCATATTTCAAAACGTTATTTCTTTATCTTAGAATCTATACTTCAAAAAAGCTGTAAAATTCCTTCCCGGATCGTAAATTCTTCCACTGTTGGTATCGGAATTCCGGTAACCAAAAGAAAGGTGATCATAATAAGCTTCATCCAGTAAATTCAGCACTGCAATACCGACAGAAAGCCCTTTGAATGGCTTTACACCTGCTCTAAAATCAAATGTTTTGTAAGCAGGTGTTTCCGTTTCCCCAAAAGATTTAGCTATTGCATTTTGCGCTGCAGAAAATCTGCCGCGCAAGTCCAGCCAGAATTTATCTCTTTTGTAAGTTACCGATGCCATGGTGGTGAAGGGAGAAATGAGCGGTAATGGCTCATCAAAATCTACATTTTTTGTCCGGGTGAAGGAAACATCCACTCTGGCTGATAATCCTTTCATTATTTCCAAACCAACAAAGGCTTCAAATCCTGTTTGGGTTGCTGCATCTACATTTTGGAACCTTTTAGCATATTTTGGCTCCAGCCAGGGCGTGAATTTTCTTCCAATGGTAGTATCTATCGCCGCAGTGATATAATTGGTTATGTAAGAATAAAAAACAGTTGCTCCGAAGTCCAGTGTTTTCACAGCACTGGTTAAAGAAACCTCCAATTGATGATTGGCTTCGGGTTTCAGGTTCGGATTGCCAACATACTCATAGGGATCGATGTTCACAGAAAAATGATTGATATAACGCTCGATCATTGTGGCCGTGCGCACCCCTCTTCCAGCAGCAATTTCAAGATTGCTTCTATCTCCCAAAACGTAATCCATTGTAAGGCTACCACTGATATTTAATTCCTGTTTTTTATCAAGTTCAGGATACAGGGCCTTAAAATCAGCAGCCGGAGCAGCAGCTTCTGACATTATATAATCCAAACGAGTTCCGGCCGTAAAGGTCAATTTCGGATTGACCATAAACTTCGCTTCTCCAAAAACGCCGTAATCAGCCAAAAGAGCATCCTGCCAAATCGAATCTACAAATACCTTGGGCGGATCAAATACGATCTCTGGATTCATCAAATTGCGTTTAACCGTGCGGGTACGATCTCCTTCTCTGGTAATGGTATTCATATCCAGTCCTGTATACAGGATCATTTTTTTTGTCGGCGTGAAGGTCATTTCAAACTTCCCTCCATAGGTAGTTGCGTACACCGGAGCGGAAGCAAAAACCAGCGTGAAGTTCGGACGGTTTTCATTCGTCATAAGGTGATCTACGAAAGAGTAAAAACCTTTGGCACTAATGGCATATAAACGGGGAGAAATATTTTGTTTTTTATAGTCGATACTCAAAATGCTACTAATGTCGTGTTCCGTATCCATAGGCAAACCGGCATGTTTTACATCCTTGCCAAAAGACTGCCGCCACAAAGCCTGTATCCTTTGATTTTTTCCCGGATTCCATCCTAATTTGGCAGAATAGTCATAGGATTTAAAAGCTGAAGGAACCTCAGCGCCAGTACCATCCGTATAATCACCAAAGTCATGCAACTCCCCATTAAGCGTGATATCGTATTTGCTGGTAGCATTACTCAGAGCTACGCCAATTAATTTTCCATTGCCATTGGCTTCATAACCCGAGTGCAGGGCACCGTGCAATCCATAATCTTCAACACCGGGTGTTTGTTGGGTTATCAAATTGATCACCCCGCCAAAATTCGATCCAAAACGCATACTGAAAGGGCCTCTGATCAACTCGATCTTCTCTATTTCTTCGGAAATCACATGGGTAGTTATCGGATCCATACGGTTGGGACAGGCATTCATCACCTTGGTGCCACCATCTATCTGAATATTAAGTTGTTCGTATTTAAATGATCTGTAAGTGGGATCCATTGCATAACCACCTCTCTTGATCACATTAAATCCGTTGACATCAATAAACAGGTCAGCCACATTTTTTTGTCTACCCATCATTTTAATCTCATCACGGATGATCGCAGATTGAGCTACTTTCCCGAGGGGAGTCTCAGAAACAAGGATTTCTTCTGTAGTAATGGGTAATAATTCCATATTGATTTCAAGCGCTACCGGAGTTTTTACTTTTTTTTCAAAATCCTTATAGCCCAAATGAGTAGCCCAAACCGTGAATTCATCCCCGGGAGCAACTTTAATGTTAAAATAACCATTGACATCTGTCATGGCTGACAATCCTGTTCCTTTTAAAACGATGAGTACATTGGGAATTGGCGTATCATTACTTTTGTCATTAACGATGCCTTCGAGTGTATGCCCGGCTTGGGCAAAGCCCCCCATGGTCATCAATAAAAATGCGAATAAAATATATGTTTGCTTTTTCAAAATTTTAAATTTATGCTGATGCAAGGCTTACCATGACAAATAAAATGTCCCGGAATACTGCAATCAGTTGTGATACAATATGCCCACAGGGGACTGGACTCCAAATGGAATCCAGTATTCAACCAGAGAGCCCTGCCAGGCATAGTGACAGAAATATTAGGTAAAATCAGGAATACGCTACCTACGCTTTTCCGGAATTCGAAAATCCTCAAAACCTGTACATAAACATTATGGATACTGCCCGACAAAGAAGTGCCATGAGCAGCATCCAGGAAGTACAATAAAATAGCGTAATCCCGGAATAGGTATTGACTTGAACAGGCAGGGAAAAATAGTCAGATACTATTCAGCACAGACCAAATCCAATATTCAACCAAGTGTTCAAGCAGCTTTAAATAGTTTAGGAGGGCGGAAAACGCCAGAATGATCCGGGTCGGAATAAGGCCATTGGTAATAAAAGCCTGATTTTTCTGAACCCGGGGTGAACACTTTTATAGTAGAAGGGTACAATTTGGGACTAATAAAGGTAATGGATCTTTCATCAATGGAAACCTGTGCCGATTTTTTCCACCGGTCTCGATCTTGTTTGACATCCTCAATGACTTTTTGTATATGACATTTTCCGGAACACATCAACTCCGGTCGATCCAGGTTCTCACAAAATCTTTCTGCAATTTTATCCCTGTTGGCATAGTACCAGGCGTAGACCATAGTCACCTTCCAGGATTGCACCAGGAAGGCCGGCAAAACTATAACCAGCAGAAATATACCTTTTATGTTAATTTGTTCATTCAATTGCCTAAATAGAATAATCCAGGATACAAATGTAAATAATCTACTTTTCGTGAATTGGTAACAAAAATCACTAAACAGCATGATTTTTTTCACCCTAAAAAAAAAGCCCTTTTCCATGGAAGTGGAAAAGGGCTTTATCTATGAATGATAAATATATCTGATTAATGATTTTTATGCTTCAAAATCATCTTCTTCTTCAACATGTACGTGACGGGCTTCATAAGCCTCCTGTGCTTCTAAGGTCGTAACAAACAAGTCCTTATACTTCTTGAGTCCGGTTCCGGCAGGAATACGTTTTCCGATGATAACGTTTTCCTTGAGTCCCATCAGGAAGTCTTGTTTTGCACCAATGGCAGCAGTACTCAACACTTTGGTCGTTTCCTGGAATGAAGCTGCTGAAAAGCAGCTTGGCGAGGGATGAGGACTTGAAGTCGCCGGAACTTGGCATCACGGTACTGTACCAGGTTTTTGTCGTTGCGCTTGAGGAAGGAATTTTCTTCTCTCGCAACTGACGCAGCGTAACCAACTGGCCAGGTTTAAGTTGTTAGACTCTCCTGGATCGGTGATGACCTTCTTGTCGAAGTTGTCGTCGTTGACCTCCAGGAAGTCGTAACGCTCGGCCGCTTCCCCTTCGAGGAATGGCGTATCACCGGCATCTTCAATCTGCAAGCGGCGCATCATCTGACGGACGATAACCTCAATGTGCTTATTGTTGATGGTAATACCCTGTGAGCGGTATACTTCCTGTACACCGTTGACCAGGTATTCCTGTACGGCAAATGGCCCTTTGATATTCAGAATATCCCGTGGTGCAGTAGCACCATCAGACAACTGGTGTACCGGCGCGAACGAAGTCACCTTCCTGAACCAGGATGTGCTTGGACAAGCTCATCAGGTACTTACGCTTCTGGCCGTCTTTAGCCGTAACGATCACTTCGCGGTTACCACGTTTGATCTTCCAAATGAAATAACACCGTCGATCTCAGAAACAACAGCCGGGTTAGACGGATTACGTGCTTCGAACAGTTCCGTTACCCGTGGCAGACCACCGGTGATATCCGCAATCTTACCCATCTGACGAGGAATCTTCACGATCTTCTGACCAGATTTGACGACTGGCCATCTTCAATAGAGATGTAGGAGCCTACCGGTAGGTTGTAAGAACGCAGTTCTTCGCCGTCTTACTGATGATCTTAATCGTCGGAATCTTCCGCTTATTCTTGGATTCAATGATTACTTTCTCTGCATAGCCGGTCTGGTCATCCCGCTCCATCCGGAAAGTCACACCTTCTTCGATGTCTTCGAACTTGGCAATACCCGAGAATTCAGAGATAATTACAGCGTTGAACGGATCCCATTCACAGATGGCATCTCCTTTCTTCACCTTGCTGACCATCTTTGACATACAGGGTAGCACCGTAAGGAATATGGTGAGAAGCAAATTGCTTCCCGTTTCTGGATCCACAATGCGGATTTCACCGGTCCGGGAAAGCACGATTTGTTTTCTAGCCATCATCTTCGTTATTCGGTCGTACGGATACCGTCAAACTCGAGCTTACCGTCGAACTTGGACTGTCATCTCCGATTCTGTTTTTGATACGGAAGCAATACCACCAACGTGGAAGGTACGCAGTGTCAGCTGGGTACCCGGCTCACCGATAGACTGAGCAGCAATGATACCTACGGCATCACCCTTCTTCGGCAATCCGGCCAGTAGCCAGGTTTTTACCATAACATTTGGCACATACCCCTCGCTTGGTTTCACAGGTCAGTACTGAACGGATGTAAACGGTTTCAACACCTTCTTCTTCGATATATTCGCTGTTTTCGGTCGATGTAATCACCTGCTTTCAGGATCATCTCCTCCGTTACCGGATGTATGATATCGTGCAAAGTATAACGACCGGCAATCCTTGAAGCAGATCTTCGATAACCTTGTCATTATCTTTCAATGCGGTAGTTTCAATACCTCGCAGGGTATCACAATCTTCTTCCATGATAACCACATCCTGAGAAACATCTACCAAACGACGCGTCAGGTAACCGGCATCAGCCGTTTTCAGAGCCGTATCGGCCAAACCTTTACGGGCACCGTGCGTAGAGATAAAGTATTCCAAGTACGGACAGTCCGTCCACGAAGTTCGACAGGATCGGGTTTTCGATAACGGCACCACCGGTATCACCGGATTTTTTCGGCTTGGCCATCAGGCCACGCAGTCCACACAGCTGCTTAATCTGCTGCTTGGAACCCCGCGCACCGGAGTCGAGCATCATATATACCGAGTTGAAGCCCTGCTTGTGTTCAGCCAACTCTTTCATCAAGGTATCGGTGATGCGGTTATCCGCATACGTCCATTTATCGATGATCTGGTTGTAACGCTCGTTGTTGGTGATCAGACCCATATTGTAGTTATCCCAAACCTCATCCACTTCCGACTGTGCCTGTTCCAGCATCTGCATCTTGATGGATGGCGTGATCAAATCACCCAAGTTAAAGGACAAACCACCTTTGAAAGCCCAATTGAAAGCCCATTTCCTTGATGTCATCCAGGAAATCAGCCGTTACGGCAAAACTGGTACGTTCCAATACATCACCAATAACCTTCTTCAGGTTCTTCTTGGTCAACAATTCGTTGATAAAGGCACCATTTTCAGGAACGTAGCGCTGTTGAAGAGTACCCGACCGGTGGTCGTTTCGATCAGCTTATTGACCAGGTTTGCCTTCTTCATCTTCCTACCGGAACACGCACCTTGATCTTGGCGTGCAGATCCAGCTGGCCTTCATTATAGGCAATCATCACTTCTTCGGCAGAATAGAAAGCACGGCCTTCGCCCTTTGCACTTTTTCTTCATCGGTAGAGTGACGCTCTTTGGTAATGTAATACAAGTCCCAATACCATATCCTGAGAAGGCAGGGTAATCGGCGTACCGTTTTGCGGATTCAGCATGTTGTGTGCTGAAAGCATCAACACCTGTGCTTCCAGAATGGCAGCTTGGCTTAATGGTACGTGAACGGCCATCTGGTCACCGTCAAAGTCGGCGTTGAAGGCACCACAAACCAGTGGGTGCAACTGAATGGCCTTTCCTTCGATCAGTTTCGGCTGGAAAGCCTGGATCGACAGACGGTGCAGCGTTGGAGCCCGGTTGAGCATGACGGGGTGCCCTTTCAGAATATTTTCCAGGATTTCCCAGATGACCGGATCTTTACGGTCAACGAGTTTCTTCGCCGATTTCACCGTTTTCACGATACCTCGTTCGATCAGCTTACGGATCACAAAAGGTTTGAACAACTCTGCTGCCATTCCTTTGGGCAAACCACACTCATGCAACTGCAAAGTAGGTCCAACCACGATTACGGAACGACCGGAGTAATCAACACGTTTACCGAGCAGGTTCTGACGGAAACGTCCTTGCTTACCCTTGAGCATGTCAGAGAGTGATTTCAATGCACGGTTGCCAGCACCGGTCACGGCATTGGATTTACGGGAGTTATCAAACAAGGAATCAACCGCTTCCTGCAACATCCGCTTTTCGTTCCGCAGGATTACTTCAGGAGCTTTGATTTCAACAAACGCTTCAGGCGGTTGTTACGGATGATCACCCGACGGTAAAGGTCATTGAGGTCAGAACTGGCAAAACGGCCACCATCCAAAGGCACCAACGGACGCAGTTCCGGTGGAACTACGGGCAGGTATTGGATGATCGTCCATTCCGGACGGTTTTCCATACGGTTAAGCGCATCGCGGAAAGCTTCCACTACGCGCAGGCGCTTGAGGGCTTCAGATTTCCGCTGCTGAGCTGGTTTCATTGGCTGCCTGGTGGCGCAGTTGGAAAACGACAGCTCATCCAGATCAAAGGTTTTCAAGCAGATCACGTACCGCTTCGGCACCCATTTTGGCGATGAACTTATTGGGATCATCATCGTCCAGCATGTTGGTTCTCGGCGGGCAAGGTATCCAGAATATCCAGGTACTCTTCCTCCGTCAAAGCAAATCCAGTTTTGCGCGACCGCCTTTTCCTCTTTCAGGATACCCGGCTGGATTACTACATAACGCTCGTAATAAATAATGGATTCCAGTTTCTTGGAAGAAAGCCCGAGCAGGTAACCAATCTTGTTGGGCAGAGACTTGAAGAACCAGATGTGGACTACGGGTACAACCAGTTTGATGTGGCCCATGCGCTCGCGACGTACTTTCTTCTCCGTCACTTCAACACCACAACGGTCACAAACGATACCTTTATAACGGATACGCTTATACTTACCGCAATAGCATTCGTAATCTTTTACCGGACCAAAGATTCGCTCACAGAACAGACCATCACGTTCCGGCTTATAAGAACGGTAGTTGATGGTTTCCGGCTTTAAGCACCTCACCATAGGAACGCTCCAGAATATCATCCGGAGAAGACAAGGCTAATGGTGATGCTGATTCAAAGTCCTGATTTTGAATATGATTTTCTTTTTAAAAGGCATATTTACTATTTTGAGAAGAGCATGCTTGATGTTTAAGTATTCTGTATATCTTATTGATAATAACCAATATCATTAATCAAACTTTATCATCCAGCGCCAAACCACGCAATTCGTGTACCAGTACGTTGAAGGATTCCGGAATGTTGGGCTCCGGCAGATTATCTCCTTTGACGATGGCTTCGTATGCTTTGGCCCGACCACTGATATCATCCGACTTGATCGTCAGCAACTCCTGCAGGATATTGGCAGCACCGAATGCTTCCAGTGCCCAAACCTCCATCTCACCAAAACGCTGACCACCAAACTGGGCTTTACCACCCAATGGCTGCTGCGTAATGAGCGAGTATGGTCCAATGGAACGGGCGTGCATCTTATCGTCAACCATGTGCGACAATTTCAGCATGTAGATCACCCCTACCGTAGCTTGCTGGTGGAAGCGGTCACCCGTTTCTCCATCGTACAGGTCAGTGTGACCCTGTGAAGGCAGTCCGGCCTTCTGGATGTATTCCTCGATCTCGTCCTGGCTGGCACCGTCGAAAATCGGCGTACCGAATTTCATGCCCGAGTTTTTCACCAGCCCAACCCAGTACCGTTTCGAAGATCTGTCCCAGGTTCATCCGCGAGGGTACGCCCAGTGGATTGAGTACGATATCAACCGCCGAACCGTCTTCGAGGAAAGGCATATCCTCCATCCGAACGATCCGGGATACGATACCTTTGTTACCGTGGCGACCGGCCAGCTTGTCCCCGACTTTCAGCTTGCGCTTTTTGGCCAGGTATACTTTTGCCAGCTTCAGTACGCCTGCGGGCAGTTCATCACCAATACTGATGTTGAATTTCTCCCGCTTGTAGCGTCCGACTTCTTCGTTGACCTTGATGCTGTAGTTGTGCAGCAGGCTGGCGATCAGCTTATTGGTTGTCGGTCATCATCCGTCCAGTTGCTGTAATCTATGGTAGTATAATCGATATCACGCAGTAGTTCCTGGTGTGAATTTCTGACCTTTCGGATCATCATTTCCCCGTAGATACTCTTGACACCCTGGGAAGTTTTTCCTTTCAGCAGTACGTTCAGCTTATCGATCAGGATGGTCTTCAACTCGTTGAGGGCGATCTTGTGTTCGTCATCGAGTTTGGTAAGCATTTCTTTTTCCTGCTCTTTCTGGACTTTGTCCTTCTTCGCACGGGCGAAGAGTTGCTTATTGATGACTACCCCTTTCAAAGAAGGAGGAGCTTTCAACGATGCATCCTTCACATCACCGGCTTTGTCACCGAAGATAGCGCGGAGGAGTTTCTCTTCCGGGGTAGGATCGCTTTCTCCTTTCGGCGTAATCTTACCGATGAGGATATCACCTTCTTTTACCCAGGCACCGATACGGATGATTCCGTTTTCATCGAGGTCTTTGGTTGCCTCTTCACTGACGTTAGGAATATCATTGGTCAGTTCTTCTTCTCCCAGTTTGGTATCGCGCACGTCCAGTTCGAAGTGCTCGATGTGCAGGGAGGTAAAGATATCTTCCCGCACAACGCGCTCGGAAAGTACGATGGCATCCTCAAAGTTGTATCCTTTCCAGGGCATGAAGGCCACTTTCAGGTTTTGACCGAGTGCCAGTTCTCCTTTCTCCGTAGCATAACCGTCACAAAGGATTTGCCCTTTATCAACCCGATCGCCACGGCGAACGATAGGTTTCAGGTTGATACAAGTTCCCTGGTTGGTACGGCGGAACTTGGTCAGTTTATAAGTTTTGCGGTTATCTTCGAAAGAAACCAGCTGCTCTTCTTCGGTACGGTCGTAGCGGATGACGATTTCGTTGGCATCCACATATTCTACTACACCTTCACCTTCGGCATTGATCAGCATACGGGAATCCCGAGCCACTTTTCCTTCCAGTCCGGTACCTACGATCGGGGAGCTGGGACGGATCAAAGGAACAGCCTGACGCTGCATGTTCGATCCCATCAGGGCACGGTTGGCATCATCGTTCTCCAGGAAAGGAATCATCGAAGCGGACACCCCAACAATCTGGTTAGGGGCAACGTCCATATATTCGATCTCTTCCGGTTGCAATAACGGGGAAGTCACCATGTTCACGACATTTGACTCGATCTTTGAGGAAAGCTCCTTTTTCATCGTCAACCGGTGGCATTTGCCTGAGCAATCTTTTGTAATCTTCTCCTTCGGCAGAAAGGTATGATCGGTTCACCTTTCACATCTACCTTCCCTTAATAACCTTGCGATAAGGCGTTTCCAGGAAGCCCATTTTGTTCACCTTGGCGTGTACACAAAGGGTAGAGATCAAACCAATGTTCGGTCCTTCCGGTGTTTCAATCGTACACAGACGGCCGTAGTGGGAGTAGTGAACGTCACGCACCTCAAAACCGGCACGTTCCCGGGAAAGACCACCAGGTCCGAGAGCAGAGATACGCCGCTTATGGGTAATTTCTGACAATGGATTGGTCTGATCGAGGAACTGTGACAACTGGCTGGTTCCGAAGAAGGAGTTGATCACAGAGGACAGTGTCCGGGCATTGATCAGGTCAACCGGTGTAAACACTTCGTTATCCCGAACATTCATCCGCTCACGAATGGTACGGGCCATACGCGCCAGACCTACACCAAACTGAGCATACAACTGCTCACCCACGGTACGAACACGACGGTTGCTCAGGTGATCAATATCATCGATCTCCGCCTTTTGGTTCATCAGGCGAACCAGGTATTTAACGATGGCGATAATATCTTCCTTGGTCAGCACCAGAATTTCTTCATAGGTGTTTCCATGACCCAATTTGCGGTTGATCTTATAACGACCTACTTCTCCGAGGTTGTAACGCTTATCGGAGAAGAATAATTTATCAATGATTCCACGAGCTGTTTCTTCATCAGGTGGATCTGTACTTCTAAGCTGGCGATAGATATAGGTAACCGCCTCCATTTCTGAACTGGAAGGATCTTTTTGAAGCGTATTGTAGATAATGGAGTAATCCATTCTCCATGTCTTCTTTTGCAGAATGACGGAATCCATTTCGGCATTGAGGATCAGCTTCGATATTGTCTTCATCGAGCACAATATCTCGTTCCAGAATAATCTCATTACGTTCGATGGTACGTCACCTCACCGGTATCTTCATCCACGAAATCTTCTGTCCAGCTGCGCAATACACGAGCTGCCAGTTTACGACCAATCGCATTTTTGAGTGAATCTTCGGTAGCTTCAATTTCATCTGCCAGATCGAAGATATCCAGGATGGCTTTATCCGTATCGAAACCGATAGCCCGCAAGAAGCGTGGTTACCGGGAATTTCTTTCTTACGGTCGATGTAAGCATACATCACCGTATTGATATCGGTAGCAAATTCCATCCAGGCACCTTTGAAAGGAATGACCCGGGCAGAATAGATCTTTGTACCATTGGGGTGGAAGCTCTGACCGAAGAATACCCCGGGTGAACGGTGTAATTGGGAGACGATCACTCGTTCTGCGCCATTGATCACAAAGGTCCCTTTGGGAGTCATGTAAGGAATATTCCCCAGGAATACATCCTGAACAATGGTTTTGAAATCGACGTGTTCTTCGTCATTACAGGACAACCTCAATTTGGCCTTGAGCGGGACACTGTAGGTCAAACCACGCTGCATACACTCTTCGATGGTATAGCGTGGCGGATCAACGAAGTAATCCAGGAATTCAAGGACGAAAATGTTCCGGGCATCCGTAATAGGGAAATTTTCCTGAAACACTTTGTAAAGCCCTTCATTCATCCGGTTTTCGGGAGTAGTTTCCAATTGGAAAAACTCCTGAAAGGATTTCAAGTTGAATTTCGAGTAAATCGGGATACTGGGAGAGAAGTTTGATTTTGCCGAAGTTGTACGTCTGCTTTCTTCAGCGGTTTGTACCTTGCCGTTTGATGCCATTTGCGAATTTTATATTTTAAGGCTATAGAAAACTTTCTTGCTAGAGCCACTAAAACGGGAAAAAATACGAAGTCTTATAATCCATGACAAGCAGCTATGCAGCCCCTTCTTCAGCATACGCTACCGCATTTACATGGGGTAAAACCAAGAAAGCCCACTATTCAATACGTTTGAGGCTCATAAAGGTTCAAATATCACCCATGGAAACACACATAAATTATACGACAATAGGCTTAGCCAGTCAAAACAACTGGCTAAGCCTTTCTCGGATTCCAAAACCCGGGTAAAAGTCTTTGACAAAAGTACCTTTCAATTCCGGCTTTTGGACGAACAATTACTTCAGTTCTACCTAGCACCAGCTGCTTCGAGAGCAGCTTTGATAGCTTTCAGCTTCTTCTTTAGAAACACCTTCTTTGAATGTTCCAGGAGCGCCGTCTACCAATTCCTTAGCTTCTTTCAATCCAAGACCAAGAAGGTTTTCACTTCTTTAACAACTTTCAGTTTACCTGCACCAGCAGAAGTCAAAATAACGTCAAATTCAGTTTTTTCAGCGGCGGCATCACCACCAGCTTCGCCACCGCCTGCAGGGCCTGCGGCCACCGCTACTGCAGCTGCAGCTGGTTCGATACCATACTCTTCTTTCCAATATGTCAGCCAGTTCGCTTACTTCTTTTACAGTAAGGTTAACCAACTGTTCTGCAAATGCTTTAAGATCTGCCATTGTTTAATTATTTTTTAATTTTGAACGATAAAAATTATCGTGCGAAAAAGCTTGGAAGCCAAAAAATTAATTATTCAACGATGGCGGTTGCGCAGGAAAAATTATCCTTCGCGCTCTTCGAGTGCTTTCAGCAAACCATGAAGGGTATTGCCACCGGACTGAAGTGCACCGAGTAACATTTTTCACAGGAGACTTGGAGCAAAGCCGATAATATCGCCCAATCAATTCTTCTTTAGACTTGAGGTTCAGCCAATGTATCCAACTGATCGTCACCGATATAGACTGCTGGTATCGATATAGGCTGCTTTGAGCAACGGTTTCGGTGCCTCTTTTCTAAATTCTTTAATCACTTTAGCAGGCACATTAGCTGTTGTGGTAAACAAAATAGCTGTAGGGCCTTTAAGTGAATCGTATAATCCAACGTAATTGCGATCTTCAGAGAAAGATTCCAGGGCCTTGATAGCCAAAGTGTTTTTGACCACCTTCATTTCGATATCCTTCTCAAAACACAATCCTCTGAATTTATTTATCTGCTCTACTGTCAATGTTGAAGCATCGGTAAGGTAGAAGAAAGACGTTTCTTCGAATTTACCTTTCAACTCTTCAATAGAAGCTACTTTATCTGCTCTTGTCATTTTATAAAGAGATTTTAAAAATGCTGATTAAATGATGGATTTGGTATCCACTTTGATTCCCGGACTCATCGTACTGGCCACAGTTATCGATTTCATGTAAATTCCTTTGGCAGAAGATGGCTTCATCTTCACCAGGGTAGCCTAAGTCAATTCATTGGCATTATCTTCGAGTTTTTCAGGCTCAAAAGAAACACGACCGATAGAAGAATGAATAATTCCATATTTGTCAACACGGAAAGAAATTTTACCTCCTTTTACATCTGAAACAGCAGCACCGACATCCATAGTTACGGTACCTGTTTTAGGGTTAGGCATCAGACCTCTGGGTCCGAGAATACGACCGATACGTCCCACTTTTGCCATAACCTGTGGCATTGCAATAACCACATCTACATCTGTCCATCCTCCCTGAACCTTTTGGATCAGATCATCGAGACCGACATGGTCTGCACCAGCATCTTTTGCTTCTTGTTCTTTGTCAGGAGTACAGAAAACCAGTACTCTTTTGGTTTTACCTGTACCATGAGGCAGGGTTACTGTTCCTCGAATTGCCTGATCGGCTTTTCGTGGGTCAACCCCCAAACGAACGTGCAAATCTACGGAAGCATCGAACTTCGTGGTATTTACATCTTTAACGAGTGCCATCGCCTCTGAAAGCGAATATTGCTTTTCCTTGTCGATTTTACTGTTTGCGGCAGCACGTTTTTTACTTACTTTTGCCATTTCAAATAATTTTGAGGTGATAACGTCTGTTTTGCTCTACAAAGCCAGACTCCCTGCTTTAAAAAAAATATTGTGTCTTAATTAACTGCTTAATTTTCCCAAGGCGGAGTACCCTTAACGATCAGCCCCATACTTCTGGCAGTACCGGCAATCATTTTCATACCGGACTCAACAGTAAAGGCGTTGAGGTCAGTGGCTTTATCTTCCGCGATGGCTTTGATCTGATCCCATGTAACCGAACCGACTTTATCACGATTTGGTTCTGGGGATCCCTTTTTGAGCTTCGCTGCTTCCATCAACTGAACTGCTGCAGGAGGAGTTTTGATGATAAAGTTGAAAGACTTATCCTTGAAAACGGTAATCACAACAGGCAAAATCTTTCCCTGTTTTTCCTGGGTCTGGGCGTTAAAACGCTTACAGAACTCCATGATGTTTACCCCTTTGGCACCCAAAGCCGGTCCTACCGGAGGAGCAGGGTTTGCCTGTCCGCCTTTCACTTGTAGTTTAATAAAAGTTTCTACTTCTTTAGCCATGGCTATTTTGCTTTAAACAATTATTTGACTTTAGGGAAGCATCAGTTAGAAATCGGAGCCCGGATAATTTGATAAAAACGAGAAGGATCAAATCGAATACCGGAAATTTCTCAAAAGAAACTAAAGCCTGTTTATATTAATAATAAATTACGTCTGTTTTTCTACCTGCATGAAGTTGAGCTCTACTTCTGTTCCACGACCAAAAATCTTTACAATAACTTTCAGCTTTTTCTTCTCTTCATTCACTTCCTGAATATCTCCGACGAACTCACTGAACGGTCCATCGATAATTTTCACGGTCTCTCCTACGATGAACGGTTCCATCAGTGATTCACCGAGCTCCTTGAGACTCATCCACTTTACCCAACAATCTGTTGGCTTCAGAAGTCCTCATCGGAATAGGATTATTTCTACCGAGAAAATGTATAACATTGGGAATATTGGCAATAGTTTGTATCATCTCTCCGGTAAATTTACCGGGAATGGCTTCAACCAAAATATAACCAGGCAGGATATTTCTTTCTGAAATAACCTTTTTACCACTTCGTATTTTATACACTTTTTCGGTAGGAACCAATACCTGTGTAATAGAATTACTCCAACCAGAACGTTGAATTTCCAATTCGATCCGTTCTTTGATTTTTCTTTCTTTTCCACTTATCACTCTAAGTGAATACCACTTCTTCTCTTCTCCCGGTTTTTTGTCGTTAGACTTTTCAACGGGATTGATATTTTCATCAGCCATCAGATAATTCTTCTATTATTCAGATATTATGGATATTGAGGGGGCGTTAAATTAGCTACCGTACGTGCCGTAAATAAGGCTGGTAACAAAGTTGGACCCCATATCCATGAAAAAGATTATCATAGAAAGAATAATAGAAGCGATCACCACAACGACTGTTGTGGATTGGAGTGAAGACCAACTGGGCCAGGTCACCTTATTGATCAACTCGTTATAACTTTCTTTGATATATAGTCTTATACGTTCCATATTCCTACTTCACAAGGTCGAAAAAAAGTTTTGCACGGGCAGAAGGACTCGAACCCTCAGCCTACGGTTTTGGAGACCGTCGCTCTACCAATTGAGCTATGCCCGTGTATGGAAAAATTAAGCACCCCTTAAGAGGTGCTTAATTCCATATTTATTTTCAAAAAACACAACCGACGGGCTTGGTATTAGCCGGCTGAATTTTTAAATATTAGTCAAGAATTTCAGTTACCTGACCAGCACCTACTGTACGGCCACCTTCACGAATCGCGAAACGCAACTCTTTTTCCATAGCAATCTCTTTATGCAGTTCTACTACAAGAGAAACGTTATCACCAGGCATTACCATTTCTACACCTTCTGGAAGTTGATATCACCTGTTACGTCAGTGGTACGGAAGTAGAACTGAGGACGGTATCCGTTGAAGAATGGTGTGTGACGACCACCTTCATCTTTACTCAGTACGTAAACCTCGCACTTGAAGTGTTTGTGAGGAGTTACTGATTTTGGCTTACAGATTACCATACCACGCTTGATAGCATCTTTGTCGATACCACGCAAGAGCAATCCGGCATTATCTCCCGCTTCACCTCTGTCAAGGATCTTACGGAACATCTCAACTCCTGTGATTACAGAAGTCAATGGTTTTTCACCTTCTGGCATCATACCTACGATCTCAACAGGATCCTGAGTATTGATAACACCACGCTCGATACGACCTGTAGCAACAGTTCCACGACCAGTGATAGAGAATACGTCCTCGATAGGCATCAAGGAATGGCTTGATCAACAGCACGTTCTGGCTCAGGAATTTCAGCATCAACAGCATCCATCAAATCTATGATTTGAGCTAACTGCATCAGGCATCACCTTCCAATGCTTTCAAAGCAGAACCTGTGAATAACAGCTGCATTGTCACCATCAAACTCATATTGATCAAGTAATTCACGAACTTCCATTTCAACAAGTTCGAGCATCTCTTCATCATCAACAAGGTCAACCTTGTTCATGAAAACAACGATCTTAGGTACACCTACCTGACGAGCAAGCAGGATGTGTTCACGAGTTTGAGGCATAGGACCATCAGTAGCAGCAACTACCAAAATAGCACCGTCCATCTGAGCAGCACCCGTTACCATGTTTTTCACATAATCCGCGTGACCTGGACAGTCAACGTGTGCATAGTGACGCGTTGCAGTCTGATATTCAACGTGAGCAGTGTTAATAGTGATACCTCTTTCTTTTTCTTCGGGAGCAGCATCAATTGAATCATAATCTTTCTTTTGCTGCAAGACCATCTTCTGACAGTACATAAGTAATTGCAGCAGTCAGCGTGGTCTTACCGTGGTCAACGTGACCGATTGTACCAATGTTCACGTGAGGTTTAGTCCTTTCGAAAGTTTCCTTAGCCATCGGTAATTAATTTTTTAGATGCAGTTTAAGCAATTAAATAAAATGTTTTTTAAAAATGGAGCCAATGAAGGGAATTGAACCCCCGACCCCTTCCTTACCATGGAAGTGCTCTACCCCTGAGCTACATTGGCAAATACGACACCTCCATAACCTACAAAATCCCGAAATCCAACACGGGTGAATCCAGGATATAAAGTCAGGATTTCTTCTTTACAAACAAAACAACAACTTCTTGCTGCTTATAGTATTCAATCTTGGTCTGCAAAAAAGAATTTGAGCGGGCGACGAGACTCGAACCCGCGACCCTCAGCTTGGAAGGCTGATGCTCTACCAACTGAGCTACTCCCGCAATTTGAGTGTGGGGGTGATAGGAATCGAACCTATTCAGACAGAGTCACTGGATTTACAGTCCAGCCCGGCTCTCCAACTCCGGCGCACCCCCTTGTTGAGTAAGATAAGTTTTAAAACTTAAATTATTCTGTTATTTTTAGAGCCAGTGGAGGGATTCGAACCCCCGACCCGCTGGTTACAAATCAGCTGCTCGTGGTGAATGGATTGCTGGGTAAAACAGAATGCTTTATTTTTCACTCAAATCGTCGTAGACAAATCAGACCTTTTTCAGTCTGCCCCGTCTCATTCAAACTCCGGCGACCATTTTCCCAAAGCGATTGCAAAGGTAATTCTTTTTTTGAAATTCAAAAATACAATTTGAAAATTTTTGATTTTTTTTTGAACTTTTTTTCAGCCCGTTTAACATCGAAGTATTGGAAAAAGTTTCCTGTGGCAGGTAAGATTGAAGGAGATTGAAATTTGCTCTGGTGGTTTTGAACCTGTACCCGGTACTCGCTTTATACTTTGCACAACAGTAAAATGATGGACCTCCCTTCCCGTGAGGTCAACAGACCATTAGCGAACCTAAAGCACTAAACTTCTACTCCGGTTTCTTGATCCATACATCCCGTTGAGGGAATGGGATCACTACATTATGTTGGTCAAATAAACGGTAGATCTCAAAACGTATTTCGCTTTTCACATTTTCAATCCTCATCAGTTCATTCGACCAAAAGTGCAGTTCAAAATCTAAAGAAGACTCTCCAAAATCCGCGAACCTGACAAAAGGCTGCGGACGCTTCAAAATTTTATCATTCCCAACAATAGCCTTCATCAATAATTCCTTGACCAGATCAACATCAGAACCATAAGCTACCCCCACAGCTACCTTAAACCTGGATCTTGCCCGGAAGTGGCTCCAGTTGACTACATACTCTGCTACCAGTTTGGAATTGGGAACAATTACAGTTATATCATCCCTGGTTTCGATCAGGGACGTACGGACCCCTATTTTTTTTACGGTGCCTATCTGACCATCAAATTCGACCACATCGTGAATCTCTATGGTCCTTTCAAATAATAAAATAAATCCGCAGGTCAGGTCATTGAAGGTCTGCTGCAGTCCCAAACCAATACCAACCAACAGGGCTGCAGCCCCTCCCCATATCAATGTCAGGTTGATGCCCAGGGATTCAATAGCCGATAAAAGCGCAATGGTGAATACAAAATATTTCAACAACTGGTTAACTGCATAGCGTGAACCTGCATCCACGTTTTTCCTGCGGTAATAACTCGCGAGAAAAATCTGAGTGGTCACCCAAATGACCAACCTGGCAACAAAAAAGATCAGTATTGCGGAAATGATATTCGATAACCGAAAGGTAATTTGCTTGTCACCTGATCCAATGGGAAAAAACTCCTCATTCAACACATCAAAATTGTACACGATCAGCAACAATACCAAAGTATAGATAACAGGTCGTACAATTCGCTTGGTTTTGACAGGAGCAGTTGATTTGTCAAAATTTTGCCCTTCCAGATGGGATTGTCGATCGGTATAATCTTTAGAAAGAATACTTGAAATGAGGGTGTCGGCAAGGTGAGCAAGGACCAAAAAGAGTAAAATGAAAATTATATTGGATAATTTCAAAACCTGCCCGTCAGCGGCGGCGTCCTGCTCCCATAATAAAAAATTGACACCTTCTCCCAGGAAATAAACGACAATGCCCAAACTCAACAGGGAAAGACTTATCCAGGCAAGCCATTTGATGCGAATTTTAAGTTCATGAGTGAGTTTTCCCTTTTGAAGATAATTTTTCAAAAGTCTTCTTATCCATCGCCCCAGCCCTGTGGCTATCAAGAATACCACGGCAACCATCAGCAAATCTGCCAACGTCCAGGCAATGCCGGCAAAGGAAAACATTTCGCTATTAAAGAATTCCATAAAACTCATCGATTGTCAGGAAATCAACTGTCAAAAGGTCAAATCCAAAGGTAAGGTTTTATGGAATAACAAACGGCAACAAAATCAGGAAACCAACGAAGCATCTTGTTTTTTATACAAATCAGCATAGTACCCCCCATGGAGGATGAGATCTGCATGTTTGCCTTCTTCTGTAATTTGACCGTCATCAAGTACGATGATCTTGTCAAACTCGAGCAAGGCATAAATTCGGTGGGTAATAATAATAGCTGTTTTATCTGCAAGGGCTCCGGAGAAGTAACCGAGTATTTGAGTTTCGGTATCTGTATCTACGGCAGAAAGGCAATCATCCAAAATCAGCACATCGGGCCGCTTGATCAAAGCCCTGGCGATGGAAACCCGCTGTTTCTGGCCACCGGAAAGGGTGACCCCTCTTTCTCCGACCATGGTATCAAATCCTTTGGGTAATTCTTTGATATCTTTATAAATGGCTGCATGTTTGGCAAAGGTTTCCACTTCCTCCCTGGAAAATTCGTCTTTTCCAAAACCAATATTATTGGCTATCGAGTCAGAAAACAGGAATACATCCTGCGGCACATAACCAAATTTACGACGGAGGTTATCCAGATCCATTTCCCGGATATCCTGACCGTCGTTGGTGATGAGGCCTTCCGTTACGTCATACAACCTTATTAAAAGATCAGCAATGCTGGTTTTACCAGAGCCCGTGCGGCCAATGATGGCCATTTTCTCCCCGGGTTTAAGTTCAAAGCTAACGTTTTTCAACGCCTGTATTCCGGTATCCGGATAAGTGAAGCTTACATTTTCAAAACGGATGTGTCCCTGAATATCTACCGGGTCATTTACCGGGGATGAAATTTCCGGTTGTACCTGCAGGAATTCATTGATCCGTTTTTGGGAAGCTGCTGCCTGTTGATAGAGAGATGCTATCCAGCCAATAGCCGTAACCGGCCAGGTAAGCATACTCACATAAATAACAAATTCCGCAATATTACCGGCAGTCACCGTTCCCTGAGCCACCTGAAGCCCGCCGATGTAAACAGTAATCACCGTGCTGATACCTATCAACAAAGCCATCAGGGGGTGAAAAAAGGCTTCCACTTTTGCTAACTCTAGCGACTTACTTTTAAAGTTTTCACTTTGCCCCGCAAAAAAACTCCCTGTGGCCTTTTCCTGAACATAGGACTTTACCACCCTTATTCGGAATAGACCTCTTGTGCCGTACTGTTCAGGCTGGCGATCTGTTGCTGTATGCGCTCACTTTTTTTATTGATGATACTGCTGATATAATAAATGGAAAAAGACAATACCGGCAAGGGAGCAAGGCTGTATAAAGTCAACTCTACATTCACTTTCAGCATAGCATAGATAACCAGGATAAAAAGGGAAACCAGATTGATACCATACAATACCGCAGGGCCAACATACATCCGCACTTTGGACACATCTTCGGAGATCCGTGCCATGAGGTCTCCGGTATTGTTCCTTTTGTAAAAAGCTGTAGTCAGTTTCTCATAATGCCCAAAAATCTCCTTTCGCATATCGTACTCGATCAGTCTGGACATCACGATGATCGTCTGCCGCATAAAATACATAAAGACGCCCATCAGTAAAGCCAACCCAAGCACAAGTCCGCCGAAGTACAACAACTGCCCGCCAATATCTTTTAACATGGCCTCTTTTTCCGGCCCTTCTGCCATATCAGAATAGGTTCCAAGGTTTTCGATAACCAAGTCCAGAGCGTCCCGGATTATCTGAGGTTGTAATGATCTGAAATAGTTAGAGGCGAATACAAAGAGGATACCCAGCAACAGGTGCCATTTATATTTGATGAAAAATTTGTTCAGATAATTGAGGTGCCGCATGATGTTGGTTAAAATTCCTCTTATTTGTTCCGGATATTTTCAATAGATTGAACTCCTCGGAAAACAAAGACTTAACAGTATTCGGATTGTTTTTGTTCTTCTGGGTTGACAATTGTTTCCGGAAAGGTCTGCAAAGATGTAAAAATCTTTTTTAACCACGAAAGGAAAGACAAGAAGAGCACAAAGAGAGGACCTGGGACAAATGGACCTTACGTGCTAAAAAAACAAAAACCAGTTTGGTCGGATAATTTGTCCTTTAGAAATAAGGTTTCAAACTGCTATCCGTTGAAATTCAGGGTTAAGTTAAACAAAAACAGGCTGAATCAATCCTTTCCCTGCCAATAAAGGAAGCCATCAGATTCTCTCTATTCCCATTCATTTAACCTTCAAAAAATTCATCCATTTAACAAATTAAACCGATATTTACGATAATCGAAGGAAAGGAGGAAAAAGGCATTTCCGGTTCTTTTTTTACCTGGATAATTCAACCTTTATAAACATTGAAGCATTCCATCGTAATTTTTTTACTTTTTCTCTGTTCCCTTTTCCTTTATTTTAATCCTAATCACTATAATATGAGTCAGATCACCACATTAGACGAATTCATCATCCGAAGACAAAAAGATTTCCCCTATGCTTCCGGGGAACTTACCGGGCTGCTGAGAGATATCGGTGTAGCTGCCAAAATCGTGAACCGCGAAGTGAACAAAGCCGGTCTGGTCAATATCCTTGGGGTAGCCGACCACCAAAACACTTCCGGGGATACGGTGCAAAAGCTGGACATGTATGCCAATGACAAGCTCATTGATTGCCTGAAGAACAGTGGAGAATGTTGTGGCATCGCCTCGGAAGAAAATGAATCTTATATACCGCTGGAGGCCATTTCCGAAAAACCATCCAAATATGTGGTGGTCTTTGATCCTTTGGATGGTTCCTCGAATATCGATGTAAATGTTTCCGTGGGCACCATCTTCGGTATTTACCGCAGGCTGAGTTCAACTGAAGAAGATTGCCAGGTTACGGACTTCCTGCAAAAAGGTACGGAGCTTGTTGCTTCCGGGTATGTGCTTTACGGCACTTCCACCATGCTGGTTTACACCACGGGACGTGGGGTTAATTGTTTCACGCTGGATCCTTCTATCGGTGAATTTTGCCTTTCCCATAAGGACATCAAAATTCCGGACACCGGACAATACTATTCCGTCAACCAGGGCTACTACCTCAAATTTGATGTCGAAATGCGCAGGTATATCGACCATTGTTCGGATATGGGGCTGGGTTTGAGATATATAGGTTCCATGGTTTCTGACATCCACAGAATATTATTCAAAGGGGGTATTTTCCTTTACCCAAATACCCGGGCTCATCCGTTGGGAAAACTGCGTTTGTTATATGAATGTAATCCCCTGGCCTTTGTCGTAGAACAGGCAGGCGGAAAAGCCATAACCACTCAATTGGAGAGGATCATGGAAGTGGAAATTCATGAATTACATCAAACGGCCACCATTGCGATAGGTTCACCAGGTATGGTGGATGAGATGAAAACCTTTGTACAACGGTATAGTGCACCCAATGTTCCATAAAATTGAGGGGAAACGCTAATCAGAAGTGGCCGGATTTATTGAGCATATCAGGATACCCGGCCATTAAAAATGTAAAAAAATGACCAAACCAGGTTTATAAATACACAAAACACAATAGAAATGAAAAAGTACGTTTTCATGCTTTTGCTGCTATGGTCCTGCGGCGAACCTTCTTCAATAAATCAGGAATCATCTCACGAAGAAAAAGCAACTACTTCCCACGAACATTGGAGCTACCAGGGAGAAACCGGCCCTAGCCACTGGGCTGAAATAGAAAAAGATTCCGATTGTTCAGGTCGCCATCAATCTCCTGTGAACATCATTGAAATCGATACGCGAATCGGGGGGGAAGAAGAACTGGCCTTAGAAATTTTTTACGAAGACAGCACCAGGATACACGATGTGGTCAATAACGGACACTCCATTCAATATAAT
>CALODM010000022.1:0-250499 GCA_942492125.1 uncultured Bacteroidota bacterium
GTCAGTCCGCCTCGCGCAGGTGGCGGCGCACCCAGGCCCGGGCAAAACGCAGCTGCCGCGTAGCGGTGGATTCCCGGACACCCCCTGCAGCGCCTCGGCGATCTCCCGGTAGGTGTAGCCGCCGAAAGTAGTGCAGAGTCGAGCAGGGCCTCGAGATCGGCGTCGTGTTCGGCGAGCTCCTCGAGCGCCTCGTTGAGGGCCAGCACCTCCGGATATTGGACCGGCCCCGCGCGGCAATTGGCCCTCGTCGAGGGTGAGTTTGATCTGGTCGCCGCCGCGTTTGTGCGGCGTTCCGGTGTAGCCACGGCGTGGTTGACCAGGATGTGCCGCATCATGCGCGGCGAGGGCATAGAAACCGACGTTTTCGGCTCTGGAGCTCGAGTTTTCCGGGCCGGCCAGCTGCAGCCAGGCCTCGTTGACCCCGCTGGAAGTGGGCTATGGCCTGGGCGGCGTGCTCGTGGCGAAGTAGGCGACTCGGGGCCAGCCGGTGCAGGTCTTCGTAGACCAGCGTGAGTTGTTCCAGCGCGTTCGGGTCACCGTGGCCTCCTAGGCGACCACCAGCAGGGTGAGTTGCCGTCGTGGTCGGTCATGTCGCTTCCAGCTACCTTGCCCTCGAGGGCGTCGGTCCGCTCGCCGTCACCTGACGCCGGTGCGGAATCGATGAGCCTCGTATGTCCGCCGCCTGGTCCGCCCGACCCGTGCGCTCGTACAGTAGGGCCAGCACCGCTCGCGCGGTCTCCACCCGATCCCAGGGCGGTACCGTGCAGCTCCGGTGCCGCGAGGCGCTAGTCGAAGGCCGTCAGGTGACCAGGGCTTCGGCTTCGTCCAGTTCGCCGAGCTCCAGCCCGAGGATCACCGCCGAGGTCACTCGTGAAGCTCGGGCACGAGCCGGTGGTCCTCATCGAGCGTTCTCGATGCGAACTGGCGAGCATCTCCCGCAACAGCGCCTCGGCCTCGTCGATGCCGGCCCGAGCATGTACACCAGGGCCTTGAACCCGCGCTCGGAAAGGTGCGGTTGAAGTGGCTCGGCGGCAGGTTGACGGCGTCCTGGGCACGGCAGGGACTTGTCGAAATTTTCGAGGGCTTCCGTAGTGGTAGCCGGTCGAGCAGCATGAAGGCGAGGTTGTTGTAGGCCGCACCCAGGGCCTGCGGTGGACTGTCGCAGCGCCTCTCGATGATTCCACGATTCGGGCGTTCGCCTCCAGCGCTTCCTCCTGGCGGCCGGTGTTCGCTGAAACAGCTGGCTGTAACTGTTCCAGGTCACGACCCTCGTAGTGGTCCGGGCCCTGCAGCTCCTCTTGCAGGGCGATGGCTTCCGCGTAGAGGGCCTGCGACTCGCTGAGCTGGTCCGACTTGCGCATGAGGCCGCTGAGCTGTCGCCTGACCTTGGCCGCGTGCAGCGGATGGCGACGGTCAGCCTGGAGCTGTTCCAGCACGATGCTAGCACCTCCCGCAGCATGGCCTCGGCCTCCTCGCGGCGATCCTGGGTGCGGTAATAGCCGGCCAGGTGTAAACCGAGTGCTCTGCACGGCCGACGTCGTCACCGGGATAGAGGCTCCGCCAATGGCACAGGTGCTTGCAGGTGGTATGCCTCAGCAGCGTCGAAGTGCCAGCGATCTTCCTGCAGGAAAGCCATGGCGGCCGGCCCCGTAGCGCCTGCGTGGACAGGGGACCATGGGCGCGTTCGACAGGCTATCGAGGAAGGCATCTGCAGGCGGCCTCGACGGCCGTCTCGTAGTCCCCCCGATTCTGCGGCGACGATTCCGAGGTTGAAACGGGCCGCGTGGCGTTCCGAGTGGGCGGCACCGAGGGTTTGCTGGAACTCGTCGTAGGCTTCTTCCAACAGTTCCCAGGCCACTTCCACACCGAGTGCGTAATACACCTCGCCGAGGCACGCGCTTCATGGTCGCCCGCAGCTCGGGCTGATCGGACAGGTCAAAGTCGATCTGGCGACGACCGGCCTCGAAGGATCTGGCGGGCCGTGACGTCCTCACGCAGGCTGTTGTACGGGTCCGCCTCGACGAACAGCCCGGTCACGAACCCCACCACCGCCTCGGCCTTCTGCGGCTGGAGCAGCGCCGCGTCCCGCTCCTCCTGAAGCCCCAGGCGATTGACGTGGTATGACGCCGAAAGCAACGAGTCCAGCCGACGGCCAGCATGGTGGTGGCCACGCCGGCGCGGTGCCGGCGGACGAACTTGCGCGACCGGTACCCCAAGCTGCCCCTGGTCGGGCGCGTACCGGCAGGCCAGTGCGGTGGCGATCCAGATCCTCGGCGAGCTGCTCTGGGCGGAGGCGCCAGCGCCCCTGGGGCTCGGGCCGGATGGATGAGCAGATCGTGTCCAGGTCCCCCAGAGCGTGGCGCAGGTCCCGGGGCAATGCCGAACGGGTGGCTGATGGCCTCCAGTGTGCGGGTCCGGTCGCACGCTCAGTGTTCCCCGCTGGCCGGCGCCGTGCGCGTGATGATGGCGCTCGGGCGGGAGGCGCGTTGCCGGACAGCACCTGCTCGCGCAGCTCGTCCGGGCTCTTCCTGGACTCGAAGGGGACGGCGGCCCGTGAGCAGCTCGTAGAGCACCACGCCGAGGCCGTAGACGTCGGTCACCGTGGTGATGGGCTGGTGGTTAAGAGCTGTTCAGGGGAGGCATAGGCCGGAGTGAGGACGGCCTGCCGGTGCGGGTCGTCTCGCTGGCTGTCCTCGTCGAGCAGCTTGGCGATACCGAAGTCCAGGTGCTTCCTCGCCAACCTCGGTGTAGACCAGGATGTTCCCCGGCTTCAGGATCCCGGTGCACCACGAGATTGCGGTGGGCGTGGTGAACAGCCCGGCAGACGACCTCGAAGAGGCGCAGGCGTCCGTCGATGGACAGCCGCTGTTGGTCACAGTATTCGGTGATGGGCAGGCCATCGACATACTCCATGACGAGGTAAGGGCCGCCCGTCGGGCGTGACGCCGCCATCCAGCAAGGCCGGCGATGTTGGGATGATCGAGCCGGGACAGGATCTGCGCTCGGCCACGAAACGCTGGACCACGGTTTGCGCTATCCATGCACCCCGGCGCACCACCTTGACCGCCACCTGGCGCTCGAAGGCGCCGTCCGAGCGCTCGGCCGAGGAACACGGTGCCCATGCCGCCGGCGCCAATGCGTCGCAGCAGGCGTGTAGGGGCCCAGCTGGCTGCCGTCGAGCTGGCTGTCGGAAATCCGGATCGAATTCCTCGCCGAGGGAGCCGGCGGCGGCGCCGGCCAGGGTGCCGTTGGCCGGGTCGTCGGCATCCAGCGGCAGTACCTCGTCCAGCAGTGCCGGGTCGTCGCCACAGGCGACTTCGAGGAAGGCGCGGCGGTCAGCGGCGAGCCGCTCCAGCGCCTGCTCAAAAAGCGTCTGCAGTTTTGCCAGCGTGTCCTTCTCCCCCATCACCCGGTTGATCCCACCATGCACCACCAGTGTAGCCTGATCCGGGCGCAAACGGCAGCACGGGTGCATAAATTGGTCGAAGAAGACCACGGGAGTTTGCAACACGCAAAACGCCGGCCCCGGACCGTCCCGATGGAGACGGTCGCGGAGCCGGCGGGATGGGCCGCTCAGTCCACCAGGTGGACACGTTTGTTGAAGTTGCCCTTGTAGCCCCGCGACCAGCCTCGCCCTCGATCTTAATGCTGTCGTAGAAGCTCAGGTTCCCTCCATGACGAACTCTTCCCTGCGTTTGTTGGGCTGGGTCCAGGCGGCGTTCTCGAACACGTCCAGGTCCTGGGCCAGCAGGTCGGCGCTGCGGCCTTCACGGAAGCCAATGATCGTGCGCCTGTCGCTGCCGCCGATATCCGGGCGGTTGAAACTCAGGGTCGGGACGAGATCCACAGCTCGCTCTCGAAGATCTTTGAGCATGAACCGAGCCCGTCCTGTTCCAGCAGCTCGGTCTCGATGCGCAGCCGTCATGTGCAGCGGCACGGACACCGAGCCGGTGGCGTTGGTTTAGACCTCGTCGTTTTCCTGCGTGCCGGACACCGTGTAGCAGCAGACGTAGTTACCGTCCAGGTCGAAGAAGGCGATGCGGGTGCGGTGCGTGCGGTCCTTGTCGGGCACGTTGTAGCGGTAGCGCAGGTTGTAGGAGGCGGTCACGCGCTGGTTGTTCTCGCGGCAGCTGTCCGGACGCGCCGCCAGGCCCAGAGTAGCCAATGCCGTAGCTGGCGCCGATCGACCCGGACTCCATCAAGTCCAAAGCCTTCGCGCAACCAGCGGTGCTCCGAGCCCCAGAACCAGGGCTGGAAGGTGACATTGCCCTTGTCGCACTCGGAGGAATCCCAGGCGATCTTGTCGCCGGTGGCGCAGTAGGGGAACCAGTCGGCCCGTCACGCCCTGGCCATCGCGCCGGCGGTTCCTCGGCGAGGCCGTCCGTATAGAGGCCGCCGTAGTTGTTGTGGTGGTCTATGCGCTGCTTGAAGGGAGTGGCGCCGTTGGTGCGGTCTTCGCGGATCCGCAGCGTCCACTCCCAGCGCTCCCAAGGCACTCCGAGGCCGTTGAAGCCGTCCCTGCCGAAGACCTGGGCGACCTCGTCGTTGCGGAAGGCCAGTCCCACCAGGTTGTTTGACAGCTTTTCGATATAGCCCCAGCCGGCCAAGCCGGCCAGGCTGGGCATCGGACCGCAGATCGATATCCACTCTGGTGCGGCCGGGCTGGGCGAAGGCGTAGAAGTCCACCTCCCGGAACTCCGGCTCGTCCGCGACCAGGGCGACGGCGTGGGAGCCCTTGCTGTGGCCGTAAACGCGGATATCGGTGGCGCCGTTGCGGCGCAGGCCCGACAACAGGTGCAGCCAGGGACTGGGGTAAGGCGATGACGCCCTGGTCGTACTTGGCGCCGTCCAGGGCCTGCAGGTCGTTGTCGGCCTCGCAGGCGTCCTCGTATTGCAGGGACACGTGCCCTCGATCATTGTCGCTGTTGAAGATGTGGTTGAACTGCTTCCAGGCGCCGAACTCCGCGTTGGTGCCGGGGACGATGCACGTCCGCTTTGGCCGCGCAGCCCCTGGGGCAAGTGCCACGCGCAGCTGCTCCGCGATGCAGGCCTCGACTTCCGCGTCGCTATCGCGGCTGGTGCACACGTTCGGATTGTCCTTATCCAGCGACGTCCTGGCTGAAGGTTCGCGATCACCGCGCCAGAGTGGTCGCAGGCCTGGGTTCCGACCCTGCCGGTGGCACCAAAGGCCTCGCTATGCGTCGGAAAGCCAGAACAGGTTGAGATTGCGCTCGGAAGTCCACCGAATGGCGGCTGCTGGTAGACCAGGTCCAGTTCGGCCCGGTCGAAGCCCTCCTCGGGCTGGCGCGTGAAGTCACGGTGCAGGTTCAGGCTGTCGGCCGAGGTAGGCTCGGCGAGGAAGGTCAGGCGCTGGCGACGACTGGCAAGGAAACTGGTTCAGGGGAATGCTCAGCGCGTCTTCCGGCGCCGAGGGCCAGCGCCCAGCGGGCCAGCCCGTCAGCGTCATAGTAGTACACGAGAGCCAGCCAGCCATGATGTTGTCCATGTCAGCCTTGTCGGTGAAGCCATAGCCCGAGTTGCCAATGCCGCCGTACCAGATGCCGCCGAAGTAGAGGTCAGTTGCCCGGTTCGGCCAAAAAGTGTAGAAGTTCCGTACACCAGCTGCCCGTATGCGCCGATGCGCCAGGTGAATTCGGACGGCTGGCGGGCATCGTCAAGGATTTCAATTGTTTCGACCATGGTTTCGCAGGTGCCGTCACCATTCCGGGTCATCACTTCATAAACGCCGGGCTCAAGATCTGTATATTCTGTAGAAGTCTGCCAGCTTTGTCCTCCGTCAATACTGTTTTCGGCAGTTCCAATAGCCATTTCATACACAATAGAAATGCTACCATCTGCATTTGTACAGTCAGATGGTTGTTGGGTCAGTATGGTTTCAATTTGGTTTTGCTGGGGTGCAACAAGAATTATAGTGCCCAGGTCTTCAAAACATCCTGACTCCCCGGTTCTTACCTGTATAGGATATTCTCCGGAGCCGAGATTCTGGTAAAATCCATTTTCCTGCCATGAAACGCCACCATCAATACTGTACTGAAGGTTTCCCGCCTCTGATAAAATATAGATCTGACCATCATTAAGTTCACAATCCGAAGGATCAAAGAAGACTACTTCCTGAATTTCAGGTAAGACAGCTGTTTCAAAATCAATGGTACCTCCGGATGTTAAACAATGACCATTTTCATTCCTGACCATTACGTTATATTGCCCGGGACCAAGGTTATAAAACGTACTGGAATACTGCCACGATTCTCCATTATCTATACTGTATTGAAGAAAGGCATAACCAGGAGCCGGAAATATTTTAATAAAGCCATCCTCGGCACCACAATTCCCGGGAGGCTGGGATGCCACTTCCAAAATAGCCGGACTTTCAGGGTCTGTTAATTGAATTTCCACGGATGGCTCCGATATGCAGGTCCCATCCAAATTCCTGACGGCAATAAAAAAAGAACCTGCAGCCAGATCAGTAAACCAATCCCAAGGATGCCATGATAAACCGCCGTTAATACTATACTGTAAATTTTCAGAACCTCCTGAGGACAAGACCTTAATCGATCCATCCAAAGCGCCACAATCTGTGGGATTCTGAATACTTACAAAATCAATGACAGGCTGGGGCGGATCCTTAAGGGTGAGGAGATTGCCCATAGAAATACAAGTTCCATCCTGGTTTCGGATTCCCGGGATATATTGCCCATTGGGTAAGTTTTCGAATAAAGGATCCCATTCCCAGGTCTGTCCGTTATCAATGGAATACGCTAACAATCCAAATCCACCTGTAGCCTGAATTGCTATTTGTCCGTCTGAGACATCACAATCGGAGGGGTTTTGACTGTCAATAGAAATGATTTGTGCACCAGGGGGATCGATCAAAGAAATCAATCCGGCGTCCACTATTCCACAAGTTCCATCCGTATTTTTAACAAGAACTTCATAATCCCCTGCCATTAAACCCTGAAAAGCAGGTTGATTCTGCCAGGATTGACCTCCGTCGACAGAAAACAAATGTTCAGAGGAATTGGTAAGGGTCTGAATTTCGATTTGACCGTTTGTTTCCAGACAATCGGTGGGATTCGTGGCATGCGTATTTAACAAAACCGGGGCAACAGGGCCTGTTAGTTCCACAAGTTCTCCGGAAACAATGCACGTTTCATTGCCATTTTGAATAACTATGGGATAAATTGCTTCGGATAAATTGTGAAAATCAGGAGAAGCTTGCCAATTGGCACCATTATCAATGGAATAAAGAATGGGATGATCACCGATGGCATTTATTTGGATAAAACCATCACTCATACCGCAATCTGTGGGATGGAGAAATTCAACATCTGCCAAGACAGGAGCAACCAGGGCATTGATCTCCACAGGTAATACATAGGCTGTTGGACAAGTCCCATCAGCATTTTTGACCATAGGATTATAAATCCCGGGAGCCAGACCCGTAAAAAGATTGGAGATACCCCATGTCTGTCCGGCATCAATACTATAAAAATAGGGACCAGTTCCTCCTTCAGCAGTAATAAAAATTGAGCCGTCACTTTCGCCACAATCCGAAGGGTTCACTGACTCAACTTCAATAAATCTTGGAGAATCCGGCCCCCACAATTCTACGGGACTTGAAAAAAACGAGGGGCATGTCCCGTCACTATTCCTAACCCCTATGCCAAATGCCCCTGCAGGAAGGTTCAAGAAAATATTTTCTGACTGCCATGAAACGCCACCATCAATAGTGAATTCGATGTCAGTGATACCTGAAATACCGTTTACCATTATTAGCAAGGCACCATCATTGGTCCCACAATCAGAGGGATGTACCACCTCAACTGCTTCAATGGTCCAATCACATGGTTGAGGTATTTCGGTTCTAAAATTACTGGCTTGTAATGGCGATAAAAAGGTCCATATGGCAAGAATAGCCATCATAAAATAACATTTCATTTGTTCCTATTTTGGTGGTGGTTACAATTAATGCCTCAAGACTGGAGTCCTGGGTTTTGGTCAGACCAGGACTGATGCTAAATCCTTACAAGGCGCTGTTTTTAATTTTGATTTTTTAATCCTATTCCAATAATGGCAAGGATCCCATGCTTCAAGCTACTTTGGAATAGTTATTTCAAGTTTTTCAGAAAATGGAGATCGGGTACCATCATCACATTCTGCCCTGAGCAAATACACATAGGCATGATCAGGTCGAACTTGCCCGTCTTTAACACTACCCAATGTTTCCGGAACACTGTTCATCTTACTCATTCGACTAATATCCTGGCCTTTGTAAACAAGCATGTGACAAGTTTTCCCGGTCTCGTATCGCCAATCAATCCTTACTTTTTTATCATCAGGAACATAAATAATTTCAACATCCTCAATGTCCGGTAACAGCTTAAAATCCACCAGACTTCCAGTAGCTATTTGAGCATAATCCGATTTCAATCCATCGTCATCAATTGCTAAAAGCGTATAAGCGTATTGCCTGTCATTTTGCACAAAAGAATCCCGAAAAATGGTCTCATCATTACCTGCATCATATGCTTTCAGTAAAGTCCATCCTTCATCAACATTGATTTCCTTTCTAAACAACTGATGCAACACGACATCCTTGCTTCCGCTCTCATGCCACCTTAACTCAATATGATCCGGGAATTTTTTCACACTGTGGATATGGGGCTCAGCAGGAGGGAATACATCCGGTTTCTTCACCTCAAGAATGTCTGTAAAACTAGATCGGTTATTTACTTTATCGACGGCCTGAAGTTTATAAAAAACCAACTCATTGCCGGATTGCATATTCACCGAATCGACAAACGATGTTGCTTTTATCGGTTTGGCTGTAATGCGGGCAAAATCAGCCGATTTAACATAGGATTTATACAAAATATAGCCATACAGGTCTGGCTCAGTATTGGTATTCCACGAAAAACGGACTACCCCGGCAGAGTCAATAACTGCCTCAAAATTTTCGGGACAAGCGGGAGGAATTTCATCAAGTCCCATGACCAAAGTTGGAAAAGAAGCAACCTTTGGACCATTAAACGGAACCGCTACAATCCTGTAGTAGTTTGTCAGATGTTTCATTTTGACACTAATGGATCTTTCCGGAGGCCTTATTCCGGTAAGGACAGGCCGGTAGATCCCATCCATGCTATCTGCACGAAACACCTGAAACTCTTTGACCAACTGTTCGAACTCAGCTTCAAGTTTCCATTGGATTGTCGCATAATTGCTATCGGTTTGGATGGTTTTAGTAATGGCAGGGCTGAAGGCAACAGGGTCATACCCGAACCCGGAACAAACAGAGAACTGCTCACTCATACCCCCAAAATAATCGGCTCCATGCAAACGAAACCAGTAGGTTGTATCCTTTTTGGGCCAGGACCAATTGTGGTAAAAGTTATCAAATAAGTCAATCGTATCCAGGTGATCATAAATATTAAAAAAGGGAGCTTCTGTCATCGATTGAAAATGGATACCATCTTCGGACCAACTCAGTGTATAACCATAGTAATTGTCCGCAAAATACCTGGTATTCCACGCAAATTTCATCTGTTCACTCCCTGGCTCGCAAACCAGTTCAGGTAAAGGGGCTTCTTCAAAACCGGATGGCATTACTACTTGTTCAACAGCTTCTTCAGAAGGGGTTCCTGACAAATAAAGCCTGAAAAGGTATTTTCTCCCCGCAGAAAAACTTTCATCCATATACCCTAAACCCGCCAGGAGGGTATAGTCAAAATTATTGTTCTGGATAAAATTGGAAAACAGGAAACGACTCTTTTGCTTTTTTGCTTCTGAATAAATATCCGGCGGATAATGCTCCTCAATCCAGGATTCATCATTACGGTCGATATAAATCAAATCACGCAACAAGAGGAGTTCTTCGTTGGCAATACTATCGTTCCAAAAATCATACTCCATTGGTAAAATGGGTTTCTTGGTTTTAAAGACCAATTGCATCATTCCTGAGTCATTATTTGGAAGGAGGTATTTTTCGAGTATGTAGCCCTCTTCGAGTCCTCTTTGCCAGGTTTCAGCATTTTGTGGCATCCATCTCAACATCAGCTTTCCATTTTGAACCTTATGCATCAGCTTTAAGTCTTGTGCTTTTTCAGGAGACTGAAAACCATAAATTTCAATGCTGAACACAATGCATAAAATCAGGGCACAAACCGTTTTCATGAAGGACAATTTCATAATACAGGTGTTTTTAGATAGTTGAGTAATCGGTTAAAAGTTATTATTGCCACCAGCGACAACCCCACATTCTGTTCCAATATCTTTTTCCAAATGCAGATCAAAAATGCCAAAATCCAGAAAAGCATCGATATGGAATGCAGAAGGTTTGGGACCATCTCCTGCCAGCAATACCCCAAGCGCCGTATTGAAATTTACCCCCCACCACTTGCCATAAGCGGCCAGATATGCCCAAATATTACCGGTTGCACGCCAGTATTTCAGCCCATGGGGACTTGTACCCGACAGGGAACAAACCGAACCTTCACCGTATTTCAGCAAGGCAAAGTCAAACCCGGCACCCCCCTCAAGGGTAAAATACCGTTGGGCGGCCTTTTGATAAAAAATGTGGAAATAAACACTTGCTCCAAAAGCAAACCCAGTTCCCAATGCGGCACTATCCCCCAAATCCTCCCGATTATCCTGAACGCCGAAAACAGCAGCTGCCGCAGGGTCCAATGGAGGAGGGCCGGGAATATCATTGCCCATTAGAAAATAGGCAGAAGCCTGAACGACTATATCATCATCATCGGTATTAGGGTCATTTTCATAGGTAATGGTAACCTGAACAGGGTAAATACTGATTTCATCTTCCTGGTCAAGTACCGGAATGGTCACAGCACCGTTGCTATAACCGCCAATATACAAATGCCAGCGATCCTCCGGAACGGAGAAAAAGATATCAACAACTCCATTACCTACCAGGAAATGATCGGCCACATCCATTTGAGCTTCGAAGGTCGCCTGAAATTCCAACCCGGATTCAAAATTCATACGCATGAGAAAAGCACCGGCCAGTATATCTTCACTTTGTATGGAAAGGGCTTCTTCCGTTTTTAATTCGGTTTCTTCCCGGGTTAGGTTCAACTGATCTAATTTGCCCTTAATGCGATCAACACCATTCGAAATCGATTCCGGAACCACAAAATCCATGCGACCATAAAAGAGGATCTCCATCAGGTTCATATTTTGTCCGAAGACAATCTCAAAGGTAACCACACCGTCCATGGAACCTCCCGTCGAAGTCAGCGACATAATGGCCTTAAGCCCCAGTTTCACCTCCTGATCAGGAACATATTGGGCTCCGGTTAGCGAAACTCCCGTATCATTTTCAGCAACCGGTTCTATTCCGACCATGCGCATATTGTGATAGGCTCCACCACCAAATCCATTGGCCTCGATCGGGCCAAAAAGTGGAACTCCCCAATCGTCTGATTCAAATAAGGCATCGAAGTTCCAATAGCTGAAATTTCCGGTATTGCCAAAAATGGCGCTGGCTTGTATCGTAAATTTATCAATGATATTTACCGTGAGCGTACCTTGATATCCTTTCCCGTAAATGGCGTCATTACGAAATATCTCGACAGAACCATCCAGGATGAGTTTGTCTGAAAATTCCATATACAAATCAACTGCATTGAATTCCAGATGATCATAAACCCATACATCCACAGGATGCTGATCCAAACCGTTGATATTTTCCTCCAGCCGACCTACGATACCAAAATTAGTGGTTGCAGCAAATCCGCCATCTTGTTCTCCCATGAAGTTGACATTCACATTGAAACGCAACTCCACCTGATCCTGTCCGCCCGGAACAGCCTGCAGCATAATATCCGAAACAGAAACGGGCAGGCCTGCCAGGTTCAGGCCGGTATTCAGTGCAATACTACCGCCGTTGGCATCTAAGCTCAATTTGGGTGACTGCGTCCTGACCAGCAACTTGGTAAACTCCAGGCCAACCAACTCAATCATGGAATCTTCCCCGTCCTCTTCAGGATCAAATCTTGCATTAATGGCTAAGCTTCCCGTCAATTCCGCTGTAGGAATAAAAGCATCCGGAGTAACAACAACATTCAATTTTGAACTGGAATCAATAGCTACGTCCACTGCCTGTAAAAAGGAAAATTCCATGTCAGAGCGAGTGATTACCGAAAATGAGTAAGTATCATTTTCTATATTCCGGAAGGCCGAGTAGGCAAATGGTTTGTTCTGTTTAGCAACTGGTATGCCTACCTCACCGGCAAAGCCAAAAGCCATCACATCATTGACGACAATATCTATTTCGATCCGATCGAGGGAAAATTTCCAGGTGTCCATTTTACCATCATCAATGGTAAATATATTTTCTGCATAGAAATACCCGCTCACCCCCTGTTCATCGATTAACAGATCTTTGGCACCAAATGAAAACCGGCAATTTTCTTCAGCTCCCGCTTCGGAACAATTCCGTTTTGAAAACTGAGGTGGCAATATCACGTCGAGGTTTTTAATGTACACGCCCCTCCATAGATTTGGATTTCCTGGTAATAAATTTTCATGATGGTAAGTAGCCGGAAAAGCCATATTGAAGGAATTTCGGAAATCGCTAAAATCAAGAACTGCATTCTGGAGGTTAAAGGCAACATCCGGCATAGCGGTGACCACAAAATCGGGTAAAGAAAAATCAAATAACATATCATTCCAGTCATGGACGATAGTCTGTACGTGAGCAGTAACTCTTCCTTCACTCAATGGATCACCTGCATCATCCGTGGGAATAACCCAATCACGACTCATTATAAAATCAGCTTCAAGACCCATTTCAACAAACCCATCGCAGTCGATGACTACATAAGTTCCCGTATCTCCTGAATATTGACCGGGTTGCGCAGGTTGCCAGTTATTCAGTATCAGTGCTGCTTTGTTTTGTCCGAAAACTATTGGCAATTCAGCATACAACCCGAGTTTCACATCTCCAACAAAGCCACCTGTTTTGGTAAATTTGATATTGGGGGATCCGAAGAAAATTTCCCTGTTCTGGGCAGGAGCCCAAATCCTCACGATTACTTCCAGTTCGGTATAAGTAGGATACAGCTCCATTTTATTAAAAATGACACTATAAACATTATTGCTTATGGTATCGTTAAGCACCAGGGGAAATGAGACCAGGTCATCTCCTGTCAGTTTTTTGATAAAATTGCCCAGGCTAATGGCTTTGTCAAGCAATTTTCGGGCCTTTTTAACCTTTTCATGAGCGTTGTAAACATCTAATTTCACCATAAGTTCGGCAACAAATTCAGTATCCGGAGTTGAACCCAATGCGCCGGCTTCACCTTCAGAACGCATAAGCGACTCAGCAAGCCGGGCATCCAGGTCCGGGAAATCGAATTTTGGAAAAACGTATTCCCCAGCTCTGTTATCAGCAGAAAAGGATTCGACCGGGTTCAAAAAATCTGAATTGGAAAAACCAAAACTCAGGCGCTTTGCTAAAGCAGGAAGATTTTCAATCACTTCTTTTTGCATCGACAGAGAATCGGGGAATACCGTTGCGAAAGCCTCATTTTTTGGGGTTAACAGCAGGAAAATTGCTGCGATAAAAAGGCTGAAAAAAAATCTGGTCATTGGATTCAAATTTTCATTGGTTTAAAAAATTGGGGATTAAGACTCTTCGATCTATCTGTTCCTATTGTTTTTGTGCTACATAACTGCCATAGGCTTTGGTAGTACCTGTTTCAGAGAAGGCTATATTCAGAGTGTTGCCTTCAAGCTTGCCCTGCCCTTCCAGAAGATCCCCATCCAGCTCAAATTCCTGAACAGCAAAGGTCGTCGCCGTAAGCATCTGTGCGGTAAAATGAACAGAGAATAATCCGGGAACGAGTTCCAGTTCCATCTCAAAGGCGTTTTCAGGCCGTTTAATGGCCGTCCCTTTAACATTACTGACGATTACAGTAAAATCTTGCGCCCCCTCCCGGTATTCTCCCTGATAAGTTCCGATAATTTCGAGGGTCAGATCTTTTGCCGGCGTTTCTTTTTGACAACCGGACAGTAGGAAGACAAACGTTAGCACAGATAAATAAAAAAAGGTGATTCTGGTGTTAAAAATTTTCATCTTTCGGTTTTTAAATTATTTAATGAAGCCATCATATATATAATCCACGAGACTGCCGAACGTGACTTTTTTGGCATCACTTTTTTTTCAACGAGACAGAATCAACGATCATAAACAACTGACAAACAAACTCTTAAGACTCAAATAAAAAATGCACCTGTTTCCTTACAAAACAGGCGCATTTTATCAAAAAAACTCCATTAGAGAATCAAATCCTTAAAAATCTGTTCAACGATCCCGGGGTATTATTCATGAAAAACCAGCACAGGTTTTTTGGTATGATAGGTCATCTTCCGGGTAAAACTACTGTGAAAAAGTCGCTCCCAAAGTCTCCTTCTGGGCAGGAATAAAGACAACCAGTCGACACCTTTTTCTTCCATGTAATTATCCAGTCCCTCCATGACGGATTTGCTGTTCACAACCGAAAACTCCGAAAAATCAAATGGATAATTTTCGATTTCGATCGTATCGCCAAGTTTTCCCAAATCTGCATGGGTTTCGACATGAACAAAATAGGTTTCTGCCTTCAATTCTTCAGCAATGGCTATAAGCCGTTTCACAGAGTGGGCATCATTCAGACTAAAATCAGTAGCATAAGCGATCTTTTCCACCGGTTCATAAACAGCATCAACAGGAACAGCCAATACCGGGCATGGTGCCTGCATCATGGTATGTGTGGTAATACTTCCCATCAATTTTTCCATGATGTTGTGAGAACCTTTTGTTCCCATCACAATGATATCATATCCCCCCTCCTTGGCGTAACAGACGATCTCCTGGGGCACAAACATGCCATAAACCACTTCACATTTATCCACAATGCCTTTGTCGGCACCTTTAATGAAATTCGCTAGTTTTTCAAATAAAACCTTTTCCTGTTCCTCAATAATTCTTGGGTAGTGGGTTGGCGGCAGATCGGCCACATCCGTTGCAGGCAGATGAAAAACAGCCATCACATCGATCTGGGCTTTGACATCCCCGGCAAGGGAACAGGCGTATTTAAAAGCATTTTCGGACGGAGCAGAAAAATCTGTCGGGAATAAGATACGTTTCATTTTATAGTGGTTTTGTAATTGTTAAACTAAAGTGATCATTTTACAACCAGCACTGGAATATTTTCATTACTCGACAACACTTTTTCCGTAACACTTCCCAATAAGAGTAACTCCACTTTGGAGTGTCCCCTGGCTCCCATTACTATCAAATCTATATGATGTTCTTTAGCATATTCCATCACATATTGGCCGGTACCTGGCCCTGTACGAGCTACGAGATCAATCTTAACTTCCACATCAACATCTTTGATGTTCGACCTGATAAAACTACTGGCCCCTTCTATCCGGTTAGCTTGAATCATTTCCTGAAAGCGTTCAGGAGAACGACTGATCTTATAGGTGCTGAAATTAGGTATATCGTAAACGTGAAGCGCAATGACTTCGGGTTTATCTGACATTCCGTCCGCCATGGCAACTGCTTTTCTCAATGCCAAAAGTGAATAAGGGGAAAAATCGATGGGCACGAGGATCTTCTTTATCCCGGTTGTAGCCGTTTTGGGTACGATCAAAGCATCACAATTTACTTTCCTGACCAGATTTTTCGCCAAAATCCCGTGAGCATTGGAATCGGTATTTTGTCCGATAAGAATGAGGTCAGGCTCCAGGATATCTGCCTCATGCAGCAATTGTTCGAGGGGTTCGCCCTCTTTTACATCAAAAACAATATCCATTTCCGGTTTATCGGAAAATTTACCGATAATTTTTGATCTCATTTCATCTACAATCTCTTCATTGATTTTATACTCCCCCAGGACATCCGGATCGGTATCGAACTCCAGCGCTTTATCAAAAAGCGTTATCTTATTAACGACATGAAGAACGGCTACTTCCCGGACATGAAAAGCTTCCGACAAAAATCTCAAATAATCCAGATTGGAAGCATCTGTATTTCCCAACTCCAGGGCAACCAGCACTCCGCCGATATCAAAAGAACTATGCTTATTGGATTGCGTTTTTTCTGCAGTTTTCATAATACCCGATTTTGGTTGTGAAAAATAGCCAAAAGTTGAATCTTTGTTTCACATAAACTTGCCCTTTTTTATACTAAAAAGGAGTGATCAAAGTCAGAATGCTGTTATGACATTTATCAGTTGAGTCAGTGGGTAGATCTTTTGGTGAAATACTTAAGTGTGCCCCAAACCAGTAAAATCAATGAGCCGCCCAGAAATATCCACTTCAGGGAGGTACAAACAGAGGCAAATGACATAATGCTTTCATGCCTGACAGGATAGGAGGTTAACAGATAGGCAAGACAGGCATTTTCTAAAATATCGGCTAGCCCGGCCAGTATGGGGAGAAACACAAGTTTTTTGATAAGGCCGTTGTCGGGCTCCGTGACAGAAAAAACATGAATGAGCATTAACATCAAAGCAATGCTGTAAACCACTGCATAGGGATTGTCAACCACCAGGGCCATTTTCCAGTAAACCGTTCGGCCTTCCTGCCCATAATTTTCCATCAGATCATAGGCTTCCGCTGTTCCGTAACTGAACCTGGCATCGAGTAAACGCCCCGAAAGTGTATTGTTGTCAAGCAGTCGGTTACGTCCCTGTGGAAAAATCAACAAATTGAATATAAGGACTAAAATGATTCCAGGCAGGATATATCTTAGCTGGGCAACAGGAATTAACTTGATGTAGAGTTTTTCGAACATGTCTTTTGAGTGCATTAAATTCAATAACCGAAAATAGCTCCCGGTTATTCAATAAGATATAAAATTGGACGAGCACAACTCCCCGGGGTCACCGGTGCAACACGTTCATTTCCTTCGGTCACTTCTGGGGCAAGCGACACTAACAAAAATAATTTTTTATCCCGAGAAAAACCATATTATACTAAAAAAATTTTACTAAAAACAATAAAATCAAAATATATGATCGAAAAATATTGAAACTAATGATCATTTTCCGCTTCAAAAGAGGCAATAAAGTCATCAAAAAAACGTAACCACCCAATTTATTCAGTACCAAAACAACCCCGTAAGCGCCGAATTTATTCGGTACCAAAAACAACACATGATCTTCACTCCTGCCTGACGAATAAATTCGGCATTTACAAAGAATTATTCGTAAATTTGTTAACACCCGCTTCCAACCTGGCCTTAGGCAGTATCTGCATCTGACTCCGCTTGCATCAAAACTGATCTGCTATGAGAAAATGTCTGTCTTTCCTGCTTTTGATGTGTTTCACTGCTTTAACTTTTGCCCAAATTGATGTATCCCTGGATATCAATGCCGGAATAAGCCAGGGCAATATCGGTATTGTGCATACAGCTTTTGATATTGGCAACTATACGGACCTCTTTGACGACAACGATAATACCCTCGCAAGAACACCGAGTATAAACCCCATGGTCATCACCCTGGATTTTGCCAACCCTATACATCTCAAATCCTGCCGTATCCTGATGACCTATGGAGACGGAACTGCCACGGTAGAAGCTGCCAACAGCCTTACTGAACTCAATAATCAAAACGGTAGTTATGTAGTTGTTTTTGCCAATGAAGCGCTGCCCAACGGTACGCCACTTGATATTTCTTTTCCCGTGACCACCAAAAAAATTTTCAGGTTGACAGCGCACAAAGTCACCGGCGACGATTATGTCCACCTCAACGAATGGCAACTTACGGCCGAAGCACAGGTCGATGAATTGCATTTTGCCGAAAATCCCGAAACCATCCTCGAAGGTTTTAGCAAAACGCTCGAAGTGACGGGCACCGACAATACCATGAACCTGAGCTTCCCCATGCAAAATCAATGGATGGAATGGTCATCTTCTGATGAAAACATCGCCACCGTCACCGAGGGAGGGCTATTGACCGGAATTACACAAGGTAATTGTACCGTTGAAGCAGTTTATGAGCAGACAGACGCAACACTCAACGTACAGGTCACCCCGGATGCCAATGCGCCGGACATCGGTATTTGTTACATCAAACGACTACCGGAAATAGACTATGTGGAATACAGTTCAGATCCGGCAGCAGATGGCTGGCCCGCGATAGGACAAACGATCCAGTGGCGTGCCTATGTAAAAAACTGGTCATCTAATACATTGGAAAATGTGGCTTACAAATGGGAGTTAGATGGTGTCATCATTCAAACTGGCAACATCCCCATGATCCTGCCCTACACCAAAGTTTTTGCCGAACTGGACTACGAATGGTCCTTTGATCGTCACGAGCTGACCTTTACCATCGACAGTGATGAAGCTGTAGCAGAAGTCAATGAAGTCAACAACAGCCTGAGTATCTTCACCGACGCCATCAGTTTGAATTTTTATGTGGAGCAATCCGTCTATGATTATTTCAGAGCTCATCAGTCTGAATTGAATGTAGGCACCAATTCCTGGGAAGACTGGGCTCAGCAACTACATGTGGCTCGCTGGAACCAGATGTTTGCCAATGCGATTAATCCCGAAACGCCTGAAGGCGTAAGCGACCGTATAAGACTAGACAGCATAATCGTTGTACCGGATGGTGCTTTACCGCTAAATGGGGGCCTGCCAGGCAACAACCCAAATACCCTCGACAAAACAGTTGACCTTCAATGGGGGTTTCCGGCTACCTTGCTCGATGGAGGTTTTTATGCCAATACCACCACAACCGATGACAGCAATCCTTTTTTCTTTGAAGGAAGCCTGCTGCATGAACTGGGACATGCCCGCTACCTCATCGACAATTACGGATTTGACGTTTCCTATGGTCCGGAAGGAGGCCCCTACAATATTGACATCATGGAAGATGGCGTGCCTGTGGCCGGTTCAGAATACATGCCTTTCATCGCCTGGGATGTCGTGCACTACAATAATTTCCCCGGACTTATGAGCGGGGACTATGCAACTGTTGATCTATATCCCGCTATGTGTCTGAATCTCATCGCCGGACACCGGGCGGTATGTGGGAATATGAATGCACCTTGTAATATCGGGATTTTCATGAATGATCTGCCTCAAGAAAACCGCATCACCCTCAGGGAACAGGACGGCGACATCCTCGACAATGCTACGGTACGAATCTTCCGGGCGGAGGGTAATGGAAGTACCTGGTATGGTAAATATTATGACAATATAGCCGACCTGGAATTCACCTCAGATGATAACGGCCAGATACTCGTTGGTCAATGCCCTTTCAGCGCCGACGGCAACATCCAGCATACCTTCGGTATCTCCAACGGCGTAGTGATCGTCAGGGTCGAAAGAGGCAGCCAGATCTGCTACGGTTTTCTGGAATCAACTCTTTTCAATATACAATACTGGCTCGGCAATACGGCAATGGGGGAATATGAACTCGATTGTCATTGTGTACCTGCTTTGCCCGTGACGCTTGTTGATCTTAACGCCATGGTCAAGGAAAATTCAGTGCTGTTGACCTGGCAAACAGCATCAGAAACCAATAATGCCGGTTTTGAAGTGCAACGCAGAAAAGAGGGTACACTACTGTTCGAAAAGACAGGTTGGATAAACGGTCAGGGGGACAGCCAGGAAACACTGAACTATGCCTGGGAAGATGCAACCGTAGAAAAAGGAATTACCTATTACTACCGGTTGATGCAGGTGGATTTTGACGGTAACCGGAACTTCTCCAAGATCGTATACGCACAAATCGGTGATGTGGATCAGATTACTTTTGATCTTTTACCCAATCCAGCCAAAGACCTGATAACTATCCAGATAGCAGGAGCAGGCCATGAAAATGTGGAACTCGAGGTGGTTGACATCAATGGTAAAATCGTCTATCGTAGTTCGGCACTCTTGCGAGAGACTACAAAAATTGATCTTGGTTTTCTACCTTCCGGATTGTATTTCGTCAGGCTCAAAGGGAAGTCAGGTAGTCAGACTCGCCGTTTGATGCTGGAGTAAATTTTGTAAACACATAGCCACATAGCGCATAAAGTGTGGTAATCAGTACCATGAGCTAATACCGCTCATCCTGCACATAAGGCAGCCGCTCCATACCAATCACCTCCACCGAAGGAAAACCAAAATCTTCCGTCACCTTCCCTTTGATAAAATAAATACCTTTCCCGCGAAACGGATGCCTTTTCAGAAAATCAGGAAAATGAGTCGTATCAAAAAACTGACCGTTGCGATCTATCCAGGTGCCAAAAGCCATGAGCTTAGCATTGGAAGTATGCACCTTTTTTGGCAAATATAATATCCCAATATCCAGACTATCTTACCGGTAAATTTCTTTAAGGCAGCAGCGGTAATGCATTCATAATACTCATCCTTTAAGAGCAGATCAAAAGGAGAGCAGAGCGGAAAACCCAGCAATTCTATTTCGTCAAAAGCCTGATCGTAGGGGCCTTCCTCCAGTACGGGCAATTCAAATTTCTCCACCCCTTCCTCAAAGAGATTCAAACTCGACTCAAAATCAGCCCTGGGGTTAAAAACAGCATTTTTTTCCCACATCAACTCATATTTACTTTTTCCAATAAACCTGAATGCACCTATTCTGATCAATAAATCAAATTGCTCTGAAGAAATTCCCACCCTGTCCACAAAATCTTTAAGACTTTGAAATGATCCTCCTTGAGCTCGCTGGTGCATGATTTCCATAGCCATCCGGCGCTCAAAACTGTGCAAATGCACAAACCCGATATAGATATCATCACCCTGGATCGTCGTCAGGTAATTGCTGTGGTTGACGCAAGGCGGATGGATATTGGCTCCGGCCATACGGGCTTCGTGGAAATAATACTCCGTATGGTAAAAACCTCCAAAATTATTGATCACGGCCACCATAAACTCCAGCGGATAATACGCTTTCAAGTACAGGCTTTGAAAACTCTCCATGGCATAACTGGCCGAATGTGCCTTACAAAATGAATACCCTGAAAAACTCTCTACCTGTCGCCACACCTCATCAGCCAGCGCCCTGGAATATCCCCTTTTACGACAGTTAGTGTAATATTTATTCCTTAACCGTTCAAAAGTATCGCCCTTGTATTTTTTACCGGACATAATACGTCGGAGCACATCGCTCTCATCCAGCTCCAGTCCTGCAAAATGATGCACGATCTTCATCACATCTTCCTGGTAAACCATCACACCGAAAGTTTCGCCCAGGTGTTCTTCAAACACAGGATGCAGGTATTCAAAAGATTCCGGCGCATGAAAACGACGGATGTATTCGCGCATCATGCCCGACTTGGCCACCCCTGGACGAATAATGGAGCTTACGGCCACCAAATCCGTATAGGTATCGCAGTGCAATTTTTGCAACAAACCCCTCATGGCGGGCGATTCGATATAAAAACAGCCCATACATTGGCCGGAACGCAACTGTTTCTTCACCTGTAAATCTTCCTTGATCTTTTCGAGGTCGTGAATATCCACGGAGCGTCCCTGGTTTAGCCGGATCAATTCCACCGCATCCTTGATGTGTCCGAGCCCCCGCTGGCTGAGGATGTCAAATTTGTGAAACCCCCAGTCTTCCGCATGATACATATCAAAATGAACGATGGGAAATCCTTTGGGCATGAGCTGCTGCGCCGTGTAATAATGCAGTGACTTCTGGGAAATGATGACCCCGCCCGCATGGATGGACAAATAATTGGGCATACCCTGCATGCGGCGACCTAAGGTGATGATCTTGCGCGCGATCGGGTTACTTGTGGCTTCTTCCACGGGATCAGCAACCATGGCATCAATTTCTGACTTTGGCAATCCATACACTTTGCCGAGTTCGCGAAGGATGGATCGTCCCTTGAAAGTATTATACGTGGCCAGCAACGCTACATGTTCACGGCCATAACGCTTGAAAATATAATCCGTGACATCATCCCGTTCATCCCACGAAAAGTCGATATCAAAATCCGGCGGTGAAGTACGGTGCGGATTGATAAAACGCTCAAAATACAACCCCAACTCCATCGGATCGACATCTGTGATATTCAGGCAAAAAGCAACAATAGAATTGGCACCACTACCCCGCCCTACATGATGATACCCCATGGTGTGTGCATATTTCACCACATCCCAGGCGATGAGGAAGTACGCACAAAAGTCCTGCTCCCGGATAACCCGCAATTCCCGCTGCATACGCAGTAATGCATCCCGGTTTTTCTCTCCATAGCGACGTTTACATCCCCGCACGGCCAGTTTTTCCAGCAAGGCGTAATCTCCTGCTTTGCTTCCTGTAAAATGCTGTCGGTTATTTTGGAGCCCGGTTTCCACCTCTACCGTGCAGGAATCAATGACCGCTTGTGTATTGTGCCAAATGGTCGGGCAAAGTTTGTAAAAGCCTTTCAGGGTTTCCGGAGGGATGAAATATTCTGTTTTTTTAGCCGTATCCCTGGGCGTGAGTTTGGTGATCAGCGTATTTTTATCAATGGCCCGCAACATGCGATGCAGCTCAAAACCCGACTCATCCAGGAAGGTGATCGGACTTAATACGACGAGCTTTTGTTGATGATTTTTGAGTTCGTGAGAAAAGAGGCGGTTCACATGTTCCGGTCGGATGCCCAGTAACTCATTGGCTTTAAATTCTTTAATAGGTTTTAACAACCGCGGATAAATGACCCAGCAATTGGGCAGATCCGGAGCATTCATCGGTAATGGTTTCCCGGAAAAAGAGCGGTTTGTCAGCACTTCATTCAATTCTCGCCAACCTTCCCGGTTTTTGGCCAATCCAATATAACGGAAATTTCCCGCTTCCCGGAACTCCACCCCAAGAATGGGTTTAATGCCTGCTTTGTCACAACGTTGCACAAATTCGAGCGCACAACTCGTATTATTCACATCCGTCAATGCCAATACCGCTACGCCCCAGCGCGCCGCCGTATCGACGAGCTGCTCAGGAGACAATGTCCCATAACGTAAGCTGAAATATGTGTGACTGTTCAGGTACAAAATCGGTTTTGGATTAAAGTATTATGGAATACTGATTAGGACGGATAAATTCGTATTCGCCGAATTCATTCGGCTCGCCACACCGAATGAATTCGGTGGGTACGGTATTTTCCAAACTTCTACTCGTTAGAATCAATTTTATCCCTTCTTACCCTGTTCTTATCCTGCCGATCTTTAGAATTCATGCTTCAATGGGATCTGGTTTGTTTAACCGCAAGGAACGCAAGGAAGTCGCAAGGTTCGCAACGACCTTCCCCTTAGTTCTTAAACTATTTGAAACAGCAAGCAACGCGAGTATTGCAACCACCTGTAACAATGTGCAACTCAACAATACTATTTTCTAAAAAAAAATAGTATTGCTAAAGTCACCCGCAACTCCCCCGCTTCACTGCGCCCATACCAAATCTTTTCCGGATGTCGTCCATAGCTTTCAAAAGGCGATCATCTTCCTGTATATCTGTAAATAGTTCCATTTGTTGATGGCCGTACACCAGTTTGCTGAACCTTACCCCGATGAGACGGATCAGCTGCCGGCGCTGATATAGTTTGTCAAATAACTCATCCGCAAATTGTATCAGGGCCTGATCACTGGCCGTGTAGGGGATATGTTTTTGTTTGGAATAGGTGTTGAAATCTGAATACCTGATCTTGACGGCGATGCAGGCGGTGAGCCGGGCAGACTGGCGGAGTTCATAGGCCAGTTTCATCACCAGGGAGGTTAGCTTGCTTTTAAGAAAGCGTACATCGATGGTATCCTCATGGAAGGTTCGCTCTGAGGAAATAGATTTCTTCTCCCGGTAAGCAACTACAGGGCTGTCGTCAATGCCATTGGCTTTTTTCCATAGTGACAGACCGTGTTTGCCGAACTCTCTTTGTAATAATGGGTGGGGAATATGCCTCAGGGTCCGGATATCCCTGACGCCCATGAAGCGCAGCTTTTTATAGGTGACTTTACCGATGGAAGGTATCTTACGAATACTCAACGGATCGAGAAAGGTTTTTTCCATACCGGCCTGGATCAGTTTGGCGCCGTTGGGTTTAGCTTCGCCCGTGCTTATTTTGGAAACGAGTTTGTTGATGGAAAGTCCTGAAGATATCGGCAGCCCCGTTTCCTTAATGATTTTATGACGTAATTCTTTGGACCATTTCCAGCAGCCGACGTATTTGTCCATGCCGGTGAGGTCGAGATAAAATTCATCGATGGAAGATTTTTCAAATAAAGGAGCTTCTTCTTTGATGATTTCTGTAACAGCTTTGGAATGTTGGGAATAGGCATCCATATCCCCGCGAATGACCAATGCCTCCGGACATAACCGCAATGCCATCTTGACCGGCATCGCCGAGCGTACACCAAAAGTCCGGGCTTCATAACTACACGATGCCACAACAGCTCTGTCGGAGTGCCCTCCAATGATGATGGGTTTGCCCTGCAGGGCGCTGTTTCTCAAGCGTTCCACAGAGACAAAAAAAGTATCCATGTCGAGATGCAGGATGGATCTTTCAAACATTTTCGCCTTAATTTTATTCTCATAGTACTGTCGCGCCAGACGAGGCTGTCTTAAAAGGCAAGTTTGAAAAAATGACCTATTTATATTCTGTCTTCCCCCCCCTGCACCCCCGCCAGCGGGGGATATAGTACAAATTCCCCCCTTAGGAGGGGGGTAGGGGGAGGACAATAAAATTATACGTCAAAGCTAAATACTTTACTTTTGAGGCAGCTTCGTCTTGGCTACGCTTTGAGACAAATATATAAACTTTTTGTTTTAAATATTATTATTTGAAATAATTTGTGTCTGTTAAAATTTTGATTTATTTTCCTCCTGTGAAGTTTTTCCTCCGACAAGGTGTCGCCTTAGCCATACCCGCTCCGGCTGCACAAAGGCAAAACCTTGGATAGTTTTAATTTATAACCACAAATTACCATGACACTCCCCAAACTACCATTTGCATTAAAGAATAATATACTTGTAGATATCAATGATGTATCCTCGGGCCTGGCCTGCCATTGTAACTGCCCCGGATGCGGAGAGCCTCTCATTGCCAAAAAAGGTGATAAAATGGTTCATCATTTTGCTCACAAACCGGAATCAAATTGTACTCATGCCCTTGAAACAGCCTTGCATTTAAAGGCAAAAGATATTTTAAAAAAAGCCCAGCAATTTATGCTTCCTGAGGTACGGATCAGGAACAATCCGACACCTGTTTATGAAGCACAAGTAATTACCTATGAAAAAGTCTTGCTTGAGAAAAAAACAGGCAATATCATTCCTGACCTGATGATAAAAAGCCAGAACAAATGGTTATTTATCGAAATTGCTGTTAGACACTTTACGGGAAAAGAAAAAATAAAAACTTTGAGAAAACTTGGTCATGCAGCGATAGAAATTGATGCAGCCGCCCTGTTAAAAAGAATCCAAAAAGGCCAGCAATTTTTTCAATCACATCGATTTGCCAACTTTTTACTGTTCTCTACAAAATACAAAAAATGGCTTTTCAATCCACGGCAAAGGCAACTAGAGAATAAATTGAGAGAGACAGCAACCAAAAAGGATGTAAAAGAACTCCATTTTCCACCTCAAAAAGTCTACATCACGGAAAATTGTCCGCTTGATAAAAACACCTACCGCCGTGGGTATAAAACCGGAACATCATATGCCAATGTTTTTCGTGATTGCCTGAACTGTGAACAATGTATTGAAATTGAATATGAAAAATATTTCTTCGGCTCCCGAGAAGTTAATGGGAAGCCGGAAAGGGTTGTTTGTGCGGGAAAATAGCGTGTGAAGAAATGCAAAATGCAGAGTGCAGAAGCCTGGAGGAACCGTGCTCCGACAAGGTGTCGCCTTAGCCACCCTTTAGCTATGCAAAGGCAAAACCCTGGGTAAGTGTAGAAGTCTTTAAGCAGTCGCATCGCGACCTAATATCGGTAAAAAGAACCACCTGAAACCATGTGAAACAACATCAAACAATATGAAACGACATCTTTAAAACACCGCCCGTACCTGTGCCCTGCCGGTATGAATGACGTTTGCCTCACCTGTCTTACGGCCCTCGTAGCCGATGTTGAGCTGGATACTGCTGGAGAGTTGGCGGCGCAGGTTGACGTTCCAGAGCATATTGCGGCCGTTTTGGAGACCGTTGAGGATGGCGAAACCGACGGGTGTGGATGGTTGGCCGACAAAGTTGACATCGATATAGGAAAAGTTAAACTGGAAAGAGGACTTGGCTGTTTTTCGGAACAGGGCTTCGACAGAGACGTCCTTTTGATCTGCAGCAGCACCTCCGGATTCGAGTACATCTTCATCGGTACGGTAGCGAAGAGACATTTTCAGGCGGAAAGACTTTGAAGGGAGCCAGGTGAGCTGAGGTTCCAGTTCAATAAATTCAAGATTGTAATCTTTTTCATCGAAAAACTCGGAGTTGCTGACCCTATTACCGCTGGAAGCATCGACATTGATGCTCCATTGTGTATTGATATTCCAACGGCTTTTGATAAAATACTCTTCCAGGGAACGGGCTTCAAATCCGGAAGTCTGTACAAAACGGCGATTGCTTTGATTATGCCCCAACTGAAAATTAAAAACGGTACTCGACTGGTTGAAAAACAAGGTATTCCGAATGATGGAGCTAAGCGACACCAATGCGGAATCCGGCAACTCCAACTGGAAAGGATTGGCCACCTGAACTGCCGGCGAATCGCGGGTCTTACGATCAATGCGCCAACTGGAACGGGTAGCAAAACGACTGATAAATTTCTTTACGCCTTGCTTAGCAAACCAAACAGCCTTGGGACTCAGCTCAAGACTTTGATTCAAACCCACATTGTCCGTACGAATGTAGTCATTGGTAAAAGTGCGGATGAGCACGTAATTGGCCTGATCCTGAAAGGGAGCGATCTCCATTTCATTGGGCTGAATAACACCGTCGTTATTGTACAATGAATCCAGCCAGATATGTGTCCCCGCGCCGGCAGGCACCTCTGTATAGGTAAATTCCTGTTTGGGTTCCTGTCCCGACCCCAGTTCGTAAATAGCATTCATACGCACTGCACCTTTCAGCTTTTGAGGTGTGTACAACAAATTGATCCGGCCGAGAGATGTTGAAGCAGGGCTCTGTTTACTGATATCCGCGCGACGAACGTCCAGTCGGCGATAATTGAGGTTACCGCTTATCCTTAAAGTCTTCCGCCACCGCCACTGACCATCCAGGGACCAATCTTCGGCGTCGGTAGTTTCGGTAAAGACGCCATTATCCGGTGCGTAATCCTTACGGCGGGTATAGCGGGCATTTAATCCGAAATTGTCAAGTTCACCGCTTTCCATAAAAAAACCGTAGCGATCGAAATAAAAGCTGGATTGTAATAAACTGTCTGTCTGCAGGTCAAAACGTTCGCTTTTTTCGCGCTGGCCAAAGGTTCCGGCTGTCCATTTACCAGATTTGTTCAGGGCTTTGCTGATACGGAAGTCTGGTCTTGAAAATCGGGTTTTGCGGTCGACTTCTTCAGTGGTCAGGAGATTTCCCCGCCCGCCGATTGTCCAGCCTTTACGGCGAAGGTCAAACTTTCCTTCGTGTCTGCGTCCATTGTAAAGTCCTGTTCTTTCAAAACCGCTATAACCATATTCGAGACTCCCCCACCCCTTTTTAGAAGCCAGAATTCCTCCTCGTAACAGCTGTTCAGCTGTTTTTTCAACCTCTCCGATCCCCAATTGGCTCACCAGGTTCCAGTCCCGCGAGAACTCTGCAGCCCGGTAAGGGTTTAAGGCCTGAAAATATTCCTGCACCCATTCCCCGGAGAAAGTGGTGGTTACCTGCCATCCGCTGCTATCACTTCCCGGAAAAAAATCTTTGCTCAGGGTAGCATAAGCTGCCATACCCTTATCGTCACCGGCATCCAGGTCAGAGAACCGGTTGAGATCGTTATTGCTCAAAGCCATTTCGACAGTGACCGTAGCATTTTCAGCAAAATCATAAGCTGCTCCCACGGTCATCAGCTGTTGCTGCTGAGGGGCAACCAATCTGCCTACGGGTTCAAAATTACCTTGAGGCATACAGGTTATCGGATCCGGAGCAATCCATACATAGACCCGTTCATTGGCTGCTTTTTCGGTATCCAGGATGTAGTTACCGTTGCCTTGTCCTACTTCCAGGAACCTTGCTGTAAGCAGCATACTATCCGGATTGACGGAGTAAACCAGATAACGCACCAGGCTGTCCTGGCCTCCACAGGAAAGTATGTTTTCCGCGATGCGGTAACTCACCCGCTCCGCTGAAATCCCTTGCAGTGTATCCAGCGTTGAGGCTACTGCTTTTGACGGATCATCTCCGGCAAGACTTAGCAATTGTTTTTCCGCATTGGTCAGCGCAATATCCCCGGTAGAGGTCTTGCTGTCCTGCTGACTCAGCATATTGAAATAGAAGTTCAGGTTTTTTCTTTTGTATCCCGTATTAACGGCATACAATGATCGGAGGTAGCGCTGATCGGCATATTCAAATTCGATGATTATCCGGCTGTCTTTATTGATGATCCGTCTGCTGGTAAACGTTATCTCTCCCTGGTTGTAATCAATGATGTAATCATCCTCCAGGCCACGAATGAGCAATTCCCCGTCCAGCCATACCTTCTCTGTGCCGGAGAGTACAATAATAAACTGTTCTCCCTCCTTACCGGTGAGTTTATATGGCCCCTGGTTACCTTCCAGTGCCACGATATTGTTGCGAACGAACTGCCCCCGGGAGACGGCAATACTCGCTCCCGACCGAATCACGGATTCATCAGGCAGGGCATAACTGGTTTCAAAGGTTGCGCCCTGGAGTTTCTTGAAATAATTCATAAAATAACCATTGGGGCGTCTCAACTCGTAATCTCCGGCAATAAGGCTGGTTTTGTTTTTTCGCAACTGGATAAACACCTTATCAAATTCCTTCAGTTGGCGGGTATTGCCTTCGGCCTGTATCGGCAGGTTTTCATCTGTGATGGCAGCAGTAATTTCGATACCATCCCCCAGCATTCCGGCCATCCGCAGATTAAACCGTGAATCGAGCACGAGATCCTGGTTGTTGCCAAAAGAGAGTCCCCTGGAAAAACTCCCCTGGTAATTTAAGCCACTCATAGCGATCAGCCCTTCGTCCCGATCATCATAAGGGTTATAAATGATAGGACCGGAAGCTTCATCCGGAGGGGCCAGTTTGGTACTATCCAGGTGTTGGTAAGTTCTGGAAAAAACAGGATCCATCACCCGATACTGTACAATTACCGGTTCACCGATGACTTTCAGCCATTGGATGAAACGGCCTTCAATCCTGTAATGCGTTTGATCTACCAGTGTGCTGTCCTGCAATGTCCTGACCAGCACAGAGGAAGCAAAGACCATCAGGCTGTCCATTTCCATTCTTCCTTCAGGTTGCTGAACCACCAAAGTTTTCAGGTTGGAAATATTATCCACCTGTGCGGTAACCATTTGCCCTGAGCAAAGAAAGAGTAATATGTATAGCAGTTTTCTCGGCATGCCTATTTCATACAAACGCAAAAAACGGACTTTAAATATTTATAAACGCCCTGAAGGCGCAACATAGTTAAAAAACGGTTTGGAACCGTCGTTTTGAACAATAGAAAAGCCGGGGCATTATAAATTAAACTTAAACATCATAGAAGCGATTAATCAAATGATTGCAAATATTTTAGGCTATCATTATTTTTTTAATGTGATTTGTAACACTTTTGCTTTTGATCCGTAGATATACAGGTACATGGGATAATTTAGTCTTTGCTTCTTACCGCGGAAATATGTAAATTTGTAGTAATTATTTCCTCCTTACTGGAATAAAGAAAATACAAACTCTATTGCTATGCACTACTGTTGTATGGAAGCGGGTTTTTGAGACCTCCCCCCTTTATTTCGAAAACCATTCTTCCTTCTTGCATTTACTGAACGTCGGACAGTTTATTGAAGTTACTTTCAATTAGACTGTGTACGTATTTTGAACGACAACTATTTTCCACCTGGAATTCACGGGTTAATCCCCTGTAATTCGCAACACTATCTATTATGAGAAAATTGCTTTTTGTCTTTCTGGTTTTTCTCTTTAGCGGTACTACAGTTTACAGCCAGATGACGACCATCGCCTGTATGAATCCTAATGAGTTTTGTGTCGGTCTCGAACCGGAAAATTATGCTCAGATGCAGGTAGTTACGAACCCTCCCATTCCTCTACCTTCAAATTCTACGATGACTTATATCTGGACCGTAAAGCATGAAAGCGGTACTTCCTGGACCTGGCATACAAACCATAATTACAAGGCTATCCCTATCCCATGGCAGGGTGAATACACCATACGTGTAAAGATTCACTATGTCCAAAAGTACCAAAATTATCCTTTTGCTGCCTTTTGGTCCAACAGGGTTGTTTTGATTGGGAAATATTGCCCCACAGAAGCTGTCCTCGGGCGCTTTTGACGATATGGAACTTTAAAACTGGTCATTCCGAATTTTGGCTTTGTCCGAAGTTCGGAATGCCTGTTGTTTTTATTCGTTGTAAAATTCCATTTCTCTTCCTGAGTTGCCATAAGTCAACCCCCTTCTTTTCTCTTGCCTGCTTTTATATTTTCTCAGGTTGAGGTTGTTCTCTGATTTGCCCTACTCCTTCTTTTTACCCGGAGCAATAAACCTGACAAATAATTGAAAATCAAAATATTAAAATCAACACCAAATAAAAAAAAATCATTTTCCGAATTCAATTTCAACCGTTGCCCGATTTTGATATTCATCCTTCAGGCTTTCGCTCAATACAATTTTTTCCAATTTTGCCTTTTGTCAACATCTGATAATTTTATTTTAATTTCACAGCCGTATACTTAATTATTTGATCTAATTTTATATTTCCAAAGAAAAAAGGTTTAAAACTGTCGACCAAGATCACTGTTGATGTTTGTTTGGGTCAACCTCATTCCTTTGCCAATTACCATCATAAAAACCGACAACCATGGCTTCTTCTGCTTATGTGCTTTGGACAAGTATACTGATAGCTTTTTATGCACTGATTATTTTATTTTTTGTTATTCGGGGTGCCGTCAAAACGAAATCAATTGGTGATTATGCCGTAGGCAGCATTAATTTTTCTCCGACGGTGGTTGGGCTTTCCCTCGCTGCTTCGATGACCAGTGCTGCAACGTTTATCATTAATCCCGGTTTTATTTCTCTTTACGGGATCAGTGGCATTCTGGCCTTTGTCATAGTGCTTCCGCTAGGTATTTTCATTTCCCTGATCGTGCTGACCAAAAGTTTCCGGCGCCACGGGCATAGCGTTAAGGCACTTACCATGGCCCAATGGATCGGCAAGCGGTATGACAGCAAAGGTTATGCGCTGCTTTTTGGAGTTCTTTCATTATTGCTGATCACTTTTATTGTGCTGATTTGTGTAGGAATGACCAAAGTATTATCCCAGGCCCTGAATGTACAGGAACTTTACGTGCTTATTGGCCTGGTAGTTTTTGTTTTCGGTTATATGATGTTCGGGGGAGCCAACTCTATGGTTTACACCAATGCGATCCAGGCAGGCATGATGTTGATCGTCGCCTTTATTTTACTTACCTCCGGGTACGAACATTTCAGTAATGGAGTAAACAGCTTTCTCGACAAATTAGCGGTTATCGATCCTAACCTGGTTACAGCTACTAACCCCGGGAGCTTGCTGTTCCGCGATTATTTCGAGATAATCTTTTGTAACTTCATTGTCGGCATAGCCATCGTTTGCCAGCCTCATATCATCACTAAGTCCCTTTTATTGAAAAGTGAGCGTGATGTTAACCGTTATCTTACCGTAGCCATTATTGCAGAAATCATCTTTTTCGCCGTGGTGATTACCGGTCTTTACGCCAGGCTAAGCTTCCCCGACATGACTGATGGTAATGGTGCAGCCATCAACATGGATAGCATGATATCGGCCTATGTTGTGAAAGAATTTCCGGTTTATGTAGGACTTATCGTTATACTCGGATTATTATCTGCCGGGCTATCCACTTTGGAAGGACTTATTCAAAGTGTTCCGATGAGTATTACTTCAGACATAATTGAACCTCTTTCTGGCAACCTCCTCGGAGAAGGAGAACCCCGACAAAAGCGACTTATCTTTATCAATAAAATTGTGATCGCCATTGTTGGAGTGGTATCTGTAATTTTGTCCTATGATCAATTGGTCAACCCAAGCCTGAGTGTGGGCATTTTTGCCCAGAACGGTGTCTATGCCTACTTCTCTGCAGCATTTGTTCCCGTTATCATGGGTATTTTCCTTGATAAGATTCCGAAGGCAGCACCTGTTGCAGCAACTGTAACAGCCCTTGTTGTCCATTTCTCGATTTATTACGGGCATCTTACTCCTTATACCCTTCCACCTGTGGGCAACCCTGCGGTAGCTAGTGCCCTGGCTATTATTGCTTCCGTTGTTGTTGGCTTTGGCCTTTATTTCATTTTTAAATCCCGAAGTGTTGAAACAGCCAGCGCTCCAACGGAAACTACCTAGGTTTTATGGAAGGTTTCCAATATCCATATCAGATCAAAACCACTACCATAAACGGCGGGATTCAAATTGCCTATGTCGATGAAGGTCAGGGAGAACATATCTTGTTGATGATCCACGGCCTGGGCAGTTATCTTCCTGCCTGGCAAAAGAATATAGCCTTGCTCAAAGACCATTTCAGGTGTATCGCCCTTGATCTGCCCAATTACGGAAAGTCAACCAAAGGTTTTTTCCCTTTCACGATGGATTTTTTTGCTGGCATTATTCTCGATTTTATTCAAAAACTTGGTTTAATTAATGTTTCCCTTATCGGTCATTCGATGGGTGCCCAGGTTGCGATTACTGCCTGCCTGAAACCAGCTGTTAATTTCAGTAAACTCGTTTTGATCGCACCTGCCGGATTTGAAACCTTTACTGAATCCGAAAAACAATTCTTCTATGAAAATATAACTGCCGAATCTATCAGCTCGATGTCCATTGAACAGATCCGGCAGCGTTTTGCCTTAAACTTTCACAACAACAAACTTCCGGAAGATGCTCTTTTTATGTTTGAGGACCGGTTAACGATGCGTGCCGATGAAAAGATGTATGCCTGGCATTGCCAAATGGTACCACTTTGTATAAAAGGTATGCTGGAGGGCCCCATTTTTGATAAATTGCCGGATATCGCTATACCTACCCTGGTCATTTTTGGTCGGGAGGATTTGCTCATTCCCAACAAAATCTTACATCCGCATACCAATACAAAAGCCATAGCCTTGTCTGGACAAGAGCAAATCCCAGATAGCAGGCTGGTATTGTTATCACCCTGCGGCCATTTTGCACAATGGGAATGCGCTGATCAGGTTAATGAATTAATGCTTGATTTCCTGGGTGCTGCCACGGCCCATGAATAGCGAAAAGTCCCCATTAACAACCCTCAATGGTCAACCCATCTTTAAAAACAACCTAAAAAACTAAAAATCAATTATTTAAAAACAAAAAAAATATTAATTAATTAATTGTCAACCCTCTTTTTATCTAATTCTCCCCTTAATCCTTGGAGGCCATTTCCTATCTTTGGTAAGAAGTTAAGTTTATTTCATACGCACAAAAAATTCCAAAAGAATATTCTCGTGAATACGCATCGACTTCGATTTAAAACCAACCAAACCTAAAAAAACAGAATAACCCATTTAACACATTTGATTTTTTGTCAACCGGGAAAATATCCAGTTCATTAACCAGTAAACCTAAGGGGTAGACAGATTTTTTTTTCCTAACGTAAATGAAGGAAATGACTTCCTTCTGAAAAATAGAACCAATACTCAAATGCGCAACGCCGTAATATTATCTACAGGAGCTCATGCTCCGGAAAAGGTCATACCTAACGAATATTTCGATCAACTATTGGGTGAAGATGTCAGCACCTGGCTGGAAGAAAACGTTCAGATCTTTGAACGTCGCTGGTGTGGAGAAAACGAAAGCACGGCCGACCTATGTGAAAAAGCAGCCCTTCAGGCTTTGGAAAGAGCAGGAATGAATGCTGAAGATCTCGACCTGATCATCATAGCCACCGATACGCCTGAATTCGTTTCGCCCTCTACCGCCACTGTTGTCCAAAACCGGTTGGGAGCTGTCAATGCCGGCACTTTCGACCTCAACACTGCCTGTGCAGGGTTTGTAACGGCACTTGATGTGGGTGCGAAATACATCAGATCAGACGAGCACTACAACAACATTCTGATCGTTGGTGCTTATGCCATGAGTAAATACCTCAATCTGGAAGATAAAAAAACAGTAACACTTTTTGCCGATGGTGCCGGAGCAGTCATTCTCCATGCAGAGGATAATTCCGACCGGGGATATATTGGCAGTCAATTGATCTCGAAGGGACAGTACAATGAATGGATGGGAATTTATGCAGGCGGTACCCGTACCCCTGTCAACCAAAAGGTACTCGACAACCACGACCATCAATTAAAATTCGTTAAAAAGTTCCCCCCGGAACTCAACCCTGAAATATGGTCAAGTATGGCCAAGACCTTATGCGATCGACATGACCTTGACATCAATTCTGTTGACAATTTTTTTATCACACAGATCAACATCAACAGCATCTTTGAAACCATGGACCGGCTTGAGCTTCCTCGTGAACGGGCGCATACCATTATGCACCATTACGGGTATACGGGTTCGGCCTGTATTCCTATGGGGTTGAATGATGCTGCAGAAAAAGGCATTGCAAAGAAAGGCAATCTGATGTTCTTTATCGGATCAGGCGGTGGGCTTGCCTTTGCCAGTGCCGCGTTCAGGTTCTGATCTGACATCCTAAAAAAACAACCTATTGTTTAACCCAAATTATTAAATTATGAACCTCCCGATCAGACATTTGACCTTGTTTTTCTTCCTCTGCACGTTCACCTTTTCGTGTCAACGCCAGGAGGCTATGGAAAAGCGTGGCCCGGAAATTGATTCCGGCCAACAATTCGAGGATGAGCCGGCCCTTGACAGGTATGATATTTCAAGGCTCACCTCCCAAAATACCAACGATCGTAATGTCCCAAATAACGCAACACTCTCTCAACATTTTCAGAACTGGTTAAACGCCAACGGTTATGGTAGCTATAATTTTTCACGCAGCGATATTACAGGAGACAGCTATGGCGGGAAAACGAACAATAGTACGCCTGTTAACAAACAACCGGTGATTTTTATCCATGGTAACAGCGACAAGGCCGTGGGAAACGTTTATGGACAAAGCGGATGGACCAACTCTCTGAACTATTTTTTGGATCAGGGTTATACCCAGGCGGAGCTTTATGCCATTACCTGGGGGGATGCCAACCCGTTGAGTTCAGCAGGTAACTACCACTCAAAGGAGTATGTAACCCGAGTTCGTGCTTTTATTGAAGCCGTACTTGGGTATACCGGAGCTTCAAAAGTGGATATCGTTTCCCATTCCATGGGTGTTACGTTATGCCGCAAAGCTGTCAAGGGTGGTTATGGTTATGATCCCAATGACGGTGGCAGTTATTATATCGGAGCGGCCCTGACAAGTTCTGTCGATGCTTTTGTCGGCATTGCAGGCGCCAACCGTGGACTCACCAATTGCTATTACGCCAGTTCAACACCCACTTGTGACGATGTAAACGGTTTCTACCCTGGATATCTATGGGGTTGGTATGGCCCTTACGGTGTTTCCGACTATCTGGCAGACCTGAATGCTTCTTCCGCCTACGAAGGCAGTTATCGCTACAGCATTTGGTCAGGCGTAGATCAGATTGTTGGATACGGATGTATCGTCTATGGTCAGAACACTTGTAAAATTCCGGGACAAACAGGACAAAAAGCTTATTACTCAGCTCCATATGGACATTTTAACCTCAAGGACCTGACCGAAGCGGTGCAATATGAAATGGTAGTCAATCACACAATATTATGAAGGTTCAAAAACAGGACTGGTTAAGTCAATGGGCCGTTTACAGCCCTGAGAAAATTGCCGTTAAAGAATTCGAAACGGGACGCTCCCTAAGTTACGGCGACCTCAACAGGATGAGCAACAGGCTTGCTCATCACCTGACTGTCAATCTTGGCATAAAAAAAGGTGATCGGATTGCCGTGCTGGCAGAAAACTGTCTGGAATACATTATCCTGTTTGGCTCGGCTCAAAAAACCGGATGCACCATCGTTCCTTTGAATTTTAGACTTACATCAGCTGAAATCGATTACCTTTTAGTGGATGCTTCGCCAAAAATGGTAATCTGGGAAGATAAATTCACAGAAGTTCTCAACGGGTCAGAACAGTTCGGCATCGTTTTGGAAAAATGGCCACTCGAATCCCTTGCTGACTTTTGTGATCCTGTTGACACCAGGGAACAGGATGACGCTTTTAAAACCATCCCCGTTGAAGATGACCATCCAATTTTCATCCTGTATACCTCCGGAACCACCGGATTCCCCAAAGGAGCTGTCTATTCCCATAAGATGCTTTTCTGGAACAGCATCAATACCGCGATGAGCCTGATCATCAATTCCGAAAGCCGTACGATAAATGTAATGCCTCCATTCCATACAGGGGGCTGGAATGTTTTGCTAACGCCCTTTTTACACCACGGCGGATATACCTGCCTGATGAAAAAATTTGATCCGGAGGTTGTTCTCAAGCTTTTACAGGAGGAACAAACTACCATCTTCATGGCAGTGCCTACCATGTTGAAAATGATTGCAGATGTACCGGGCTTTGACGAGGCAGACTTTAGTTCCCTTTATTACCTGATCGTCGGCGGGGAACCCATGCCGATCCCGCTCATTGAAACGTGGCAAGCCAAGGGGGTACCTGTGCGCCAGGGCTACGGTATGACGGAAGTAGGCCCCAACCTGACTTCCCTGCACCAGGATGATGCCGTTCGCAAAAAAGGATCCATTGGGCGAGCAAATTTCTATGTAGAGATTAAAATCGTCAACGCAAAGGGGCAGGAAAGCAGGGTAAACGAACCCGGAGAATTATTGCTGAAAGGACCTATGGTCACCCCCGGATACTGGAACAATGCCCAAGCCACCAGGAAATCCATCGAAGACGGTTGGTTTCATACCGGTGATATGGTCAGGGAAGATGAGGAGGGGTATTTATATGTCGTTGACCGGATTAAAAATATGTATATCTCCGGCGGTGAAAACGTCTATCCCGCCGAAGTGGAAAGGGTCATCCTGGAGATCCCCGAAGTTTCTGAAGTTGCAGTAGTTGGTATTCCTGATCCCAAATGGGGAGAAAGTGGTCGTGCCTTTGTCGTCAGAAAAACGGCGTCAGGACTTTCTGCTGAGGATGTTAAAGCCTACTGCAAAACCAAACTGGCAAAATTCAAAGTTCCCAAATCGGTGGTATTCCTGCTGGAATTACCGAAAAACGATGCGGGTAAGCTCGACAAAAGGGAACTCCAAAGCCTGGCGGTTGCCAAAGAATAAAAAATTTAAATCGGAACCTTAATCATACATTAATTAAACTTCTAAAATTTAGATAATCATGAAAAATTTAAAAATTTTCTTCCTTTTATTTGCTTTAGCAGGATCGGTCATGGTCACTTCCACAGGTTGTGATAAAGACGATGACGCAACCTGTACAGACGGAATTCAGAATGGCAATGAAACCGGTGTTGACTGCGGAGGCGACTGCGCCCCATGTCCTACCTGTGATGATGGTATTATGAACGGCGATGAAACCGGTGTTGACTGTGGCGGTATCTGTGACCCATGTCCTGAAGGAGTACAGATGACAAAATGGCAATCTTCCGGTGCCAATGTAGCAATTTTACTGGCAGGAGATCCTTTTAATGTGGACTCTATTTATGTGGAATTTGATATGCTGACTTACACCGTAGAACAATTCTCCGGTGGGGTAATGACGGTTCTTTCCGGCAGCTATTCACAATCCAGGTCCGGGGTTGGTGAAATCTGGGACATTGTTTTGAATCAATCCACACCCAGTTCACTTACAGCCACAGGGATTTATGAAATTTCTGCAGATGGCAGTTTAATGACCTACGAAGTATTGCAGACTGAACCTGATCTCGGATTTACGCCTCCTACTGCAGCTGCTGGTTTCGGCAGCACAAACGGCGGTTCCTTCCTGGACTGGAACGTTCAGAAATATGAAAAAGTAGACTAATTCAATTTTATCGCCCGGTTGCCTTGTAACCGGGCGTTTTTCCTACTTCGTTTTTTCAAGTTAAACTTCCCGGTTCCGATCATTGCAATAAAAAAAATCATTTCAAATGCGAAGGTTACTGTTACTCTCATTGCTGCTTTTGGCTTTAGCACCGATCCTTGCCCAGGAAGGTGGAGAATTTCTCCAAACTTTTGACAAGGAGGTTCCCCAAAAAGCCAACAAAGAATTTCAGTTTCTTGCTTTCTTTTTCACTAAAGGAGTAGCCAACAATATATTCCCTGAAAATGACCTGCTGAAAGGTCAGATCGTCGGACGATTGTTCGGAGCCAATACCACCTCCACTTCTGATAGTTTGCGACCGCGCTATGTGGAACAACGAATCCTGCCTTTTTTCATTTATACCCCTAAGCTCTTTAACGGCAAAGCCGTATTCCGGGGTTCGCTGGAAATCGACTGGACCTGGGGAGATGTTTCCTACGGTACAGGAGGAAATAGTGGATCCGCTTTTTCTGCCGACCAGGTAAATATCCAGACCCAAAACATTGAAGTTGAATTTATCCCAAAAGCCGGATGGGCTGTAAACCTGGGATTGATGCGGCTTTTTGATACTCCACATGATCCGTATCGCACTTATTTTGACAAAATGCTCATCACCGGTTATCGCTTGTCTTATTGGGGCTCCGATGCGGTTGGTGTAACCGTCAGGCGGGATGCAGATTTCTATAAATGGAAAGCCGGTTTTTACCAGTTGTATGAAAACAACACCAATGAGGATGACGATGTGGTCCTGGCAGAATTTCTTTACCAGCATCAATTGGGATTGCGCTGGAATCTTGGCGGATCGGCCTATTACATCAGAGATCACGCTAATGGCGAGGGAGGGCCCTCCGTGCTTGGGCAGGGACTTAATGCGTCCCTCAACGGTTATAATGGCACCTACCGCTTCCCACTGTCCAACACCAATTATCACGCGGATGTGCTGTGGTTGGGCAGTTTCTTTAGTTTTAATGAAGACTATATGATGCACCGTTTTTTTTCCAGCGGTTTTGCCAAAGCTAATTTAGGTTCTGTTCAACTGGACAAAGGCAATGGTTATGAAAAAGGAATTTCCATTTCCGGCCTGGCCACGAACCTCCGGTTCGGCTATCGGCATGGACAAACCATTGATGATATTGCATGGTTTGATGCCATTTACACTACCGGCGACAAAAACGGTATTACGGACGAAAAATATTCCGGCGTTTTGACAGGGAATACCTGGGGAACCCCAGGAGCTATTTTTATCGGTCATGGAGGTTATCTGATCTTCCCGCACGGCAACGTGATCAACAGGTATTGGGCCCTGGTACCTGATCTGTCGAATATGGGATTGGGGGTATTTGGCGGAACTGTCAATTACAGCAAAAGCATTATTCCGCATAAATTGAGTGCCAAAGCTGGCGGTGCCTGGGCCATGAGCGTGGCTTATCCCAATGGCGGCGGCAGATCTATCGGTATGGAGGCCAACGCAAGGCTCGTTTATAACCTCGGGCCTTTTATGAGCCTGGAGTGGCATTCTGCTTATGCCTGGCTGGGCGACTTTTACGACAGCTCCCTGGTCAATGGCGGCAATAGCGAAAGACCTGCCAACCCATGGACAAGCTTTATTGGGTTTAAATGGCTGATGTTTTAAGTTTTGTGGAAGCATGGGATATTTTGGAAGCATGGAAAAAAGGGGTATCGTTTTCTTAGAATTCACTGCTAATTCCGCTGCCTGATCCGAGTAAAAAATCAAACAGATCATGTATTATCCTAAGTCCCATTTAGAAAAGTTCAAATCAAGGTTCATCGTTTACAACAACAATGACATGCAAAAAATAATCTTTATTCTTTTAATCGGGCTGTTTTCCTCCTGTGGTTTTCAAAAATCCATTACTACCATACAGTCCTTTGACGACATTAACTACCCATACGAAACCGTAAAAAAAGTAAAGCTTCAGAATGATATCGTTGTCGCTTATGCCGATGAGGGAAAAGGGGAACAAACCATTGTTTTCATCCACGGCCTGGGCAGTTATATGCCAGCCTGGCAAAAGAATATCAGCACTTTAAGAACCAGCTATCGTTGTATCGCAATTGATCTTCCCGGCTATGGCAAATCAAGCAAAGCCAAATACGACGGCAGCATACAGTTTTACGCCCGGATTTTGGGGGAATTTATCGATGCCCTGGATTTAAAAAACGTTGTGCTCGCCGGTCATTCCATGGGTGGGCAGATCAGTATTGCCACTGCCCTAGCCTACCCTGAGAAGATTGACAAACTCATCCTGGCAGCGCCGGCAGGATTTGAACAGTTTGACAAAGGACAAAAGCAGTGGTTCAGGGAAGTGTTTACCCCAGACCTTGTAAAGTTAACTTCAGTAGAAGCCATCAAGACCAATCTGGCTTTTAATTTTTACGATATGCCCGAAGATGCCACGTTCATGATCAAAGATCGCATTGAAATGCGTTCGGCCCAAGAAGACTTTGCCTGGTACTGTTATATCGTTCCGGAAAATGTAAAAGGTATGGTTAACGCCCCGGTTTTTGATTACCTGAAAGATATTAAACAACCGGTGCTGACGCTTTTCGGGAAAAATGACAACCTTATCCCGAACCGCTACTTAAATGGCGGGACTACGGAAAAATATGCCAAAGAAGGGGCCGAACAAATTCCGAACTGCCAATTGATCATGGTCGATAAAGCAGGGCATTTTGTGCAATTTGAACAACCCGATGTTTTTAACCAGGCTGTTCTTGATTTTTTGAAATAGCCATAATTTTACGTACTTTAGGCTGTGTAGCCAACAGTTGGGTTTGCTTTGGAAGGTTTAGCCAATACTCCGCAAATGATGTCCGAAAAACATGGACTCAGAATCATTCTCCGAACTTCTATTGGCAAAATATCCCAATTCTTTGTTGTTGTAAACAGTGTATTCAATCGCCATGAGAAGCAAACTGAAAAAATTTACGGAATTCGCCAACACCTTGCTACCTCACGAGACTGCTTACCTTTTGGGTACCCAACAATTTGTGGATGAACAGAAACTGTCCATTCTTCATCTGGTAGATTTCAATTGTCGCAATATCGATCAGTTTACGCCTTATGATGAGACCATTGACAAACGAAAATATTCCAACCTGAAAAACTGGATCACCATCCGCCTTCAGGCCATTGACGTGGATGCTTTTTTTGAGTGGATCATTGAAATGGAACGCAAGATCCAAACCGACTCCATTCAGTTGAAAGATGAAAAGCAATTACTAAAGACCATTCGCAATTACAGCCACCCCATCGCTTATTTCGCCAAATTTTACGAACTGGTACGCTCTTATGACAACTTTCTTTTGATAAGACTCCGTTATCAGGATTACATTGTCACGGAGCATTTCCTGGAGCAGTACAAAACTCCTTACCTAAGGGCTTTGGAGTTGAATGAGAAAATGCACCAGGCCACCCAGGATATTGTGCAGCAATATTCCGGAAAAATAAAAGAGTCGAAACAATGGGAAGCTTGGCTCAATGAAGTTTTTAAAGATAAATCCATTGACGGACTTAACCGTTATATGGCTTTGATCAGGCTTAGTTTCATCGCTTTCAACTACAATAAATTTGACTTGCTTCTCGAAAAATTCGATGAAGTTGATGCGGAATTTGCCAATGGATTTTTCTATTCCAAACGCATCTTACTCAATTACTACAACAATCGACTTTTACTTCATTCCCGATTCAAAGAATACGATAAAGCCATCTATTACGGTTACCTGTCCATTCGCAAGAAAAATCATGACTTCATTTTTTACGTCAACAACCTCTGTGCTGTTTTACTCAGACAGCACCGTCATGAAGAAGCTCTGCAATTGATGCGTTCAGCGGCTCCTGAAATGAAAACCATCAAAAATTTTCACAACAAGATCGGGTTTGTGGCTTTTTACATTAAAACACTGAACAGCAATGGTTTACATAAAAATGCCGAAAACTACGCCGAATCCTTTTTAAAAGCCTTTGAAAAGGAAGTATTGCGGTTCCGCTGGCATTTGTTTTTCACCGTTTACCTGGAAACCATATTACTCCGGGAACACTATATGAAACTATTACAGGTGTCGAGGAAATATAAAATTCCGGAAAAAGACAAATTATATCAGGCAAGAGCCAACTACTCCCCTATAATTCCCTGGCTGATCAGCATGGCTAAATTCAAATCCGAATTGATTTCAAAAAAAGAACTGGTCGATGCTTTGAAGTCTTCTATGGACAGCCTCACCCCGTCACAAAAGAACAACCCTTCCTTAAAATTGCTGAAAGAAGATTTTAAACAATTTTATCCGGAAATTGAGGAATTGTGAGTTCTTTCCGGGAATGGGAAACTGAAGCCCGAAAAAAACAGAAAAAAGTCTTATTGTTGATTGGATACACCACCTGTTTAAGGGCTTGCATCGTTCGCTTCTTTATGAGGTTTGATTTCCCCTTTCTTAAAAAAGGCTTCCCTGACGTGCAAAACTCATAGGGTTTTCGAGTTCCAAAAGCCGGCGTTTCATATCGAGGCCGTAAAAATAGCCCTGTAGGTCGCCGCTTTTTCCAATGACGCGGTGGCAAGGTACGATAATGGCGATAGGATTGTTGCGGTTTGCCAATCCGACAGCCCGAACCGCTTTAGGGTTTTTGAGTGCCTCGGCAATAGCAGAATAGCTGGTTGTATGTCCGTAGGGTATTTTTAACAACTCCTTCCAGACGGAAATATTGAAATCTGTATGTCCGCCCCAATCCAGCTTGACGCTGAACACTTCCAATTGCTTTTTAAAATACAAATCCAATTGTGTTACACATTCCCGTAACTCGTTGGGAATGGGGCCGGCAGGACATGGTTTTTTATCCGAAAGCCGGACGGATTGGATGCCGAGTTCACTCCCCTTGATTTCAAAACATCCAAATGATGAGAAATAATAGGTCTTTGCGAGCATGTGCTGGTTACGGGTTACGGGTTACGGGTTACGGGTTACGGATTACGGGTTACGGGTTACGGGTTACGGGTTACGGGTTACGGGTTACGGGTTACGGGTTACGGGTTACGGTACTGTGTGCCGCGGATGTTGCTTTGCTACATTGATGATTGCTGTTTTTTCAAAGATACGGTTTTGTTTTCATTAACGCCATGGCCGATATAAATACTATTTGCCTGAAAGCAGTATTTGCTGATATCCAGACAAGCCGCTTATCAGGTCCAATGTTCAGCCAGCAGCACGCCCAGACGTTCCTCGCTGATCTTCCGTTCGAGTTTGCCGCCAAAGGCGAAGGAGATACTGCCCGTTTCTTCTGAGACGATGAAGACAGCGACTCCTGCTCTTTCCGTGATACCGACAGCTGCCCGGTGGCGCAATCCTACACTTTTTGGTAAACGGGCGCTTTCAGATACCGGAAGGACGCAGCTGGCCATTTCAATTTTATTGTTATTGATAATAACCGCTCCGTCGTGGAGCGGGCTTTCCTTATTGAAAATACTTTCAATGAGGGGTTCCGAAATAATGGCATCCAATGGAGCTCCGGCAGTGATGATCCCTTCCAGAAACAAATTTTTACGCAATACGATGAGGGCACCGGTTTTCTCTCTGCTCAACCGTTTGATGGAGGCTTTCAGGATGTTGACCAAAGTCATATCCTGATCGGCATTCTGGAAGCTTCGATTGATAAACCTGTCGACGAATTTTGACCGGCCACGCAGTGTACTGTCCCCCAGGAAAAGTAAAAACCGCCGTACCTCCGGCTGAAAAATGATGATGATCACGATAACCCCCACATTCATGATCGTCCCCAGTATTGCCGAAAGCATGTCCATTTTAAGCTCCCGTACCAGCCAACCGATCACATAAAGCAACAGCAAACCAATAAAAATATTAAATGCAATATTACCACGCAGCAGCTTGTACAACTGGTACAGCAGGTAGCCTACTATCAGGATATCGAGAATATCCCAGATGCGGATTGGTAAAAAGCCTATTTCAAAAAGAAATACCATAGATGGTTGTTAGGGCGTAAAAATAGATAAATTGAGGGATTTAAGGTTCCGAATTCATGAATTGTTGTTTTCACCCAAATATTACTAACCGTTAAAGGCCGATCAATACGCCTTTATCTTCATATTATAAAACATAAAGGAAAGTATATCCGCCGCTTCATTGATCTTTTTGGCCGTTGGTTTTCCTGCGCCATGACCACTTCCGCCATCAATGCGTATCAATATGGGAGCATCTCCCTTTTGGGCATTTTGCATAGCAGCTGCAAACTTCATCGAATGTGCCGGTGCCACCCGGTCGTCATGATCTGCTGTAGTGATATATGTGGCGGGATAGGCCACTGTGTCAACATTATGCAGGGGAGAATAGGAATACAAATAGTCAAACATTTCCTCGTCTGAAGCAGAACCGTATTCGGCGGCCCATGCCCAGCCGATGGAAAATTTTTCATAACGCAGCATATCGAGCACCCCGACTGCCGGGATGGCTACTTTATAGAGGTCAGGCCGCTGTGTCAAACAGGCACCAACCAGCAACCCACCATTGGAACGGCCATAAATAGCCAGCTTTTCCGAAGAGGTATACTTTTGATTGATCAGGTACTCTGCGGCGGTTTGAAAATCATCAAACACCGTTTGTTTTCGTTTCAACATACCGGCTTTATGCCAGCTTTCGCCAAATTCAGATCCCCCGCGCAGGCTGGCCACTGCACAAACTCCACCGTTTTCCAATACTACCGAAAAGAGGTTTAACCTGGTGACATTATGCATAGGTAAAACCGGAATATTAAATCCACCGTAACCATATAACAAAGCCGGAGCATCTCCGGTATTCTTGAATCCCTTTTTGTGGACAATAAAGATAGGAATCTTTACCCTGTCGTAACTTTGGTACCATTCCTGTTTGATCACATAATCCTCAGCGTCAAAGGCAGTTTCTGGCGCTTTGTACAAATCTGTTTTGAACTCCTGCATATCCAGGCGGTAGATGGTGGCGGGTTGTACCAATGTGGAAAAACCATAAAAAACTTCCTGGTTATCCGCTCCTTTTGAGATCCCTGTCAGGGTTCCTATCCCGTTGAGATCGACGGTTTTCAACAAAGATCCTTTGGTATCAAAAATTTTCAGTTGAGAGGAAGCGTTATGCAAATAATCCACCACGATCTTATCCCCGAATAAATGAACATCCCTGATCACATCATCTGATGCGGAAATGATCTCTTCCCAATAACCTGGTTCCGGATGGACGGTACTCACCAGAATGAGTCGCCAGTTCGGAGCCCCGTTATTGGTTTTCACCAAAAGCTTTTCTCCCAGATTTCCAATAACTTCAAAATCGTCATTAAAATTTTCGACAATCGGCTCAAAATATGGTTGTCCGGTACTCAGGTTTTGAAAATACAGGGCATTGCCATTGGTCGATTCTGAAACAGACAAATACAAAAATCGCTCATCCGGTGTTGTTCCTGCATAAACATTACGTTTCGGGTTGGTATGATCGGCAAACGCCAGTTCATCTTCTTCCTGGGAGGTACCTACTTTGTGGTAATACAATTGGTGAAATTCATTGACGGCCATCAGGTCTTCAGCATTGTCATGAACTGGATATCTGCTGTAATAGAAACCGTCATTAAACCATGCTATACCGGAAAACTTAACCCATTTAACCGTGTCTTTGAGTATCTTTTTGGTGCGCATATTCATGATCCTGATCTCACGCCAGTCCGAACCACTTTCGGTCACCTGGAAAGCCAACAAGGAACCATCCCCGGAAAAACTGTAACTACCCAATGCTACGGTACCGTCTGTTGAAAAAGTATTGGGGTCCAATACCAATTCAGGTTCATCAAATATATCCTTCATCCGGTAAAGAACCTCCTGATTTTGCAGTCCGTCATTTCTGAAAGTGTAATAATAGCCTCCATGGTATTCAGGAACTGAAATTCTTTCATAATTCCAAAGTTCTGTCAATCGTTCCATTATCGTGTCCCTGAAATGCATTTTCTTCATATAGACTGAATTGAGAGCTCTTTGTTCTTTGATCCAATGATCACGGGACGGAGAATCATATTCCAGCCAACGGTAGGGATCCGGAACATTTAAACCAAAAAACTGATCAACAATACCCGTATCTTTGTAACTATCCGGATATTGAATATCGATGGGTTTAAAATAAGTTGCGGGATCGGTTTCGGCGGTTTTTCCAATATTTTCGCACGAAGAAACAAAAAAAGGAATCATAAAAAGGAAGGGAATGAAATACCGAATACTCATTTATGGTTATTTTTGTGAATAAAGTATTCCGCCTTCAGGTATTTTATAGCTAAAAATAAAGCGGAACAACATCAAATATATAAAATGCAATATATGAAATTTTCACGTCAACTTCTATTAACCTCCCTGCTATGTATGATTTTCATTTCCCTTTTCGGGCAGGAATTGCGTGAAAATGAACAAGGGGAAAAAATTATCGTCTGGCCGGATGGAACCTGGCAATATTTTTCAGATTTTGGTAACGATGATCCCTCCACTTATCATGGAAAAAATCAGGACAACGGCCAAAAGTCCTTTCCTATTTACGATGGCTCCATCGAACCCCTGGAAGGTTACGTTTCCATTACAGAAAATGATATTTTAAAAATTGCCGTCCGTAAATCTCAACTGGCCGAAGAAGCTGCCAATATTGCCGCAGAACGATCCAGGCAGGCGACCACCGTCAGACAAAACATCGAAAAAGAGCTGGCCAATGCCATGGCTGCACCTCATTCAGATCAGGAGCAAATAAGGCGCATCAGAATTCGACTGGAGGCTGCCAGAGCAACGGAGGAATCCACTTTACTGGAGGCCGAAGAAGCTAAAACCGGAGCAACAAGAGCCAAAGAACTCACAGCAAAAGGCATCTATGTACGGGAATACCTGGAAAGGCAGGATGCCCAAAAAAGACAATCGGAGTTATCCCGGGAACAACGTCAGATCTCGGGGCAAAACTACCAAAGCCTCCTGCCGCTGACAGAAAATTACCTGGGAGCCCCCAGCAAGGACGACCTGATCATGAACCCACCACCGGCTCCCTGTTCCATTGTATTTGAAGGCATGGATGAGCGAACCAGCAGGCCCCGGAAAGATGTTCAGCAGGAAGTTTTATTCACCTATACGGATGAACGCTTACGACCATTCCTTAAAGATAAGGAATACCTGCGTTGCGAAGGATATCTCACTTCTATCGGCGGTGGATTCCGGTATTTAACCCTTGTTTTTTCCTTTGCTTATCCCAATGCCAGGGAAGCTTACGGGTTCATTGAAAAAGGCAGTGTTCTGACCATTAAAATGTTGAACGGCACCTTTGTCAATCTCTTTTCGGGCAAAATGGACAGGGGGCGGTACGACACCAAAACAAAGCTCCTCACTTACAGGGTCCACTACCCTATCGACCGGGGACAATTGAGTTTGCTGGAAAAAGAGGAAGTCGATGCCTTCAGGGTTTTCTGGAGCAGTGGCTATGAAGAATACGAAGTGTTTCAACTCGACTTTTTCCAAAATCAACTGAGTTGCCTGGAACAGGATTAAATTTGTTAACACGATTAATAATCAATTCCCGTCTGGCGGCAGGGAAGTTCTTAGAATTAATAATTTTTAAACAGATGAAGGAAGTTAAAATGCTCGGCCTGAAGTTACCTACCGATCCCCGGTGGGTCAATCTTGCCGAAATGGAGCTGGAAGAAATTTTGACCGACCACGCCTATTGTGAGCAGAAGGCAGCAACGTATTGTATTTCTCTAATTCAGCATTATCCGGAACGTAAAGAGCTGGTGGAGGAACTGGCTCCCATTGTTACCGAGGAATGGGGGCACTTCCGTTCGGTACTGGCTGAATTAGACAAACGGAATTTGCAATTGGGCCGGCAACGGAAAGACGAATATGTGAACCAACTGCTGGCCTTCCAGCAAAAAGGGGGCGGTAAAGACAATAGCCTGCTCGAAAAACTACTCACCTGTGCGCTTATCGAAGCCAGGAGCTGTGAACGTTTCCGATTGTTATCCCTTGGCCTGGAAGATGAAGGCCTCAAAAAATTCTATCACAAATTCATGGTTGCTGAAGCCGGCCACTATCACCTGTTCATCGAACTGGCCCGAAAATATTTCGGGCGGGAAAGAACAGATAAAAGATGGCAGGAATACCTAGAGAAAGAAGCGGAAATCCTGAATTCGCTGGATTTAAGAGGAGACCGCATGCATTAAAACACCTCGACTTTTGATTAAAACACAAAGGCACAAAGTTCACTTAATTTTTTCTGCTGTGTGAACTTTGTGCCTTTGTGTTTTCCATTTAATGAATTTTGATTTGGTTATTTATTTTTTTACCGGACAAAGTTATTGGAAAGCCAAATGCCAGAAATCACGCAGGAGGGGATATTGCAGAAGTCAAACCAGGTATAATCACCTGTTTTATAATCAGGTAGTTTCACGCTTAAATAATTATGAGATTATAAAGAAATTTGTAGCACAAGGAAATACCCTTAATTATTCCCTTGTGAACGTATAAAATCACTCTTGTACAACCTTCAAACTTGATGAATTATCTGGTCATCGGGATCTGACATTCGATTTTTTAGTGTCCCGGTGGCCGCCTTTTTATTTTTATTCGAAACACAACCCTACCTTATCAGCCACAGGAAGTTTACAATAACACAAACATATTATTTTTTATTTCAATATCAAATAAGGAAACACCTCTGAAAATTCCCCGAAATCAAAATTTTTTTGGCACAAACGATTAAAAAAGGGAATAAAATAACTCATATACACTTTTAATTAATAATAAAAAGGTCTACCTTTGTACCATAACATTGATGAATGCAATAAAGTCCTTTCCCAAAACCGGTCTTTGTATTCAGAGCAAACTCACCTAGGGGAGTAAATCAGATTGATCTCTCCCGCACCAAGAGGCTATCAGCATAAAAAATTTCTTGAAAGTGATTGTATTGAGCAATCCTGGGTTGTCGTTTACCCCAACGATAAATGTAGGTTTTACAGGAAGTATAATTTACGTCCAACTTCACATGAAACAAATTTACAATTTGAAGACAACCCAATCGGGAACCGGTACCTCTGTCAGGTATCGGTTTTTTTTTGATCCTTTTCAATAGCATAGACCAACATATAATCATTCTGCTCAATCCGATAAGACAGATCAAAGTGTATTTCCTGTTCTCCCTTTTTGACTGTCCCCGTACATTTGCCACCTTCCGGGGAATAGGGAAACGGATCGATGAGAATATTTTGGCGAAAATCCAGTTGTTTTCTCCCGTAGCCTTTATAGAGGCACTCCTTGGCACCCCATAATACATGGAGGTGTTCGAGCCTGGTTGCTTCCTCCAAAGGGCTCAATTCTTCCGGACTCATTACACGTTCAGCTATTGATTCAAGCTTGGGGACAATTTTTTGTATGTCCACACCATTGTTTGCCAGGGATGCCACAGCGGCGGCCATACCTTCGGAATGGCTAATAGAGATGTGATAAACGGAATGTTCCAGGTATGGCTTGCCAAACTCATCCTTGAGGAAAGCTCCGCGTTTGATCCTTCCCGACATTTCATGCACCAAATGCCGAACCCCCAGCCATTCGAGGCGCTTGGGGCCTTTGATCAGGCTGAGTTGTCTCAATTCGCCCGGATACAATAATAACTGCTTGAGGAACCAACCTTCATCTTCGGTAATCTTCCAGACACCCAGTTCTACATCAGATTCCATATGTTGGTGAAACAACAAGGGCATAATATAAATACCTGTTTTGGTTTGTTGCAAGGTAGCTTAATCCCGTTTATATAGGCTAAAGGTAATTTTTACCTGTTTCAATTCAAAGAAAAGCAGACAGGGATAACATGGTTTATATGACTTTTTTTGTAATTTGAGCATCGCAAATTACTCAACAATCAGATCATGGAAGGAGAAAAAAAAGGTGGATGGAGCTTTGGCAAAATACTACTCATCATTATTGTCCTGATATTTGCCATGCTCATCATGCAAAAGATGGGTATCAAGGTTGTCAAAACCACTGAAAAGTCAGAAATGACGGATGACCCGCACCCTGGATATTGAATTTAGATATTGACCCGCACAGTGGTTTATTTAACAGGCATTATGACCCTGTATTTTTTACAAGTGCAATCATTTAGCCAAAAACAGGGCAATAATCGACGGCAGGGCAATTTATAAAAAGATTTACAATTTCCCGTTTACTCTCTTAGAAAGACCAACTCATCTTCATCAGACAAGGTAATCACCACGGAAGGTTCTCCCGGTGTTTTATCGTCCTGACGGTAGCGGGTCACATAATCAACCGCCTGGATCACTTCTGAACTGATGGCTCCAAAAGTTGCCGGCAGGTACTCCTGATCAAAACTGGCAAAACAGGTTACCAGGGGTGCTGCAAATTCACCAATAAGTTCCTTGCAATAATCATCTTGACAAATCCGGAAGGCTACCTCTTTGGATACCAATGAGTTGGCCAGATCTTTGGGTTTTGAGCTTTTGACACTCAACGGCCGGGTATGATACAACAACAAGGTTTCAATCCTCGGATGTAAATGAACAATATACTTCTTCAACATCGCTATGGAATCCACGATGATTTCAATAGAGGAATTGTTTTGAACTAGATTTAAAAATTTGGTAACTGCCGCTTCGTTGGTTGCGTCACAACCGATACTCCAAAGCGTGTCCGTAGGATAAAGGATCAGCCCTCCCGCGCGTAGTGTAGTCAGAGCATTGCTCAACTCATCGTTTGGAAACATAAGAGTAGTTCGCTTTGTAAAGGTCGTCATTAACTGTGGGTTTAGAATTCGTAATTAACTCAATGTATTTTGAACATTTTTTTTTTCGTTCTATTGCCAAAAAAAGCAGCAATGTGGATAAACGATTTGAGTTTTAAAATTATTGTTGACCTTGAGCACAAAAACAGATTTTTCACCAATTTTGTTTTAACCTGCGCTTCACAATTTTTCGGGCCGGAAAAAAATGACCCCGATCGGACTATTTTTGGGTTTTAAGGACAATGTTCATTACGTTTTTCCTCGCTTCATATTTTTAATCACAATTCATCGTATCAAAAACCGTTTTTATCTAAAACCTCAAAAACAGATCGGGTTAAAGTGATGCATTTAATGTATTTTTAAATTCAGATTACTATAGATATTTCATTTTTTCAAGTTATTTATTTTAATTTTAAATTATATTATTGAACCATCAACGATTTGTTTTGATAAAAAACAGTCATTTTTTAAGCCAAAACAACGACGCTTAGCTTTTCTGTCGCAAAGCAACAGCGCGTTCAAATCATATTAACTATGCCTGATTCAGTAAAAAAGGTGATCCTTAAAAAAGGGGCCAAACTGGTCAAAAATCTGGATCGCGGACACTTTTCAGCCCTGGCTCTTCAAAAGCGTACCTTAAAACAACTGCTTCGACATGCCGGTAATACGGAATTCGGCCAACACTACGATTTCCCTAAAATCAACGGGGCCGGTGACCCCATTAATGCTTTTAGGGAGGTGGTTCCAATCCATGACTATGAAAAAATCTTCAACGAATGGTGGCATCGCAGTCTTAAAGGTGAAAAAAATATTGCCTGGAGAGGAACGGTAAAATATTTCGGCCTGAGTTCGGGAACTACTGGGGCAGCCAGCAAGTACATCCCCATCACAACCGATATGACCAGGGCAATGCGGCAAACGGCTTTCAGACTCTACGCCTGCCTGCCCAAATACGGACTGCCTGCAAGTTTTTACCTCAAGAACTGGTTCATGATAGGCGGGAGTGCCAGTCTGCGACCGGAAGGCAACTGCTTTGTTGGGGACCTAAGCGGGATCAATGCCAAACACCCTCCCATTTGGGTAAGACCTTATTTCAAACCCGGCATTCAAATAGCGCATTATAAAGATTGGGATGAACGCATTCATGCCATTGCCCAAAATGCTCCCAAATGGGATATTGGTATTGTCACAGGTATTCCCTCGTGGGTTCAGCTATCCTTTGAGTATATCATCAATTACCACAAACTCGATACCATCCACGATATCTGGCCCAACTTATCGGTTTTTGTCACCGGAGGTACCGCTTTCGCTCCTTACAAGAAGAGTTTTGAAAGCTTGCTGGCAAAGCCCCTTATCTACCAGGATTCCTACCTGGCATCTGAAGGTTTTGTGGCCTACCAGGCCAGGCCCGATACCCACGCCATGAAGCTGGCCCTGAACAATGGCATATTCTTTGAATTTGTTCCTTTTAATACAGACAACTTCGATGCCGAAGGCAATATTACCAAGGAAGCCAAAGCCTTACACATTGGAGAGGTAAAAGAGGGACAGGATTATGCCCTTTTGCTGAGCACCTGTGCCGGAGCATGGCGTTATCTCATTGGCGATACCGTCCGCTTTACGGACCTGGAGCGTAAGGAAATCATTATCACCGGCAGAACCAAACACTTCCTCAGCATTTGTGGCGAACACTTGTCTATTGACAATATGAACCAGGGGCTGAAAAGAACGGAAGAAATTCTGGATATTTCTATTGGTGAGTTTACGGTATCTGGTGTAAAATCAGGAAGCCACTTTGCCCACAGATGGTACCTGGGGTGTAACACCGACATTGCCACGGACAAAATCGCCAAGGTTTTGGACGAACAACTCATGCAGATTAATGATGATTACAGGGCAGAACGCAATGCCATGTTGCAGGATCTTGAATTGCACATAATCCCAAATGAAATTTTTATCAACTGGCAGCGTTCCATCGGAAAGCTCAACGGCCAGAGCAAAATTCCCAGAGTGATGAAATCAAATATTTTTTCAGACTGGGAAGCTTTTGTTAAAAAGGAAATGGCATAACTTTGAATTTAATCTGGCAGGGCATTTTACTCGGGCTGGGCCTCAGTGTACTCGTAGGGCCGATGTTCTTTTTATACCTTCAAATAGGTATCCAAAGGGGGTTTCGTGCAGCCTTTTTCCTCGGACTGGGAACATGGATAAGTGATTTTTTATTCATACTGTGCATCCACTTTGGACTCAAATATGTATTGAGGATCACTGATTCGGACAGCTTCGCCCTTTGGATGGGATTGGTCGGGGGGCTCATCCTTATCGTTATCGGAGTGGGATTATTAGTTAGTCGCCCGAATAAAAACCAGGAAGGTGATGATTATCAAATAAAAAAGAATACCACCTACATGGGACTTTGGCTCAAGGGATTTCTCATCAATACTTTTAACCCTTTTGCTGTTTTCTTTTGGCTAAGTATCATGACAGGTTATGCTTCCAAAAATTTCGGAGGCCAGGAAATGTCCCTGCTGCTTGTCGGTATCCTGGGCACCATAGTCTTGACCGATGTCTTGAAAATTCTCCTCGCCAAACAGCTTAAAAAAATAATCAACAGCAATACCAGCGAGATAATGCATAAAGTTGTCGGTACCGCTCTGGTATTGCTTGGATTGATATTGATGTATCGGGTTTTTTGACCGGGCAGAACTGGTCAACTACCGATAGGGTAAAAACGGAAAAACCTCTCCTGCCTTAAAATGGGTTCTCCCGGCCGGAATTTCCATAAAAGCATCTGCTGAAGATAAATTCGCGTGATCCCCGGAACCATTTCCCGTTTGCGGGTATGCCAGGATCCTTCCATCCGGCTCATAAGAAAGCTTCACCTGGAGGTAATAGGTCAGGTCAGGTTTGAAGAAATAATCCTCAGCCAGAATAGCTGACGGCCGTTTTTGCTCTACACCAAGACTTTCATAAAGCCAGCTTTTTATATAACGATGTGCACACATAAAAGTGGAAACGGGATTGCCAGGCAAGGCAAAAACCCGGGCTCCGGAAGGACTTACCCCAAACCAAAACGGTTTACCGGGGCGTTGTCTGACCCGGTGGAACAATTTTTTCACGCCAAGTTGTTCCAAAGCTTCCGGGATATAATCAAACTTCCCCTTGGACACGCCTCCACTCATGACAATTATTTTATACTTAGACAGGAGGTATTCCATTTTTTCGAGAATCGCCTGCTTTTCATCCACAAGGTGCTCCATGGTTGATGGAATACTCCATTGTTCCAAAGTAGCTTTCAACTGATGGACATTAGACTTTCTGATTTGATGCTCCAGAGGTGATTGTCCTACATCTACCAATTCATCTCCTGTGGAGAGAATGACGGCCGGGGGAATATCTGCTACTTTTAAATGGGTTTTGCCAATGGTGGCTGCAATGCCAATTTCCGCAGGGCTTATTTTCACACCGGCTTTTACCAATAAATCATTTCTCCTGCAATCCTCTCCTTGACGATGAACATTTTTGCCTTGTTTTAACTCATCCAGCAAAAAAGTAGCCTTGCCTTCCTTTATCTCAAGATCCTCATAACGAATTACGGTATCCGTATTGGCCGGCAAAATGGCACCGGTCATAATTTCGATACAATGATCAGGGTTTTGCATGGTTATCCGCGGTGCCCCCGCCGGACCTACAGATTCAATGGGAAATGTACGAACGCCACTGGCAAAGGCCTGATAGTTGATGGCAATACCATCCATCGTAACTCTGTCGTAAGGGGAAAGTCCCGATCGGCTTCGAGGTTCTCTCTCAGAATTTCACCGACGGCCTGATCCAAAGGCACTGTTTTATCTTCGATATTGATTTTGTGATCGAGTATGATTTTATCGGCTTCAAGAACACTTATCATAGGTAATTATTTTTGAAGCAAGAATAACCATTTTCAAGGCTTTGAAAGCATTTTTTTCAGCAAAAAAATCCCTTCAAAAGCATTTTTTTACATTTTTTTTAGTGAAAAATGTAAAAAAATGAACTTAAATAATACAAAAAAAACAATCAATAAATATTACAATTAACTTAAAATCAAATACTTAAGTAAAAAGTAAAAACCAACAACACAACAGTAATTACTCAAATTGTACTAATTTAAGCAGGCAAAGGGTGCCATATTTGTATCGTGAAAAGAAATAAACTTATATAGTTTAAGATAAAAGAGAGGTTACAAGACGACCACTAATAACAAATTGTAACAAATAATAAGACTTACTACAACAAGTATAATCCACGAATTCGATTTCGAATTATAATCTTATGAATTTTTTTCCAAGGGATATTAAAGAATATCCTTTTTGGTATGTAGATAGCCTCTCAAAGTTTTTTCGAAGCCGACTGATTTTCAGTTGGCTTTTTTTGTTTTAAGGGGTTATACGTCGAAAGATTTCCTTTGTTTCAAATTCGCCGAATTTATTTTGACTTTTTCTAAATTAATTTTTCTCGCTATTCCCCCGGGGTTTGGATTAGTTGTTTAAACGTATTAATTCCCGAATTTCCCGGTTTAAGGTTTTCCGAAAAGGTTTTCAGATCATTCAATTCAGTGGAAAATGATTTTGTTTTGATTTTTTTTTGAAAAAAAAATATTATTTCATGCAAAAATTACAATAAAACAAAATACTAATCAATTGAATTTCAATAAGTTAAACAAAAAATTAAAATAAAAAAGTAAACAGTAATTATACAAATTGTACTTATTTAGGTGATTTTTTACCCCCATTTTTGTATCATCAAAAGAGATAAGGTATATTAAAATAATAAGTAGAGGCTAATAAATACCACTAATAACAAATTGTAACATTAATAGTAGACTTACTACAACAAGCATAATCCACGAATACGAATTATAATCTTATGAATTTTTTCCAAAGGATATTAAAGAATATCCTTTTTGGTATGTAGATAGCCTCTCAAAGTTTTTTTGAAGCCGACTGATTTTCAGTCGGCTTTTTTTGTTTGCTAAATATTGTACGCAGGATTTCGTTTAATGTTTCATTTTATTAAAAAAACAATATCTTTTCCGTCAACCTGTTTTGATTATGCGTTTAAATTAAAAATATACCCTGGTCTTTATTTTAGAAGATACAGCCCTGCAGGTGAATGGGCGAGATCCCGCGAACCGCTGAACGATAGTTCCCCAATTAATTGTCCCACAAAAAAATTGAACACCGTACCGGTTCAATTCTTAAAAGTGGCTGTACATGATATTATTTCCTGGCCATTCTCCTTGTAGCAAAGAAGATTGTATCGGATTCCATCCAAAAGATAATCAGCCATATAGTATTGCCCGACCATCGTCCCGAATCCATAATCCAATCCAATTCTACCCGGCATACGATCTACTCATTACCTAAAACCCAGGTTTTTAACTAAATTTGCTCTATGCTCATTACCACTAAAGGTATTGTATTAAAATCCATCAAATATGGCGAAACCAGCCTTATTGTGGATATATACACCGAACAACTCGGACTTCGGAAGTATATAGTCAGTGGTGTGCGCAAGAAAAATGCCAGGATTGGTGCTGCTTTATTGCAGGTGATGTCTCAGGTGGAGATCGTTGCCTATGAGCGGGAAGGGAAAGATTTGAACAGGTTGAAGGAAATCCGGTCAGATTATGTTTATCAAAGTATCCCATTAAATATCCATAAAGGTGCTGTAGGGTTATTTATGGCTGAAATAGCGCAAAAAACGCTTCGGGAAGCAGAATCCAATCCTGGGCTTTTTGCATTTCTTTGCAGTTGTTTTGTCCATCTGGATAAACATACCGGAAATATAGGGAATCTTCCCTTGAGTTTTTTGCTGGAACTCAGCGGTTTTCTTGGATTCCTGCCGGAATCAAATCATGAAGCAAAGGAAATCTTTTTTGATCTTGAAAATGGTGTTTTCACTACAACGGAACCTCTGACTCCAAACAAGCTGGATAGCGTCCACAGTGGATTACTTGTAAAATTATTACAGGATCGATTTGCAACCTGCCATACGGTTAAAATTCCCGTTGGGCAAAGGCGTTTACTCCTGGAAAAGTTGTTGGAATACTATAAATACCATATTGAAAACTTTGCCGTTATCAATTCACATTTGATTTTACAGGAAATCCTTGGATAGGAGCAATATTGTGGGAAAGGCAAGGTAGAACCTTATTTTTCGAAAAACAAGAATGGCTGCTTTAAGCAATTGGCAGGAGAGCATCAGTTGGCAGAAGGAATGTTATAAAAGACTTCCTGCTGCCAACTCAATTATTTTCAATCAATACTAGTCCTCGGGAAAAGGAATAACGAGTTCCTGATCAGGATAAATCAGGTTCGGATCCTTGAGTTTATCTGTATTGGCGTTGAAAATATGCATGTATTTTCCGGCAGCACCGTAGTATTTTTTAGAGATCTTACCCAAGGTATCCCCTCTTTCAACGGTATGCTTGTGGAAATAATCGGTATTTTCTACCGAAATGTCAGCCATCAAATCATTAGGAACGGCATCAACACCATTCACGCGTTTGATCTCATCCCAAAGCAGGTTTTTGTGGTATTGAGTGCTGGCCATACCACGGATTTTTAATTTACCATCGGCTTCTTCTACAGAGCCGTCTTTTACACCCAGTTCTACGCCCAGGTCGAGTACTGTTTTGTACTTATCTTGTAAAGACATATTTTGAAAATTTAGTTAATAATGAAAATTTATTTAAAAGTATTCTACACTTCAGGTTCCTGCTTATCTCAATTCATCATCTCTTTCCCCTGTTTCTTTATTGGTTTCATCCTCCCGGAGAGGATTTTTCTCGCTTTCCTTCTCGTAAGCCCGGATGATCTCTTTCACCAATCTGTGTCTCACAACATCGTCTGCAGTTAAGTAGACGGATGAAATGCCCTTCAGGTCACCTAAAATATTAATTGCTGTGCGCAAACCTGATTTTTGATGACGGGGCAAATCTACCTGAGATAAGTCTCCGGTCACAATACACTTGGCTGAAGGGCCGAGTCTTGTCAGGAACATTTTGATTTGCATGGTGGTGCAATTCTGTGCTTCATCCAGGATGATAAAAGCATTATCGAGGGTACGCCCCCGCATAAACGCCAGAGGAGCGATTTCGATCACTCTGTTTTCCATAAACTGGTTGAGTTTTTCCACGGGAAGCATATCATCCAGGGCATCATACAAAGGTCTGAGGTAAGGATCAATTTTTTCTTTGAGATCTCCGGGTAAGAAACCAAGGCTTTCCCCTGCTTCAACCGCAGGTCTGGTCAGAATAATTTTCCGAACCAACTTACTTCTGAGTGCCTGTACAGCTAAGGCAACGGCAGTATAGGTCTTTCCGGTTCCAGCGGGGCCTACCGCAAAAACGATGTCATTTTCAGCAGATGCTTCAATGAGTCTCTTTTGATTGCGGGTGCGTGCTTTAATTTGCCGGCCATTCCTGCCATGAACAATGGTTTTGGCATCTCCGTTGCTTATTTTGGCAACAAAGGGATTATTGTCATTCAGCAAGTCCTCCACTTCCTGTACGCTCAATTCTCCGTGTTCCTTAAGCATACGGACCATCAGCTCAAATTTGGATTTTACCTTTTGTGTTTCTTTTTTTTCGCCGGAAAGACGTAAAGAATCGCCTCGGGAAGTTATGGTTACCTCTGGATAAGCCTCGGCTAATAATTTTAATTTCACGTTGTTTTGCCCAAAGAGGGCCAGGGGATCAATCCCTGCAACGTTTAATACGATTTCACTCAATATCTCTTCTCCTGTTTTGGTTAAAAAATTAATTTGACGCCTGCTGGTCAACACTTACTGCCAGGCTGTGGCTCTGAATTTCACACAATGTAAAACTTATAGAAATATACAGCACAAGATACACAAAAATAGTTCCTGTAGCAAACCTTAAATTACCACATCCCTCAAAGCGGTAATCGAATCGATCATGACATCAGGCTGTTCTTTGGCGAGGACTTCTTTGGAACGGTAACCATAAGTTACGGCACAAGTTCTGACACCAAGCGCTTTACCCGTCTGTATGTCATGGGTGGAATCGCCAATAATAAGCGTTTTGGAAGCAGCAATATTAAGTTTTTGTAAAATTTTTGCCAATCCGCCGGGATTGGGTTTTAAACCATACAATTCCGGTTGGGCTCCCAGTACCAGGTCGAAGTATTTTTCCTCATCCAGCTTTTGAACAATAGCCTTGGTAAACCGGTGAGGTTTATTACTCAGTACGGCCATAGCCCTGTTTTTAAACTTCCCCAGCGTCTCCCTAACTCCAGGATAATAAGCTGTCTTAGCAGCATGATTTTTCTCATAAAATTCATTGAAATAAACCAGTGCCTGATCAATCTCCTCCTCCCGGGAAGTCCCAATGGCTGCTGCGATCAGGCGTCTCACTCCTCCTCCCAACATCGGCGGAATTTCCTCATAGGCCAATTGCGGCTTTGCCATGCTGAACAGTGCAAAATTCACAGCATCGCCAAGATCATACTGTGAATTGACCAGGGTACCGTCCAGATCAAAAACCAGTAATTCAATATCTTTTAATCGTTCCATAGCTAAATTCATTTTATACTTTTGGAAGCCACAATATAGGCAAAAGGGTTAATAAAAAAAGTAGTCCTTCGACAAGGCACCCCCTTTTGCAAAGGCCTCAACTTAAAATAATATTCCCTTGAAATATTGCAACAAAAACATACCCTAACCCAATCACGCCGCTCTCCTGCTTGTCGGCACCCTTGATAAATCATTCATTTTTTGATTTGTTGCTTTCGTAATTTTGTGAACCCATGACACAAATTTAAATCCAAAGCATCGACTCCAAAAACACAAAAATAATAGGTTATGATCCAAACAAAAAAACGAAGTAAATAACTACCCTGGCAGCAATAACTGCTGACAGGCAAAATCCCATAACTTTAACAAATATCATGAACATGAAATCCCTTTCAATCCTCCTCCTGCTTTGCCTTTTTTCCATGAATTCCTTTGGGGCATATTTTGATGGAACCCCTCAAAAATTTCCACCTAAAGTTTATATCCCAAATGCGTTCAGCCCAAATGGGGATGGTGTCAATGATATTTTCAAAATAGAAACGGATGACGTCATTCTTTACGAATTCAACATGAAGGTCTTCAACCGCTGGGGTACCCTGATGTTTGAATCTGATAACTATTCTAAAGGCTGGAATGGCCTGTTCAAAAACGAGGTTTTGCAACCAGACGTTTTTGTCTATTCTGTTCAATACAAAGATGGAGACGGACTGGTTTACAGAAAGACGGGAACGGTCAATTTACTTTATTGATACCATCAAAAAAGCGATATTTTCCAATTTTCTATCTTTGGCTAAAGAAAAAAACTTATTTTAGCTCTTATCCTCAATGGATTTAACGAAAAAATGGAAAAAATACTGATCATTGGTGCCGGTCCTGCAGGTCTTGCTATGGCCGGCCGTTTACGAAAAAACAATATTGCTTTTGATCTTTTTGAAGGTCATGACCGCGTAGCATGGTCCTGGAGTCAGCATTACGACAGGTTGCATCTGCATACCATCAATGAAAAATCGGCATTACCACATATGCCCTTTCCCGAGGATTTTCCCACTTTTGTATCCAGGGATCAACTATTGAACTATTGTGAAGATTACGCCAAACATTTTGAGATCACACCTGCCTTTAATCACCCGGTAGATAGTATACGGAAAGATCCCGATGGACAATGGGAAGTTAAGGTTGGGGAGAAAACCTACCATTACCCCTATGTCATAGTAGCCACCGGGGTCAACCGGGTCCCTTTTGAGCCAAGATGGGAGGCGATGGAAGAATTCAATGGTCAGATAATCCATAGTCGCTATTATAAAAACCCGGAACCATTTGTTGGAAAAAAAGTCTTGGTTGTCGGCTTGGGTAATACAGGAGCCGAAATTGCCCTGGACCTGCACAATGCGGGAGTAAAAGTCTACCTCTCGGTTCGCGGACCAGTCAATATTGTTCCATTGGAACTGTTTGGCCGGCCAACTCAGGAAACTGCCTTCAAGCTGGCTAAATTGCCAAATTGGCTGGGAGATCGCATTTCTGTTATTGCGCAAAGGCTCAGTATTGGAAAATTAGATAAATTCGGTATTAAAACACCCAAAATGCCTCCTTCGGCCCAGCTACGGCTTACAGGAAAAACCCCCGTCATTGATTTGGGTACTGCCAAAGAGATCCGCAAGGGAAATATTAAAGTAGTTCCGGATATCGATCATTTTGATTTGCAAACCATCATCTTCAAGGACGGACGGGAAATTGAGATTGACGATGTTATCCTGTGTACCGGTTATCGTTCCCGGCTGGACGACTTCATCCCAGGTATTGCCCCAATGCTGGACCGATACGACAATCCCTTTTCCCCTATCGGTAAGGGAAATTTTGATCAAATGTACTTCCTGGGCTTTGATAATTTCAAACCCGGCGGAATCCTGGGAGCCATCCATGAAGATTCAAAAGTAATTTTGGAGGACTTGTCAAAAAGGTTGTCGTAACGAATGCCAAGGTTTAGGAGGCAGTGTTCATAAAGGTGTAATTTAGAATCAACTACTTTACCTCACCAAAACAACTTCCCCTTTAACTACCTCCGTCAATCCATCGACGAAAACAATCTCCGCGTAATACACAAAAACAGCGCTGTTCATCGGTTGCCCGTTAAAATTTCCTTTCCATCCATGCGATGGGTCATTGGGTTGGAAATTTGTATCCTCAAAAACCATATTTCCCCAGCGGTCAAAAATCCTAAAAGAATTTATTTCAACAACATCTGCTCCTGCATTTATAAAAAACAAATCGTTTATCCCGTCATCATCAGGGCTGAAAGCATTCGGGATATACACGCGCCTGTTTTTTTCCACCTCAATATAGATGTCATCCGAAGCAACACATCCTTTTTCATCTATTACCGTAAGGTTATAAAAAGTAGACACCTGCGGACTGGCCACCGGTAATGGACAATCAGCGCAAGACAACCCCTCCCAGGGCAACCATGAATAAACCAGACTGTCAATTCCATTCGTAACCGACTGGATATCAATTGAATCGCCGAGGTTAATGGTCATATCTTCCGGTAAAGAAACCACCAGCTCCATAGGCTGCATCAGGTTCACATCTAAAAGGCTTAAACAACCTTCAGCATCCTGAACATATAACTCGTAATTACCGGCCATCAGGTTTTCAAACACGGGACTAGCCTGAAAATAAATACCGTCAATGCTGAATAACAAATCCAGTTGGGGCGTCTCAATTATTATAGAACCATTGGCATCTCCATAACAATCAGGATCTTCGGTTTCCAGAGAAACGGCAACAGCATTGGTAGCCTGGACTTCAGCCTGCACGATCGCTGTACAATTATTGCCGTCGGTTACCGTCAATTGGTAAATGCCAGGTAGCAGGTTCTCCAGAGAACTCCCTGTGTGGCCGGTATTCCAAAGCAAGGTATATCCAGGCTGCCCCCCTTGCACTACAGCATTAATACTGCCATCATTCTCGCCCTGACACGAAGGTTCAATATCCAGATCAACAGCGATAGGTGTTAAAACCTCGAGATGTACAATATGGGTTGAATCACAAGTGTTAACCGCCGCAAAACTTTGCATATAATCTCCCGAATTGAATTCATAATTTCCAAATACCAAAGCAGAATCACCTGCACAGATGGTGATGGACTCCTCGGTTTCCGCAATCGGCAACACCTCCAGCCGAATCATATGGGTAGAATCACAGGTATTCGCCCCCGTAAAGGTCATATAGTAGTCTCCTGCTACATCAGTCGGCACCCCAAAAACATCAACGGTATCATTGTCACAAATAGTCATTATTTCAGAGGTCATAACGGAATCCAAAACCGTCACCTCAACGCGGCTGGTGGAATCGCAACCCCCACCGGAAGTAAAAACCTGACTATATAAACCGGAAGTAAAAACTTCCTGACCAAATAGATCAATGGTATCCAATTCACAAATAGTCCTCATTTCAAAGGAGGCTGCTGTATCCCTAACCTCCAACTGAACCCTGTCAATCAAAACACAACTCCCTGTTGTATCAATCTGAGTATACTCCCCAGCCTGAAATTCAAATATTCCAAAAATGATTGTTGAATCTCCCTGGCATATATTGATCATTTGATTCGTTTCGATGGTATCTGTTGTATGAATCAAGGTTGTCGTATGGATGGAATCACAACCGTTTATCGCCATAAAGGTCTGGATGTAATCTCCTTCCACTGTCTCTGGATTATTAAAAATAATTGCTGTATCTCCTGTACAAACACGGATCGTATCCATCGCTATCAAAGGAGGCAGCACCTCAATTAAAATGGTATCCACACTGTAACATCCCGGGGCATTTTCCCCAACAACCTCTATTATCGTTGTCGAGTCAATATCTACCGTAACTGTTGCACAAGTATCGCAATCTATTTGGCTTTGTGGAAACCATTGATATTTTTCAAATCCACTCGCAGTTAGGGTTACTGTACCCGGACAAACGGAGGTATCCTGCGCTACCTGCAGTTGTGTTTCCGGAAGGACAGTAATGTTGATGGTGTCTGATTGAATGCTACCACAACTGTCGATGGCAGTAACCCAGTACGTCCCAGGAAACCAACTGGTGTAGGTTTGCTCTGTTGACCCATCAAACCACTGATATTCGAAAAACCCAGTACCCGCATCCAGTGTAACTGTGGCATTATCACATATTTCCAAATCAGGTCCAAGATCAAGCACAGGCGATACATAATCCAGATCGAAAGAACCCACATTATTCGTAAAATCACATTCAGAGACATCTGTATTGGGAAAATCACCTGACTCCAGATCAAAGGGTGTCGGGGTACTGCCGTCATCATTCACTACGACATAAACAGGTGAATTCACAGGTACCAAAAGCAGGGCTTCCATAGCCAGGCAACTATCTGTTTCCAAATCCTGTAGCAAGAGAACGGTTGTAATTACCGGTGCGGCAATAACTGTTGGATCCCCTTCATAAAAAGTGATCTCCGTTCCTTCAGTCAACAAGCCGTTGCCCTGATTACAAACCTCCAGGGTAACCAAAATACTTTCTCCCTGACAGTCGCCTTCTACATGGACCAACAAAGCCTCCGGCAGAATGATACAGGTATCAATCGTCTCACAGGGCACAAAACATTCCAAAGTTTCTTCAAGATAGGTTTGGTTGGACTGAACAGGATTATCCGGAAATCCAAGGGGCGGCTGATAAGCATTGACCGCATGTACCCCATCATAGGGATCATTAAAATCTATTTCATTGATCACAAGGTCTGAAACAGCCATACATTCCCCGGGAATCGAACCGTCAATGTTCAATTTAGCCAGAAAAATATCCGAGCCGCCGAGTCCATAACTTTCGGTTTGCCCTACCAGGTAGATCAAACCATTATGCCACAGTACATCCTCACCTTCCATCACTTTGACTTCCACCATATCTTTTGGCCCATTCCACGGCACCCAATTTGTCCGTTTTGGCAAGGAACATACGTGTGTTGACTCCTTCTTCGAAATACCCTGCCACCAGATAACCATCCGGTTAATTGAGGATTTTTCGCGTTCGTTGATTGTTTGCACCGGGGATATCGTAATCCTTTGCCCATTGAATATTTCCCGAATAATCTGTTTTGAACATTTGCATGGTAATATCCGTAGCACTGGTACCATTGGTATCACCATTTCCAATGACGACAATCCCGTTGTCCGATAAGAGACCTGTGGCATATAATCTGGCATTGCTCTGAACATTAACCAGGTATAACCGCGACCACAATTCCGTGCCGCTCAAATCAAATTGACTAATGGCCTGACGCATTTTATCGGTACCGCCACCGGCAAAATTATATCGGCCGGTGCCATAAATACTGTTGGCATGAATGATGATCTGAGAAAGTCCTTCACAACTCCCGAGATTGTAATTCTGATACCATACCGCATCGCCGGTATTTCGGTCAATTTCCATCAGAAAGGCATCACAGCCGAGGCCGGGAGCTGAATTCTGAGCTGTGCTTCCTGCGATCAGGTAATTACCCCCAGTATCTATTTCAAGGATGGTTCCAAAACCGGATCTGCTCTGGTTGCTGAAGTCTAATATTTTCGACCAGAGTATTGTGTTGTTTTGATAATCATATTTAAAGGCATAACAATCCCTGTCGTTACCCACAAGTTCGGTATTTCCTACCACGATAAGGTTGTTATCCGAATCCAACTGCATGTCGATGGGATACTCTGGTTTGCTGGTAAATTTGAAGGTACGCTCCCAGATCATAGTCCCTTCGTTATCCAGTAAAACCACCAGGGTACTGTCCTGTTTAGCTCCGGCAATTATGAATCCACCACCGGGTTCTGTTATAATCACCCGGCCTGATTCGTCATCCTCAGCCGTACCGAGGGTTTTGACAAATGTATCTTCACAAGGCAAAGTATCTTGCTGACAGCCGCAGCCCTCTACAGGAGACTCGTTATCTGGCCAAAAGGGTTCCCAGCTGTAGGCACTTAACGGACTATCATAATTGGTCAGGTCAACCTGGGGATCAGCTGCCAACTCAAGATAATAATCTTCCACTCCAAGTGGTTCTGAAAGGACGCATTCACCCTGGACATTTCCGTCGAGGTCTAATTTTACCACCAACATATCTATGGCCAGATTGTCGAGATTCCCAACCGTTGCCGTCAGATAAATAAACTGTCCCACAACGATCATTTGATTCGCAGGGTCCAGGCTGAGCTTGTCATTCCCTGTAAATGAATAGGATCTGGCCCATTCAGTCACACCCTCCTTATCTGTTTTCATGATAAAAAGCTGACCGAACAAATCGAGGTTTTTACCTAAAAAATAAAAAGCATCGTGAGTAGACACCAATTCGACCACATTGACCTCTCCAATGCCAAACAGTTCATATTTACGCACCCATTCGAGGTTTCCGTCCAGATCGGTTTTGACCAAAAAAGGATTGATGTCGGTATTACTTGATCCGTTTTCATCACCATCGCCAAGAATAAAAATGGACTGATTTTCGATGATAAAATCCCGGTTATACAATCGGGCAGTTTCGTCCGGGTCAACAAAATAAGTTCTGGACCAAATCTCATTTCCGTCCATATCCATTTTGGTCATCCCATATCGCATCTTTTCAATATTGGTTCCAACGGGGTGCGTATATCTGCCTATCGTATATATTTCATTATTATAAATAGTTGACTCAATGGAAGATTGAGAAGCGCCCAAACTGTAGTTCTGAGGACTGAAGGGTGTAAAATCCCCCGTATTGCGATTCACTTTCAGAAAGGTAAAGTCATCCCAATTACCTGGAAAGCTGTTAAAATGGGTTTCCCCAAAGACGAGGTAATCATTTCCACTGACCGTATTCGGCTCCGGCTCCAAAATTGATCTCAATGCCGAGGAGGGTTCCGTTCGTCTTATCCACAAAAGATTCTGAGCAGTAGGATCAAATTTGATGATTACTCCCTCCTGGGTTTGACCGCTACCATTAAACCCGCAAAAAACGAGCATGCCTTCCGAATCCTCAATCATATCAGTTACGGTATACTCTGTCAAATCTCCCATTGACATGATAAAAAAGTACTCCCAGAGAATTATACCTCCGGGAGTCATTTTCAAAAGAAGTGGATGTCCTATATAAGACCCTGCAATAAAAAAATTACCGTCAGCCGATGGAATGATGACATGCCCTTCTTCCGGTGCGGTTGACTTACCGATGATCTTTACAAATGTGGAATCTTCACAATTTATGGATGGCTCAAAAACAAATAACACCTGGCAGTAATTATCAGTACAAAAACCATTGGAAGCCACCATACATACCTCAAAAATACCTTCAGAAGGAAAGACAAAAGTAAAATCCTCCGTGGCGGCCTCAGTTGCTCCATTGACTGTCCAGGTGTAATCCGTTGCGTTGGTACTTTCATTGGTAAAATCAACGATTTCCCCTGGTAAAGGATATACATTGCCAGAAGAAAATCCTGCTTCAATCGGACAAACCACCGTCACATTTATGGAATATTCATCATGACAATTTGGGTCGGCATTGGTGGTAAAAAGGGTTATTTCGAAGGTACCAAGGGTGTTGAAGGTATAGGAAAAATCCGTTGTGGTCGCTTCCGAAACCCCATCGATCTGCCAATCGTAGATGCTACCATTCAAAGTGGTATTCACAAAATTAATGGTAGTCCCAATATCTACTGTCTGATTGATATCCGGCGTAAAACCAGCCACCAGACTCACCGAACATGGATCATTACAACCTTCTGATTCGAGCAAACTTTGCCGGATATTGTCTATAACCCCATGCATCCTGTCGGCCTGCCCTTGTGAAAAAGCCGAATAGCAACTCCAGTTGCCATAATCCATATAATTCCAGAACATATCATTCTGATCGGTCGCAAAACCTGAATTGGTATCTGTAGAACAAGAGTTGGCCGAACCGGCACAGGGCACGGCGGCGGTGGAATTATCCGGTGGAGTATCACAGACCCGGTCACCATCGGTCATGCAATCATCATTGGTACAGCCCCCCTGAAAGGTGTGATAGAGGCCCAGGTAATGCCCCATTTCGTGTACCTGCACCCCGGAATTAGCGTTGGAAGAACCAAACCAGCGGGCCTCCTGCACAATCCCGTCGACGTTGCTGCCATGTGCTCCGGGCAGGTAGGCATAACCAGCCACTCCACAACCACTTGAGCCGGAACAAATTTCATTGACCAGCCAGATATTCACATAATGTAAAGGATTCCAACGGATAAGGTTTTTTAGGTCGAGGTCTTCGGAATTCATATCCACATTCGTCAATGGAGATTCTACCCGGTTGATACCTGTCGTAAAGGTGCCTTCCGGGGTTCTTTTTGCCAAACAAAATTGTATTTGGGTGTTAACCCCGGTTCCCTGATCGTAATAATCAATATTGGCAAAAGCCTGGTTGAGGTGTTCAATGCCATCAATCACCTGGGCATCGGTGATGTTTTCGGGACCATTTTCATGAATAATGTGTACTACAACAGGTATGATGTATGGAGGAGGGCTTGATTTTTGTAGCGGGGTTTTGGCATTATGTTCCAGTAAAATCCTTTCCATGACTTCATGCTTTTGCCGGAACCGGGCATCCTGCTCCAGGGATTTTTCCAGTAACGCATCGGTAGCACAATAATGTTCTGTCGCATTATAACTTTCATCGTCAGACGATAAATGCCAGGCATTTAAAAGCACAAAGCAAAAAAGCGTTAAAACGCCAATCAATAGGGTGTTCTTTGTTTTCATGACAAGTCTTTTTTGACAGATCGGCCTTATAGCCAGTACTTACCAACAAGATACTACCTAAAAACAATTCTTACAAGCAGAAGAATGACGGGTTATTTATACGAAAAGATAATTAACCTTATTTGGAATATAGATTACTTAAGAATTGACTATTCTAAAGGAACAAAGAGATGTGAAAAATAAAACCTGCGAATAAAATCCACTTAAGCGTCTACCGTTTCAAGTTCGTTGATACCGCTACCCAGCATCTTTAATTTACGAAAATGAGAGGCCAGGGCATAAAAAATATTGGGTTTTAAATTGTAGTTTATCCCATATTCCTCAGCAGTGGCTTTTACGATAGCGGCAATTTCAGGATAATGAATATGACAAATATGTTGAAATAAATGATGCTCAATTTGAAAATCCAGCCCACCAATATACCAGCTAAAAAGCCCGTTCTTTCTGCCAAAATCTGAAGTTGTATGCAGCTGATGTATCACCCAATCCTCATTAATCTTATGGCTTTCGTCAGGAAGGGGCTGAGCCGTGCCTTCAACAACATGGGCCATTTGGAATACTGTACTCATAATCATACCTGCTGTTAAATGTAAACTGATAAAGCCAATCAGGATTTGCCAAAAAGCAAAATCTGTAAAAATCAATGGCAAACCAAGGAGAACAGCAAAATAGACAACCTTAATGGTGATGAGCCGGACCATTTGCCAGGATGGATTTAAATTAAACTTCCTGGTGATTCCTTCCTTGTTATAATGTGCTAATACGCCAATTTCTCCAAACAACTTTGCAAAGGTCATGAGCCCGTATAGCGGAAAGGCATAGAAGTGCTGGTAACGATGGTATTTCTTGAGCGGGGTATGCTCGCACAAACGTATGATCTTTAAATTGGAAATATCGGGATCGTATTTATAAATATTGGTAAAAGTGTGATGATTAACATTGTGCTGTATCTTCCAGTTGAAAACACTGCTGCCAAGTAGCAGCATGGAAGCGGAAGCGAGTTTATTTACCCAGGGTTTGGAAGAATAGGAATTATGTACCCCGTCATGCATTACGGACATTCCAATACCTGCTTCCCCTATACCCATGACAAAAGCTAATATCAAAGCAACCCAGGGAGATATAGGTACCGTGAGTATGACCACAAAGGGAACAATGTAAACGGATAACATGATAACCGATTTCAGGTACATTTGAAAGTTCCCGTAAATGGAAATGTGGTTGTTTTTAAAATAATCACGCACTCGTTTCCTTAACTGTCGGGCAAACTCCTGCTCATCTTTATTTTTCCGAAGGAACTTAACGGCTTCCATATTATTACTTTAATTAATACATACCGTTTTAAAGTATGCCTTTTGCGAAAAAAAAACAATGACTTTCGTCAAATTGCATTAAATACGAACAGGTTTCCTGTTTATTATTATCTGTTGATCACATTCTTAAACTTAGGTCTTTTCGGAGGATTGTCACCCCACTTGGCTTTTTTCATTTCCTCGTACTGGGTAAAATTACCTTCAAAGAACACCACTTCAGCTTCATCTTCAAACGAGAGAATATGGGTGGCCAGGCGGTCGATGAACCAGCGGTCGTGAGAAATCACCAGGACACAACCGGCGAAATTATCGATACCGTCTTCCAGAGCCCTCAGCGTATTGATATCAATATCGTTGGTAGGTTCATCGAGCAATAGGACATTGCCGCCTTCCTTGAGGGTCATGGCAAGCTGGACGCGGTTACGCTCCCCTCCGGAAAGTAACCCGATCTTTTTTTGCTGGTCGCTGCCACCAAAATTAAAGCGGCTGATGTAAGCCCTTGCATTGACGGAAGTCCCGCCCACATCAAGGATTTCGTTACCTTGTGAAATAACCTCGTAAACCGACTGTTCCTTGTTTTGCAATTGTTCGTGGCTCTGGTCCACATAAGACAATTGTACGGTATCCCCAATGGTTACGGTACCTGTATCAGGGGTTTCCCGCCCCATCAGGATTCTGAAGAGCGTACTTTTCCCAACACCATTGGGTCCGATAATCCCAACAATAGCATTCTTCGGGATGCTTATATTCAGGTTTTCAAAAAGGATACGGTCTCCAAAAGATTTGGAAATATTTTCGATCTCAATCACCTTATCTCCAAGACGAGGACCTGGGGGAATATACAACTCCAGTTTCTGTTCTTTTTCTTTCGAAGCTTCTCCCGCCAGTTTTTCATAGGCATTCAAACGGGCTTTCCCCTTACTCTGCTTGGCCTTGGGAGCCATTCGGATCCATTCTAATTCCCGCTGTAAGGTTTTACGGCGCTTGCTCTCTGACTTTTCTTCCTGCTCCAGCCTTTTGGCTTTCTGATCCAGCCAAGAGGAGTAATTGCCTTTCCAGGGAATGCCTTCTCCCCTGTCGAGTTCCAGGATCCAACCGGCCACATTGTCCAGAAAATAACGGTCGTGTGTGACGGCAATAACGGTTCCCGGGAAACTTTTCAAATATTGCTCCAGCCAATCGACAGATTCCACATCCAGATGGTTGGTAGGCTCATCCAGCAGCAGGATGTCCGGGTTACTCAGCAGCAATCTAGCCAGGGCAATTCTGCGGCGCTCGCCGCCGGAAAGCACTTTAACCGGGGCATCATCCGGCGGACAACGCAAAGCATCCATAGCTGTATTGATCTTATTGTCGAGTTCCCAGGCGTTATGGTGATCGAGTTTTTCCATCAAAACGCCCTGCTTTTCGATGAGTGCCATCATCTCGTCATTCTCCATGGGTTCCCCAAGCTTCAGGTTGATCGCTTCGTATTCAGCCATCACGTCCATGATCTCTTTGACCCCCTCTTCCACAATTTCCCTGGCAGTTTTGTTTTCGTCCAATTCAGGTTCCTGCTCCAGGTATCCTATCTTATATGATCCATCAAAACTGATATTACCCTGGTAGTTCTGGTCCAGGCCGGCGATGATCTTCAACAGTGTTGACTTACCGGAACCGTTCAAACCCAAAACACCTATCTTGGCCCCATAGAAAAAGCTGAGCCAGATATTTTTCAAAACCTGTTTGTTAGGAGGGTATATTTTGGAAACGCCTTCCATGGAAAAGATGATCTTATTGTCTGCCATTGATTGATTTTTTTTGTAGCGCAAAAATAGAGAAATTTTGGTTGCTGGAGGCAATATTCCGGTTACTGGTTGCTGATTGGTGAGTATTATTTTGTTGTGGGTTACAGGATACGCGTTAAGAGTTCCCAATTTTGTCAATCTTCCTCAAACTCACGCAGTCATTTTTACCGAATAAATTTCTTTACCCTCAGTGCTGCATTTTCCTGGATATTAAAATAATAGAAATTAATATCTGCCGGATGGTAGTTGGGGTTCCAATACAGGAAGCTGTAACGAAATTTGGGCTTATGGGTCCATAAAACGCCCTGGTGTGCCTGCGCATCAGCCAGGTTGGGCAATACATCAAAACCAAGTAAAACACCTCCTGCATTAGCGGATTTTGGCATATACAGGTCATCCGTTCTCCAGCTAAGTGGATTGGTTACAACAATAGAGTCTCCTACAGGCCATTTTTTAGGCAAATGGCCTGTTTTAAAGGTTCGCCAACTCATGAAGCACCCCGTTTCCGTACTGTCCCTACAAGGGCCTATGTTGTTGAAATGGTCTTCCTTTACGGGCATTCCCAACAGGTAGGCCGCCACCAGTTGTTCCTGCAAAGGTTTCCCGTCAAAAAATTCCCGGAGGAGTCTGATAGCATGCGTTGAACCCTGGCTATGCCCTGCCAGGATAATGGGCCTTCCGTTATTATGGTGTTCAAGGTAGTACTCAAAAGCCTCCTTGACATCCTTATAGGCAATAGCAAAGGCCGCCAAAGCTGCGGTAGTATCCTTGGTTGTATACCCGTAGATATGAGCCTGGCGATAGCGGGGGGCAAATACTTTTCCTACCTTATTGAAGGCACTGGCCTGGTACAATATGGTACTTTCGTCCACCTCCTCATTCATGGAAGCATCCTTTATAGCTGCATTCCACTTTCGATCACCTTTGAATTTGGTGTAAATAGTGGGGTGGAGAAAAAATACATCGACCGGAAGATTGGATTGATCAGCCAGTTGCTCCTGTCCAGGCACCTTATCAGCATTGTCGATTTTATCCGGGTGTGCTGCCCAATTGTCTAAATTGGCGTAATCTGTGGCCGGTATTTGCTCTCCCGGTTCGTAGGCAGGGTGCAATATCTTACAACTCGAAACCAGCAGACCAAGAAATAGTAGTTGAACCAGGTGATGTTTTTGCATTGGATTATTAAGAATTTGAAATTACGAATTACGAAGTTAAAGAAAACCCCCAAATTCGTAATCTCAGATTCTTAATTCGTAATTAAACCTAATCCTGCTTTGCAAAGACTTTTTTCAAAAGATCTGTGTTTCTTGCGCCAACATCCGTTCTGATGGAAGCTTCTTTTTTCTCCACCAGATCGAATAACCCCACCAGAGCCATTTGAGTCACATGGTCATCCAGCTCAGGATTGGCTCTACTGACAAAAGGGATTTTGTTGTAAGCATTTACTGCGCCTCGCCAATATTCACGGGCATTGACTTCATCCAATGAGGCCTGGATTACCGGCATAAACTCATCAAAAAGAGACTGATAAGTAGTTTTATGCAGATAAGATGTTGCCGCATTTTGTTCTCCCATCAGAATGTTCATAGCATCCTGAAAGGTCATTTTTTTGATGGCATTGACAAAAACCGGTTTGGCTTTCTCAACGGCAATTTCCGCTGCCCTGTTCATCTTTTCTTCCAATGTTTTTTCAATATTGGACCAGCCGGGAACAGCTTTTAATTTGGAGGTTACTTTTTGAGCCTCTTCCGGAACAAGGATTTTATAGGCTGATTTATAATAACCATCCTCAGCGGAAAGGAAGTCCACCGCTTCAGCTACACCGATATCCAGCGCTTGTTTGAGGCCTTTTCCTATTTCCTCCTGTGTCAGAGAAGGGTTGCCGGATAGTTTTTCTTCGACCTTGGCCTTCGTATTATCAATCTTGTCCAAAACTCTTTTGAATTGGGCGTTTGCCTGGAAAACAAAAGTTAACATGAAGAAGGATATGGTAATTTTACTAAACATCATGGTATTTTTTTATTAAAAAATGAGCATCGTTTGTTCAAAGAAAACAGATTTTTTGTTGGAGAACTGGTTTGGGATGAAAGATTAGCAAAATTTTAACTGGATTTTGAGTGGTTTTAACTTTTTGGGACGCACTCACATCCGTTCTGGCAGCTCTTTTTTTGCACAAACATCCGTTCAGATTACTGCTTTTTTCTCAACAAGGTCAAACAACCCGCGGAGTTAACATATCGAGTTAGAATTAAATAATACCTTTGGAAGGATTATGTAAAAGGTTTTCTCAATAAAATACAGTATGTATTATTCCATTAAAATAATTAGCATTGCATCAATAATCATCTACTGCACAAGTAATTTACTTGGACAGGACCCATTTTTCTTAAATGGCAATGCCGTCGCCACTAATGATAGTTGTTTTCAACTCACTTCGGATGTTAATTGGGAGGTAGGCTCTATCTGGAATGGTGATAAAGTGAATTTAAATGAATCTTTTTTGGTAGCTATGGATCTGTTTTTAGGTTGTAAGGACCTGGATGGAGCGGATGGAATTGTATTTGGCTTACAACCCATAAGTACCTCAATAGGTACTGCTGGCGGTGATCTAGGTTTTGGCGAAGTGGAACCATCATTAGGGGTAGAATTTGACACACATCAAAATATAGATTATGAAGATCCTATCTTCGATCACATTGCAATTATCAGGGACGGGATACTTAAACATAATACTCCCGGAGGTACCCTTGCAGGACCCATTCAGGCTGATGTAACTGATCCAGATATTGAGGATTGCGAGTATCATTATATAGAAGTTGTGTGGGATGCTGATATGCAGACCTTGAGCGTTTATTTTGATTGTGAGCTTCGGTTGACTTACACAGGGGATATTGTAAACGAGATATTTAACGGAGATCCTTTGGTTTTTTGGGGATTCACATCTTCCACGGGAGGATTAAATAATATTCATGAGGTATGTTTTTCCTATACAACTTTTCTTAATGAATTGGAGGATCAGACCATGTGTCCCGGTACAGAAATTCAACTGGAAGCCACAGGAGGTGTATCATACCAATGGTCTCCTGCTGAGGATTTATCTGATCCGAATATTGCCAACCCGATCGCTTCCCCTGAAGAAACCACATTATACACTGTTGAAATAATAGACAATTGTGGAAATACTTTTTATGATGAAGTGTTGATTACGGTTGAAAATGATCAGTTTGAAGTAGAAATAATAAGCGCTGCAGCTATTATTTCAGAAGTCCCGCTAGGTATAGAAATTATTTTTAGTGCAAATGTGAGCCCTGATGATGAAGGGAACTACACTTATCTATGGTCTTCCGTCATGGGGAGTATTACTTCCAGCCTTTCTGATTCAATTGTGACCATTATTCCTGATCAATTAGGGACCGAGACAATTTCTGTCCAGCTTATTGCAGAAAATGGTTGTATCGGAGAAGCCAGTATCAATTTTGAAGTAACTGGTACGGAGTATGCCATCCCGAATGTATTCACCCCAAATGGAGACGATATTAATGATGTATTCAAGGTTTACCATAATAATGTGGCCATTGTGGTCTCCTCTTTGAATGTATATAATCGTTGGGGACAAAAGGTATTTGAAACATCAAACGATAATGCCTGGGATGGTACCTATAATGGAGAACCTGCCCAATCGGATGTTTATATCTATCATGCCATTTTGGAAATAAACGGGAAAAGGGTCGAAGAATCAGGGGAGATCACACTTTTGAGATAGGAGGGAAAAAATTAGGGCGTAACCTGAAGGCAAGCTTGAAAGTTAAACCCTAATATAAGTGGAAAAGGGAACAAGCGAAATAATAACTATTCCCTTGTTCCCTAAATTTCCTTACTCCCTAAGTCTTCTGACTGAAGTCGGTAGCTACCGTTTCTCCCAAATCTCATCCTTCACTCCACCTTTCTCATCCATATTTTCAGGATAATAGGCGAGGTCGTGCGGTTTGATTGGGCGTTTCAGCCACAATGGACGACGCAGGCCGTTTGGTCCTGGTGCCGGACGGGTCATGGCGAGCCATTCTTTATAGTTTTCGAAAGATTTTTTCGTATCTACAAAGATATCACCGTATTTATCATCCGGTCCCGGCACTTCGATCCTTATCCGTTGCAACCAGGCATGGTGCCCGCTTATTGGGTCCGGATGAACAGCATGGGTGATATTTTGGTGAACACCTCCATCCGTCCAGAAAACTCTGGAGCTGTCGGCATCATCGCTCTGGAATGGTCGAATACCCCGGAGGGTTTTCATCTTCCAGCCGCCATTACCATCGTTTTCAATACCTACCGTATTAGTGGCCCAGCGGTTACCTGCCTGATCCTGTGGGCGTCTCCATCTTCCGATGTGGTGAGAACAGGCTACAATTCCAGGTTTGATGGATTGCGTAACCCAGACTTTATCAACAAAATAGCCAATATCTGTCACAATCTTGACGAGATCTCCTGTTTTAAAACCAAACTTATTGGCTTCCTGCGGATGCATCCAGATCGGATTCCTGTTGGATATTTCCACCAGCCATTTCGCATTACCGGAACGGGAGTGAATCAATGTCGGCAGCCTGAAATTGGGCACCAGACAGTACTCATTTTTCGATTTGTCCAGTTTTTCCGGATGGATATGACTCTTGATGTATTTTGGAATAGCATATTCCGGCCATTTCCAGTCCACCATCGTTTGGGAATAAAATTCATTTTTCCGCGAAGGGGTCGGGAAACCAACATAAGCCGTTCCGTCGATCATGATACCGATATCCTTGTCTCCTTTGTAAATAACACCTGTCTTTTCATCAGTAACGGCACCTTCCAGTTGTTCTGGCTTTAATGTGTGCTCATTTTTATTGTAGGAGAATTTCTCAATTTCAAATGCTCCATACTTGCGCATGTATTCCAATTCAGCAAAATCTCCGGTAAAACCATCTGCCTTTGCGGCCTCAGGAAGTCCTTTGATCCGCTCAAAGATATACTGGTAATATTCGTCGATATTGATCTTTTCTCCTTTTCGGTAAGGTGACATAAAGTGTTCCCGGATACCCAGGTCCCCATCCTTATCGATACGCCAGGACAATTCGATCCAGAATTCGTCTTCTTCCCATACTTCGCCGGGATTAACCTCATAGGTGAATTCCACTGTCTTACCATCTCTTCTTGCTGCTTCTCTCAACACCGGTTGTCTAAAGGCCACCCACATACCTCCGTGTGTAGCATAACTGTTGATGTCGTGTCTTTCCGCAGAGTGTCCCATTGGCAGCACATAATCGGCAAAGAACGCCGTCTCACTCCAGGTTGGAGTGAGTGCGATATGGTTTCCAAACATATTTTCGTCCATGAATGCTTCCATCCAGGTAAATCCATCCGGATAGGTCCAGACAGGATTGAATACCCGGCTGAAATAAACATCCATTTTACCTCTACCTTCTTTGAGGAAGTGCGGCAGCAGGAAGCTCATTTCGAAGAATGATAATGGATATTCATTCGGGAAGTGTAGTTCGTTCCAGAATTTCTGAGCCGGAGGTACGTCAAAGAACTGTGGTTTGAATTTAGACCAACTGTTTGGAGAAGTTCCACCCACAGCACCTACACTACCCATTACGACATTCAGAAAATGTAAAGTCCGTGAAACAGACCATCCACCGAGATTTCCAATAGAGGCTGAACGCCAGGTATGGGTAGCCAGTCTGCTGCCGGCCTCACCAATTTTGTAGGCGATCTCTTTGATCATTTCCACCTTACAGCCGGACTCTTTGGCGGCGAATTCCGGGGTAAATTCTTTGTATTCTTCGATTAATTTCTCAATGAAGGTATCAAAGGTACGTTCCGCATCCGGATGAACTTTCTCGAGGTATTCGTTCCAGTTGACCCATTTTTCCATGTACTCGCGGTTGTACAGACCTTCTTCCAGCAGTATTTTGATCCAAGCCAGCATAATGGCTACTTCAGATCCTGGATAAGTAGGCAGCCAGTAATCAGACATACTCGCCGTATTGGACAAACGCGGATCCATCGTCACCAGTTTAGCCCCTTTCATTTTTCCTTCAATAATCCGCTGTGCATGTGGATTAAAATAGTGGCCTGATTCCAGGTGAGCCGAGATCAACAGGATAACCTTGGCATTGGTATGATCCGGTGACGGACGGTCGTGTCCGTACCAAAGTGCATAGCCTGTACGCGCTCCGGCAGAGCAGATATTGGTATGGCTGTTATGGCCATCAATGCCCCAGGATTGCAATACACGATTGGTGTACCCTTCGTGTCCGGGACGACCTACGTGGTAGGCTACCTCATTGTGGCGGCCTTCCTTGAGGGCTTTGCGAATCTTGGCAGCAATCTCATCGAGCGCCTGATCCCAGGAAATACGTTCCCATTCACCGTCTCCGCGTTTCCCTTTACGCTTGAGCGGATGGAGAATACGATCCGGATCGGTCAGCTGATTGATCGTGGCGGGCCCTTTGGCACAGTTACGTCCACGACTACCCGGGTGGTAAGGATTGCCTTCCAGCTTTCTGATGCTGTTGGTCTCCTTGTCAATAAATGCGGTAAGTCCGCAAGCAGACTCACAATTAAAGCAGGTCGTAGGCACGATAGAATAATGTTTCTTATCGCGCAACGGCCATGATTTGGGTTCGTATTCTACCCAATCGTTCCACTGCTCTGGCGGTGGAAAATTGGTTAATTGCCCTTCCTCCGTCAAACGGTCGGCAGGGGCTCCCCAATCGCCATGAAGATCGGGGATTATTTTAAGCTTTTCAGCTATTTTTTCTATAAATGATGGTTTCTTATGACCCATGGTAATTTTTTTCAAAAATTAAATAATCAATCTTCAATCATCAATCCACTACGACAGCGCAATGCGCTGAGGAGCCTCAACCCAGATCTTCTCTGTCAGGTAAATACCGATGAGGACGATGACACTTGCGATTGCCATAGTGACCGGAGTAAGGTCGACAAAGAACAAGATCAACAATGGAATGATGTTTCCAAAGATCATCACACCACCCCAGAACATGTTTTTATACATGCCTTTGGTGATCATTTTTACGGTACGTTTCGCATCAGAAGTTGGATGCGTAATATTGATCTCTACGAGAATAGTGAAGAAGTTCACCAAAATTCCGGTAACGAGTACTACTTTCAGGAAGTCCATCCAGGAAGCGTGGCTGTCTGCAAAGAGACTGAGGATACCAAATGCTGCAGCACCTGCCATGAAGCTATGTACGAGCATGTGGATCACCAATGCAGGACTTTGCCAGAAGTCACGACCTTTTGCCTGGGCAAAAAGGAAGGCCGTATAAATGGCGACGATCACACCAATGATAGCTGTAAGCCACATCAAAGGTGCCTGAAGAGCGTCAACTTTGAAATATTTCAAGACGCCGAGCAAAGTAATCAATCCACCATAAGCTGTGATGGAATATCCACCTTTTACAAGCCATGATTTCCATTGAGGCCTGAAAATTACATTCAGGAAACGTTTCGGCTGATCCAGGTCCATTACCAACAATGCGCCGGTAGCTGTCAGGAAGAATAAAGCCAAACCAAGGGTCCACCAGTAAGTGGTGTCGCTGAATTCTTTGCCAAATAAAGTTGCCAGGAACAAAACGAGGAAAGAACCGGCGGAGATGGCTTTTGTCCATACATATCCGGAAACTTCCCATCCCCAAAGAATACCTTTTTTAGGGGCATCATATGCTCTTCTTGGTTTGCCACGCATTACGTCGAGCAGCGTTTTACCACTATCGATGTTTTCATCATTGCTCTGCTTGATGGCGTCAATAACGTCAGGATTGGTAAAGGCCATTTTTTCGGCTTCCTTGGCGTAATGTCCCACCCCAAGGGTCTGGGCACTCCACATGGAAACATCATCCTGAGCAGCACTTGGCTGAAGAGAAGCCTGATCCCCATCGATGTAGAAAAGGTTGGGGTTGGTTCCTTTTTCGCCTTTGCGAACGGACACCTGCTGCCTTGCCAGTAATTGGGCAATTTCTGTTTCAGGGTTTTCCATGTCCCCGGAAATGATAGCATGTTCAGGGCAAACATTTACACAGGCTGGCTCCAAACCGATATCCACACGGTGAGCACAGTAGTTGCACTTGGCAGCCGTATGAGTTTTCGGATCGATGTATAAAGCGTCGTAAGGACAAGCCTGTGTACAGGACTTACAAGCAATACATCTTCTGTTGTCAAAATCCACGATACCGTCATCACGGATAAAAAGAGATTCGACAGGGCAAATCTCCACACAGGGTGCGTCCGTACAGTGGTTACAACGCATTACGGAGAACAATCTTCTCGAATCCGGGAATGTGCCTTTTTCAATGTACTTGACCCACGTTCTGTTTACCCCAACCGCCACATCATGCTCTGATTTACAGGCGGTGGTACATGCATGACAACCAATGCATTTTCGATTGTCAATAACAAAACCGTACTTCATGTTTAAAAAATATTTTGTGTTTTGTATTGCAGAAATTTCATTGCCTGAATCTCAGCCAATAAGTTGTTGGGCGTTCGTTGCTTGAGCCTGCAATACTTTTAAAAAATAGCAACATATTGAAATATGAACAATAATACATATTTTTTCATTTCCGGAGTATATTTTGAGGGATAAAGCGATCGCCAAATTTGCTATTTAAATTAAATCTAAATAAAAAAGAACCGGCCTGTCAACCATTTGCACTACCCCGGAAAAACAATCAAATTCCGTGGATGCGTAAATGGTCACAGACCGGCCAAAAGAGCGAGTTAATACAGTTATGTTTTTAGGCTAAGGAGCAGGCTAAGGTTTTAGGGATGGTCTAGGGTTGACGACTTACGGTTAACGTTTTAAGTATTACTTAAATAATGTATTTGGATATTATCTCACAATTTCCTTTGTCGATCCCAGCGAGAGTAAGCGCCAAATATTCTCCTTCATCAAGATACCTTCCAATAAAAAGGATCTTTCCAAAATCAAGCAAGGGAAAAAATATCCAGGAAGAATAGAGTCCTGCCCAAAATCAGGATGACTTTTTATAGAATCACCAGATGAAAGAAATTTTGAAAAATGGTTTATCGAAAGAGTATCACCAATGTCTTCCTTAATTTTATTTGTCATCCAAAAAACCGGGGCATTATATTCGCAATGAATAATCTGGCTATTCAATAGCAAAGGGACAAAAATGCTAAAAACCAAGATTAAATTTACGCTCTTCATTTCGGATAATTTTTCTAATTGTTAAGGCAACACCTTTGGTCATTCCACCAAGTCTATGTAAAGGTTTCGTTAATAAAAATAATCTGCGTACTTCGATTCTCCATTGCGTACTTCGCGGTTAAATTTTCCCGGGCCAATCCAGAAAAAAACTTTCAAGTTGAATTCCAATCCGCCAGTCGTCTATCGCAAATCGTCTACCGCAGGTCGTTCATCGTCCACCGTTTACCGTATTTCGTTTAATAACAGTCTGGGAAGAAAAAACTCGTTTCATAATGCAGTAATTCATTGTTGCCTTCATCCGCAGTTGAGCTCAGGAATAATTTTAATTCTGAATAAAACTCCCCGAAATACAACAGATAGTCGTCTTTGCGGTCACCGTCGAGATCAGCCCGGCAAAGGATCCCGGAGGGGAATTCTTCCGCGGAATTGAGGGTTTGTTCAAGCCTCCCGTTGGCAACAATCAGTTCTGTTTCCATCCAGGTACCTTCCTCGAATGATTCCCTGATCTCCAGTTGGTTCTCTTCGAGTAATTGATTGTTGATAAAGTTTCCGGCTTCGCTCCAGTTGAAGAAACTATTGTTATCTTCTGAATAAGTGTACATGGCTCCCTTTAATTGTCCAGCATTCATAGGCATTTTACTCCCAATCACTAATTTGAGGTTTTTGTTATCACTGGTACTGGTGCAAAGCCAGGCAGCATTATCGTAATATGTGACAAAGTAACTCAGCGCTACTTTTTTCAGGGCAGGTTTACCCTCATAATTATAGAGTCCATACCAATGCCAATCCGGGTTGTAGTCCACTACATTGCTGCACTCCTGCATCTCCGGGAGGACAATGGTAAAACGGGATGTTTCATTTGGTTTTTCGTGTAAAGTACTTGCGGCTCCCAGGAAGGAATTGAACATATACCCTTCTATGCCGCCATATTTCACTTTCACCCAATAGCCGGTTATGGGCACATTGGTGATGGCTTCGTTTCCACCGTAAAAAAAGGTATGGGTGCCAATGGTTTCTTTGCCATAAAAAACAGAATCAATTAGCTCAACTTGTTTTCCGTAAGGGACAGCTATCAGTTTTTTGGCGTGGAGATTAGGTTGAGCACGAAGATTCAGGCCATTGGTGGAAATAACGACATTGTGATCGGGGTTGGGTTTGGTATAATCCTGACTGGCGATAAGTATATTCCCAAAAAGTGTGACGATGATAAAAAAGCAGGTTCTCATGGTAAATTGTTTTTTTGTTTCGTTGATTATACCACAAATATGGTCGGAAAATCTGCTTCGGTCACGGGCAAACGATTATTCGTTAGGGTTGGTTGAGTATTCGTTCAATCCTTTTGTATTTATAGTTCAGGAGGAATGTTTGGGTTGTAAAAAGGGCTTTACCGTAAAGTTGCGCTAAGGCGTTTTACTTTGCGAAACTCAGTGGGTTCTTGGCGTGACCCGGCGGTATAACTTCTGATTTGCGGAGGGATTAATAAAAATTTGGAGAAAATATAACAGGAATCAATTTTCTCCTTACTTTTAAGGTTCACATACAAAATTACCTAAAACTAGTGACATGAAAATCCTGACAGTAATATTAGGCGTTGTATTTGTTCTGCTTGTGTTAAGTCTCCTGGCAACGACCATCATGGAGTTGATTGCCGCCTTTATGCATTTACGTGGAAAAAACCTTAGAAAGGCTCTGAGTAATATGCTTGTCGGTGTAAAAGATGATGGCACCACTGAGGACGAGTCTTTTTTGGAAAAATTCAATAAGAATGCGCTTTTTAAACAGCTTTCCCATAAATACAGTAATAAAACAACAAACCCCCCTTCCTATCTGAGTTCAAAATCATTCCAGTCCATCCTTTTTGATATCATTCTTGGAGATGAAAAACTATCGGAACAAGAGGTATTGAAGGAAATCAACAACATTGAAAATGCTGACCTGAGGAATGTACTCAAACAACTGGTCAGGGATGCCGATGGGAAGCTGGAGGATTTCAAGAAAAACGTTGAAACCTGGTACGATTCGGTAATGGACAGAGCAACAGGATGGTATAAAAGGACGGCCAAAAAGATCCTGATATATGTCGGGCTGGCTATGGCGCTGATCCTCAATGCGGATACCCTGGCTATTTACGAAAGGTTGGAATCAGACCCGGAGTCTTTAGCTCAGGTTGTGCAAATGGCAGAAGAGTTTGCGGCGGCAAACGACAGCACCAGCCTCGTTAAAGAAAACATGAACTTTGAAGATGCCTCTGCTGAATTCAACTATTTAATCGAGAATAATTTAAACAGCATTAAATCACCACTGGGACTGGGATGGAAAAATGTTGACTTTGACAAGCTATCCGTCTATGACTGGATCACCAAGGTTGTAGGTTGGCTCATAACTGCTTTGGCTATTTCACTGGGAGCTCCCTTTTGGTTCGATATCCTCAAAAAGATCGTCAGTATCAGAAGTTCGGGCAGTACTACAACCGAAAAGAAATAAGTTTTTCGGTAACACCTTAAATAAAACTACACAGACAACATTAACTTTTTTACTGGATGAAGACCATTCAGTACAGGAGGCCTTTAACAAAAGGAAATGAAAATAATACAATTGACCGACCTGCATTTGGGCAGGAAAGGTGAAGACACCCGCGGGATTGACGTACGTGCCCATTTTTTAAAAGCGCTCAATATCATTGCAAATCACCAACCGGATTGCCTCGTCATATCAGGAGATATTTGTTACCGGGCTCCCGAACTCCCCATTTACGAATGGTTTTTTAGCCAGTTGAAAGATTACCCTATTCCCTGGGAGGTTATCCCGGGAAATCATGACGACATCGGACTGATGAGACAAGTACTTGATATTGAACAGGATATCAAAGAAGACGGGCTGTACTTTTCGAGAATAATCCATGGGGAACCAATACTATTCCTCGATACCAGTCCGGCAACAATGGATCCCAAACAGCTGGTATGGCTACAGCAACAACTTTCGACCCATCAACAAGACCTCATCATTTTTATGCACCACCCTCCTCTGTTGAGTGGTGTTCCCTATATGGATACCAATCATGCGTTTAAATCAAGAAAAGAAATTAAGAATATCCTTATCAATCATCCTTATAATCTGACCATCTTCACCGGGCACTATCATGTAGAAAAAACGATCCGGACCAGAAATCTGGAAATTAACATTACCCCGTCGACTTTTTTTCAGATCAATCAGGAGATGGCAGATTTTGCAGTAGATCACCGCAGACCGGGATTCAGGGTTATTGAAAAAAATGGTGAGACCTTAGGACATTATGTGGTCTATTTTGATCAAAATGACAGCATGAAGAAAGCAAATTGAAGGCTCCTGAAAAATTATCCATTCATTTTTGCCGCAGGGCGCTCAAACACGCCAGGCATGATTCCTTTGCAGTAACCAGCAACTTTTCCTAACCCAGTTTTTCCCGAAGTATAGCATTGGTGGATTTCGGCTCTGCCTTTCCCTGGGAACGCTTCATGACTTCTCCCATGAAAAAACCGAGCAGACCTTTTTTGCCTTTTTGATAAGTAGCTACCTTCTCAGGAAATGCTGCAATGACTTCATCAACTATCTTTTCGATAAAGTTCTCATCACTGGTTTGAATAAGACCAAGTTTCTCCGCCAGCGACAATGGTTCTGCCTCCGGATTTTCTAACATAGCGGGCAAAAGCCTTTGATAAGCAATGGCATTACTTACCCTGCCTTCATCAATTAATGCGATGAACGCAGCCAATTGTTTTTTAGTGATCGGAAAATCAGTTATCGCAAGATTTTGTTCCTTACAAATGGGTGTAATCCTGTTGATGATAAGATTTGCCGCAGCTTTAGCATTATTGGTAAATGCACATAACTCCTTAAAAAACAAGGCTGTATCTTTTTCTTCTATGAGAATACCCGCATCGTATTCGGTAATTCCCAGTTTTCCGGTGAATTCAGCAAAGTGGGCTTCCGGCAAGGTTGGCATTTCAGCTTTTACAGCATTAACAAAGGATTCACTGGCAACAAAAGGCAGCAGATCCGGTTCCGGAAAATAACGATAATCATGAGCGTCCTCCTTGTCTCTCAAGGGAGAGGTGGTTCCCGACTCCGGGTCAAAATTGAGGGTTTGCTGCTCGACCTTTTCTCCTGCTTCGAGAAGATCGATCTGGCGCTTAAATTCGTAGTTGATGGCTTTTTTGGCGAATTTCATGGAGTTCATATTCTTGATCTCACATCGCTCGCCCAGCGTTTCCACACCTTTTTTCCTTACGGAAACATTGCAATCGCAACGCATCGACCCTTGCTCCATATTACCGTCCGAAATATCGAGATACCGCACAAGCCTGCGCATGGTATTCATAAATACATCTACTTCTTCAGGAGATCGGAAATCAGGTTCTGTAACAACTTCCAGCAGGGGAACTCCTGCCCGATTTAAATCAATCAGGGAATTAATTGGATCCTGATCATGGATAGATTTTCCAGCATCTTCTTCCATATGGATATGGTGAATCCTGATGCGTCGGGTTTGATCACCCACCCGAATATCCAGATGCCCGCCAACACAGACCGGCTGCCTGTCCTGGGTTATCTGGTACCCTTTGGGAAGATCAGCATAAAAATAATTTTTGCGATCGAAATAACTTACCCTGCTGATTTGGCTTCGAAGAGCCAGGCCCAGTCGGATGGCGTATTCAAATTGTTTTTTATTTAATCTTGGTAAAGTCCCCGGATGCCCCAGGGAAACCACGCTGACGTGGGTATTAGGTTCTCCGCCAAAGCTGGCATCATCAGCACAAAAAGCTTTACTGGCAGTGGATAATTGCACATGCACCTCGAGTCCAATGACGGGTTCGTATGTATCGTAAGTTTTCTTTGACATCTTTATTCAATAAGGAAAGAACAAACTTAACAAAGTTTTTCGTTAAAACATCGCCAGGCTGATTATCGTCAAAAAGACGAAAAATATAGCAGACAGCAGTAAATAGGACATCGCCAAACTGAAAAATTTGAAGAACGTTTTAAAAAACCCTTGTTTGTAAAACCTCAACATGGCAATAAACAAATAGACCGGAATTCCCAGCCACAACAACATGTAAATTTTATTGGTTTCCGCATAATTGACAATGAGGATAAAGATGCTGCCCAACAAAAAGGCAAAGGCATGAAAATGGAATAAAAAGGTAAGATGCTCAACGAAATATCTTTTTCTCCTGAAATACAATAATTTGAGGACCATAGCTACTGCAGGCATCAATAGAATGAGCATCCAGATAAGATTTCCTACCATATACCAGGTAAACCCTGAAGGATCCTGAAGGGTTTTGATCACCTGCTTTGCGAACAACTGATTCCAGAATCCCTTGATTTCGTATTTTTCAATGATCTCTTCTCCGGAAAGGGTGAGTAAGTCCTTGGAGGCAATTTTGTAATTACCGTAATTGGCTGCGAGCGTAATATTTATGGTATCCATGTCTACATTCAACGCCTGATCAAAAGAATCCAAAACGGCAACCGCCATTAAAGAATCCTGGAATTTAGCAGAAATCTCCCCTTGAAGTTCTTTAACCTTCTCACTTGCTTCAATCTTGTGCCGGATGTTTTTAACACTGTTGTCCTGGTTTATGGACATTATGCTTTTCTTGGCTCCTGAAAACCCAAGTGCTGTAAAAAACAGGACAGAGACAAAAAAGAAAAGCCGGAATGGCTGGTAATACTTTTTTCGGATTCCCTGGAAGTATTTGAGGGTAAGTTGGCCCGGAATAAAAATGGCCCGGAAAGTGCGAATAATCTTCGAGTCAATGTTTAGCACAGAATCAAAAAACTCTGAGATCAACTCCCACAATTTTGGAATCTTGGCCTGCACCTTTTGACCACAGGAAGCACAAAATTTATCCGTAATGGCCATTTCCGAGTGGCAATTGGGACAGGTAGTCTTTATTGGCAATAATATCCTCTTCCATTAGTGATAAAGTTGGTTATGATTATAAATATAATCTAAAATGCGCTAACCTGTGGAACAAATACAAGAAAAATAGACCGATTACCTGTTTCTCCGGATTTAAAGGTGGATCATGTATGCCTTATTTTTTCGCTGAAAGATTACCATCATCGTCCACAACCAGCGTCGAATCCGGAAAGTCTGCTGCGATAAGTCTTTGGAGGGTTTTTACAGCTCTTTTTTGCCCATCTATTTTGGGGCCATGGGTTTTTTGCTGGTACACAGGAATTGCGCGACCTTTTATAAAAGCACCATCAGGAGCCACTTCCAGCTCAATGACAGGCGCAATACCAGCTTCCCCACTGAGGTTGAAGCGTCCGTAGGTACAGAAATTCCCGAGACTGTATATGATAAACCTGTCCTTGTACAATTCCGCCGCGCGGGTTACGTGAGGCCCATGACCAAAAACGATATCTGCACCGGCATCGACAACAGCATGTGCAAAATTGTAAACATTGCCCCGGTTTTCACCATAATAATATTCTGTTTTGAATGTCATATGCTGGTGTTTACTTCCCTCTGCCCCTCCGTGGAATGAAACAATGACAATATCCGTTTCTGCTGCAAGTTGCGCCACAATTTGTTTGGCTTTTGAAATATTCCGGACATCTACGGTTCCAACATTAGGGGCAAAGGCACAGAAGCCGTATTTAACACCATTCTTTTCAAAAATGGCCATTTCGTCGGTTCCGGCCAATCCTGCAAATTCAATATTGGCGGCTTTTAAAACTTCTTTGGTACGCTTTCGGCCCTGGGGGCCAAAATCGCCTGAGTGATTATTCGCTATGGACAGCACATCAAAACCTGCATTGACAAAATGATCAATATAACTTTCCGGTGAACGGAAAACATAACACAGATTCGGATTATTACAGCGTTTAGCGGTACCTCCACTATCCAAAATGGCTCCTTCCAGGTTTCCAAAGGTCACATCAGCCGAGGATAATAATTCTTCGAGGTCCGCCAACAGGTCTTTCCCGCCGTTGGCAGGAAGATAGGAACTGGAAGGGTAATTGGTACCCAGCATCATGTCTCCTACCCCGATGATGGTAATATTTTCCGGCTCAGGTGTTTCCTGGATCAGGGTATCTACCTTAATGGTATCCGCCTGTATGGCTCCCATTACGGGATCGGCTTGTTGTGCCTCTGGTTCCTGTCCACAGGCCGTAAGTAGTGTTCCAAAGAAAAAAAGACTTCCAAAAAGGAAGTCTTTTGCAATATTATGAAATTTCATTTGTTTGAAAATTTACTATTCTTTTGAAAATGAAGTGATTACTAAATTTTTAAACAAATGGAACCACTTCGTTTTCTCCTAAACTTTATAAGTGTTCTTTATGAATTTTTAATCCATTGACTGGTTTTCAAGGGAAGCCGCATTGACGAGTTCCTGGTATTCTTCAGGAGATAATCCGTCAAGAACAAATTGAATTGGATTGACTTTTTGTCCTTTAAAAATAACCTCGTAGTGACAGTGAGGAGCAGTTGATGCACCTGTATTGCCTACCAATCCGATCTTTTCACCACGGGTTACTGTTTGCCCTTCTTTTACATCGATACGATCCATGTGTGCATAGAGGGTCTGGTATCCGTAACCATGATCGATGATCACCCGGTTGCCATAACCTGTGCCACGACCTGCTTTTATGACTTTCCCATTACCGGTTGCCTGAATTGGTGTTCCCCTGGGTGCGGTAAAGTCAATACCGGCATGCATCTTACGAACCTTATAGATGGGATGAATTCTGTAACCGAATCCGGAGAGTAATTTTACTGACCTGGCGAGTTTGTCGCTACGAACAGGCTTGATAGAAGGAATAGAAGCCAGCATTTCTTCTTTTTCCTTGGCCAATTCAATTACATCGGTAAGGGAAGTAGAATAAATATCCAGTTTTTGTTTAACCTGATCAATTTTGGTATTGACCTCAATCATCAAGTCTCCCGAATTAGTAAATCCTCTAAGTTTTTTATATTTATCGTGACCACCGACACCACCTTCCCAGACACCATCATCTATCGGATCCATACCGTAAATAAGTCTATGGGCGTAATCATGGCGTTCTTTGATATCCTTCATGATCAGGGTGATCTCGTCATAAGATTTATTAGAAGCCTCTAATTGACTTTTCAAGACATCAATCTCTCCAAGCAATGCTTTCTCCTTTGGAGAAGGAAAATACTTATGTAAAACCAGGGTAAAAAGTACTCCAGTGAAGATTATAGCGCACGTAATACCAAAAATTCTGGTAAGGGTTGCACTTAAAGGTTCTACAACTTTCTCATAACGAAGTGTCTGAGTATTGTAGATGAATTTCTCTTTTCTCATTTTTGTAATCTTAGCCAACAATCCCGGTCATTTAAAAACCGGCTTATCCTAATGAAATATTTGACATTTTGAGGTAAACTGGAGAATAGTTGTTATTTAATTTATTGTGTATTACACAAATACAAATTCAAAAAATCTTTATTGTCCCTCAATTATAGTTGCCAAAATTCCGCGGCTTCCCAAAATTAAACCCACCTACCCTAAACACAAAACAAAAAAGTAATTTTTATCCAATTTTAACACTTTTCTGCATATATATTGTCCAAAATACGCAAATAGGTTTTGTTTTTGAATGCGTTTTTTAAAATATTTGTTTAAAAAACAAACAATCATTTTGTCTGGGACGTAAATATGGCAAAACAATTACAATGATTTAAAAATATGCAAAATTTTAACAAAAAAAGTTATCCACATTTTCCAACAATACAACCACAAGGGACTTTAAATCAACGTTTTAGCAACCAAAACAAAACCAGATAAATGTTGATAAACGCTAAACAATTCCATTGATCTGGAATGTAATTCCAGGGAACCTGCAGCGCAATGCCTTATAACTGTTATCCGTCTTTTTTAGCTCCAAAACCATGTATATTTTGCCCCACAAACCCTTGGGGAAATTCCTCTACGCCCGGGAATCCCAGCTTAATATCCCTGCCACTCGATGGCACATATGCTGTACCAAACAGGTAATCCCAAATAGCCAGCGTCAATCCAAAATTAACCCCATAGCGGCGACTTTCAGGGAGATCATGGGCATGATGCCATATGTGCATTTCCGGGCTGTTGAACAATTTCCGCATTACAGGTCCGAGCAACAGGCTTCCTGCTGCTACGCTGGCAAAAAATATGGCCCATTTACCTATAACCGGAAAGTCATTGAAAAGAGTGACATCCAATAACCCCATCGATAATATAATACCGATCAAAGCTCCCACCACTGCCCCGGATACGCGGCCACTGACGGAAATATTCGCATGATTGAAATGCCCCCAGGTCAGCGCAAAAATATGAATCACAAAAAAGTCATACAAACCAATCCCCAACAATGCGAGGGGAATATATTCCAAAGTGCGGTAAACGACATTTTCCATCCAGTGATATCTCAACTGAGCCGCAAATCCCATCTGTTCCACCGAATGATGTACCTTGTGGTATTCCCACAACCAGTCGACCCGGTGCAACAACCTATGGATCCACCACTGGGTAAAATCACGGACCACCATGCCGACCAATAGAATCGCCCAAATAGGCCAGCTGTTCAATGGGTTCATGCCTTGCAGGTCAAACCCAAATACCGCTTTAATGCCATCATTGAACAGATCCACCACAACGGTGGAAGCAGCATTGTATATGATCAGGGAGAACAGGAAGAAATTGAAGAACATATAAAAAGCGTCCAGCCAGAAGTCCTTACGGGGTATGGCTTGCTTCTTTCGCCAGGGCAGGACTACTTCCAATACAAAAAAGAAAACCGAAACGAGGATGAGCCAATAAAAATAGCTATGCCAGTTGGGATTAGTGATCTCTCTCCACAAGTATGAGGCATAACCCTTGTAAGCATTAAGGAAAGTTTCCCAATATTCCATCATAAACAGTGGTTTCGGTATTAGTTTTTGAAATGCCCAAAGTTAACATCAAAACCCCTACAAAGGTTGTGATAATGATCACTAAAAGAAATTTTATCCCAGAGAAGTTAAATACATTGCCAACGATGGTAATAAGGAATTTTTAAGGAGATAATCTTCACTCTAACATAAAAATTTTGTACCTTTTCGGGCGCTCGATCAAAACAAAATTCTTGTTAAATCGGGAAGAATTTTTAACAAAAAACAATAAAGATGGACAACATAAGAAACCTGGAACCAAAAGCATTGTGGAACCACTTCGCTGACCTCAATGCGGTTCCCAGACCTTCCAAAAAAGAAGAACGCGTTATCGAATTTATGAAAAATTTCGGTAAAAAACTCGGCCTTCCTACCATGGTTGACGAAGTTGGCAATGTCATCATTAAAAAGCCGGCCAGTCCGGGTATGGAAAATCGTACAACAATAGTTTTGCAAAGTCATCTGGATATGGTTTGCCAAAAAAATGCCGATACAGATTTTGATTTTGATAAAGAAGGCATCAGGATGCTGGTGGAGGATGACTGGGTTAGAGCCGACGGCACCACCCTCGGTGCGGATAATGGCATTGGTGTAGCCTCTATCATGACATTATTGAAAGCCGACGATATTGCTCATCCACCTCTGGAAGCCTTATTCACCATTGACGAGGAAACCGGCATGACCGGAGCCCAGGGACTTAAAGGCGGATTGCTTGAGGGTAAAATCATGCTCAACCTCGATACAGAAGATGACGATGAATTGACCATTGGTTGTGCCGGTGGTGTTGATGTGAATATATCCGGCAGTTACCGGGTGGAAGCTTCCGGCGATAATTGTACCGCTTATAAGTTAAGTGTAACAGGCCTTACCGGAGGACACTCTGGCATGGACATTTATCTCGGTCGGGGCAATGCCAATAAACTGATGAACCGTTTGTTGTTCGATACAGCAGAAAAATTCACCTTGCGCGTGGCTGAAATAGATGGTGGCGGATTGAGGAATGCCATTCCAAGAGAGTCTTTTGCGATCGTCGTTGTCCCTAACAGCAATGCCGGGGCTTTTGAAGCGTATATTGACGGACTGAGGCCTGAATTAAAAAATGAATACAATACCACCGACCCGGACTTGTCCATTAGCCTGGTAAAAACAGCCATGCCAGCCAAAGTGATGCCTGAAGCTGACCAGAAAAAACTGATCCGCAGCATATATGCCTGTCACAACGGTATCTACCGCATGAGCCCGGATATCGAGGACCTGGTACAGACCTCCAATAACCTGGCCCGCGTATTGGTCAAAGACGGAGAGGTAAAAATACAGTGTCTTACCCGAGGTTCTGTGGACAGCGAAAAAATGGATTTGGCACAAGCCATCAGGAGTACCTTTGAGTTGTTTGGTGCTGATGTCGTTTTTGAAGGCGGATACCCCGGTTGGACTCCCAAGCCCGAAGCAGGGATCGTCAAGCTTATGAGCAGCCTTTACAAAGAATTATTTAATGAAAATGCTGAAGTAGCTGCCTGCCATGCCGGACTGGAATGTGGCATCCTGGGCACCAATTATCCGGAGATAGAGATGATCTCCTTTGGTCCGAATATTCGCGGGGCGCATTCACCGGATGAGAAAGTACAGATCAGCTCTGTACAGAAATTCTGGGGATTTTTACTGGAGACCCTTAAGCGGGTTAATTAATCCTCAGTTGGCAGTACTCAATTGGTACTACCATTACCAGAGGATTGCAGGTTTGAGGATAGGAAGGCGAAACCTTGTGTATTGGTATATGACGTGAGCAGGAGGTTTTGCTTCTACGGATTTAATAATCCCGCTGTTTAAAAAAAGATTTTAATGGTTTAAATCAGGGTGTAACTTGAAGCCTGCCTTCAGGTTACGCCCTGATTTTTTTTGCATATATTCGTGTATTCTTGGCGCTAAACCAAAGCAAATGCAAACTCGAAATGCTCTGATCTGTTTACTTATGCTTTTTCTTACCCTTTCCTCCTGCTCTGACAACACAGAGCCCAAATCGGTTTTTAAAAACCTTGGCCCAGAGGCGGAATACGTCGGCATGCAGTCTTGTCTGACCTGCCATTCGGAAGTACATAAAACCTACCAACATACCGGCATGGGGCAATCGTTTGCCCCGGCACATCAACGAAACAGCGATGCCAACTTCAATGTTTCTAAAGCCATTTATGAACCCAATTCGGATCTTTATTATTTCCCTTTTGTGAAAGACAGCCTGATGTATGTCCGGGAGTTTCGACTGAATGACCGTGGGGACACCACTCATAATCGGGTAGAAAAAATCAGCTACATCGTAGGTTCAGGGCATCATACCAATTCCCATATCGTCGATTTTAACGGCTATATTTTCCAGGCACCGGTGACTTATTACACTCAGGATGGCAAATGGGATATGGCGCCAAGTTTCCGGGAAGAGGGAAATCTTCGGTTCGGCCGACTACTGGATTCGGAATGTATCACTTGCCACAATCATTTCCCGGAACATGCTTCCGGCAGCCTAAACAAATTCACTCAAATGCCTTCGGGTATCGAATGTGAACGTTGCCACGGGCCAGGTAGTCTCCATGTGGAAGCCATCAACAAGGGCATCCTGGTCAATACCGATAAAGAAACGGATTACACCATCGTCACGCCATCCAAACTTCCCCGCGAACTTTCTATGGACGTATGCGAAAGATGTCACTTGCAGGGTATAGCTGTTCTGGAACCCGGCAAGACCTTTTACGATTTCCGACCAGGGATGCCGCTGAGTGAAGTTTTTAATGTTTTTCTGCCTCGTTTTGATGATTCTGACGATCAGTTCATCATGGCTTCCCAGGCAGACCGTTTGCAACAAAGTCTTTGTTACCAGGAAACGGATATGACTTGCCTTACCTGCCACCATCCCCACGAAAGTGTCCGTCAGTTACAACCTGTGGACCTGGCCAATATGTGTCTTCAATGCCACCGGGAACCCAACCAAAGTCAATGTACAGAGACTACTAGTAGAAGGGCAGCACTCGATGATCAATGTCACAAATGCCATATGCCCAAATCCGGAAGTCTGGATATCGCCCATGTCAGCATTACGGATCATAAAATCCAGAAATTCGGACAAAGACCGGACTCCTCTGAGACTGACAAAACTTTTTACGGTTTGGAATTATTGACTAAAGATAATGCAACCCCACTTGATATGACCCGCGGTTACCTGGCTCTGTACGACAAATACGCCACCATCCCCAACCTGATGGATTCCATCAAATATTACCTCGACCAAGCCCAGCCGGGAGAACCCGAAGTATTCAATGCCCGGATACATTACCTGTTCAATAAAAAAGATTATAAAGCAATTACTTCAAACACGGTAGATATTGATACCAGCATAATAAATGATGCCTGGACAGCCTACCGCATCGCTCAGGCTTATTACTATGAAAACAATAATATCCACGCCATCAGGTTTATCGAAAAAGCAGTCAAACTGCAACCTTTGAACCTGGACTTCCTGGACAAAGAAGCTGTGATACTGATGGCCCTTAAACGCAATAAGGAAGCCAGGGAAAAACTGGAATTCATTCTTGACGAAAATCCCAAAAGAGCTGAAACCCTTTGCAACCGGGGATTCCTTTACGTACTCCAGGGCAATCTTCCCATGGGCGAAAATCACTACGACAAAGCCATTGCACTTGACCCTGACCATGAACAGGCGTTGCTCAACAAAGCAGCTGTAAGAATGGTGTATGGTAAAAATGAAGAGGCGATGCTGTTAATTCAACGAGTCTTGAAGATCAATCCGGATAATTTGCAGGCGCAACAGGCTTTTAGTCAATTACGAATTGAAAATTAGGAATTACGAATAATTAGACTCGTAATTCCTGATTTGTCATTCGTAGTTAACCTACCTGCTTTTCAATTCAATCTTCAATTCGTATTCTCCCGATAACACCTCTTTGGCTCCGGCAACGCCAATGACGATGTTATACGGTTTGTTCACAGAAATATACTCAATCGATTGTGGTTTGGCAGGAGCCTTCAAATTCGGGTTCCCTGCATACAAAGGATAGGAAGCCTCACAACTAATAGCCCTTACAATATCAGGTGGCAGATCATAGTTATTGGCGCCAAGCCTCAAGGCATAAACATTGGTGCGATTTTTCCTGTCTTTAGGGGTTACGGTAACCTTGAGTTCTGAATACGGTGGCATTACCATTCGATACAAAACGTGATTACCCTGAAATTCTATAAATCGCGTACCTGGGAAGCAGGCAACCTGACTGTTTTCTGCCCAGCGAAGTGGCATAGGAGCACCATCCTCTAAATGGCCGGTGATGATGGTCGTATTGCCGGTGAGTTCAATGTCTGTGACTTTCGTTTCTTCCTGTGCCATGATTAATTGAATTGATGAACAAATAAAAATAAGCACAAATAATGTCTTTTGCATGGTCTTGATGTTTGTGTCTTTTAAATTAAAGGTATTATCAATGTTTGTTTCGAATTGTTCCGGGAAGCTTATCCGGGAAGCTTTAGTTTCATATCGTTTCAGGTGGTTCCAAAGTTGTTTCAGGTTGGAACGCTGATCAAAACGGATTTAATTTTTCGGAACACATAGTTCGCTGGATTATAAATACTTACCAGATCACACTTAGGGTTTCAAAATAGATCTTCTTATTCGAAACATCTGTCATCTTGATCAGATAATTTCCCTGGGGTAATGATTTCTGCAGGTTTATCGTCGCTTCATTTTTGAGTACTGTTTGAGTCAGGATCAATTGCCCGGAAGCATTATAACATTCCATTAAAAGTTCCGAACCTTCCTGATCCGGCCATTTGACCTGGAAGTTATTCCCCTTGGAAGGGTTGGGAAATAAAACCAATTTTTCAACCTCAAAATCATGCTCCGTTGTTCCGACAATGGTATTGGTCCAATACTCCACCAATCCGCCGTCACCACAAACCCAAAGATGATCAAATTCACCATCAAAATGATATTCAATATCATAAAATGCCAGAGAGGTGTTGTGTACCATCTCCCAGTTTTGCCCTTGGTCAAAAGTTTGAAATAAAGCTCCGGAAACAGCAGCACCTGTGGCAACATAACCAACAGAATCATTCACAAAACAAAAGTTTCGGTAAACGCCGGTGGAGGGCATCATGATGGAAGACCAGTTCAACCCACCATCCTGGGTATACAAAAGGCTGTCACTCCAGTTGTCAATGGCAGCAAATCCGATATTTTCATTAAAAAAAGCAATGTCCACCAGATTTTTGTCGCTTCCGCTTACCTGTTCTGTCCAGGTTTCGCCACCATCTTCGGTCTTAACGATCAAACCATCCCTTCCGGATGCATATCCGATCATATCCGATACAAAATACAGGCTGTTTATCCATTCAAATCCGGAAACCTCATACACTTCAGACCAATTCTGTCCATTATTGATAGACCGATAGATTTTTCCATTCTGTCCGGCCGCAAAAACAGTACCATTGTCAGTTTGAAATAGTTTATAAACAGGATTGCCTAAACCTGATAGCACTTCTGTCCATGTATTCCCACTGTCCAAGGTATGGTAAACAGTACCCCTCCCAGCCAACAGATACTCCGTTTCACTCAATAAAATGGCATCGTTAAAATTATCGTAATCATCGTGTGGAAAAGTGATATCTTCCCAATCATCACCTCCATTGGCAGTTCTGATCAAAGCCCAGTCACCACCACCTGCCAGACCAACATCCCGATCAAAAAACTTGATAAACCGTAATTTATCCTTAACTCCCTCGAGCTGATCTTCCCAACCCAAGGCTGCATCCTCTGTATAAATAATAGCTCCGTAAGTACCCCCTACCCAGGATTGTCCATCAGGCAGGGTATGAATATTTTGCATTGAATAACCATAGGAAACACCTCCGGTATAATCCCAGGTTTCGCCACCGTCAGTAGAATAGTTGATGCGAAAACCTTTCGTAGCCATTAAATTATTGGCTCCTGCCGCAGCAAAATCGAATGGATGGGTCGAAATGGCATTTTCCGCCACCAAAGACCAATTGGCACCACCATTTTCGGTTTTGAATATATTCTTCCCTTCACAGGCATAGCCCAGGCTATTATTCACAAAATCAATCTGTGTTTTATCCGCGAATGGAGTTCCGGCAACAGGATTCCAGGTCATTCCACCATCCTGACTTTGGTATATGGTTCCATCGTCCGTTCCTATCCAGCCGTTATCATCTTCCGGGAAGGACATGGAATTAGCATTAGCAGCAGGTTCCAGAACAAGTGACCAGGAGTCTCCGTTATCGGTTGACCGCAGGACTTTATTAAATCCCATCAACAGTATTACCCCTTCATCAAAAAAAGCCATTTCTCTGACAGAAGTGTTGTTGTCTCCCAAACTCAGCTCTTGCCAGGTATCGCCTCCATTCGTTGTTCTGTAAGTAGAATTACTTCCGACATAGGCAATATTCCCCAGGGAACCATCCTTATAAAAAATAAATTTCCAGTTGGTATAGGGAGACAAGTCTGATTCGTGCTTCAGCCAATTGGTTCCCCCATCACTTGTATAATAAAACATTCCGTTGCCCACTGCATAGCCAAAACCATCGGAACCAACGCTGATGTCGTTCATCTGTTTGATATCCAGATTGGGATGCTGCCGGACCCACTCCTGTGCATTTGAGGAGGAGTTTTGTATTAGGAAAAAAAGAATTAAGCCAATGAAGTGAAAATACCTGGTCATAATATTAATTTTAAAGTATGTGGTAGGAGTTTCCCATTTAATTGCGAAATTAGCTAAGCCAAGGGTCCTGCACCTCACCCTTTGGGGTGATATTGAAGGGCATTATTTCTATTCTCATACCAATTGATACCTAATATGATCAAAAGTCATCCCATATTCCTGTATTTATTAATCATTGGTTTGGTTAACTTTTCACCACCCTTATTTTCACAGGCAAAGATCGACAGCCTTGAACAACTGATAGCCGGAACTGACAATGATTCTTTGAAAATGGAATGGTACAACCAATTGAGGAGGATGACCTCCTACACGGATCCTGCCAGAGCAAAGAACTATATACTGAAATATATTTCCTTTGCAGAAAAATTGTCCTTTCCACGTAAAGCGAACATTGGTCGCGTATACCTGGGCAACACCTATTATGCCCTTGGAGAATACAATAAAGCCCTGGATATTTTTCTGGAAACAGCTCCGTATTTTGAAGCAGAAAAAGACACTACTATTCTCGCCAATGTATATAATGGCATGGCGGCGGCAACAGAAAACAGTGGCAGCGATACCCTGACCCTGAAATATTTCACCATGGCGTACGAATTATTCAATGCCAAAGGAGATGAACGAAGAAGTGGGATGGCTTTAAATAATATGGCCAACATCTATGTCAATCGAAAAGACTATTCAACAGCTATTGACTTACTGGAAACGGCCTATGCCAAAGTCCGGAAAAGCCAGTTCACTGAGTATCGGACGCTCATCGGTAATAACCTGGCCAATGCCTTAAAAGAAGCCAATGAGTTGGAAAAAGCAGACAGTCTTTACCAGTTAAATCTATCGGAAATAAATGAATCCGATGATGCTTTTAACGCAATTTATGCCTACAAGGGTTTGGGTGAAATTGACATGCTGCAGAATGATTTTACATCGGCGGCAACCCATTTGGAAAAAGCCCTGTTCCTTTCCAGGAAAAATAATTTCATCACCAACCGAGATGAAATGTTGTATTCCTTGTATATGATTTACAATCAAACCGGTGATTACAAAAAAGCCCTGGAATCCCTCCATGGGTACACCGCTTTGCGGGATTCAATTTTCACAGACGAGAAGGATAAGAACCTCAATGAAGCACTTCAAAAATATGAAGCAGCGAAAAAGGACAAGGAACTCGCACAAACCCAATTGGAACTTGAACGGGAATCCCTTAAAAAACGGAACTTCCTGATCATCTCCCTGGCAGCTATTCTTGTGGCAGCAATAGCTTTGTGGTTTCTGTATTTTAAATCCAAAACCAATCTCCAGTTACAAGCACAAAAAGACATCATCCAAAAATCTTTGAAGGAAAAGGAATTGCTGTTAAAGGAAATTCATCACCGGGTTAAAAACAACCTACAGGTTATCTCCAGCCTTTTGAACCTCCAATCAAGAACCATTGAGGATCAGCAAGCGAAAAATGCCATTCGGGAGGGGCAAAACCGGGTAAAATCGATGGCTCTGATACACCAAAACCTATACCATACGAACCATATGACCAGTATGGAAGTCGGCGATTATATTGGCAAACTCGGACAAAGCCTGTTTGATTCCTACAATGTAGACCGGGACAAAGTCACCTTCGATATGGAAACAGAGCCACTGCATCTGGATGTCGACACCCTCATCCCAATAGGACTCATCCTCAACGAATTATTGAGCAATGCGCTTAAACATGCTTTTCCTGAAGGCAAAACCGGGGAAATAAAAGTAACCTTTAAACGACAGTCTGGAGATTTATTACTGAGCGTTAAAGACAATGGGGTCGGTTTTTCTGCCACCAATCCCTCCCTCAAAAAGAAATCGTTTGGCATGACCCTCATTGACGCTTTTTCGGATAAACTCAATGCAGCCGTGGAGGTACTGGAACAAGGCGGAACAGCCATCAATATTTACATTAAAAATTACAACCTGGAAAACCATGAATGAAATTCGCGTCATGATCGTTGAAGACGAACCGCTCATTGCCCGGGATATTGCCTCCATCCTGGAAGGCTTCGATTATAGTGTGGCAGAAATTTTCCATGCACCAGCCCCGGCCTTGCAGTATTTAAAATCGAACACACCGGATATTGCCATCCTGGATGTGAATCTCAACGCGGATGTGGATGGGATCGCAATTGGGGAGTATATCCTGGCAAATTGTGAATTCCCGGTCGTTTACCTGACGGCCTATGCCGACAAAAAAACCATTGATCGGGCCAAACCTACCAAACCTATGGGTTATATCGTCAAACCTTTTGATGAAAAAGATATTTTCACCACCCTGGAAATCGCCTTGTTCAATTACGCCAACATGCTCAAACCAGTGCAGTTTGACAAGAACCTCATCAACAAAAACATACTCAGCCCGCTGACCGACAAAGAGTTTGACATTCTCAAGGACATCTATGAAGGCAAAACAAACCAACAACTGGCAGCCCAACATTTCATCAGCATCAATACCGTGAAAACGCACATCAAAAATCTCTACGACAAAATGGAGGTAGGTTCCCGCACAGAGGTGATCGTGAAGATCAGGAGTTTGCTGGGGGCAGGTTACTAGTTCCTGGTTGCGGGCCATAAACTGTACCTATGTTTTTTTTTATCAACTCCGGGCATTCTCCCATAAAAAAGACCGGCCCCACAGAACCGATCTCTTTTACTGGTTTCTCAAATTCTCCTGATTATTTCAAAAAGCTGTATTTTTCGGTATAAAAAAGCATTTGCTGTGTGAAATCATCCGGGTATTCTACCATTATATCTGTAATCTCTCCGTCATCATCCGTTACCGGCACAAGGATCGGGTTGATGAATCCACCATAGGGTGGGATATTCAGTTTCTCGGAGCGTTGTAATACCTCAGCATGTAACGCCTGATCCACTTTAACTCCATAATCCTCGACGAGCGCTCTTCCGGCCTCATAATCTCCTTCGGATTTTATCCGTTGGATCTCCTTCAACAATTCCCCGAAATATCCTCTGAGTTTATCATAATCATTAACCACAAAATAAGTCTTTCCATCTTTGGTAATGCGTTCCACCACTTTTTCGTCCTTGCCTTTTTCGTAGGCCCAGGCAGCCACCAATTGACGGTTCCTCATATGTGATTCCTCGATATCTTTTCCCGGTTGAATCCTGCGTAGTTGCATCATCATGCCGTTTCGCATATAATCCTCATAAGCCGTCTTACCAACTTCCAGGCTCTCCATCAAACCCAACTCGATCATTTTTTTATCCATCAAAAAATAGAGCCCAACGAGATCCGCCCTGGCTTCCTCCAGGGTAGAAGCATAACTTTTCAAAGTCTCTTTGGGGGTTCCTACTCCCGGGTTCAACTGTCCGGAAGCATGACCAACTACTTCGTGCAGGGCAGTATGCAGCTTATCTGCCAGGCTGCCGTGTTTCCTTACTCTGTCGATTTCCGCTTCATTGAAGGCGAACTCGGCCAACAGTCCGCCACTACTGGCTTTTTCGTAGGCTTCAATAATATTTCCAAGGCTGACGGATTTTGACCCGTGTTGCTTTCTTATCCAGTTGGCATTCGGCAGGTTGACGCCAATCGGCGTTGCCGGGGATGCATCACCTGATTCTCCGGCTACAGTAACTACCTTGTAGGTTACCCCTACCACTTCTTTCTTTTTATGTTCGTCCATTATAGTGGAATTATCTTCAAACCACTGCACATTATCTGCCAGGACTTTCATGCGCTCAGATGCTTCGAAATCTGTTATTTCCACAATACTTTCAAAGGACCCACGATAACCTTTGGGATCATTATAAACCTCAATAAATCCATTGATGTAGTCAACATCTCCTTCCGTTGTTTCCACCCAGGCTACATTATATTCATCCCATTTCTCCAAACTTCCCGTTTGGTAGTATTCAATCAACAGCCCGAATGCCTTGGCCTGTTGCTCATTTTCAGCAACGCCTTTAGCCTTTTCGAGCCAAAAGATGATTTGCTCGATGGCTTGCCCGTATAAGCCGTCCAGTTTGTATACCTCTTCCCGGATTCCGCCATCTGCCGTTCTGACCATTTTTGAATTCAATCCATAGGAAACGGGTTTATCGGTCTTTTCTTTTATGCTCGCATAAAAAGCATCTACTTCGGTTTCCGTGATGTCCGGATCATAAAAATTAACGGCAGACCCTTTGAGCAAACCTTTGTCCGGATCCAGATTGACCTTTTTATTATCAATATCGGGGTCAAACATAGCCGCCAGAGCTTCGGCAGAGAGTTCCACACCCAACTCATTGAGGACACTTTCAAAATATTCCTGTGAGAATTCCGGAATAAACTTATCCGTGGAATAATGATGATGAATTCCATTGGAGAACCACACATTTTTGGAATACTCGACCAGCTTCTCCCAGTCTTCAGAATTTTTATCTCCCTTATAATCGGCCGCAATTATATCCAGCGCGTTTCTGATTTCCAGGTTATGCCGATAATTCATATCGTACATAATGTCTCTTCCGGAAAGCCCTGCCTGGTTCAGGTAATAAACCAGTTTTTTCTGTTGTAAACTCAACTTTTCTAAACCGGGTATCTGGTATCTGATAATTTTTTTATCGGAAAAATTTTCAGGGTTCCAGTTAAATTCAGTTCCTTCTTCTTTTCCGTTGTCTGCTGAATTGGATGGCTGGCAGGCTGGAAATACAAAAAGGATCAACCCCAAAAGGAATACAATCGATTTATTCATCTTATTAATTTTGTTACCTTAAAAATTTGTGGCACTAAGGTCGCAAAAAGTCCTAAAGACCATAATCTGATCCCCCGGGAAGTGTATCTTTATTTTCAATAAAAAAACAGGCTTTCAACAGCATAATTTCGTAACTTCGAACGGTTTGGGTGACCCGAAACTTTATTCCTAATCTTTATAATATTCTGCTATGAAGATCGCTTTTTCTCTCATTGTAATGGTGCATGCCCTCATTCACATCATGGGTTTTGTCAAAGCCTTTAAACTGGCACCAATAGAACAATTGACCCTGCCAATAAGCAAACCAATGGGGCTTTTGTGGTTGGGTGCCGCCCTGCTTTTTTTCCTGACGCTTTTTTTATTCCTGACCAGCAAAACCACCTGGTGGATTCCCGGAACGCTGGCAGTAGTCCTGTCACAGGTATTGATCTTGATGTACTGGCCGGATGCCAAAGCAGGAACCCTGGCAAACCTGATCATCCTGCTTCCCTTGATCGTCGGCTTTTATCAAAACAAAGCCGATAGTTTTATCAACAGGTATAAAACTACGGTTACGGAACAGTTGAGGACCGTCAAACCAACCGAAATATTAACAGAAAAGGATCTGGAGCCCCTGCCCCGGCCTGTTCAGGAATACCTGAGATATGTAGGTGCAATTGGTCAACCCAAAGTACATAACTTCAGTGCCAGAATAGCCGGAAAAATGCGTTTAAAAAAAGGAAATCCCTGGGTGGATATCCAGGCGCAGCAGTACAATTTCTTCCATCCCAATAGCCGAACCTTTTATATTAAATCCCAAATGTACGGCATTCCTTTCGATGGGCTTCATCGCTATGTCGGAGACCAGGCAACGATGGAAATTAAAATCGCCTCCATGATCTCTGTTGCTGATGCACATGGAGAAAAAATGACGGCCGGAGAAACGGTCACCTTATTCAATGACATGTGCCTGCTGGCTCCTGCTACGCTAATTGATCCTAACATTCAATGGACAGAAATAGATTCCTTAACCGTTGAAGCAACCTTCACAAATGCCGGACATAGCATTACGGCCCAATTATTCTTTAATAAAAAAGGAGAACTTATCGACTTCAGTTCGGATGACAGGTTTGAATCTGAGGATGGGAAAACATACAGGCAGTTTCGCTGGACCACTCCTGTCAAAAACTATATCACTGTCGAAGGCCGCAAAATACCCTCCTACGGAGAAGCTATCTGGCATCATCCGGAAGGTCCATATAAATATGCTGAATTTGACATCAAAAAGGTAGCCTATAATTGTGAGTCTTTTAGGTGATAAAAGGGAATAATGGAGTGACATTGAACACTGCCTGATTTTTCGCATCATCCCTTCTTTCTATATCTCACTATTCCCCTTTTAATGCTCCCGGGCATTTATAGACCAATGCGTTGATATTCATACCGGCGCCAACGGAGGCCATTAATAATACATCTCCTGACTGGATGGCATGATTTTCCAGTTTCCCCTTCAGAACAAGGTCAAAAAGGGTTGGCACAGTGGCTACGGAACTGTTTCCCAACCGGTGAATGCTCATAGGCATAATGTGATCAGGTATTTCCGCATTATCGTATAATTTGTATAATCGTTTTGTAATGGCAGAATCCATCTTTTCATTAGCCTGGTGGATCAATACTTTCTTGACGTCATGAATTCCGAGCCCGCTTTTATCCAGACAGGCTTTCATGGCAGCCGGTACGTTGGTCAGGGCAAAATTATAAATCTTTCTCCCATGCATTTTGAGATAGTGCTCATAAGTTTCTATTTCAGGATTATAGGAAGTTCCAAAATGCAGGTAATAGGCTTCATCCAGTGCATAGGTGGCTGCAGATACGGCAAGAATACCAATGGGATTTTCCGCCTCTTTTTTCTCCACGATACAGGCACCTGCACCATCGGCATAAATCATGGAATCCCGATCATGGGGGTCAACAATTCTCGATAAGGTTTCGGCACCAATCACCAGGCACCTTTCGGCCATCCCCGCCTTAATAAAAGCATGGGCCTGGATGACGCCCTGGATCCATCCCGGGCAGCCAAACAACACATCGTAGGCGACACAATTGGGCGTTTCGATTTTCAGGTTGTGTTTGACACGGGTAGCCAGACTGGGAATCAGATCGGATTGGGTATGCCCAAATTTGACATCCCCAAAATTGTGGGCAACGATGATATAATCAAGGGTCTCCTTGTCGACCATCGCATTATCGATAGCTCTTTGGGCAGCGATGGTGGCAATATCAGAGGTGACCGCATCTTCATCAGCATACCTTCTGGCCTGGATACCTGTAATTTCCTTAAACTTGGAAACAATCTCCTCATTTGGTACCGTATACTTTTCTCCTTTGGGGTCGAAAAATTCTGCTTCCAAAAAATCAGTATTTTTAACGACATGATCCGGGATGAAACTACCGGTCCCAGTAATGATTGAATTTATCATTTTGCCTGAATTAAGTTATATATTGAAAAACAAAGGTAGTATTAATTCTGCCGGGGTAATACCATTCATTTGTTTTTCAGCATTATTATCACATTTATTTACGTTTTCCAAGGTGTTTTTTCAGGATTCTTCCAAATTTAAAGTCCACATTTTACAAAGGCTGCTGATGTAAAAAAACAGTGCGAATCACGATATTAATTTTATCAAAATAAAAGTGTTTACGGATGCGCAGCTAAAAACCCCTAACAATCCTTGCCCATTTCGCGGAAAACCCGTACATTTTGTACTTAAATGGCAATCGTATGGCTCAAATACCTATTTTCGATGAAAAGGATGAGGAACTTAAACGTTACTTTAGCATTAGTGAGACCGCTGATATGTTCAAAATTTCCAAATCCCAGATAAGGTTCTGGGAGAAAGAATTTGATATTCTCAAGCCACACAAAAACAGCAAAGGGGAACGCAGATTCACACGCCAGAATATCGAACAACTCAAGACCATTTATACTTTAGTCAAAGATCGGGGATTTACGCTTGAAGGTGCCAAAAAAGAACTCAAACGCCGGAAAAACGCAGGTAAGGAAAAACTTGTCTATATCGAAAAGCTCAAATCGATTCGGGACTTCCTCGAGGACCTTAAGGAAAAAATCTAATCCGCTCTTTCTTTAAAAAACAATGCCGGCACTGAAGTTATTCAGTTCCGGCACTATCTAATGACCCTCATGTAATAATAATTCGCAATTTTTATACGGTATTATTCTTAAAGGGAGTGTTCGTCCGTTGTATATAAGTAGATAGCTCTTGGTTCCTATTTATATATTTTTTGAGAAAAAAATGAGGGCGGAACAATTCCGCCCTCCTCTCCGTTTTCTCTGCAAAAATTAACGGTTTTTAAAATAAGGCGATTAGCCAACTTCAAATTGGCAATGTACTATAGAATATTAAATCTTGAGCTTTCTCATAGTGTGTCGTGAAACGGGGGTCACACAAAAAATGATCTTGATCCAGCATATTGAATCACTTATAATATTGGGAAAATCAGACCAAAAAAACCGGCATTGAAACGCATCTTTGACAAAAAAGACACAAAGCACTGACAATCAATAAGTAAAAAGTTATCCACAATAATTAAAGTCCTTGCCAACGAGTCTAACATTGAGACGAAAGCGAAAATATTTCGTTTAAAAACGAAATCAAGCCTTCGGTTTAGTAAGCAAAAATGAATTTTTCAGTTTAGCGCATAAGAATAACCTCGCCTTTGACATCCTCGATCCAGCCATCTGTAAAAGCTATTTTCACATAATAGGCGAATACAGCAGCATTCATCAATCTGCCATTTAGCGTACCATCCCATCCGAAGGCTGGATTATTGGGTTGGAAATTTGAATTTTCATAAACGAGATTGCCCCATCGGTCATAGATTTGAAAGGTAATTATTTCCCTGACTTCAGGACCGCCAAAAATCATAAAGATATCATTATTGCCATCATCGTTTACCGGGGAAAATACATTGGGAATAAAAAACTGCCGGGGTTTGATAAGGTTAATAAGGATTACATCAGAATCGGTGCACCCCTGTTCGTCTTCAACAAATACGGTATAGGCAGTGGTGACCTCAGGATTCAAAACCTGTACCGGATTAGAGGGATCCTCAAATGCTTCTGAAGGCATCCAGAATAGGGTATCATAAAATTCCCGATTGACCAACGCCTCAACGGATACACTATCTCCCAAAATCAATTCAAGGTCAGGACCAAGATCCACCACCAATTCTTCGGGCTCCAGCAAAAGGAAATTCTCGGTCCATTCGCAACCGTTGTCATCTTTTATTACCAACTCATGATATCCGGCGGTCAGCCCGGAAAAGGAAAAAGTTGAAGAAAAACTACTGCCGTTAATGGCATATAAGTAAGATGGAGTGCCCCCTAAAACAGAATCAATGGTAATACTGCCTCCTGAAATATTCAGACATCCGGGATTGATGACCGTAGCCATTACCCCGTTTATTGGTGCAGCCGATTCCAACACTTCAACGGTCGCTTCATCAGTACAACCGTTTTCAGTATTTATAATTTCCAGGGTATAAAAACCAGGCTGACCAGCAAAAGTAACCAGGGAGTCCTGACCGGAGACAATCAATCCGGGGTCGGCTGTCCAGTTATAAGTATATATGCTTCCCGTGGAAGAATTACTGGCGTCAATTTTAACCTCTCTGATTTCACAATCCAAAACATCGTCTACCGGTTCAATGATAACCTCCGGGCTGAGGGTATCCAAGTCCACGAAAATATCCACGGTTTCTTGGCATCCGTTTTGCTCATCGAGAACAGTAAACATGTAAATGCCCGGCTCAAAAACCAATAAAGACAAAGCATCCGTCAGAATCACACCATCCTCTTCCGTCGACCAAAATACGGTCATACCCGCAGAATCAGTGGCCGTAGCATCAATGACTACTTGTTCATTGTCACAATCCAGGTTCAATGGCTGCTCATAGTTTATCTCCGGAAACTCCGTGTTTGAAACCACTTCAAACGATAAAGAATCGAGACAACCATTCTCCGTATCCATTACTTGTAACAAAAAAGTCCCTGCTGCATCTACGCCAACACCATCAGAGGTCAGCACACCGTAAAGACTTCCATCGGTAACGACCTGCCATTGGTAACTTAAAGGTGATCCAGTTGCCGAGAAAGAAGGGGAACCATCGACGAATATACTGTCATTAAGACAGGTTAGTTCAAGCATCTCCGGGTTAGAAATCACAGCATTCGGTGTTTCAATACTTTCAAATACCTCAAGAGAATCCAATCCCATACATCCATTGGTATTATCCGTCACCATCAGGTAATAAACCCCGGGCTGATCGAGAACAGGCATTAAGGAAGTCTCTCCACTTAAGATATTTCCCTGCACTGTCGACCAGGAAAAAGAATTGTCGTCTCCAGTTGACTGAGCTTCCCCCTGAAGGGTGATCTCCGGAACAAAGCAGGTCAAGGTAGTATCAGGGCCTGCATCTACAACAGGTAAATTTTCATCCAAAAGGATTACCAGGCTATCCGATGCGGCACAACCATTGTTGGTGTTGGTTACTTCCAGGTAGTAGGTACCGACAGCATAAATAGTAGCAACCAACTGATCAGGATTGTCAATAACCTGTCCCGAATCAGCTGTCCAGATAACATTTATGGAATCTTCGGGTAAATTGACTGAGCCCTGTAGACTTATACTATTGAGATTGCAAAACAGAGTTCCGTCATCTCCTGCTTCCACGACCGGGGAAAGGGTATCTTGTGTCACTTCAACGATGACGGCATTGCTGCAACCAGTACCATTTTGAGTAACCTGAAACCGGTACAAACCAGCATCTGTTACCAAAGTATCGAGTAAATTGGCACAATCAGACAACACCGGATCTCCAAACTCGTCCAAAGGACACCATGAAAATGAATAATCTGATGGAGGAACAGGCGTATTTCCCGAAAGGGTAAAACCTGATATTTCACAATTTAGTTCCCCCCCCTCTATAGGCTCAATAACAGGAATATCCTCTGCAACACCAACATAAACACTACTCGTATCCTGGCAACCATTGACCAGATTGGTTACGGTTAATAAATAGGTTCCTTCACAATTCGCTATTGGATTAAGCGTATTAACTCCTGTCAAACAGTTTCCTGCCGGACCTTCCCAGAAATAAGCGAAATTATTGCCAAGACTTGAGCCACTCCCATTAAGGTTGACCAATTCGGCCTGACAGGTAATTAAAAGATCCGGGCCAGCATCTGCCAATGGCGACAATGTGTCAATCGATACAAGAACCGTATCAAAGTTATTACATCCTGTAAGATCATTGACAACTTCCAAAACAAAAGTGCCAGGCTCGGTGACCGTGGCAAAAGGTTGATCTGAAGGCATTATAACAGAACCCGTTGGCGATGTCCATGAATAATTAAATGTTGCCCCAATGGCAGTCTGGTCACTGCCAACCATCACAGACAAGCTATCACAAGTCAGGGAGACATCGGGTCCTGCATTAACATCTGGCAGATCAAATACACCGATAACGGTTACCGATACGGTCGTCGAATACCCAAGGGTATCTGTTGCGGTAAAATTATAAACTCCCGGAGCCCCTACCAGGGGATTGAGGGTCGTTGTATCTGCCAGGATCTCTCCATCAATAGTCGTCCACTCAAGTTCACAATCCACACAAGGTTCACAGAAATTCCCCTGCAAAACGATACTTTCAACATTACAGGTGAGGGTATCCGGAGGTAAAATTTCCAAACAGGGAATACAGGTTTGTTCCACCACTTCCACAGTATCTGTTGTTGAACAGCCATTCAAAAGATTTTCTACCTCCAGGATATACTGCCCCGTGGTATCGATGAGTACGATGGAAGAATCCGCTGCAATAATACCGGGGCCAGACCACGAATACTCATATAGACCTGCGGATGGAGAGATGAAGGCCTCCAGGGCAAAGGTGTCACTTTCGCAAAGAAAAACAGCATTCCCGAAGATTATATCGGGAGACGAATTGTTCATGAATACCTGTACTACATCAAAAGCACTACAATTATTGGTGGTATCCACAACTTCGAGGAAATAAATACCTGCCTCTTCTACAGATAGTATCGGTTGTATCCCTAATGTATCTCCACCGACACCAGTCCAGTAATAGACAATATCCAATCCGGCAGAGGATTCTGTACCATCCAGAAACACCATTTCCTGTACACAGGTTATGGTATCCTGCGCACCCGCATCGGCAATGGGAACATCCTCGTTCGCCGTTATCTCTAGGATCAATGTATCACTTATGCCTACTGCGGCATTGGTGACAATTAAGGTGTAAAAACCTGCACAAATTACATGGATTGAGGTAGTGCCATTTCCACCAATTATACAACCGGGAGCCGGACCTTCCCAGTTAAATTCATAAACAGGATTGGCCGGAGAAACTTCCACATCGACCTGAACAATAGATTCTCCGCAAGTGATTTCCCCGGGAGTATTGGCCAGATTAACCTCAAAATCACAGTCCAGAACAACTTCAATACCTGCCGTATCCAGACACGTCTGACTGAGATTGAATACCACCAATTGATAATATCCGGGCTCCGAAACTACTACAGAATTGCCCGATAGCGCTACAGGCTGACCATCCAATAGCCACTGGTAAAAGCCGGGAGAAGAAGCGGACCCATCGATAAAAGCCTCCCCTGATATACAAGAAATAAATGCCGTATCCGGTAGTTCAGCAAATAATGCTGCAGGATTGGTAGATACCACAACGGTATCCTCCCCCACACACCCCGAATCAATATCTGTCAGTGTCAGAAAATAGGTTCCGGGACAACTGATGTCAATAACCAATTCATCCGCCGGTGTCTCAATACAAGGGCCAGTCCACATAATCGACAGATTTTGAGTGGTATCAGAACCTGAAGCATCCAAAATCAAAATATCATCGCCACAAACAAAAGCAATATCCGACCCGGCATCTGCAAAGGGAGGTTGTTGATCGGCCCCCAAAATAACCTTGGAGATATCCCGGCAACCATTTATCTCATTGATGACTTCCAACTGGTAAACACCAGAGGAATCGCCAGCGGTAAAAGGCCCGCCTAAAGGGCTTGTAAAATGACCCTCTGAGGTAAACCAGTTGTAAGTAAACTCGGGGCCTATCGACGTTCCTGGTCCTCCAAGTGGCCACACGGGATTATCGCAGGTAAGAATCCCGTTCAATCCGGCATCCGCAACAGGATGGATGGTGTCGATGGCTACAGAAACCATTGCGGTATCCTGACAAAAGTTATATATGTTGGTAACGATAAGCGTATAATCACCTGAGATATTCACGAGAGCCTCTTGCTGGTCTGTAACACCCATAATTCCGGGTCCGGACCATTGAAATGACAAACTGTCCAGTGGTGTGGAAATACTACCATCCAGCAACACTTGTTCCTGTACACAGTTAATGGTATCCGCATCAGCGATAAAAGCAACAGGCGGAATATAGTTTCCTGTCACCTCAACGCTGTCCAGAGCAATACAACCATTATCCAGATTTTGAATTTCCAGTAAATAAACTCCTGCACAGGAAACTTCAATTTCGGATTCAGTTGCCAAAGTCTCAACACAGGGCCCTGTCCAGGAAAGAGCAAATTCGGGGCCCGCAGATGAGGCAGCAGCATCCAGGTTACCTGACAAAGTCTGACAGTTGATCACAAACCCGTCTCCAGCCTCTGCTACGGGAGCAACTGTATCTATTTCAACTTGTACCGAGGAAGTATCCCGGCAACCATTAAGCACGTCAAGGACAATTAGGGTGTAGGTTCCGGCCCCGTCAACCACAGGCATTCGTATGTTATCAGGAGATATGAAATTTCCAAAATCAGTGGACCAATCATAGGAAAAACCAGGGCCTGCCGAAGTACTTATTCCTCCCAAAATAGCCGTAGGTTGAAAACAGCTTATGGTATCAGCCATTCCAGCATCGGCAATTGGGGGATTGATATCTGCCACGACCAAGACAGTATCTCTGCTGTAACATGTGGTCATTTCCTGGGTAGCTGATACTTCCAGGTAATAGGTTCCTGCCTGTTCTACGGGGAAAAGCAGCCCGGAGCCTTCGTAATTGCCTGCAAGTGTATACCAATCATAAGTCAAAGACCCAATGGGTTGGGAATTACTGCCATCCAGAAAAATGCTGTTATTGTAACAATTGATGGTATCCGGATCCGACACGATGGCTGTCACCTCCAGTACATTTAATATCAGGTTAACTGTACTGTCACACCCTGCCGAGGAAGTCATCGGGATGGAATAAGTTCCGGAACTCATAAAGGTACTGTCGCCCACCATGTAGCTGTCCCCTGCGCAAATGGTGACTGTCGTATCTATAAAAATGGGTTGCAATACCGTCAGATTGAGATTAACGATACTGTCGCATCCCAGGTCAAAAGTCTGCAGGGTATCTGAATAAATTCCCATATCATAATAAACCGAAGTTCCTACCTGCACAGAATCCCCCAGACAAATGATCGGTTCTAAAGCGATAACAGGTGGTTGCTGTAGTTGTAAACTGACGTTGACAATGCTATCGCAACCGGCATAATTTAATAAAGTAATAGTGTGTGACCCTTGCTCAAAAAGTGTAGTATCTCCAACCGATATGGAATCTCCGGCGCAAATGGTCTGCTCAAAAAATACCGGATCCGGGGTATCCACAATATTGATCGTCATACAACTATCTGTCAGCAGGCCACAGAACCAGGGGGTTAAACTATTCAAAGAATCTCTGAAAACATCCAGGGACAAAGTACCATCAGCTGGTGGCAGACTGTCCTGTTCAATCAGCCGATAAGAAAGCCCGCATACTTCATACTGCCCGGCCGGGTAGTTCAAGAGGTTCATGGTGGTATCGTAGGCAATGAGGGTATCATTTTCGAAAATGGTAAACTGATAACCATATTCAGAAGTATCTGCTGCTCCTGTTGCGAAGAAAAGTTCAGGGTCAAAAATAAGACTGGAATCTCCTGCACAGGTAAGCAAATCAGGATCCTCAATTTCTCCAGGTATGGCAAAACAACAATCGACCCCCCGGGAATCACAGAAAATCAGCCTGATAAATACAAAAGCCCCGGGATAATCAGATGGATTGTTGTCTACATTAAATGTCCATTGCCCATTTACAGGGCCTGAGTTAAAATCTTCGAGACAACCGTTATAGGGATGATACGTTCCATCGTACTGTCCACCAGAGACAAAATTATTTGGCTGATCATTGTTCCATTGTGCCAGGTAACCAAGATCCGGCTGAGCGGCTGTTGCACAAGGCACAAAGGTGATTTTCCATTTGGTGAAAAAAGTAAATGCAAAGGGATCATCTGTATTAGGTCCTATTAGATCGATGGTTTGTCCGGCAGGAGAGGTCAGCGAAAGTTCCAGATTCTCAGAAAACTGATGTAAAAAATGTAGTTCTACCCCACACAAACCTTGCATGGGATCAGAAAGATCATCGTTAAAATAATCAGCAATGGTAAAATCCAGAGTGGAGGAACTATTATTTTGAATAAAAATAGTATCAGACAAGCCGCAGTTTTGCGCATTGACAGCAAGGGGAAGCAATAATATAAAAATCCAAATGAGTAAACGATGCCTCATATAATTAAGTTCATGGGATGTTTGTCAAGGTTAACAGGGAAAATGATTCTTTACCTTTGTAACCTGATAATCTTTGGGACTCTGTTTTGGTTCCAAATTGTTTTACTTGGTTCCAGGGAAATCAGTTTTAAATAAAACCAGTATTCTCAAAGATGCTATAAAAACGTAAATCGCTGGTTAGATGTTTTTAATAAGGAAGCTAAATATGAATTTTTAACACAAACCATTTGCCCGCTCAATGCTTCATTTTCAAACCTTTGCATTAAAATAGTCCAAACTTTCGACAATCTCCTGCTTATTACATGTCTGATTTACCAAAACCTTTCCTGCAGATGGAATGAGTGAAAAGTTGATCAGCCCATTTTCGTTTTTCTTATCCTGTTCCATCAGTTCCAGAAAAACGGAAAAAAGACTTTTGTCAAAAGCATATAAATCATAAGTATTCAGCAGGAAACCGGTGATCTGCTCCAATGTGTCTGCCGGTAACCCTGCATGTTTATGAGACAAATAGGACTCCGCTATCATTCCTACGGCTATGGCTTCTCCGTGTAACAGAGGTTTATCGGTTCCCAGGGCATACCCTTCTACTGCATGGCCAATGGTATGTCCGAAATTCAGGGCTTTTCTCAATCCTTTTTCAAAAGGATCCTGCTCCACGATGCGCTGTTTTACATATAAGGAAGGGATGATGAAATCTGTCCAGTTGACGGATTTCAAGTCGGTTACTTCCATAATTTTTCGCCATTCTTCCGCATCTGCGATCAATCCGTGCTTAATGATTTCTGCAAATCCACTCCGGGTTTCTTCAAAAGACAGTGTTTTGATGAAATCAGGATTGATGAAAACTGCTTGTGGATTATGGAAGACACCAATACTGTTTTTTACCTGTTGAAAGTCCACCCCGAGTTTACCACCGATAGAGGCATCCACCTGAGACAACAGCGTGGTAGGCAATTGGACGAAATCCATTCCCCGTTTAAAGGTAGAGGCACAAAAGCCACCCATATCGCCGATTACCCCACCGCCGAGGTTGAGCAATAGAGATTTCCTATCTGCTTTACCCGCCATTAACCCACTCCAGATGACCTGGCAGGTTCCGATATGTTTATGGATCTCTCCCGCATCTATCCGAATAAGTTCAAAATTTATTCCCGGAACATTTTCCAACAATAAAGGCAGGCAGTATTTTTCGGTATTTTCGTCTGCCAATACAAAATGACGGGAATATTTCCGTTCCTTCAAAAAGGAAGATAGTTCCGCCCAGATGTCGCCGACGTAAATCTTATAATCCGAAACAGGGATAATTTCCATTTAACTATATTTTTTCAAAAACAACTGAGGGCAACCACCCGGTTTCACCATTGGGTAATTCCACTTTGTACCAGTTCCCTATGGCGTCAATTAACTTAATTTTAGTTCCCCCGGGAACGGAAGCTACTTCCTGATCCGACTCAGGAGCTGACTTCAGTCCAACACCATGTTGCATCACGATGCCGGCATTTTCCTGTTTGGCCATTTGCTGCCTGCTATTAGCCAATAAAAACGGCAATATGCAAAGCGCCAGAGCAATAATCCCCAGAACAAAGCCTGTTTTTCGATGCACGCGCTCTCTACCCAACAACCAAAAAACACCTCCGGCAACACCTACCCATAAAAAAAAATACGAGCCATAGAATTCCCCAAAGCGATGAAGGCATCCAGCCTGCCATGGTTCGCCACCAATTGTTGAGAAAAAACTCCGGCACTTCTTCCAGGGGTTCTTCAATTTTTGATTTGGCAATCGATAAATTATATTGATAATCTTTATTGCGGGGATGGACTTTTAGTGCTTTTTCATAATACAAAATAGCCAATGGAATCTGGTCGAGCCGGTAGTAGGTATTGCCCAGGTTAAAATACAATTCCGACGAATCATAACCTTCTTCCAGTAATTGCCGGTAGAGGTCTTCTGATTGCTCAAAATTGCCTTCCACATAGGCATTATTGGCCCTTTCAAACTTATCCGCTGCATCCTGTGCAACAAGCATCAGGCTCAGGAAGAAACACAGGGAAAGTATTCCAAATCTTTTGAAACCCATAACTTTTTGATTGCGATTTAACAATTACCAATTGAATTCCAGATGGCAAAAATACAAAATTGTCCTACTCAGCCTAATTCATTATATTCAATAAACCTTCTGTGATCTGAGATTTAATAACCCCGGCATTTTCCATTGTAATGAGTTGCAGGTTTTCTTTACGCTTTACTTCCTGCCACTGGCTGCTCAGTAAGATATAATCCTTTAAAAGATCAGGAGATTGTTCCTCTTTGATGAGCAAACTCAAGGCCTTTTCCACCTTGCCCTGTCCGATCATTTCCACCAAATTACCCTTTTCAGCAGCAGTATCCATCTTGGGGGCTGTATCTTTTATTACCGTAAGATCTTTTCTTTTGACTTTAGAGGCTACCAATCTTTCAAGGTTGTAGATCTGTTCTTCCGTCTGATCACAGAAACGTACATAGACGATAGCACTTGGCCCGGACTTGGAAGCCATTTTCTTTGCATTGCGGACCACCTGTTTAAGCGACTTCAGGTCAGCAATCTCATCATCATCTCCTTTGAGCAAATTGTAGGTACTGACACCCAATTTGGTTAAAGCCTCGGAAAGGAACAAAGCTGTTTTACACAAGAAAAGAGAATTATTGATATTGATATTGGACAAGTCCCCGATGCTTAGAAATGAAATGGCCTGCTCAGCTTCCATTTTGGTTTCATTGTCCCCGAATACAAACAGGTCAAAATTGAATTTATTGAATTCATTCAAGCTGTAAAACAAATGGTAAAGGGCCTTATAGGCATGTCCCAGACCATAAAAGGTGTTATACTGCATGGAATCTTTCTCATAATATTTTTTGGCCACTGATTTGGAAGATTCAGCGGCTTTTTCGATCATGATATCTCCATTGTTATAGTCATATTGCATCATAGCCTGAACGCCTGCGATATAAAAGCTTTCCGGCTCAACGTGATCAACAAACGATTGATACTGGCTGCCAAATTTATCTGCTTTTTGCAGGGCTTCTTTCGCTTCTTTGAGTTTATCCATCCCCGCACTGATATTCTGTTGTCTGATGTCAAAGATAGCCGTATAGTACAGCAACAACCCATTGGCAATGATCCAGTTTTCTTTCAAGTCAAGGTGATCCATATTTTCTTTGGCCCGGGACAACAATTCAATGGATTTGGCAATATTTCCGGCCTGGGTAAATTCCAGCTGACTCTGAAAAAAATTCCAAAAGGTTTCCAACACCAATAATAAAGTCGGGTGGGCCTCAGGACCAACCTGCTGATACATTTGCTGGAGGACCTCAACGGATTTTTGTGGTTCATGCTCGAACAAGGTTTCGATCAGCTCAAAAACAGACTGTTGGTCCTGTGGACTAAGTTGTGTGACCGGAATGATCTGTGTACTCATAACGAAAATTTTTTAACGGATTTGCGGGGTAACCGGGCTAATAGCTTAATTTTTAGGTGATTTGGCTCCAGGTTGTTTGGGGGGTAGCTTTTGGGTTTTCGGGGCACCAGATTTACTTTGGGAAGCCCGATCCTTTTCTCCGGAGCTCACCGGAATGACAATCCTGCTTCTGGTGGGTTTCTCCCCAAAGAGGTCTTCCAGGCCTTTGGGCCGGATTTTTTCTTCCCAGATGAATCCCTTTAGTTTTAAGGCTTCATGGTCGGCTTTTCGCATGGGCTGCAGATTGGACTGGGGAGAAGTAATAAATTTGATCCTTTCCACCTGATTGTTGCCAAATGTCAGCACCATCTCGCTGCACAGGGTTTTGTTTACCCCAATATACGCGTCTAATTCGTCTCTGGCATAATAAACGGTTTCTGCATTTCCTTCAACGTACATTTTATCTATTTCACCATCCCTGAAATCAACCCGAATGTCCTTTCCCTTGACCTGGTTGAAAAACACTTCATCAGGAGAATTGATGATGAGGGCATTGCTGCGCATAAATATCTTATCGATCTGTTCATTGGCTAATTGCATATCTATGGTGTCTGCAATAAACTGAGACGTATCCGACCACATGATCGGATTACCGTAAAAATGAAAGACAGAATCCGCGCCCGTGTAGGCCATGGAATCACACAAGGCCTGAAGGTTTGTTTTATAAACCCTGACATCCTTGTAAGCCAAAAGTACCCGAACGCTGTCTCCGGAATCCTCTACCCCCTCATACGACAATAAGGTGTCTGCCGACATAAACAGGGAGTCTCCTTCCAGTACATTGATCAGGTAGGGCCGCCTCTTCTGTCCGCCTGTAGCCCTTAAATAGCTGGATTCTTTTTTGTAGGCTGCCGTATCACACACAATAGTCAATTGTTCTGCTGTGTCCCGCCAAACAACATTTCCCGAGGCAATGCCCAGACCGGTTTCTTCCTGAAAATCCACCTGCAGGGCTTCCAAAATCCGGCCTTCATCTACAATTACGGATTTTCCCCGGGTAGAATAGGTTTCTTTTTTTCCATCATAAAAAATAGAATGGGCGGTAATCTGACGGGTAGAATCCCGAAATACAGCGTTTCCCAATAAGGAAAGCTTATCGAGCGGTTCTTCGTATTTAATCTTCAATGCCCGGGCAAACTGGTTTTCATTTTCCATTTGGGCATGTCCCTTTAATTCATAGGTTTTTACCCTGCCATCATAAAAAATAGTATCGGCACGGGCTTTTCGATCGGGGCCAAAATACTGGGCGTTTTCGCGAAATTCAGCAATATTGTCTTCTGTTTCATAAAAGCCTGACTCACAATAAATACGGCTGCTATCCATGGTTATGAGCGTTGGCCCGGCAAAATCAACAATTTTAGTTGCGGTATTAAAGATCAGGGTATCGGCCCGCAACACAAAATTCGTATCAACCACCTCTACACTATCCTTAAAATAGATAAGATCTTCCTCTACATAATAGTACCCCAAAGTGCTCCTCAACTGGGTTTGGCCATTGGTCAATATGGCACTTTCCTGATAGGTGGCCGTTTTAGTATTCAGATCATATTGCAAGTGAGCCGTAAACAAACGCCGATCCCCGGTTTGAAGGATTACATTACCATTGAGATCAGCGATTTTAGTCTCCGCAGAATAAGTCAGGGAATCTGAAAAAATAGTGATAGAGTCACCTTGTTGAATGATGATATTGCCGAGGGCGAAAACATCCACCTCGTTTTCAATGATTGCGGTGTCGCAATACATGAACATACTATCCTGACTCAACTCGACATTGCCGGTGAGTTTCTGGATAATTTTTCCTTCTGACCGCAAATAATCGAAATAATCAGCTGCGTCGATGTTTACCTTCTGAGAAGTTGTGTCCTCCGTAATTTGTCCGATCATGATTGCCGGAGCAAAAATAATGAAGCACAAGAGCATCAAAATCCTCATAGTGTTATTGCTCATATTGTTCATTCAAAAACTCCAGATGATGTTGGAGATGCTGTCCTGTGGTGTATTGGTCTTTGGGAGTTGCGGTAGATCCTTTTTCAGGCAGCCCCACAAACCAATCACGCCATTTGGAAGAGCGTTCAATAATTTGATTGTAAATGCTTTCTTTGTTGTGAATCATATTCAAAAGATAAACCTGATACCGGATGAAAAATTGTTGTTCAGGTTAAAAAATTAAGACCCTAAGGTCGTTAAAACCAATTAATCCTTTAAACAGCCGGTAGAAAAATAATTCTGAGCGTCAAATTTCATCTTTGAACCAGTATATTTGTCCACAAAAATAAAAACTATGATTCAAAGAATTCAAACAGTTTTCCTATTCCTGGCCGCCGGAGCTGCTTTTGGTCTTTTTGGGCTGCCACTGGCAAAAACAGAAACAGCCATATCCAGTTCTGAATTATTTCAGGATCAGCAATTTAACCTTATGGACGACACGGTGATGCTTGCATTATTTGTGGCTGCAGGAGTTGTTGCTTTCCTCGCTATTTTCCTGTTTAAGAACAGGGTGTTGCAACGTAATATTACCTTTTTGTCGATACTGCTCACGGTAGCTGCCATAGGTTGGAGTATCTACCAATTGACTCAGGATGCTGCCATGGAAACGGGGAACATCCAGTATCAATTGGGATTGGGATTACCTGTTTTAATCATTCTTTTTGCCGGGCTTGCTGCAAGGTTTATCAAGAAGGATGAAAAACTCGTAAAATCCATGGACAGGTTGCGATAATCTTTTTAAGAAAAATCAGTTTGCAAACAAAAAAGGCTTCCGCAATTACGACGGAAGCCTTTTTTAGTTTGGCCTTAAAAGCGGTTCAGTATTAATAAGAAGAACGCTTTTTAGCTGAATAGTTGATGATCAACTGTCCTGATTTCCTCAACTGCGTTTTAACATCCTGCACGATTCCCATGGTTACCTTACCATCAACTCTCAGGGAAGAAGTAATTTTCCCGTGTCTGTTTTCAGGAACCTTGATCTTGTGCTTTTCGAGGAAAAGCGGGATATCGCGAACTTCAGAAATTTTATCCCCTAACTGCAATCTGGGCTTGGTACCATAAACCTTCTCAAACTGAGGGTTAGGTTTACCGATATAAAGGTAATTAACGAGAGACTTTTCTTCCAGTTTATCCAACTGAGACGCTGACGGTGTATTAACCCTTACTTTCAATTCTGCATTTCTCATCACGGTGGTTACCATAAAGAAGAAAAGCAACATGAAGATGATATCCGGCAGTGAAGCCGTAGAGATCGCCGGAGATGTTTTACCTCTTTTTTTAGAAAATTTTGACATAATAATTTTGTTTTTCACTTATCTCAAAATCGATAAGCACGTGAAGAAAAAACCGGTAGTTTTTCGACATTAAACAACAAGTCGGTTATTCTTCACCGAAAGCAGTTGGTTCAGCTTCTGAAAGCACCATCGGAATCTGGTTCTTGATGGCTTTTTTCTTGGCCAGGTCCAAATCTTCACTGTAGTGAATATTGTACAACTTCATACTCAACTCATCCCATAGTTCATCATAAGCTGCTTTAAGCTCATTATAAACTTCCAGATAAGTCTGGTAGTTAGTCCCACGGTCATTTTTGAGCGAGATGATCGCACGAGTTGGCTTTTCAGCCAAATCTTCCCATTGGTAGGGGTTTGAGATAAACTCTTTCGCGTTGTCTCTCAAACTACGGATATTCATCGGCTCACCTCTGACGAGCAATTGATTCTGAGCATTGACCAGTACAGAATAAACGTTACGTTTTTTCAGCTGGGTAATGTCAGGCTCTTCTTCAGACCAGGGGGGTAATTTTACCCTGATTCCCTTGTCCTCCGCGATCGTGGTGGTCACAAGAAAAAATATGAGCAACAAGAAGGCGATGTCTGCCATTGAACCGGCATTCACCTCGTTATTCATCCTGCTTCTACTGGATTTACCCATAATAATTAGTTTTATTTGAAGAAGCCTGTAACTTCCGAATAAACAAATGAAGCAGCAGCAGCAACAACCATGATTACAGCCGTTGTAATACCGGCAGTAATGCCTTTAAGTGTATTATCAGAAAACTCTGCGCCACTATCCATGAATTTTTCAATAGCTCCAACGAGACTGCCAGAAGCTTCTCCGGATGCAGTAGCTTTAAGTACGAAAAATAAAACTACGAGCAGGCCGAAGGCAACGACGCCCTTGATGGAGCTTCTAAAGTTGGTCGCGATCTGTACTACACCAAAGAGCAACATACCCAGGGCTGCAATAACGATCAAAGCGATAGCCGCATATAAACCAAAATTGAAGAAATTGATATCTCCGCGATCTTCCGGCTTTGTTTCAGACAATGACATTCCCAGGTCACTTTCGAGGCCGCTAGCTTTTGGAAACCCATTGATGATGAAGATCAATATGATAACCAAACCAAGCCCGAAAGCCAGGGTCTGGCCATGCTTATTTAGAAAATTATACATATTAGTTTGGTATTCTTATGATTTAAAAGTGTTGTTCTCAGCCATGATGTCTACCTATGCGATAGAGGCTTCTTCCATTTTATTAACGATACCGTCAATTTTATTGACGATATAGTTATAGAAAATCTGGAGAATAATGGCAACGATAAGACCAAATACCGTAGTCAAAAGGGCCACTTTAATACCACCGGCAACAACAGTAGGAGAAATATCCCCTACAGCCTCAATCTTATCAAAGGCAGAGATCATACCAATTACCGTACCCATAAACCCGAGCATCGGTGCAATGGCGATGAAAAGTGAAATCCAAACAAGGCCTCTTTCCAAAAGTCCCATCTGAACACCACCATATCCTACAATGGCTTTTTCTACAGCCTCAGGGCCATCATCGGCAGCCTTAAGACCTTCATACAGTACACTTGCGGTTGGGCCAGGAGTTGACTTGCAAATTTCCATGGCACCCTGAACGTCTCCGCTCTTCAGACTGTCGTCGATTTTACTGAGCAATTTGTCAGTGTTAGTAGTAGCGATATTCAATGTAATGATACGCTCGATACAAAAAGCAAGACCGAGAATCAAACAAAGCAATACGAAACTCATGAAGCGCCAGTCTCCATCAATAAAATACTTCTTCAATAACTGGAAGGAAGTACCATCAGTGTCTGCAGCACCATCATCGGCAGCTGCTGTTTCGGTTGCATCTTGGGTCTGATTCTGACCATAAACTACATTTCCGGAAAATACTGCAAGGCCAATTACCAGCAGCAATGCTATTAACTTTCGCATAGTCAACAAGGTTTAACGATTGTTTTAAAAGTTTAATTAATATCAAAAATATAATGCGGAGAGAGAGGGATTCGAACCCTCGGTACGCTTTTGACGTATACACGCTTTCCAGGCGTGCCTCTTCAGCCACTCGAGCACCTCTCCATATTAAATTTAGAAATGCTCATATTAAGAATGAAAACAGATACTTTTATCCGTTTTAAAAATAATCCTAATACGAACAAATATACTTATTAAGTCGAACTTAACAATACATCGGTCACAAAAATTCAAAAAAGATGTAATAAAACAAAATTTTCTCACCGATTAATAAATTTATTTATTGGCCACAGCCTTCCCAGGCCCATGGTCAAATATTTTTTCAGCATTTTGGGTAGTCACTTCAGCAACCCTTTCCAGTGTCACTCCCTTTACTGCTGCAAGTTTTTCCGCCACCAAACTGACATAACTGCTTTCATTGCGCTTGCCCCTGTATGGCGTGGGCGTCAGGTAGGGCGCATCGGTTTCCAGCACGAGGTTCTCCAGGTCAACATCGACAAGGGTCTTGTCCAGTCCACCGTTCTTGAAGGTTACCACACCGCCAATCCCCAGGAAAAATCCTAATTCAATGATTGCCCGGGCCTGTTCAAGGTTGCCCGTGAAGCAATGAAAAATGCCTGCAGGCAATCTGTCCGCTCTTGCCCGCATCAGATCAATAATCACATCCGTGGCATCCCGCGAATGAATCACAATGGGCAAATCAAATTCCAGCGCCCAGTCCATCTGTGTGGAAAAAGCGATCTTTTGCTCCTCCACAAAAGTTTTGTCCCAATACAGATCGATGCCTATTTCACCAATGGCCACAAACGGCCTCTTGTCCAGCCAATGCCGGGCAATCCGTAACTCCTCTTCGTAATTTGCCCCAATAGAACAGGGATGCACCCCCATCATCGGAAAACAATGACCCGGCCATTTTTTTCCATAGCCAGCATCCCCTCGATCGTATGACTGTCGACATTCGGTAAATACATGGCTTCCACACCTTGAGCAAATGCTCTTTCCACTACCGCTTCCCGGTCTTCATCAAACTGCTCCAGGTACAAATGGGTGTGGGTATCAATTAACTTCATTGTTATCGTTTCTTTGGAGCAAATGTAGGGATTTTTTTTGGTTACGAGGTTCGGCTACCGGCACATAGTACCGACAGCATACGGATACTGGCACCACTAACCATTTACAACAAAACAAACCCTTATATGCGCTAAATAGAAAGATTATAAATATGGACTTTTTGGTGTGTGGGAATAAAAACAATATCCTTGAGTAATAGAATTTGTTCATGGCTTCCAATAAAAAAGGGCCCAAGATTTTGTCTTGCCCACCCAAAGTGAAAGGCCCTGACTAAACCGACCAACGGCAGATCCTCGTGCACCTAGTGCCGGGACCTTGTCCGGCTATTCCTTTTGTCCAAAAACCGTGAAGATGATCTTGCCGACGTAAATACCTGGAAGACCTGTTTTGTCCCGGACGCCAGGCGGAATGAATCCCGCCGCTACCATAATTTTACATACTACATTCTACATTTTGCATTCTTTATTTCATAGTTTTGCCCTCATGGCAAAAAAGAACAAATACTACGTCGTCTGGGCCGGCAATACGCCGGGCATCTATGAATCCTGGAATGAGTGCCTGTTGCAGACCAAAGGCTACCCCAACGCGAAATACAAATCTTTCAAAACGCTGGAAGAGGCTAAGGCTGCCTTTGACGGCTCCTATGTGGATCATTTTGAGAAAAAAGGCAAAAAAACACCTGCTACCCTGAGTCCGGAGGCGATGAAGGCAATTGTATGGGACAGTATCTCTGTTGACGCGGCTTGCAGCGGCAACCCTGGGGTGACAGAATACCAGGGCGTAGATACCAAAAATAAAGCGCAAATCTTTTATCAGAAATTTGACCTGGGCACCAATAATATAGGCGAGTTTCTGGCTATCGTTCATGCACTGGCCATGTTCAAAAAAACAGGACAGACGACACCTATATATACGGACTCCAGAACAGCCATGGCGTGGGTGCGTAATAAAAAGGTAAAAACGCAACTCAAAAGAACGCCAAAAACCAAAAGGATTTACGAACTCATCGAGCGGGCCGAAAGTTGGTTAAAGACCAATACTTACGACAATAAAATCCTGAAGTGGAATACGGAGGAATGGGGAGAAATTCCTGCTGACTTTGGCAGGAAATAAGTTGATGCCAGGATGGTTTGATGCTGGAATATTTTCATCACAACATCAAACCATCATAGCCTTAAAGCAGCAAAGGATCATTTCCCGTTCTTCCTATCCAGGATACCCTTCATGAGGTAACCACTGACCAGCGCAACTGCGGTGGCCACGAGGGCTCCGGTCAAATTACCGTAGATCCAAAAACCCAGGGCAAAAAGGGAGCTGTATACAAGAAACACCCCGGAAAACATACCGGCAAGTTCTCCGGGTAATTTACCGACAGTGACGTCTCCAACCTCCAGTTCATTTTCGGCTATTCCGCGATCAATTACAGGTTTCCAGCCTCCGCTGTGAGGTTTGATAAGTTTGTAAAAGCTTAAGAGTTTTTCATGACTGTCCGGCTGGGTAAACAACGTCACCGTAAGCCAGCCTATGGTGGTAACACCCACGCCCCACAGCAGTTTCCATTCATCGGCAACTTCAGCGGGGTGGAGAAATTCAAAATACACCGCAACCAGGAAAGAAATGATCATAGCGGCAATCTCACTGTAGGCATTGATTCGCCACCAAAACCAGCGCAGTATAAAGATCAAACCGGTACCTGCTCCTATTTGCAGGAGGATATTAAAGGCCTGCAGGGCATTGCTTAAATATAAGGCCAATAAAGCAGCCAGGGCCATCAACACTACCGTAGACGCACGACCTATGGCTACCATTTTTTTCTCAGACGCTTTCTCATTAATAAATCGTTTGTAGAAATCATTGACGATATACGAGGACCCCCAATTCAAATGGGTGGATATGGTGGACATAAAAGCGGCAATAAGCGATGCTAAAACCAACCCCAATAATCCTTTGGGCAAATAGCTCAACATGGCCGGATAAGCGATATCGTGGCCCAGTTTATCCAGCGGAATGCTTGGGTTCCCTAATTGAAGAGGCACTAATTTTTCATCATCAACGGGATTGGTCCATTTCTTAACAGCACTTTCTCCCTGGTTTTTAGAAAAAATATAGGCCAGTGATTTAATCTGTGGATGATCAGGATTTTCCGTGACGACCTTCTCCAATCGTGCGAATTCGGCTTTGGCCTCTTCATCGGTTGCTAAGGCTGACTTTTTCTGAATACCTTCCACAAGAAAATCATAATCTTCCGGAGTCACATTATTATTCAAAGTATCCAAAGCACCTTTGGCCAGAACTACATTGTTTTTTTCGAAATCAAATTTCTGCATGGGAAAGATAACCAATGACCCCAAAGCGATCAAAATCCAGGGCCATGGACGAAGGGCGTAATGGGCAATATTAAAGAACAGGGTTGCTCCTACCGCATTTTTTTCATCCTTGGCGGAAAGCATTCGCTGGGCAATATATCCGCCGCCACCGGGTTCAGCACCAGGGTACCAGACACTCCACCATTGAACGGCCAATGGTAAAATAAACAGCGGTACCAGTACATTCATATCATTGAAATCAGGCAAAAGGTTCAGTTTTCCGGAAACGCCCTCGTGGGCCAGCAAGTTGGAGAGCCCGCCAATTTCCGGCAGGTTCAACACCACGATTGCTGCCCAAACGGCTCCAACCATGGCTATGATAAATTGAAAGAAATCCGTAATGATCACACCTTTCAATCCACCTAAAGCTGAATAGAAAACCGTTACAATTGAAGCGATCAGGATGGTTTGCATTGGCGTAAGCCCAAGCAGGATACCCCCGATTTTTATAGCAGCCAGGGTTACGGTCGCCATGATCAACACATTAAAGAATACCCCCAGATATAAGGCCCGGAAGCCTCTCAGGAAAGCGGCTGCTTTTCCACTGTAGCGCAATTCATAAAATTCAAGATCGGTCATCACACCGGATCTTCTCCAAAGTCTGGCATATACAAAAACCGTCAACATCCCGGTAAGCAAAAAGGCCCACCAGACCCAGTTACCACTGACGCCGTTTTTCCGGACAATATCTGTAACGAGGTTGGGTGTATCTGCAGAAAAGGTGGTAGCAACCATAGAAAAACCCAGCAGCCACCAGGGCATATTCCTTCCGGAAAGGAAGAAATCAGAAGAGCTTTTACCCGATTGTTTGGAAACAACAACACCGATAAGCATTGATAAGACAAAAAAGGCAAAGATGATCGACCAGTCTAAAGTTGATATATCCATGAAGTTTTGGTTTAGGCGTTTCGTTTATTCGCATCGCAGTAATATCCAATCAACAGATAACCAGATATTTAACTGCTTGCTGCATCTCAAATAAAAATTGATAAATGAAAAACTGCTGGCTGCTGACGGAGTACTGCAGAATATTTCATACGGGTAAATGTAATAAAAAAACGGATAGGCTGTTGACCTATCCGTTTTTTTTATTTCCCGGCAAACTTCATTTTGTATTCGATCTTGATATTGCCTTTTTTGATGTTCTCCAGTCTTTTTTTGAGGAGCCGCTTGCGAATGGGTTTTAATCGCTCCGTAAACAGGATTCCTTCGATGTGGTCGTATTCGTGTTGGATGACCCTGGCATTCATTCCTGTAAATTCAGTTTCATGGGGCTCAAAATTTTCATCCTGGTAACGGATTTTGATGGTCGGTTTCCGCTCTACATCTCCCCGTACATCAGGGATGCTCAGACACCCTTCCTCATAACTCCACTCTTCACCGGTTTCTCCGATTATCTCCGCATTAATGAAGACCTGTTTTATCCCCTGTTCTTCCTTTCCTTCATCCATTACCTGGATCGTATCCACAATGAAAAGCCTGATCGATTTGCCTATTTGTGGAGCTGCCAGTCCTACTCCCTGGGCATAATACATGGTGTCCCACATATCCTGGATCAGTTTTTCAAGGTCTGGATAATCTTTGTCAATTTCTTCGCCGACTTTTCTCAAAACGGGTAACCCGTATCCATAAATTGGTAACAACATCTAATAAAAGTAATTTCTGCTTATATAAAATTCGGAATTTCCAATATTGAAACGATTGTTTTCCGTATAAGTTTAAATTCAAACCATTCTCTGCTCTTCCATATAATCCTGAAGGATTAAAACGGCACTGATTTTATCCACCAGCCCCTTCTCCCTCCTTTTTTTCTTTTTGGCACCACTCTGAAGAATGATCTGCTTCGCTTCTTCGGAAGTATATCGTTCATCCATCATCTCTACCGGAATATCGGGAAACATTTCTCTGAGCTTGCGAACAAAGCCTACTACTAAATGGGCAATCTGAGCAGGATTGCCATCAGGATATTTAGGATCTCCTACAACAATGGTCTCGACCTCCTCCCTGCCTATGTAATCCTTGAGATAATCAAAAACATCCTTTGTACTCACCGTATCCAGTCCGGTTGCAATAATTTGTAAAGGATCAGAAACTGCCAAACCTGTCCTTTTAGTTCCGTAATCAATGGATAGAATTCTCGCCACGCCGCAAAGGTAGGTAATTAATTCAAGTTGAGTAAAACCCAACCACCGAAAACTTCCTGGCGATTAGGTATTAAAAGTTTCACTACAAAAGTAAAAAAACATTGCAGCCTTATTAGAAAATGATTTACGCTGCAAAAAAGAAACCAAAGGAGAAAGGTAATTATCAGGAAAATGATGGCAGGAATTTGAATGAATTGGGGCAAAAAAAGTTGCCAGCAGACGAACTGATAAATCAAAACGCCCCTGACAACCGTTCCCCCTTACTTTATTCTTTAACAGGAAAAACCCTGTCTTTAACTGTTTGATGCGAAATTAAATAAAAGTGCCAAGAATAAAAACCAAATAGTGACAATTGGCTATTACATGGTGATGGATGATGATTTTCAGCGGCTAACCCAAAACGGTGAGTGTAGAAAGCAGATGTTTTTTGAAGCTTTTGCCTATGGGAATACACCGATCATTGATAAAGATCTTATTTCCCTGGATATCTATTTTATCTATTTTATCAAAACAGACGATATAATTTCTGTGAACGCGGATAAAAACCTCAGGCGGAATAATGTCTGCTGCCTGTGTCAGAGAAATTTTTGCGGTGTATTTACTTTCTGTAGTTTGAAAAGTTGAATAATTTCCTTCCGTGAATATGAAAAGTACATCATCAATTCTTATGCGATGGTAAACTTTACCTCCTTTGACAAAAAGTCGTTTTTCCATAGTCCTAAGATCCATCAGTAGTGAATGTGCAAATGTTGTTGTTCTCTAATCTGACGGAGTCCTGCTTCAAAAGTAACGGTTTTTTATTTTTTATGTGACACAAAAAAGGCGACAATCCGAACTTAATCAGCCTGTCGCCTTTTTTCACAATCCTTTTACAGGTTTTACTCAAAAGGGATATAAACTGTCGAGCGCATTTGAAGTCCTTTGGAAGAATAGATGGATCTCAGATAATCATAGGAAGAAAACAGTTGACCAAAGTCCTGCTTCAGCATCTTTTCTGCAGCCGAAGTCCTGGTAGTAGCCTGACCACCCAGTTGTTCCATCAGAGCGACTATCGGTGATTTAGGCTTTGGGTACTCAACAATTCTGTAAGAACCGAGGTCCAATTTTCCTGCGGCAGCGGCTATAGCTTCGTCCAAACCACCGAGCTGATCCACCAACCCTAATTCAAGCGCTTTGCTGCCTGTCCATACCCGCCCCTGAGCGATTTGGTGTACAGAATCAACACTTTCCCATCCCCGGCCATCAGCAACACGCTTGAGGAAGGTCTGGTACATCGCATCTGTACGGGACTGCAATATTTTTCTTTCATTTGGTGACATTTCATAAAAAGGCGAGAGAGCTACCGCCATTGGAGCTGTTTTAACCGTATCGAAATTAATTCCCAGATGTTGATTGAACAACTTCTGCATATTGGGGAGCATCATAAATACGCCTATGGAGCCGGTAAGGGTGTTGGGTTCTGCGAATATGGAATCTGCCGGAGCAGCAATGTAATAACCTCCGGAAGCCGCATAAGTTCCCATGGAAACAATGACCGGCTTGCCACTTTCTTTGAGCAACATCAATTCCCGCCACATATTTTCCGAAGCCATGGCACTTCCGCCTCCTGAATTTATTCGCAACACAACAGCTTTCACTTTTTTATCCTTGCGTAACTGCTGAAATATCTTATTGTATTTTTCGTCCCCTACGTTTCCTTCTGGCCCTTTGCCGTCCACAATGGACCCTTCGGCATATACAACAGCTATCCTGTCCTTGACTTTGGTATCCGCTTTTTAGGATTACTTTTGAAATAATCCTTAAGGGTCATCAGGTTTAATTTCTTATCGTGATCGAGACCAATACTGTCTTTTAAGGCCGTAATCACCTCATCCCTGTAAACGACTCCGTCAACCAGTTTGCGATCCAGTGCCTTTTGTGGATCAGGCGAAATGAATTCGTTGGCAATAGCTCTTAATTCATCCACACTGAGGGGGCGCGTTTCACTGATATCCTCGAGAAAAATATCGTAATATTCTGAAAGGAATTCCCGTACCTGGTCCTTACTTTCCTTGGACATATTATTGCGCCGGAAAGGTTCTGTGGCACTTTTGTAATCACCCACCCAGATCACCTGCATCTCCACACCGAGACGATCCAGCATCTCTTTAACAAAAGGCGTTTCGGAGGCAAACCCTCTGAAATCTATCCATCCAAGGGGATTGACATAAACATCATTGGCAACGGAAGACAAATAATAGGCTCCCTGGCTGTAAAATTTGGAATGTGCGAGGATGAATTTGTCATGGGCTTTGAAATCTGCTAATGCATTCCGCAGGATTCTGGTGGTGGCAAAACCTCCCTGTAATTGATCTACTTCAAGGAAAACCCCCTTGATGTTGTCATCCAGCGCAGCAGTTTCAAGCGAATGAATGATATCATTCAACCCCAAAACCTGATCGGTATTCCAGGAATACATATCCCTTTCAACATTATCCGTGAGTTCCGGAATGGCATCATCCAGCGTAATATGTAAAATGGTATTTTCTTTGACTGTTTTGCCTTTTTTTTCTTCGTTGGCTATTTGGGCAAAAATAATTATACCAAAAACGGCCATCAGCATCCCCGCGAGGAATACACCTAAAGTGGAGGCTATAAGAAATTTAAAAAATTGACTCATTTCTATTTTATTTTTCTCTAAATCTTAATTAATGTGTTTATTTATTTTCGGTTTCTCAGCAGCATATAAATCCAAACAAAATTAGTACACACTGGATGAAGGAAGATTATTTTTAGATGAACAGTCTGTTTTTTCTACAAAAGCAGCATATTACATGATTCATGGCTCTTGATTTTTGTACAAAAGCCTACAAATTCGGTTAGAATTTAATGGCTTTCCCCAAAGAATCTTATTTTTAGGCCATAAAGAGAAAGCCTCCCTAATTTCCCTTAAGGATAAACAACTTAGAATCTATTTAACTTTTTCACATTGCTCATGAGAAAAATCAAACAACTATTATTAACAATCCTGTTCTTTATTGTTATTTATGCCAATCATATCCATGCCCAGATGGAGGTCACCAATGCACCTCCGATTACTCCGGAAAACCTCATTACCAACATCTTTTTAGGGGACGGTGTGGAGGTGCTCAATGTAACCTACGAGGGGGCTGCCAATGCGGTTGGATTCTTCAATCACGCTGAAGAAATAATAGGCATTGAAAGAGGAATCATCATGACCTCCGGCAGGGCAGTTTCTCAAGGAGCCAATTTTGGTGCAGAAGCTACCGGTAATGATTTTGCCAGCAACTTTGCCGGTGGGAACGTCAATGATGCGGATGCCTCTGCCATCGCATCACCTTTTAACGCACAGGATGTCGCCAAATACACCATCACTTTTATTCCGATTTCGGATACCTTGCGATTTAATTATGTCTGGGCTTCAGAGGAATATCCGGAATACGCCTGTAGTGATTTTAATGATGTATTCGGATTTTTCATTTCAGGTCCCGGCATTAGCGGGCCTTATGAAAACAATGGAGAAAATATAGCCTTCATTCCCGGAACAACCCTCCCGGTTACCATTAACAATGTAAACTCCGGAATGGTCGGATCTGCAGGTAATCTCAACAACTGTACACCGCCTAACGGAAGCCTCGCCTATTCGGAATTTTATAACAACAACGACAATACGAACAATCAACCCGTTTATGATGGATTTACAACCGTACTCACTGCCGAGGCTGTTGTAATCCCTTGTGAAACCTATACCATTAAACTCGTCATTGCCGATGCCAGTGATACGGCATTCGACTCCGGGGTATTTCTGGAAGCCAAGAGTTTCGGTACCGGTTCCCTGGATATTGAAGTTACAACAGTAAGCCTGGACGGATCCGTTGCAGAAGGATGCGAAAGCGGAACGTTGACCTTCTCCTATCCTAACCCTGTGGAAGCCGATACCCCAATAGATTACACCATTCTCGGAACAGCAGAAAATGGCGTCGATTACCAATTCATCCCGCCAGACCTTTTTATCCCCGCAGGAGACAGTACCATCTCCATCCCTATCATTGCTTTTGAAGATTTTATTGAAGAAGGCGATGAGACTTTGCTGATTGATATTCAAAAGGATCCTTGTACCAGGGACACCATATCCATTTTGATACGAGACAATCCCCTGGTCGAACCTGACCTGGGCGATGATGTAATCATTTGTGAAGGCGATAGTATTCAACTGGATGGCACCCTGGATGTACCCCTTCCGGAACCACCAACATTTTACAACACAACCCCATTAACCGTCCCATCGGCCAATATTCCTGTTCAATCCAATATCAATGTACAAAACGTGATACCCCTTACCCTCGGTCCGGGTGTTATTGCCGAAGTTTGTATAGACAGCCTTGAACACCGATGGATTGATGATATGGATATTTTCCTGATAAGCCCTGACGGCCAGTTCCTGGAACTGACAACCGACAATGGAGGTAACGGAGGTAATGGATTAGGACTGGACTACTACTTAAACACTTGTTTTACGGTAAATGCCTCACAAGTCATAAGTTTCCCGGGACCTTTTGCCGGGCCTGAAGCTGTTCCCTTCACCGGTGAATTCCTTCCGGAAGGCGTCTGGTCTGATTTGTGGGATGGAGAACGTTCTACCAATGGTACCTGGACTTTACAATTGATCGATGATACACAGGGGCTTGATGGAACGCTGTTTAGCTGGCACATTACCTTCAACCCTGTTTATGATATTGCATACAGCTGGTCTCCTGTTGATGGCCTCAGTTGTACGGACTGTCCTGATCCGATTGCCAGTCCTGCAACGACAACGACTTATGTCATGACAGCTACGGACACCTATGGATGTATGGTCATGGACTCTATTACCGTGGAAGTTGAACCAGCTTTGGAACAACCAATGCTGAGTTGCGGATCCATAACTTCCAGTACGATTACCTTTGTGTGGAATGATGTTGCCGGAGCTACGGGTTATTTAGTGAATGTCAATGGTACCGGATGGATATCTCCTTCCGATGTTTTATCGCATACAGTTACCGGCCTTACCTTTCTGGAATCGGTAACCCTGGAATTACAGGCTCTGGGGGATAATTGTCCAAGTGTAATCACTTCTGCAACATGTATGACACCGGATTGTGATCCTGCCACGGCAGAAGCAATACCTACCATACCTTCCTGTCCCGGCGGGAATGACGGTATGGTACAAGTCAACATCCAGGCAGGTACCGGGCCTTTCACCTTTGACCTGGATGGTCAGGTTAATAATACTGGCCTGTTTACCGGACTGACTCCCGGCACCTATACCGTAGCGGTTACGGACGGTGTTGGTTGCCTGGGTAATCTGGGTTTTATCGTAGAAGATGCTCCTGCTCCAACCGTTGATCCGGTAGTTTTAAGTCAGATAAGCTGTAATGGTTTCACGGACGGACAAGCTACGGTGGACATTTCCAATGGTGCTGGTCCTTACAGTTTCTCCTGGAGTAGTGGTGCTGTTGATTCCATTGCTACCAATTTAGGTGCGGGAATCCAGACCTTATCGCTTACAGATAGTAATGGCTGCGTCACAGAACATACATTTACCCTTACGGAACCTGCATTACTCACTGCCGCTACAGACAGTGTGAATGTGAGTTGTTTTGGAGGAGCAGATGGGATTGCTACTGTACTGGCCACCGGCGGTACCGGCTCCTACAATTATCAATGGGATGCCAATACAAATGATCAAACAGGAGATACCGCTGCTAACCTCGCAGCCGGAAATTACGACGTTACGGTATCGGATGCCAATAACTGTGAAGTTGTTGCCACAGCCATCTTGCTGGAACCTCCTTTACTGGAATTGTCAACCTCTGCTGACAGCACCAGTTGTTTTGAAACGTCCGATGGCGTTGCCAATGTGCTAGCCACCGGTGGAACCTCGGCTTATGATTATGTATGGACTCTTGAAGGGTCAACTTCTGTAGTGGGCACCAATGAAAGTGCCACCGGACTTGCTGTTGGAAACTATCAGGTGATTGTAACAGATGCTCAGGGTTGTACAGATACTGCCTTTGCAGAAGTACTTGCTCCTGAAATTTTAAGCATACAGACAGTTACTGCGCCGGTATCCTGTTTCGGATCGAATGACGGTTCGGTAATGCTGGAAGTATTAGGGGGAACGACTCCCTACAGTTTCGCGTGGAGTGACGGTGGAGCCGCGTTGATATCCAGAAATGATCTTTATTCCGGAAATTATTCTGTAACCGTTTCGGATGCCAATGATTGTACCTTTGAAGTCATGCCTTTCGTGGACACACCAACCCCTATTGTAGCGCAATTTGACATTACTGATCCAAATTGTTTCGAGGGTACAGATGGTGCTATTGTAAGTAGTATTTCCGGGGGAATTCCTACCTATGATTTCGTGTGGAGTGACGGACAGATGATCCAGGACCCGGTAAACCTTGAAGCCGGAGAATTGATGGTTACCATCACAGATGGCAATGATTGTCAGTACCTGGACACCCTTACGATTTCAGAACCGGCACCATTACAATTGAACCTTGAAGCAGACGATCCGGACTGTTTTGGAGAGTCTACCGGGTCTGTCATATCCACAGCCGCCGGCGGAACAGGTCAACTGTCTTATTCCTGGGATAACGGAGCTACTACCCAAGATATTTCAGGGCTTCCAGTGGGAGCTTACACTTTGATGGTTACCGACGAAAATGATTGCACCATCGAAGCTTCGGTTGAACTGTTTCAACCTGTGGAGCTGACAACCCAGACCTCAACAACTTTAGTCGGTTGTTTTGGCGTGGATGATGGTACGGCCACCGTTACGGCATCGGGAGGTACAAGCCCATATTCGTATAGCTGGAATGACCCCCAAAGTCAGCAAAATGGAACAGCAACAGGACTTGCTGTTGGTTCCTACTCCGTTACTGTTACCGATGCGAATGGTTGTTCTGCCGAAGAATCCATGGACGTGGGTTCTGTTTCATTAATGTCGGTAGATTTCAACAGCACTGATATCAGTTGCTTTGATGGTACGGATGGAACCATCAATGTAATTGCCACCGGCGGTGGTGGTGGATTCTCTTACAACTGGAGTCCCACTGCACTGCCGAATTCACCAAGTGTCTCCAACCTGGAGGCTGGCACATATGCAGTGACAATCACAGATGCTCTCGGTTGTACCGAAGCATTGAATTTCCAGCTTACACAACCCAGCGCTCTTGTTGTTCAGGGCAGCATAGAAGATGTGAGTTGTCACAACTTTACAGATGGTGCTGTTCAATTATCGGTAAATGGGGGGGTAGCTGATTACTCATTCCTTTGGAGTAATGGAACCAATCAGCAAAATGCTGCCGATCTGGCAACGGGCAATTATACGGTAAGTGTTACCGATGCGAATGGCTGTATCACTACAGAAACCTTTGCCTTGAGTTCTCCGGAGGAATTGCGGATCGTTTTCGATCCGGAAGATGTTGAATGTTACGGAGAATCCACGGGAACGGTTACCTCTCAAATCACCGGAGGAGTTCCCGGGTATAGTTACTTGTGGAACAATGGATTAACCGGAGCAGCTATAGGCAACGTCCCAAGTGGGGTTTACAGCCTCCAGATCACTGATCAAAACGGCTGTGTTGCCATTGACAGCGTATTTGTGGACCAGCCGGATGAGCCACTGGCTGCAGAGATTTCCTTTGAAGACATCAGCTGTTTTGGCGGACGCGATGGTTTGATCAGCGCTGCCACGACCGGAGGAACACCTCCATATAATTACAGCCTTGACAATGTAAGCTTCAATGGAAGTGCTGCTCAGATAGGACTCATGGCCGGGACTTATGATCTTTTCATTCAGGATGTCTACGGTTGTATGATCATTCAACCCAACATAACCATCTCTGAACCTGACCCACTGGAAGTAGACCTTGGTCCTGATCAAACGATAACTTTTGGAGAAACGATAACCCTTTATCCTGAAATTTCAGGATCTTCGACACCTGTTCTTTTCCAGTGGTGGCCACAGGACACCTCCATATTGAGTTGTGTGGATTGTCTGAACCCGGTAGTGACCACGGAATTCCAGATCAGTTTACAGCTAGAAGTTACGGATGAAAACGGCTGCGAAGGGGATGACCTGATCACAATTTTTGTACAAAAGGACTTTGACGTAACGGTTCCAACCGGATTCACGCCAAACAATGATGGTGCGAATGACCGGCTTGTTGTACACGGAAAACCCGACATTGAGATCAATTTTTTCCGGGTTTACGACCGGTGGGGAGAATTGCTTTTTGAAGATAAAAACTTTGCCACCAATGACATCAGTCGAGGCTGGGATGGTCATTTCAGAGGCCAGCCCATGAATGCCGGAATTTACATCTGGCAACTGGAAGCCAAACTACCTGACGGTAATATTATCCCGTTAAACGGAAGTGTTACACTCGTCAGATAAGCGATTAATAATAGTTGATTAATAATTCCCGGATTCTGTTCATCGTAATGGAATTCGGGATTTTTTATGCCTGAATGAAAGGAACCTTTTCTTATATCCATAAGTTAGAAAGACAAAACTTAAAAGAATGAGTTGGGTAAAAGAAGCATTGAAACAATTATCAGCGACAGGCACCTGCCAGGTTAGGCCCATCGGAGGATCCATGCGGGGAAGGATTGAAAGTGGTCAGCTCGTAACCATCATAGCTATTGAAGGTAAGGAGGTAGCATTGGAAGATGCTATTTTTCTTCGCTGGAAAGGAAATTACCTGATTCACCTGGCTAAAGAAATCACCGAGGATAAAATCCTGATCGGAAACAATATTGGGAAAATAAACGGGTGGATTGATAAGGATCAGGTGATTGGCAAAGTGATCGAGGTGGCAGATTAAAAAAGGCAGCTTCCCTGATGGGAAAACTGCCTTTGGTATTTATATCTGATTAGATGTCGATTACATCATGCCTGGCATTCCGCCACCCATGCCGCCCATATGCGGAGCAGCTCCTTCCGGCTCAGGCTTATCGCTGATGACACATTCCGTGGTCAGGATCATTCCGGCGATAGAACCGGCATTTTCCAAAGCGATACGAGTAACTTTAGTCGGATCAATGATACCGGCTTTTTTAAGATCTTCGTACCTGTCCTGACGGGCATTGTAGCCAATATTTCCTTTCTCAGCAAGTACTTTCTGAAGGACTACGGATCCTTCAACCCCTGCATTATTCGCTATGGAACGAAGTGGTGCTTCTATAGCTTTGAAAATTATCTGGATACCTGTAGTCTCATCATCATTTTCTCCTGCTAAATTATCAAGCACCTTTCTGGCACGCACCAGGGCTACTCCACCTCCGGTCACAATACCTTCCTCAACCGCTGCACGGGTAGCATGCAAGGCATCATCAACACGGTCTTTTTTCTCTTTCATCTCAACTTCTGTAGCTGCACCTACGTACAATACAGCAACTCCGCCAGACAATTTGGCCAGACGCTCCTGTAATTTTTCGCGGTCATAGTCAGAAGTTGTGGTTTCAATCTGTGCTTTGATCTGGTTGATCCTGGCAGTAATCTGTTCTTCTTCTCCTTTACCGTTGACGATAGTAGTGTTGTCTTTATCAATGGTGATTTTCTCACAGCTGCCGAGGTGCTCAAGGTCAGCGCCTTCGAGGTTGTATCCTTTTTCTTCAGAAATTACCACACCTCCCGTAAGGATGGCGATATCTTCCAACATAGCTTTACGACGGTCACCAAAGCCTGGCGCTTTAACAGCCACAACTTTCAAACCTCCACGAAGACGGTTTACCACCAGCACACCCAGTGCCTGGCTTTCAATATCTTCAGCAATGATCAATAACGGGCGACCTGAACCAGCAGCTTTTTCCAAAATAGGAATCAAGGGCTGCATGTTGGATATCTTTTTATCATGGATCAGGATCAGCGGGTTTTCATATTCCGTAATCATGTTTTCCGCATCAGTCACGAAATAAGGAGAAAGATATCCACGGTCAAACTGCATCCCGACAACTTCATCCATATAAGTGTCGGTACCGCGTGCTTCCTCAACGGTGATTACCCCGTCCTTGGTCACGCGCTTCATGGCATCTGCAATCAAAGCTCCGATTTCCTGGTCGTTGTTGGCAGAAATGGAAGCTACCTGTTTGATCTTTTCGAAATCGTCACCGATGATCTCTGTATTGGCCGCCAATTCTGCTACAACAGCTTTAACGGCTTTGTCCATTCCGCGTTTGAGATCCATTGGATTAGCTCCTGCAGTAACGTTTTTCAAACCGGCATTCACCATTGCCTGGGCAAGAACGGTTGCTGTCGTAGTTCCATCCCCTGCAATATCAGCAGTTTTGGAGGCTACTTCCTTCATCATCTGTGCGCCCATATTTTCCACTGCGTCTTCCAATTCGATTTCTTTGGCAACAGTAACACCATCCTTGGTTACCTGAGGTGCACCAAAGCTTTTCTGAATTACTACATTGCGGCCTTTAGGGCCAAGGGTTACTTTTACGGCGTTGGCAAGGGCATCAACACCAGCACGCAGTTTTTCGCGTGCATCTCTATCAAAGCTAATATCTTTAGCCATAGCTGGATTTGTTTTTTTTAGATTAGAAAATCAATGATGGGTCGTTTGGATTAAATAACATCAAATAGTAAAATCGCTCAATGTTCCGGTTAAGAGACCCATTATTATTTATTGAAATAAAAGGGTGATTAATCGAGAATAACCAAAATATCTTCTTCTCTCATAATCAAATAATCGTTTCCTTGGTGCTGTAATTCCTGTCCTGAGTATTTTCCATAAAGAACAATATCTCCTACTTTAACAGTCATGGCAAACCCACCTTTACCTGGTCCTACTGCAATTACTTCACCTCTTTGTGGTTTTTCTTTGGCGGTATCAGGGATGATAATACCTCCGCTGGTTTTCTCTTCTGCCGGAGCAGGTTTAATAACAACTCGGTCGTTAATTGGCCTCATAATTAAAATGATATTATTTTAGGTTAATAATTATTGAATTCATTTACAGTTACTGAAATTTCCAATAGCTGTAATAATGCAAACATTGCACTTTCTCCTGACTGCGAAATGTGTGCCAAATAAAGGATACTGACATTTTTGCAGCCATCGTCGAATTTTCGGCAAAAGAAGGCAGCAGTTATGCTGTAAAATTGACATATTGACGGTTAAAATCGGAGGTTTGGCAGTTCAGGATATCTTTGTAAAATATGGTCGCAGATGCGTTTTTGTACAATAAAAAAGACCCGATTGCCAATACAACCGGGTCTTTTTTTCCTTCAGGTGCTCGATGTTAGAACAACATACCCAATGATTCGGTAGCTGCTTTACTAGAATCGACGATCAAAGTTGTGATGATACAAAGGGCAAACATAGCGATTGCCAGGTACCATGTCAATTTTTCAATGAAGTCAGTAGATTTTGACGCACCAAACATCTGGTTGGCGGAAGATCCCCCAAAAGTAGCATCCACACCACCGCCTTTAGGATTCTGAACCAGAACCACAAGCATCAACATTAAACATACAATGGCGGTCAAAACAGTTAAAGTCGTAAGCATTTTATTATAAGTTTTTTAGATTTTCAATTTTCGCTGCAAAGTAAGCGCTTTTTTCCGGAAAAGTCAAAATTAATTGCTCATACATTTGAATGGCCTTGTCTGTTAACCCTTGTTTTTCCAAAATTTGTGCCAGGGTTTCGGAAGCTACCCTGCTTTGAGACTTTATACTTTTGGAAGCAATTTCGGTGACTTTCTTCTGGGTCGTTTTCTTTTTCACTTTGGGTCTGTCCTCCTTTTCCGCTTCCTCCACAGGTTCTTCCTGCTTTTCTTCCAATATTTCAGATCCCTTTTCCACCGGGAGAGTTTCCTGAATGTTTCCGGCAGATTCCGGCTTTTCTTCGTCTTCTTCCGGAACAATTTCCTTTGGTTCAAGCTTCGATTCGTCTTCCTTGGGAAGAAACGTTTTTAGCGTTTCGGTCAGATCACTTATTTCCTGAATTTCATCAGTGGAAATACTTTCTGATTTAGCTTCATGATCGATTACATCCTCAATGATAGCATTTAGCGCATTCATTGTGGACAGCAGGTCATCAGAATTTTGATGGGGTTTATGAGTTTCGGAAGTCAAGGGTTTTTCCTCCAAAGCGTCTTGAGGAAGATCCAAAACTGATTCTTCTGATTCCGGTTCTTTTTTAGTTTCAGATGATTGCACGGGGATTTCCATTTCTAAGGATGGGGCTTCTCCGGGTATAGCTTCATCGGTCAACAATACCACCTCTTTTTCCAAATCTTCTTCCAGGCGGGAAAGGTCTTTCAATTCCAGCACGTCATCTTCCTTAAGTACCTGGCTGGCCTGCAACGATTGCAACTCAGGGTTTTGCAATAAACGAAACAAATATGCCCGATCAATGCTGTAAGCTGCGGCCATGGCGAGATTTTTATCGTAGTCCTTATGACTTTCGAGCTTACTTTTCAACAATAACAACAGATGCAGATTGGCACTGTAAGGGTATTGCAATACAATGGTTTTCAACTCTTCATAGGAGAGTTGGTGCAATAAAGACGGCGTTTTGATGTATTTTAAAAAACTACCAGCGTTCATTTCCTGCCATTTTGGAGGTGCAAGATACAAAATTTGGAGGTCTGATGCTATTTGGCCGCTAATACACAAATGATATGGGTAGAAATTGCAGAAATCCAGGAACACCCACGCGGGGAGGAACAATGGAGCGATAGCGACATCCGCGACATGGTTTTTAATCATCCCGTACACAGAAGTGTCGGGACCTGCCTCAAGGGAACAAGGAAATGAGTTGAAAGTACTGGAAATGGTTTATTTTTACCCACTCAACTATTTGACTAATGGCGGAAAATAGATTTCTGGATCTGCACTCCAAATACCTCCGATGGCTCGTCTGGGGGACCTTTGGTGTACTACTGATCCTGGCATCTCTGTATTATGAAGAACGGACCATGATCATGGATACCGCCTACCAGGGATTTTCTATTTTACGTAAAGATGCCTTTTCCATCCAGGTGAATCGGTTCGGGGCTGCTTTTGTCCAGGTTTTCCCGTTGTTGTCTGCGAGAGCAGGGTTCCCTTTGAACATAACTTTATGGCTGTATTCCATCAGCTTCGTTCTAGAGCCACTGATATGTGTTTTGATCTTGTGGTTTGGCGTGAAACACAAACGTATGGGTTTGGTAATGATCTTATTCCTCACCCTTTTGGTGAGTCATACCTTTTATTGGATACAGTCAGAATTATTCCAGGCGATTATCCTTTTACTTTTCTTTTTTGGGATGGTGATGAAATGGATGCCGTTGCACTGGAAACACTTCTTTGTTTTAGTGCCCTTGCTGCCCATAATCCTGTTTCTGCATCCTTTGCTCTTTATACCTTTTAGTTTCATTTGGCTTTTTATTTTGTTTTCAAAGGGTTTTGACAAAAACCAACACTACTACTGGCTTTTGATTATTTTTCTTTTGATGCTTGTCCTAAAGCACACCCTGGTTCCTACCAAACCTTATGATGCTTCAAGTTATAAAATGGTTGGCGGGGTTTTGGAGCATTTCGGTGATTTTTTCAGTATTAAAAGCACACAAAATCTGATCCATTATTTACTAACAGATTATTTTTTCATATTACCACTTTGGGGAATGATTTCCTGGTTTTATACCAAAAATAGAAGTTGGAAAAAACAATGCCTCTTTCAAATGTTTTTCTGGGGATATTTACTGCTCATCAATTTATCCTACGCCAGAGGTTTACACCAATATCATGCGGAAAGTTTTTACCGCATTCTTGTGGTTTTCCTGATCATTCCTCTGCTCTATGATCTGTGGGAAAGTACCGCCTACCGGAAAATTCTGGTATTTGTGATTCCTTTGATGATCATAGTCCGATTGGTGAATATTTCTCAAAGGCATCATGTCTATACCCAAAGGGTGGACTGGCACAGGATGTTGCTCCAAAAAACCGAACATCTGGGTGCCCCCAAAATTGCCCTTTTTGAAAAAGATGCTCCTCCGGAAAAACCGGAAATCTCCTGGGCAACACCCTTTGTCACCGCTTTGATCTCAGCACATGACAACCCGGAAAAAACCAAAACCCTCCTGCTGACAAAGGAAAATAATTCGGTTTTCAAGCAATACCAAAACGATAAAACGGTGTTCATCGGCCCGTTTGAAGCCTGGAATATCACGGATTTTAAAGACCCGTATTTTCATTTTGACACCAGCGCCAGTTACCGGTTGATCAACAGGGAGGATTGGGAATGACTGGTTGATTTATTGAAAAAACCAAGGACCTTAATGGGCAAATATGTACCTTTGCGGAAATTTTAAAAAAGACAGTTGAAATGGAAAAAACATTTGACATATACGGCATAGGCAATGCCCTGGTAGACATGGAATTTGAGGTAACAAGGGATTTCTTTGAAAAGCATGGCATTGAAAAAGGGGTAATGACCCTGGTGGAAGAAAATCGCCAGAATGAATTGATCCTGGCCTTACAAAAACACGTCACCAAAAAACAAAGTGGCGGTTCAGCAGCCAATACCCTTATTGCCGCCAGTCAGTTTGGAAGCAAATGTTTTTATTCCTGTAAGGTTGCCAAAGACGAATTGGGTGATTTTTATATGCACGACCTCGAAAAGGCCAATGTCAAGACCAATCTAAACGGGATGCCACGGACCAACGGAATCACTGGGAAGTGCCTCGTGATGATCACCCCGGATGCTGATCGTACCATGAATACTTTCCTTGGAATAACTTCTGAATTTTCAGAAAGGGAACTGGATGAGGAGGCCCTCAAAGCCGCCAAATATCTCTACATCGAAGGTTATCTCATCACCTCCGAAGGCGGAAGAAGAGCTATGAAGCGTGCCAAAAAAATAGCGGAAAAATATGGCGTAAAAACTGCACTCACCTTTTCCGACCCCAATATGGTCAAATTTTTCCGGGATGAAATGGATGAAGTTATCGGGGCGAGTGTAGACCTTTTATTCTGTAATGAAGACGAGGCCATGACTTACACGCAAACAGACGATATCAACGTTGCCAGAGAAGAACTCAAAAAGGTAGCCAAACGTTTTGCCATTACCCAGGGGAAAAACGGGGCCCTGATCTTTGACGGTGACACCTTCATCGACATCGAACCTTTTCCGGTAAAGGCCGTCGACACGAATGGTGCCGGTGACATGTTTGCAGGAGCTTATCTGTTTGGTATCACCAACGGCCATAGCCATGCAGAATCGGGCAAAATTGCCAGTTTGGCGGCCTCCAGGGTCGTTTCCCAATTTGGACCAAGGCTGGATAATGGAGTGGCCAAACGGATTTTGGAGGAGATTTATTTGTAGATGCTGGTTGTGCGCGATGAGATAATAAATACTATTTTTCAGCAAATTGCATTTATGCTTAAAGCTAACCGTGTGTTCCTGTGGTAAAAAGACAGGAATCCAAATTTGTTGCAATCATCAGAATCCCGTCCGCAACAGCCACCTCGCTGCCTTCAAGCTGCACTTTTGATAATGGCTGTAAGCTTTGGCGGCTCTTTGTCGGATTTGCTCATCAGATTCATCCAGAACCCAACCATCCAGGGCCCATTCCAGGGTATAAGCTTCGGGAGCCATCAAACCGTTGGTCCATATCAGCGGGTGTGCGCCCGCGGAACGTATGTGGGGAGAGAAATATTCCTTACTGTAACAGGCCAGGATGATGACTTCCCTGTAGGAATTATTCGCCGGTGCTAATTTCAGGTCAACATCAAAATCCATGAGGCCATCATGACCAATATAAACCGCCAGGTCAGATTTACCCCCGAAATTCAGCGTATAACCATCCAAAGAGTCCGTAACCTCCAAACATCCACTGGCTGACCACAGGAAATCCTCTGTCGTATTTTTGATGAATTTTCCATCATACGCATCAGCCATCAGATAAACGGTTTCGCTTTTATGTTTAAAAATGATTCGCTCTAAAATCCCACCAGATGGATCTTTTACTTCCTTCACCTTTATCCAGTCCCCACTTTTCTTTAAAAAATAAGTTTTAACACCATAGCCAGCTCCCCAATACAAATTATTAAAAGGATCACTCCCATTCCCTATCTTATCAGGGACAGGTACAATTCCCTGATGGGCATTATCGCACAAAGCTACAAATACGTGTATGGTACGAGGAGATTGGCCATACAAAGGCAGGGCCAGAAAAAGCCAAAAGATTTTAATTACAAAAAAAAGAGTCTTCATAAAACCTTAACGGGGAATCCCGGGAAAGAAACAACTTTCCATTCAATTGTTAAGGTCATTCCCGTCTGCGGATACATTCAACCTCAATCTCATCACCCAGACAGGGGTCTTCCATCGGGGACCACTCTAAATACACAGGCAAGGGATATTCATCAACCTGCAAACTAAGCTGGAAGTCAGTTGGCAGATCTATTGCCCGAAGGGTATCGTTACCGATCTCAATAAACCATCCGCCACAACAGGCACAGTCCCGGTTATCGACTTCCAGGATAACGGCTTTTTCAGAACAATAGCCAAGGTCGTCATCGTCACAGCAAGCAGCGGAGAAAATGGCAAATCCCAAAAGGAGCAGCCCAAAAAACAAGAATTTTTTCATAATCTTTCTTTATGATGTAAGACCTGCTTTTAAAGGAGTTGGGTTGGAAAATATTGGGTAAGATTGTTCGGATAATTCTTAATTCCAGGCTAGAGCCAGGATTACAAGGGGATGGTTATTTTTTCGATTCCCCTGACCATATCTGCCAAACAGCCAAAACGATCAGCAATAAAAAAAGAACAGTTATGCCCAAAGTAAAATAAGTGTTGATAATTGATCGGTTCAAGAATGCCATAAACCCTAAAACGATGGTCAAAACAGATACGAGGCTATAAATTTTCCCTAACCATCCTTTTGCCCAAAGATATGCTGACAGCCCGCCTAAAGCCAATGCTAAGCTACCCCATTTCAACCAGGTGAAAAGCAACAATAATTTTAAGGGTTTGTCGAAGTCCTGCGTTTCGAGGGCAGTAGCCATTTGAACCAACTGTTTGTTCTCAAACCAGTCACAAACGGAAGCCATCACGGCCAAAAGGATTATGGCAAAATAAAAATTACGGCCCGACTTTTTCAATGCCAGCCAGCCCCAACTAACCAGGAAAAGTCCGTAAACCAGCAGATAAACCGTATCGACCTTATGTCCGGTCACCATCGACTCCACCCATGAATCCCGGAGAGGACCCGCTGGTCCAAAGAATTTGAGCACCTCTTCGGATGACAATAAAAACTCATAGGCAATAATAGGCGTGGAAAACCCTTCGGGCATCCAGGCTACGGTGGATGGAAATATGGACCTGAGTACAAGGCTTAAGACTATTATTCCTAAACCTAAAATCAAGATCAGGATCTTCAATGGATAATCTTTGCCTGAATTTAATCCTCGCATATTTGTCTTATTTTTCACCGCAAGGTGCACTATGAATACGCTATGAACGCAATGAGCCTGTTTGTATCCTTACAACTCCTCTACCCTTTCCACATATTCAATGCCGCGTTCTTTGAGTCGATCAAGGATAAAATGGACACAATCAGCATTTTTCCCAATGGCTTCCGGAACAAAAACCCCTTTTTCCTTAAACAATCCTGCAGCGAACATCCTCAAGGCAGCTGTGGCGGCATATCCAGTGGTACGAGCCATAGAATGAGTCTTTGTTTCCGGGTTGTATTCATCGTACAGATCGTAGGTATAGCGGATACTTTTTCCATCTAATTTCCCCTCTATGATAACCTGCATGATGGTCAATTCAGGCTCTTCATCCCCCAATTCCCATTTGGGAAAAAGCAATTTGGCCGTCAAATCAATGGGGCGGACTTTTTGCCCTTTGACATCAATCGCCTGCTGACTAAAAAAACCGGTTTCCCGCAAGACCTTCATCATCGCAGCATGGCCGGGATAGCGCAGCGTCTTCTCTACCATATCCGGGGCATCAATGGTATGCACGAGGGAACGCAGCCCGTCACTGTTGAAAGCCTCCAGGGTACCTACCGGGCTAAAATTCATCAACTCAACTTCCGAAAGTGCTTCTTTAATAACTTCTTTGCCATTCTCCACGACCCTGGCCGGTCTGGTATATTCTTCGATGACATCAATCGGTGAGAAAGGTGCTTTGTATTCAAAGGGCCAGCTGCGCTTTTTCGGCAGACCGCCTACATAGATTTGCACTTTTTCGGTTTTTTCCATCCTGGAGCTGATGTGGCCGATCAACACATTGCTCATCCCTGGTGCCACACCCATATCACAAATAGCTGTCACTCCTTTTTCTTTGGCCAAGGCATCCAGCTCAGTAACATCCTCCGGTGAAAAAGCGATCTCCACCACATTTTTTCCCGCTTCAATAATGGTTCGCAAAGTTTCAAACCCCATGAACCCCGGAACAGCATTGATGACCAGGTCGTAATTTTTCAACAATTCGGTCAGTTCCGCTTTATTGGAAAGATCCTGCTGAATGGTTTTTATGCCATGTTGGGGATCTATTTTCTGCAGGTTAGCCGGATTGATATCTGCCACCGTCACCTCAAAATCAGGAGCCAGGTCAATGGCCATTGGCCGGCCTACCAATCCGCCGCCGAGTACGATTACTTGCATTATGGATATTAATTTGAATTAAATAACAGTAATTTTTCTTGTCAGCCGGTGCTCACCTGAGGTAAAATTCAACCAGTAAACACCTGGTGGCAATATACCCTTTAACCCAATCATTTCGGTATGTTTTCCGGCACTTTTTTTACCGGCAGGTAATGAAGGCAAACTGATCATTTCACCGATCGTGGAAAATAAGTTTACTTTTATTTCCATCGCCTCATCCAATTCATAATTCAAAACGATCTGATCGGTTGCAGGATTAGGGAAAACAGAGAAAGTAATGCCCGGATCCACTTCATTTGTTTTGACAAGGCTGGTAAATACTGCCGTCAAAGTATCCTCGGTAGTCAATTGAATTTTGGCCTTATCGTCAAATACATCCGGGAATATCGTATTGCCGGCGGCACTTTCCCAATGGCTGAAAACGTATAATTCTTCATCGACTGTATTAGCTTCGATCAGGTTTTCCATTCCGCCATAATAAAACCCTGACCACGGGAATGATTCCAGATCCAAAGTATTCAGTTCAATGGATCCTGCCCCTTCAGGTTCCACTTTCAAAGTTAATTCATAGGGACCGGTAAGGTCAAAACATTCCACCATGCCTTCGTCCAACAACTCACAACGCAATTCAATAAAACTTTTCAAATCATTCACATTTTGAGCCCATTCTGACATTGACCCGCCCCACCTTTCGATCTGCCGCGGCATTTCAGGCTGAATGACTGCGATCATACTATCCAGCGTCTGCATCATATTTTCACAGGTATAAACTGTATTCTGCAAATCTGCCTGGCGGGAGAAATACAACTGACGGAAGGTTTCGCTTTCCTCCTGCAGCTTCAAAAATATTTTTTCATGTTTCCCTACATTCCCCTGTGTATTGGTAATATTTCCGGGGTTTTCCACCAGCGCATTATAGGCATCCTGGCAAATACCGTCCCATTCTGTTTCACAACAGTAATGATCGTTATTGATAACCTGGATAAAAATGGAGTCAGTAACAGGATAAGGACTACTTCCATTGAGAATGGTTTGGCAATTTTCCGGATCGGGGATCACATCAATGGGTTCCTCATCAAAAAAATCATCCATATAATCTGAAATACCTTCGATATCACAAGGTTCTGCGGTAGGACTTGTATTTGGGACACCACTGTAGTTAATGTAGTAATCAAAGGTAGCATCCAGGTCCCATAGGATATACCCCCACTTTTTATGGTCTCCTTCGGGGTCTAATCCTCTCCACCATCCGGTATTGTAGTTTAGCCAATCGGAGGCAACACAATTGAGGTTAACGATCATATAGTCAATCAGGCTCAGCATTTGGTACTGATCTTTTACGATCTCATAATTAACGGGATCGCCCATATTATTTTGCAAAATAAAATCCCTTAACTGAACCCAGTCTGAGAAGGCTTCATCCCCACCATACTGAGCCTCTGTAGAGCCCCAGGTGGTCAGATAATGAAGGTCGTACTTTCCCTGATCGTAATATTCCTCCGTATAATCATGGTCTACCGGACGTTCTCTCATGCCATACACTCCCCAATACTCGCCATTGAGAAATAAAACAACCCGTTCCACGGCTCTGGTATCCAGTTTTAATCCGCCTTGCATAGCCAGGGTTTGTACGTATTCATCTCTGACGTGGGTACTTCCCTGATGTGCATTATCATTGACGGCCGGATAGTTATCATCCCCGGAGTTTCGGAACATAAATTTTTGATATTCATCTCTGTCTGAATAGCCGAACAATTCAGCCTGAACCGCCTTGGAATAGCCCATTTCATCCCTGGAAACCCAATCCAGGCTGCGGTGTGGAAGTGCCCAGGAATCCTGGCCGTGACGATTAAGCGACCCGAACGAAGTGGCTTCTCTTTCTTTATCTTTATTAAAATATTCAAGTGAACCGATGGGAATCAGGCTCCCGTCACCGTTCGCCAGATCAATTACTTCATCAGCAGCGACCGAAAAAACAACCAGGGAGAAGTCTTCATTGATAAAATACGTATTAAACTCCATTTTCCCAGGCAAAATATCCGGGTTTTCACTGAAGGCTCTGGCTTTAATAACCGTGGTTTGATTCACTAAAAAAGGTTCCAAATATTCAGGTGAATCAGGGGTGGGATTGGTACCATCAAGGGTATATCGCAATACAGAGCCCGGTTCATTATTGGTCAGGGTAACCCATACGGAATCCTGATAAAATCCGGCCGATTGGTCCATTTCCGGTGTTTGGGAATATCTCAGGAACTGTGATGTTCCTGCATTTCCATATCCCGGACTTGGATTCACACAAATACGCCAAGGGGTATCTCCATTATCGGCGCGGCACCTGGAATGTTCCACAAGTGTTAATTCAAGTGGAAACAGCTCAATAATATTTTCAGTGGGATCAGAAAGTAATACGAACTCGGGATCTTTGGTTGGGGCACATTTAAAATTGGTATGATAATTACCCCCGGAGGCTTCATCTCTTCCTGAACACCAAAACAAAAGGAAATCACCCGGTTGCATTATGGTCCCGGCCGGAATTTCCCATTTCCCGGGATTATCTTCCTTGTCAGAAAGGTGATAACCACTAAGATCAACGGCCTGGTCTCCGGCATTATAGAGCTCAATCCAGTCTTCCGTTTTGCCGTAATTATCATAAAAACTCTCCAGGTTGGAGGCAGAATATTCATTGATATAAACCTGGGCAAAAGCTGGAGCAACGAAGGTCATAAGGACCCCCAATAATGGTGAAATTTTATGCATGTTAAGTGTTTTAAAAAAAATAATTCAGACAGGAATTTCGGAGATAACAAATGAAAAATATGCCCAATCAGCATGACGAAGAAAACACAATTAATCAATATTTTCTATTTTAAAAGGCATAATGTAAGATGGGTTTCAGAATTTCTTTAAATACCTCCCATTTCTTTTTACTTTTGCCGCAAAACAAATAACATGGAAGTGAAAAGAATGGCAATCGGTTGTGACCACGCCGGATATCCTTACAAAACTGCTGTTAAATCACTGCTGGATTCACTCGGTATTGAAGTGACAGATTATGGTACCAATTCTCCTGATTCCGTAGATTATCCCGATTTCGTTCACCCGGTTGCGGAAGATGTCGAGGGTGGTAAGGCTGACCTTGGAATTATCATGTGTGGCAGTGGCAATGGCGTTGCCATGACCGCCAATAAACACCAGGGAATCCGGGCAGCCCTTTGCTGGAAAAATGAGATAGCATCCCTTGCCAGACAACACAACAATGCCAACGTCTTAGCCATACCAGTAAGGTTTGTCAGCGAAGAAACCGCCTTGCAAATGGTTCGCATTTTCATCTCGACAGCCTTCGAGGGTGGGCGCCATAAAAGGAGGGTAGATAAAATCAGTTGCGGATAGCGAAAATTAAGGTAAACTTCCTATCTTCGGCCTTTTAAATTTAGAGCTTTTTAAGCTTATACATAATCATCATTTAGCGAAAAACTGTTACTATGTACATTGCAATGATTATCATCTTCGTGATCGGTTATGCAGCCATCGCGTTGGAACATCCCTTAAAAATTGACAAATCCGCCTCTGCCCTGCTCACAGGGGTATTGGTCTGGACTGCCCTGGTTATCGGAGGCGATGCCATTCTCGGGGCAAAAGGTATTCACGATATTTCCCACCACATTGATGAAGAGATCCTGCATCACCTGAGTGAAATTGGAAGTATTCTCTTTTTCCTGCTTGGCGCCATGACCATTGTGGAATTGATTGATGCGCACGAAGGCTTCAGCGTCGTTACCGACAAGATCAAAACCACCAACAAGGTGAAATTGATGTGGATACTAACTCTCCTTACCTTTTTCTTCTCTGCGGCCCTCGACAACCTTACAACATCCATTGTAATGGCTGCTGTATTGAAAAAACTGATAAAAGATAAAAATGATCTCTGGTTCTTTGCCGGAATGATCATTATCGCAGCTAATGCCGGTGGTGCCTGGTCTCCCATTGGTGACGTAACCACTATCATGTTATGGATTGGCGGTCAGCTTACTGCGGCCAATGTTATCAAAATGGTATTTTTGCCAAGTTTAGCGGCACTGTTGGCCCCGCTCATCGTTGTTTCTCTGACATACAAAGGAAACGTAGAACGACCGGAAGAAGAAAACCATCGTAATCATGACCCTATACCCAGCTGGGAACGAAACCTGATTTTCTTCATGGGGGTTGGTATGTTGTTGTTTGTTCCCGTTTTTAAAACAGTCACCCATTTACCTCCTTTCATGGGTATATTACTAGGACTGGGAGTGCTTTGGCTGGTAACAGAGATCATCCACCGTTCAAAAAACAAACGCCATTATCATCATCTTACCGTAGTAGGTACGCTCAGAGAAGTCGATGTACCAAGTGTATTGTTCTTCCTCGGTATTTTGCTGGCGGTTGCCGGATTACAGACAGCAGGCCATTTGGAACAACTGGCCACTGCATTAGATGACACGTTTGGTAACATCTATATTATCAATATTCTCATTGGTATTCTTTCAGCGATCGTCGACAACGTGCCGCTAGTGGCCGGAGCAATGGGAATGTATGACTTTACCACCTACCCTGTGGATCATAAATTCTGGGAATTACTCGCCTACTGTGCCGGAACAGGGGGTAGTATCCTCATCATCGGTTCAGCAGCAGGTGTAGCCGTTATGGGCATCTTGAAAATTGATTTCATCTGGTACCTTAAACGAATATCCTCTTAGCTGCATTGGGTTATTTTGTGGGGGTTGGTGTTTACTACCTCATGCAGGGATAACCCCTGGTTGCTGGTTACTGGTTGCTGGTTGTTTATTCATCCAGAAACCAGTAACTTGCTACCCATAACTCCTTCCATTATGCAGGGCGACATACCTTCTAAAAAGAAAATCGGGTTTAAAGTCAATAAACCTTTAAGGACTTACCTGGAACGACACAACCGGTATGTCGAACTTCCCGTAGAATACGAAGATCTCGCCCGTTATATGAGCTCCCTTCCGCTCCTGGACGCTCTAGGGAACGACACCCTGTGGGAGACGGTTTATTACCCGGAATCCGATATGGTGGAATTAAACCGGGCGCTAACCGAAATCTATGCCTTTCTCAAAACAGATGGAGATATCAAGGTTCAGGAACATCTCTCCGTGGCCAGAATAGACTTTTGCAGTTTTGGCAACACCCACCCGTTCCGCGTTCGTATCGTCAACAAGCTCAACGATAATTACGATCATTTTTATGTTAAAAAAGCAGACTCCTCCAGAATATATGGACTGGAACTGGAGAATCTGCTGTCTCCCAACTACCTTCGATACCTGGTGTACAAAGAGACCATGATCGAAGAACACGTTTCCGGAATTCCGGGCGATGACTTCATCAAGCATCATCTGGACGTGGATGAATTCAACCAAATCCGAATTGCCAAGGAGTTCGTGAAATTTAACGAACGTTGTTTTATAAGGCTTTTAGGAGATATGAGGTCTTACAATTACGTGGTTGACATCACCCCGGATATCGATGGGAATCAATACCGTTTGCGCGCCATTGATTTTGATCAGCAAAGTTATGAGGGCAGAAAAAGCTTTTATCTGCCACAATTCTTCAAGGAAAATAACCCCATCATTTTCCTGGGCATCAAGCACATGTCTCCGGAAACAGTTCGTCAGTATCAACTGGAGGAACGCAGCCTTGTCGCCTTTCGTATCCAAACTTCTCAAACCCGGGTTCGCAACCTGCTTAACATCATGGCCAAAGATGTCATCTCCTTCCCCAAAAAGGTCGAACAACTCAGAGGAGAAATGGCCTACCACCACAAAACGGACAGGTTTGATAATTGTAAAACCATGGGACAGATTCTGCTGGTCAACTTGAAATTATTAATCGAAAAAGACTTCCGTCAAAGTATCGGCGAGATCGAATTGGGTAATGCGTGATTTTAGTGCCAGGCCTCAGTACGAGTTTACATTTTGGGCTCTTTATCTTAAAGGCTGAAATTAACGCGGAAAAAGAAGTCGGAAACCTAATACAACCCCTGAAAAGTGCATGTAGGGAGCCTGAAACAACCTGAACGAACAAAGTGACATCCCGCCAACCGGCAGCAGGAAGTGCCGGGACGATTTAGAACCACTTACCCTTTTACTCCTTCCATTTCTCTATTCCCCAAACAATCGCTCTTCCACCAATTCACAAATGATATGCCCTACCATAATGTGACATTCCTGAATTCTGGGAGTGATGTGGGATGGAATATTGATGAGAAAATCGCAATGGTTTTTGAGTTCACCTCCCGTTGTTCCCGTCATGGCGACCACTTTCATGCCTATTTTTTGAGCATCCTCAGCCGCTTTAAGTACATTTTCAGAATTGCCCGAAGTGGACAAGGCAAACAGTATATCTCCAGGCCGGCCAGCTGCCCGAACCATTCGCGCATAGGCTTCTTCAAAACTGTAATCATTGGCCATGGCAGTCAAAAACGAAGTATTTACATGCAACGCTTCCGCAAACAAAGGCTCGCGATCGATAAAAAACCGACCGGAAAGTTCACCAGCTATATGCTGTGCATCAGCAGCGCTGCCACCATTGCCGCAGAAAAGAATTTTTCCTTTGTTTTGAAAAGTTTCAATGCAGGCCTCCACAACAGAAGTGATGACTTCCAGAAGTTGGCCATCCGCCAAAACAGCCTGCTTGGCCCGGATGGATTCGGAAATGATAGACTCCATTCTTGCTTTCATGCCACAAAGATAATCGGGATAATGAATTTATAAAAAACGCTTTACAAGGGTATGGGCTTTTGAATGGTCCGGGTTCTGTAAAAAAACACAAAAATCAGGAGCTGATTGTGATAAAAAACACAAAAAACCAATTCGAATGATTTCTATTTTTACAATCATAAAAATTTAAATCCGAAATCTTTCGGAATAGTTTCGAACAAGTATTCAAAAATCATGGAAGACGCGCTTCTTTACGACCGGCTTCAGTTTGCCTTTACCATTACCTTCCACTACCTTTTTCCACAACTCACTATGGGCCTTGCCCTTATTATCGTGTGGTTTAAATGGAAATTCATGCGGACGGATGATGAAAAATACAACCATGCCGCTAAATTTTGGGCAAAAATATTTGCTGTAAATTTTGTAATGGGTGTTGTAACAGGAATTCCCATGGAATTTCAATTTGGCACCAATTGGGGACGATTTTCAGAATTGACTGGTAATATAATCGGACAAACGTTGGCGATGGAAGGCATGTTTTCCTTTTTCCTGGAATCCAGTTTTTTAGGCTTGTTTCTTTTCGGTGAAAAGTTAATCGGCAGGAAGCTGCATTTTCTTTCAGCTTTCATGATTTTCCTGGGTTCGTGGCTGAGCGGTTACCTGATCATTGCCACCCATTCCTGGATGCAGCACCCTGTAGGACATGAAATTATGGCCAATGGGGAATTTGTACTCAAAAATTTTGGCGCCCTGTTTTCCAATCCATGGCTGATGCCTTCTTTTCTGCACAACCAGGCAGCTTCACTGGTAACCTCCAGCTTTGTGGTCGCCGGAATAGGTGCATTTTATTTACTGGTTAACCGTCACCATACTTACGCGACCTTATTCCTCAAAACCGGGGTGGCTTTCGGGTTGGCAGCATCCCTTTTAGTGGCTTTCCCTTTTGGCGACTGGACAGCCAAAAACGTAGCCCAATACCAACCCATCACCCTCGCAGCTATGGAGGGTTTATTTAATACTGAAGCAGGTGCCCCGATGGTGCTCATCGGGCAACCCAATATGAAAGAACAGAAAATGGATAATGGTATTGAGGTACCCCATGCCTTGAGTATGCTGACTTATGAGCGCTGGAATGCAGAGGTGAAGGGATTGAACGATTTTCCTGAGGAAGAATGGCCTACAAACATTCCCGGATTATATTATGCTTACCATATCATGGTTGGTCTGGGCACCATTTTTATTGGCGTATTGCTTTTGGCTGCCTTCTTCTGGTGGAGAGAGTCTTTAGTACAAAAACGATGGCTATTGTGGATTTTGTTGCTGATGATCCCCTTCCCGTATATCGCCAATATTGCCGGATGGTATGCTGCGGAATTAGGAAGACAGCCCTGGCTTGTTTACGGTTTAATGAAAATGGCAGATGGTGCGTCAGAAACAGTTTCATCAGGGAATACGCTATTTACCTTCCTCGGTTTTATCGCCATTTATTTCCTTTTAGGATTACTTTTTTTATTGTTGATCGGTAAGGCTGTTCATCATGGTCCGGAGAGTAAAATCAAATTAAAAGCCCATTAAAAAAAATTATCATGATTGAGCTTTGGTTTATCCTGTTGGTTTTCATGTTATCCATGTTTGTCGTCCTGGACGGATTTGATTTTGGTGCGGGAATCGTCCATTTTTTCGTTGCCAAAACCGAAAAAGAAAAAAAACAGGCCGTGCGTGCCATTGGCCCTTTTTGGGATGCCAATGAAGTGTGGCTGATTGCCGGGGGCGGGGTTTTATTTATGGCTTTTCCTAAATATTACGCCGCTTCCTTCAGCGGTTTTTATCTTCCCCTGATTATCGTACTCTGGTTACTGATTATGAGAGGGATTGGCATGGAATTGCGCAATGCGTTCAAACATCCGATGTGGCATACGATTTGGGATAAGGTTTTTGGTACAGCAAGTTTGCTGCTGGCACTCTTTTTCGGAGCAGCCATGGGCAATGTTATCCGGGGAGCCAACCTCGGGGGCGTTAGCGAGGGGGTATCAAAATATGAACCCCACAATTTTTTCCTCCCTTTGTGGAATGATCAATTCTCCCCTCTTCACCAGGATCCCGGTGTCCTGGATTGGTTTACCCTTACTATTGGTTTGATTGCCGTGTTAATCCTGACCATCCACGGTGCCAACTGGATCATGTTTAAAACTGACGGGGATTTAAATCCAAAACTTCATAAACTGGTTCCTAAGTTGCTGATAGTATTAATTCCATTACTTGCCATTTCTTTGGCAGAAGTTTGGTTTATTAAAAACTACATTTTTGAGAATTTTACAGAATACCCGTTAACCCTGGTTTTCCCCTTGATTGGTATTGCGGGATTAGGGGGAATATTTTATTTCAACCGGCTGCAAAAGCACAGAGAAGCCTTCTGGAGCTCAGCTGCTTTTATAGTAGCCGGGCTGGCCAGTAATGCCGTGGGTCTATTTCCCCAGTTACTGCCTTCAACAAATTCTGTAAATGAAGCCATTACTATTTATAACGCAAGTTCCACACATTACGGGCTATCTGTTGCCATCATCTGGTGGATCGCAGCTTTGATCTTAGTGTCAATCTACTTTACATTCGTCCACCGAATGTTTAAGGGTAAATTAGATGAAAGTCTTGATTATGAGCATTGAATTCATCATCAACTCATCCCATTATACAAGCTGCTCCTGGAGAGAAACCAATAACAATCTTACACCAACATTCCTGCGACGGTAGCTGTAAGGAAGCAGGCAATGGTTCCCCCGATCAGGGCCTTCACCCCTAATTCTGTCAGATTTTTACGTTGCCCCGGGGCAATGGCGCTGATACCCCCTATCTGAATGCCAATCGATCCAAAATTGGCAAATCCACATAGAGCATAGGTGGTGATGATGAGGGATTTTTGGCTCATAGCCGTTTTAAGTCCCTCCAGGTTAGCATAAGCAACGAATTCATTGATGGTTGTTTTGGTTCCCAGCAACTGCCCGACCACCATCAAATCTGCACTTTCAACGCCGATCAGCCAGGCTACGGGAGCAAACAGGACGCCCAGGATAAATTCGAGATTAAATCCGTCATACTGGCTGGAAGTAATTTCCGATACCCAACCATTCAGACCTGTCCAGGCCCCCAGCATATCCTGTAATAAATAATTTACCAGGGCCACAAAGGCAATAAATACGAGCAACATAGCGCCAACATTTACGGCTAATTTTACACCGTCGGTGGTGCCTCTGGATATAGCATCGAGCAAATTATTACCTGCATCCTGGCGTGGGATATCGAGTTTCTGGTCTTCCATGGCTATTTTCTTGTTCTCAGGATACAATATTTTAGCAGCGACAATGGCTGCCGGGGCAGAAATAATGGAAGCGGTCAGCAAGTGAGTGGCAAACATTTGTTTGGCCACGGGATCGTCTCCGCCCAGGAATCCTACATAGGCAGCAAAAACACTACCGGCGATGGTCGCCATCCCGCCCGTCATCAGACATAAAATTTCTGAACGCGACATACCTTCAAGGTAAGGCTTTACCACCAGCGGAGCTTCCGTCTGCCCTATAAAGACGTTGGCCGCAGCGGCAAGACTCTCTGCTCCCGTGAGGCCCATCAACCGGGTCATTACCCAGGCAAAACCTTTAATGATCAGCTGTAAAATACCCAGGTAGTACAACAAGGAAGTTAAAGCTGAAAAGAATATGATGGTTGGCAATACTTTAAAGATAAACACATATCCAATACTAAAGGGTTCTCCGGTAATCCCATCGGTTATTTGGGCCACAGCAGGCCATTTTCCCAGCACAAATTCGGCTCCGGCATTGGTAAAATCGAGCACTACGACAAAAAAGCGGGCAATGGCGTCAAAAATTATCCTGACCACAGGAATTTTCAAAATGGCAAATGCCAGTACCAACTGCATCGTAATGCCGATACCGACAAGTTTCCAGTTGACGTTTTTGCGGCTACTGCTGAGGAGATAACAAATTCCTATAAAAAATGCCATGCCAATCGCACCGCGCAGGATGCTCATAAGTGTGTCCATTGCTGATTTTTTTGCTACACTATCGAAACCGGAATTCAACTTCGACCTTGTACCTTTGATATTTGCTCAGACAATCCAGTATCCAGGAGTGGGTTTGAAAGTCGAACAGTTCTTTATACGGGGGATAAAAGTAATGAAATTTTGGAATTATTTTATCCGTATTGTCTATTCAACTTGTGTCAATATTTCAGATAAACAATTTTGAAAATTGATAAGGAGAAAAAGTTATGTTCTATATTTGGGCTGCCAAATATTTTTAAGAACATCTTATAAAATCAATCCCATCAGAGGGATTTCCACAATATGAGTGAAATAAAATACCACATGATCAATGGAGCGTTTGTGCGTACTGAGGATGCCAGTTTGCATATATCCGACTTATCCATTTTACGGGGTTTTGCCATTTTTGATTATTTCCGGGTAAGAAAAGGCAAAGCCATCTTTATGGAAGATCACCTGGAACGTTTTTTCAGGTCAGCCAAACTCATTGGCCTGGAAATACCTTATTCTCCCGGGGAGGTACAGCAAATGATTGAAAGCCTGATCATAAAAAACGGCCTTGACAAATTCAGCATCAGACTACAACTCACCGGAGGATATTCAGATAATGGCTTTACCCCGGGCAGGCCCAATTTATTTTTATTATCTGCCCCCTTTCCAGTATTGCCGGAAAAATATTACCTGGAAGGTTGGCATGTCTTAACCCTTGAGTTCCAAAGAGAACTTCCGGAGGTGAAAACAACCAATTATCTCACTGGTATCCGGATATTACCATTGCTGGAAGAAAATGATGCCCAGGCTCCGCTATATCACGACGGTACTTTTATTCGGGAATCTGATCGCTCAAACTTTTTTATAGTCAACCAGGAAGGTGTGCTTGTTACGCCAAAAGATAAGATTTTGCTCGGGGTTTCCAGAAAAATAACCCTTAAGATAGCTCAGGGATTAATTAAAACAGAAGAAAGAGACATCACCCTGGAAGAATTGCGGAATGCAAAAGAAATGTTTCTTACAGGTTCCACCAAACCCATTGTACCGGTAACCAAACTGGATGGGAAAACAGTTGGTAATGGAAAACCGGGAGCCGTTACATTACAGTTAATGGCAAAATTTCAGGATTATATTGAAGATTATTTGAAATAAAAAAATCCCGGATCAACTTACCAAAGTCGAATCCGGGATTTTTGCCTGAAATATTATTGTCGATTGGCTTAAGCCAAGGCAGCCTTAACCACTGCTTCGGGTGTCAGCCCAAATTCTTTATACAAAGTCTTGTACGGAGCCGATGCACCAAAGTGATCCAACCCAACAACCTTGCCTTGTGATCCAACATATTTATACCAGCAGCCCGTAGCACCGGCTTCAACAGATACCCTGTTGGTGATCCCTGCCGGAAGCACAGAATCTCTGTAAGCATCCTCCTGAGCATCAAAAACATCGGTGGAAGGCATGGATACTATTCTTACTTTGATCCCTCGCTCATTCAATTGGGCTTTGGCTGCCAAAGCAATCTCCACCTCAGAACCTGTGGCAATGATGAGGCGGTCGAAACCTTCATCTTCCGTTAGCACATAACCTCCTTTTTGGGCATTATCGGCACTGGCGTAAACCCCTGAATGCCTGTCAATGGTCGGCAGTCCCTGGCGGGTAAGCACCAAAATCGTAGGTCCATCTTTTCGACGCAGCGCCATTTTCCATGCTTCCGCCGTTTCATTAGCATCCATCGGCCTAATCATGGACATATTGGGCATAACTCTCAAAGAAGCCAGGTGTTCGATTGGTTGATGCGTAGGACCATCTTCCCCAAGTCCGATACTATCATGGGTCATCACATAAATCGTCGGGATCCCCATCAGAGCGGCCAAACGCATGGAAGGTCGCATATAATCTGTAAATACGAAGAAGGTCGCACCATAATTTATTATACCGCCATGCAACTGCAGGCCATTCATGATAGCCCCCATACCATGTTCCCGAACACCGTAGTGAATGTACCGGCCACTTCTGTTCTCAGGGTTGTAGGCCGATTCACTTTTTGGATTGGTTTTGTTAGAAGGTGTCAGGTCTGCAGATCCGCCAAGCAAAGCCGGAATACGAGGTGCCAGATAATCCAACACCTTACCGGAGGCAGCTCTTGTAGCCATTCCCGATCCCGCCTCAAATTCTGGAATATCCAGTGCTTCCCTGGAAACTTCACAAACAAGACAAGCTTTAAATTCAGCAGCTTTATCCCGATTGTCAGCCGCCCATTTAGCTTTGAGCTGTTCCCAGTCATATTGTCTGGATTTGCCGGCATCGCCGATGGCTTTAGTAAAAACCGACACCTGATCCGGAACTTCAAAAAACTGATCCGGGGACAATCCCAGGTTTTCCTTGGACAAGGCTACCTCATCCACTCCCAGAGGCTCTCCATGAGCTTTGGCTGTTCCTCCCCTGTTTGGGCTACCGAATCCAATAACCGTTTTGCAGGCAATGATGGAAGGTTTTTCGGTAACGGATTGAGCCAGCTCAATGGCCGCTTTTATGGCTTCGAGGTCATGGCCATCTATGCGTTGCACATGCCAGTCGTAAGCTTCATATCTTTTCAGTACATCTTCCGAAAAAGACAGATCGGTTGATCCGTCGATGGTTATTCCATTATCATCATACAACAGGATGAGTTTCCCCAGTTTGTTGTGTCCTGCGAATGCACAGGCTTCGTGCGAAACACCTTCCTGCAGATCTCCGTCCCCGGCAAATACATAGGTGTAATGATCAACAACCTTATGGTCCGCTGTATTAAACCTGGCAGCCAGGTGGGACTCTGCCAGTGCCATTCCTACCGCATTGCCTACCCCCTGCCCCAAAGGTCCTGTGGTTGTTTCCACCCCGGGAGTTTCATGGTATTCCGGGTGACCCGCCGTTTTACTTCCCCATTGCCTGAAGTTCTTAAGTTCATCCAAAGAAAGGTCATATCCATATAAATGCAGCAAGCTGTAAATCAGCATACTGCCGTGCCCGCCGGAAAGTACAAACCTGTCCCGATCAAACCATTGCGGATCCGCGGGATTAAATTTGAGAAAATCTGACCACAATACTGCTGCCACATCGGCCATACCCATGGGTAAACCAGGGTGTCCTGAATTGGCCGCCTGGACACCATCCATTGATAATCCACGGATACAATTGGCCGTTTTTTTGAGAATTTCTGTTTGCTTTGCTGAATACATGATGAAAGTATTAATTTATTTAGGCGTAGGTTTATTTCAGTCTTTCTTGGTTTGAATGGCCAAAAACTGGGCAGTACCGACCTTACCCTGGGGAGTGAGATAAGTCAGTTTCACGGTAAAACCATCTTTTAATTTGGTATTACCTTCTGCTTCCAGCAAAACGCTGTAGATTTTATCCTTATCGAGTTTATGGCCCGCAATAGCATTTTTCACCCGGATATGCTGCCTGTCGGTAAATTCCATTTTTGTCAGGGTAACAGGCTCAAGGTTATTCTGAATTTTCAAAAAAGCATCGCGTCCCAGAGGAGCAATCTGGAAAGTATGTAACCGAAGCCCGGAGCTTTGGTCCGACAATTTTTTCGGTAATTTTCCCTGTTTGGGTCTGCCGGCCCTTTTGATGATCCACCGCAACAGCAACAGTACCACGAATCCTCCTGCCACATACGCCCATTGTTGGAGGGTCATATTTCCGGCGAATTCAATGGCCTTATCCAACCATTCCTTAGCCTTTTCCAGCAATTCATCCATATTTTCCTATTGAAGCGACAAAATTAGCATTTTGCAGCCGTAAAGCAGAACGGGTCCGAAAGTTTATTTCTGGAATTTTACCTGGCCGCCAACCATGGTCATTAAAACTTCGGTAGTCAATATTTCGCTGTCGGAGCACTTTTCCAGATCATTCGACAATACTACCAGATCGGCATATTTGCCCTTTTCAAGGGATCCTTTGACATCTTCTTCAAAAGCTGCATAGGCACATGCCTGGGTATAGGAATGAATAGCTTCCTGGCGGGTCATGGATTGTTCCGGAAAGAATTCGAATCCGGTATCAATGCGTTTTCGCGTCACCGAGGCGTAAAAGCTTTCGAGGGGATTTACGTCCTCCACAGGAGCATCGGTACCATTGGTTACCACTGCTCCATTATCCAGCAATGATCGCCAGGGATAAGCACCGTATTTTGCCCGTTCATAGCCAAGTCTTTTCTCAACGAATGGCGCGTCGGAAATACAATGGACACCTTGCATCGAAGCGATGACACCCAATTGTTGAAACCGCGGAATATCCAAAGTATCCAGATGTTGTGCATGTTCCATGCGCCAGCGCAAATCTTTTTTTTCTGGATTGGCTTTAAACATGGACTCCATGAGATTGAGGATTTCCTGGTTACCGCGGTCACCGATAGCATGTACACATAATTGCATATCATGCTTCATCGCCAGCCCGGCGATATTTCGAACCTCTTCAATGGGGGTTGTATTCTGCCCTTCAAAGTTGAGTTTGTCATTATAACTGCTCAAAAGCCAGGCTCCATAAGCTCCTAAAGCTCCATCAATTTCAGATTTAATGGCACGGCAGGTAAAATACCCGTTGCCGACATCAACTACCGGTAATCCCCCCATATTATCCTTCATCTCATCGTAGGAAAGCCTTAACATTGCCCACAGGCGGAGATCAAATTCCCCCTTTTCGGCCATGTCCTTATATTTTTCAATCTCCACAAAGGACGATCCTGCATCCTGAAAAGAAGTGACGCCTTTTTTCAGGCATTCCTCCTGAGCAAGATCAACTCCCTTTCGCCAGGCGGCGTCTGTCTGATCTTTATTTAAGGAAGCCAGGTATTCACGGTAAGCTTGCCAGATAAGCCCCATAGCGGTTTCCTCAAAGACTCCAATGGCCTCCCCCTGGTTATCGCGTACGATTTCTCCCCCGGAAGGGTTCGGTGTTTCCTGGCTGATACCTGCAAGTTCCATCGCCTTTTTATTGGCGAATAAAGAGTGTCCACTGGCGTGAATTAAAAGGACGGGATTATTCGGTGATATTTCACTAATCCCATGATGGTAAGGATATCCCATTACATCAATTTCAAGTGGCTGATCCCATTTTTCCTGATGCCAGCCACGGCCGATGATCCATTCTCCTTTTTCGGTGGTTTCAACTTTACCCGCTACCTGGCTTACAATTTCCTGCCAGTTTTTAGATTTCAGAAAATTGAGGTTGATCAAACTTGATCCAAGGCCTGAGAAATGTCCGTGCCCTTCAATAAAACCAGGCATGACAAATTCACCATTGAGCTGCATTATCTCAGTTTCTTCTCCTCTGTAAGCGTTCATGGCTTCATCCGTACCCACATCAAGGATAATCCCATCCTTTATGGCGAGGGCCTGTGCTCTGGGTTGAGCTTCATTTACCGTATATATATCGGCTCCTAAAACGAGCAGGTCAGCTATCGGCTGATCCGGACTATCGTTATTACAGGCGACCAAAAAAAGAAAGGAAAAGACCAACATTAAAGATCTAATCATCATGATGTATGGGTTTTGAGTAAAATTAAAAGTTAAATTTAAACATAATTACTCCACAAATTCAAACTGGTTACGAAGTTTGGATTTATCATAAATTGGGTAGTTCAACTTTTTTTGTAAGTTTGAATGCAATAAAAGAAGCTGATTCCGGTTTCCACGTATTAAAACACCATTGACAAAATACGCAAAAATTATGCATACTATTCGCGTGAGACCCGCAGATCGGGAGGATTTAAATGCCATCCACAACCTGGTACGGCAATTGGCCATTTTTGAAAAAGCAGCCGCGGAATTTACGGCCACGCTCCATCAATACCAGGAGGATTTTGATGCCGGAGTTTTTGAGGCCCTTGTCGGGGAAGTAGATGGTACGGTGAGGGGAATGGCATTGTATTACCTGACCTATTCCACGTGGAAAGGAAAGATGTTATACCTGGAAGATTTTGTGGTGGAGGATGATTTCAGAAACCTGGGCCTGGGACAAGTGATCTTTGACAGCCTTATCGAAGAAGGCCGCAGCAAAGGCTGTAAATTACTAAAATGGCAGGTTCTGGACTGGAATAAGGATGCGCTGAGATTTTATGAACGCAACCAGGCAGTTATCGAAAAAGAATGGTGGAATGGCAAGTTATTCCTCTGACACTTTTGGCCCTTTGCAAAATAATAACCCTAAATCGGACATTTACAAAAAGAATATTTGTAAAAACCAAAATTACTTAATAACTTTACATCAAAGGCCCGTAGATAATTCTCACAAATTTGCACTTCTTCTGAGGTTAGTTCAGAGGAGGTGATTTTCAGCATACTTTTATAGAACAACGCATTACTCAGTAACTGATTTGCTGTGTAATTAAGATATAGTGTTTCATAGTGTGAGGGGTAACCATTTCGGTGGTTGCTCCTTTTTTCATTTATGTCCGACTGAAATTCATTGTTTGTTCATGGCCGGAGCAAAAAAAATCCGATCCTGACGGTATTCAGGATCGGATTTTTTCATTTGAGTTGATTGAAATTAATCAAACAGGTTTTCGTAACTGCTGTCTCCTGATTTTCCGGATCTGGTTTCCGGAATGGATCGCGGGCTATCCAGGTCCAGGGTACCCGATATATTTGAGTCAGAACCTGACATCAACATCAAGGTACTTTCCTGTTCCCATTTTTCCAGCATCTGAAGGCCTTCCTCTTCAAAGACTCCATTTTGAAGGTCAATGGATTCCATAAAACTGGCAGACATTTCCATAAAATGCTCCATTTCTCCAACTTTATTGGCCACATCATCAGCGATGACCTCCATGGCAGAATCAAACATGGCACGCTTATCCGGGTCACCGGAAATTACGCTCATGGCTGATTTCATGGCGGTATGAGATGCTCTGATCGCTTTACGCTCCTGTTCTTTCAAAGCCACCTGGTCTTTGGTATCCTCTACGAGGATCTCCGAATTCTGATGCATTTTGGTCAGGATACGATGCAATACTTCCATTTTCTTATGCAGTACAGCATATTTTTGATTGCTTTCTTTTAACCGAGCAGCTTTGCGTGTGGAGAGTACCACCTGGCTATCCATACCTTTTGCCTTAGCGGCACTGGCCAGCTTCATGTTCTTATCAATCTCCTCTTCATTTTCCTGCATGAGGGTGGTCAATTTGCGCATCTGACCTTTGATCTTACCAATTTGTTCCCGCATTTTGACGAGGTTGTCCTGCAGGTCTTCCACATAGGATTTCAGAATTCCGATAGGGTCGATTTGTACAAAAAGGCCGGTTACCCAGCGCATAACGCTCTTATACATGTACCAGATAAGGTTTCTCATCTTTGGATCCAGAACCATATAAATGATCGCACCAAGGACGACCAGCAGACCTGCCAGGTAAAGCGTATTGGCAAAAAGTCCAACCAAAAACTCAATATTGGAGAAAATGAGATATCCCCCGCCAAGGATTAACCCAGATAGGACAACCAATCCAGTAACTCCTTCCGGGCGTTTCCAAAAAGACTTGTTCTTTCCGGGATTTTCAAATTGAGGTACGTCTGACATAATTTATTTTTTTATTAGCTGGTAAGTTAAATATATTTTCCAATGTTTTCAATATCCTTATCAATAGCATTCATAATACTGTTCAAAGTATTTTCAAAGCCTTCCCGGGTGCCTTCAATTTTTTCCTTGGCCGCCTGGATCTCAGCATCTGCATTGTCGATGATTTCTCCGGCATGCTTAATCTTTTCCTTCAGTTCTACAATTTTGGCTTCAAAAGCTGTAATCTGCTTCTTTAATTTATTGACTTCTGCAATTTTGGAGCCCACACGCTGCTGAATCTGGTTTTCAAGCGCTTTGTCAAATTGTTTTTTCTCCGTATCGAGCACTTTTTTGTAATGCGTCGCCGTTTTCAGCAACTTTTCCTTGGTTAACCCAACGGTGGAAGCTGTTGCGAAAGCCGATTTAAAAGCCATTTCTTCAGGAATATCCAGACCTGCCATTGCAGAGAGAGATTGCTTGTATTCGATGTAATCAAACCCTGGAAGGTTATTTTTTTCAAGGGCATTGGTTAAAAATGTTACACTTTTTTCATCCAGCCCGTGATGATCTCCGAATATGCCCGCCAATTTTTTTTGCATGCTATCTTTTAATTTAAAATACTATAGATTTCCGACGTCCAAAGTAACGATTTTTACTTAAAACCAGACTCAATTTTTCGATAATATTTGGTGTTTCATGGAGGAAACAGCCTGCAAATGGAATAAGAAGCACCAAAAAGGATTTTTATTGTTAACGAACTATTTGAATTTGACTCAGCCCGTTGCCGGCTTTTTTGACCTGAATTTGCGTGCCTATCCGTTCTTTCAAGGTACTCACATGGGATATCAAACCGATGGTTTTACCGGAAGCCCTTAAATTCTCCAAAGTGGACAAAGCCATATCCAGGCTGTTCTCATCAAGGGATCCAAAGCCTTCATCGATGAACAGAGAACGAATCTGAGCTTTATTCCCGGCCAGATCGGAAAGCCCTAGCGCCAGGGCCAAACTTACCAAAAAACTCTCCCCGCCGGACAAGGTGAGCATCGACCGGCGATTGTCAGCCTGGTAAGTATCTTTGATCTCGAGCTCGAGATTCTGATCATCCGGTTTGTGAATAAAATAACGGTCATTGAGGTTGCTCAAATGGAAATTGGCGAGGTTTACCAATTTTTTCAAAGTCAGTCCCTGAGCGAAAATCCGAAACTTTTTCCCGTCAGCCTGACCGATCAATTCATTCAACCTTGCCCATCGGGTACATACTTTTTTTTGCGTTTCAATGGCTTTGAGCAATGCTTTTGCCGCATCCTTTCTTATCTGCTGCTCCCGGATCTTTTCATCCAGGGCGCCCAATTCGCGTTCAATCTCTGAAAAAGCAGTATCCATTTCCGATAACTTAATCGCCAGAGATTTGGCATCCGCTATTTTTGCAATAACAGGCTCCAGTTTATCAAAGTCATTTTCCAGGTCCTTCACCGTCTGATTCAGCGCGGCCTCTTCCTCATCCAGTTGTTTTTTCCGGGCCTCTATTTGCCCTGCTGTATCCTCATCCAGCATTTGACTTTTCAAGGCCTCGATAGATTCATATCCTATGTATTTGATTTTTTCCAGAAGGACCGCAGCAGCATCTTTTATCCTCGCAGCAAGCAGTTTTTCCATTTTCTGTTTCTCCCTGGAAAGATGCTGCTGCGTATCCAACGCTGCAACCAATTGTTGCAGTTTATCTTTTTGTGTTTCTAAAATGACCTGTTCCTGTTCCAGGTCGGCTTCAAGTTTATTCCGGACAACAACAGGATCTTTATCCCCAAAAAGTGCTGCCCGTTTTTCCTGGAGGACTGTCAGTTCTTCCGATAACTTTTGGCACTTTTCAGAAAGGTTGTCATGTCTTTTTGATTCTGCGACAAGTTGTGCTTTAACCTCCTTGAGCGTACTGTTCATCCCCTGGATTTTTTCACGAACCTGTTGAAGTAAAAAGTGGTTCTCCTCAAAATCCTGCTTGCGTTGCTGAAGAGATTCAAACATCCCGGCGGCCGTTGAGGTTTCAAAAGTCTCCCCATACTTTTTCAACAATTCATTGATGTCAGCCGTAGCTTCCGAATAACGACCTTCCAGTTTTTTGATTTGTCCGTTATTGTAATCCATGTGTTGGCGGGCAGCATTAATTTCCAGCTCCAGCTTATTGCTTCGGGCTTCGATTTCACGGACCACCTTTTCCTGGACCGACAATTCCCTTGCCTGTTTTTGAAGCGCATCCAAAGTCTTTTTTTCTTTGGTTACTGCCTGCTTTAATTCCGCTAGTTTTTTGGACAACAAACCGGATCGGGACATCGCAAAAAGGTCAGGGTCCATGGAGGTGGCAAAAACGGCCATTTTAGCTTCGTAGGATTCTATTTTTTCCAGCTGGCTGGCAATTTGACCTCCGGTTTGCCGAATCTGATTCCCGGCCAGTTGTTCTATTTTGGCGGCGATATCATTATGGCGGCTGATCAGTTTTTTGTGATGGTTATAAATGATTTCGCGTTGTTGCCTGACCACTTCAAATTCCACTCTGGCCTCATCCACGTAAGGTTTTATTTTTTCTTCCCGGAAAGGATGGGTTTTAGAAAAACACAACGGGCAGGGCTCTCCTTCTACGAGTTCAGAACGATCTTTTTCATAATTGGCGATCAGTTTTTGCTGATCATAGATCTGCTGCTTGAAAGTCAGCTTATGATCGATAGCATCCAGACTTTCGGAGGAAGACATCAATTGTTTTGAAACATGCAATTCCTCGTTCCGCAAATTTTCAACCTCAAATTCCCAACGGGTCATTTCTTCCAGCAATTGCTCGTATTGGTCATTGAGTTGTGCCAGCTGTTGCATATCGCGCTCAAGTGTTTGCAATTGTTCAATAGTCTGCCGCTGCTGATCAATAAGATCCTCTCTTGTTTTGATGACTTTTTGGGAAGTCACTGCTTCAAAAAGTTCATTAAGTTCCTCAAAGCGCTTTTGTTCTTTTTCCTGACTGATGTTTAGCTTTTCGCGCTGGCCTAAAGCTGTTTCCAGCAATTCTCTCTGCGAGGAAAGCGACTTTTCCTCTTCCAGTTTTTCCTTGTAGATCTTTCTCAACTCATTGCGATGCAGTTCGATCTTTGCCAGGTCAGTTGCCAGTCCTTCATTGACAGCATGGTCTTTTAGCCAACCGGAAAGCGACTTTTCCTCCGATTGGAGATCAGTCAATCCGGCTTCCGTGGTTTTGACCCTCGACTTTAAGGCATCAATTTCCGATTGTTTTTCCCGTCGTGCGGTGGTTTGTTCTGTCAGGGATTCTGAGATCGCCTGAATATGTTGATCCAACTGAATGACCTTGTCAAACAAGGGTTGTTGTGTGGCAAATTCCTTCCTGAGTTTTTGGTAATTTTCCTGCCTTTCTTTTACGGTAGCGTTAAGATCTTCTTTTTGAGTTAGAATAAGGGGGATTTTTTCGGCCAAAACGGAAATTTCTCCGGCGATTTCCTTTTGTTGTTCCAGCTGATGCTCCAGTTTTGACAAAGCTGGTTGAAAAGACCGGATTTTGGCATAGCGTTCCAATTGATCGAATTCCCGGCTTGCTTCAGCTCTTTTTTGCTGGCAGATTTCCAACGCCTGTCGTTTTTCCCGGATTCTGTTTTGAAGGGCCGTCCATTGATTGTATTGCTGCTGTTGCAGTCGCAATCCCTCCAGTTTTTTTCTCAGCGAATCCGAAACTATTTTCTGCTCCTTCTTTTTCGCTTTGATTTCAGATACCTCCTCCCCTGTCAACATATTCAAACCGGCCAAACGGTTTTTGAGCTGATCGAGGTTCTCCTGTTCCAGTTTATGGCGTTCAAAAGCTGCTTTTGAGAGTTTGGTGTATATCTCTCTGCCGGTAATTCTTTCCAGCAGGTCACTTCTTTCCCTTTCACCGGCTTTCAGGAAAGCCGCAAAATCTCCTTGTGATAATAATACCGAACGGCAAAACCTGTCGTAATCAAGTCCGGAAGCTACTTCCACGCCTTCATCTACTTCACGCACTTTATCGGCGATGGACTTGAATTGCCCCGATTGTGAATCATATTTGTAAAGATATCTTTTGGTGATCAGGTTGCCATCGGCCTTCCTGTGGGCCCGGTGCATTTTCCAGCTGGCCCGGTAAATCCCGCTATGACTTTCAAACTCCACCTCTGCCAGAGACTCCACCTCCCCATAGGTCATCACTTCGTTGGCATCCTTATTCCTGTGGATCCTGCCATATAAAGCCAGGGTAATGGCATCCAGAATGGTCGTTTTACCAGATCCCGTATCTCCGGTTATGGCGAACAAGCCCGAATCACCCAGCGGAGCAGCAGAGAAATCAATCTTCTGCTTTATCCCAAGTGAATTGAGGTTTTGCAATGTTAGGTTGAGTATCTTCATCAAAACAAATATAAGTCTATTCAAAGAGGGGAAGAAATGGAAACATGGAAAGTTCGAAAAGGATTTATGGAAAGAAAGGAAATTTTGGTTTTAAAAACTGCAGGTTGCCGGTTCAGGTAATCCGGGCGCAACTTCAATATTCACAGTTTTAGTTGAAAGAAAGGAAAGGAATCATTTAAAAATCAGGGCAACCCAACCCGTAACCCGAATAATTTAAATGCATAATGAACCATTTTGGTCGAAAAATAATTGTTACATTGAGGACAGAAAACATCTTCGTTTTCGGCATTAAAAATTTAACGTGTATGATAGGAGCTATTGCAGGAGACATTGTCGGTTCCATAAGGGAATGGCAAAATATTAAATCAACGGAATTCGATTTGTTTGAAGAAAAATGCCGATTTACGGATGATACCGTATTGACCATTGCCGTGGCAGATTGTATTCTGAACAAAAAGGATTATGCCGCAACCATTAAGGAATATGGCAACCGATATCCCAACGCCGGATATGGTGGCTCATTCCGCAAATGGCTTTCGGGAGAAATTGTCGGTCCTTACAACAGTTGGGGCAATGGTTCTGCCATGAGGGTCAGCCCTGTCGGGTTTGCCTGCCAACACCTTGGAGACGTCATTATGGAAGCCGAGAAAAGTGCTGCGGTCACCCACAATCATCCAGAAGGCATAAAAGGGGCACAAGCCATTGCCTGTGCCATTTTTCTGGCCAGGACCGGCAGAACCAAACAGGAGATCAAAAACTTCATCATCAATGAATTCAGTTATGACCTGAAGCGAACACTTGATGAGATCCGTCCCGGTTACCAGTTTGATGTGAGTTGCCAGGGATCTGTGCCAGAAGCCATTATCGCTTTCCTGGAATCCGAAGACTTCGAAGATGCGATCAGAAAAGCCATCTCCCTTGGAGGAGACAGTGATACCATCGCCTGTATGGCAGGAGGTATTGCCCAGGCCTACTATCTGAAAGTACCTCCGGCAATTGTTTCAGAAGCACGAAAAAGGCTGCCCGACGACCTGTTGGAAATCCTGAACACCTTTGAAAAGGAATACATTCCAATTGTGTAGCCTGTATTCATCCACAAACCTACTCCATACATGAACATTCAGTTTAAAAACATTTCCAAAGCCTTTGGCAAAAAAGTAGTCCTCGATGATATTGACCTTGAGCTCACGCCGGGAAACACTTATTGTATTCTTGGAAAAAACGGTGCTGGAAAAACGACTTTGATGAATATCCTGCTGCAATTGGCTGCTCCCGGCAAAGGGGAAATGCTTTATGATGGTCAAAAAGAGGACATACTGCCAAAAGCATTGAAAATGCGTATCGGAGCCATGAGTGAAGATAACCCGCTGATCGAGGAATTGACGGGCAGACAATACTTTAAACTTTATGGAAAATTATATGGCTTACCCAAAGCGGATCTAAAAAAACGACTGGAAGATCTGACCACTTATTTTTTTGATGATGCCGATGATCTGAACAAACGCTTGTCTGCATTTTCTACAGGGATGAAAAAGAAAGTGGGCCTGATGGCTTCAGTCTTACACACTCCAGACCTGCTGGTCCTGGATGAACCCTTTTCAGGACTCGATCCTGTGGCGGCAAAAATGACGATCGATTTCATCAGGGCCTATCAAAACGGACAACGCACCATTTTCCTTTCCTCCCATGACCTCGCCTATGTGGCCAAGGTGGTTACTCACCTGGCCGTACTTGATGATGGAAAAATTGTTTTCGCCGGCAGCCTGGAAGAATTTACCAACCAGGGCAAAAATGAAATTGACAGTGCCTTACTGGAGGTTTTAAAACCTGATTCAAAGAACCTGGATGGTATTGAGTGGTTTTGACGGATGAAAAAATAAACTTTTATGCTGGTACTCTATAATTTTTGGTTGAGGTTTAGCTCCTTGTTCACCCCAAAGAAACAACTGGGTCGTTTTCTGGGGTTGGTATTTGGTATCCTGTTTTCCGTTTTCTACGGATTGCTTTTCGGCTACCTCTTTTCTACGGACGACTGGGAGGAGGTGGACCTCTCTACCCGGGAAAATTTCCTGATCGGCATTGCAGCTTTTTTCTTTTTCATGACCATCCTCAAAGGCTTTTACCCTACTTATCAGCAATTGGGAACCTGGACAAGGCCTTTTTTCCCATTGTCGAAATTCCAAAGATACAACCTCAAATTAAGTGCAGATTTTGCCTCCGTATTCTTCATCCCTGCCATCGGATTTGCTGTTGCTTTGTCCCTGATGGCCAACACAGCCTTGGGATGGCCGTATATCATCAAGTTTATCATAATACTGTTTGGTGCCAATATCATCAGACGAATGATCCAGGCGGTAATGGAATTTCGTTTCAGACGTCTGCCTTTAATAATCGCTTTGGTGGTAATTGGATTTGCCGCCATCCTGATCTTACAGATTAATTATCCGATTTATGCTGCTGCTCCTGTTTGGGCGGATGTATCGACTTTTGTACTGATATATTTGTGTGGATTAATGGTGGAAGAGGTATTGCCCTTTGAGCGGAAACTGGCCATTCAACCCCAAAACCATAAAGGGAAAATCATCAACAGCCTTTTGTTTCAAAACAAAAAGATCCGTTCCTCCCTGTTGGTGGGCTTCCTGTTTAAGCTCGGAATTCTGGGGGCGGATGTGTATATGCGACAAAGTAAGGGAGAACACCTTTTCAACTCGGAAATATTGTTGTGGCTTATTGCTTCTCCTGTATTGATTTTCAATTACGTCTACAACAATTTATGGGGATACAACCGTGCTTTATGGCTGACCCTGGACCGGGCTCCCAATGCAGAAAATGCCCTGCAGCAATTTTATTTCAGAATGTTGTTGATCCCATTATCGGTTGACTTCCTGATTTCCACTATTTATTTCGTTTTACATCCGGAATGGACCGTAACAGGAATCATTTCCTGGACAGTAACGGCGATCATTTCCATGGTATTTGGCTTCTATTGGTCAATGTTAAAACCGCGGCTGATCCTCAAAACCATTTCTTCAAAAGGCAACACCTATGTCTGGAGTAATCTGGTGAGTATGCTTCTGGCTATTTTGTTGTATGGAATGTTATTTTCCAAATGGCTGTACTGGCTGGTACCTGTTTACCTGCTCGTCTCAGGGTTGGTTTTTTATTACGCCAAAAAGGAATACCCTGAATTGAGGAAAGGGTTATTTCAGGAATTGTTCAAAGAGTAAAACACTTTGGCCCTTTAATCCATCGAGAAAGCATAATAATACTCCCCTGGATAATTTTCATAAATTCCTTCCAGCATAACCTTTCCGGAAGCAGCTTCCAGAAGCTGCAGCAGTTTGTCTGTATTTTTGACTTTTTTATTGTTGACATGAGTAATGATGAAATCCGGATCCATATTCGTACGCATGATCTTACTGCCCCGGTAGATACTTACCACCTTAACCCCTTCCACATCCAGGCGGCGTTTTTCTTCTTTGGTAAGGTTGCGCACCTGGAACCCCAAATCACGCAGCATTTTGTTTTCCTTGGCAGAAACCAGACGCGTATCGTTGGTTTTACTCTTGAGTACGACTTCCGTTAAACGGACCTTGCCTTCCCGGATAAATTCCACACTTATGGTATTCCCCGGACGATAGCGACCAATTTGTTCCTGCATTTCAGGCATGGTTTTGGTTTTGACACCATTGATGCCAATAATCACATCTCCGGTGGCCAACCCGGCATCGTCAGCACCACTTTGCGCACTTACCCGTTCCACGTAAACACCCTCCACGGCTGGCAATTCGAGTGCGTCAGCCATTTCGTTATCTACAGGCGCGATAAACACACCGAGGATTCCTCTTTGTACCACACCGTAATCGCGAAGATCGCGGATAACTTTTCTCACCAAATTGGCTGGCACGGCAAAAGAATACCCCTCATATCGCCCTGAGTGTGTTATGATCGCAGTGTTAATACCGATCAATTCCCCATTGGTATTGACCAAAGCCCCTCCGCTGTTCCCAGGATTGACGGCAGCATCTGTTTGAATGAAAGATTCTATTCGATCCTGACCTTCCAGGATATCGATACTTCTGCCTTTGGCACTTACAATACCTGCGGTTACGGTAGACTCCAGATTAAATGGATTTCCTACGGCAATCACCCACTCTCCTATTTGCAGGGAATCAGAGTTCCCAAAAGGCAGCCAAGGAAGATCTTTTCCTTCTATTCGCAACAAAGCGAGATCGGTTGAAGCGTCTGTACCGATGACTTCTGCTTCAAATTTGCGATTATCATTGAGGGTTACTTCAATCCCGGTGCTGCCATCTACCACATGACTGTTGGTGACGATAAAGCCATCATTGGAAATTATAACCCCTGACCCCGTCGAGGTACTGACAACACCTTTGTGCCAAAAATCTCCCATCTCACTGGTAGTCTGAATATTGACTACTGCCGGGGTAACGGATTTGGCTGAGGCAATAAAATCATTTGGCGAGGAAGAGAGGAAAGTTCTCGGTTGGATATCATTCAACGGATCCTCTCCAAGACTGGTATACCGGGCAGGTGCCGTTTCGCGCACGATAACCTCACGAGGCTCTTCGAATTGACGATAAATGAATACCGCCAACAATGCACTGAACAGCGAACTTAGTATTACAGGAAGTAACTTTTTCATAAAACAGCACTTAAAAACAATTCATACTACTATCAGGTGTTCTTCAAACCGGCGGCCTTTGTGTTATAAGCTTTCCGGGCATCACCTTCAGTATTGTTATTTAGCCACCATTCTCACCACAGGGCAGATGATTTCCTCCAGGGAAATACCGCCGTGCTGAAAGGTGTTTTTATAATAATTGTGGTAATGATTGTAGTTATTGGGGTACAAAAAGAAAATATCCTCTTTCGCAAAAATAAAGCGCGAACTCACATTCGGCCTTGGCAATCCTGCTTGCAGAGGGTCAGTAACCTCCAGCACATCCTTTTTTTCATAGTTGAGATTACGTCCCACTTTGTATCTCAAGTTAGTAGTTGTTTCCCTGTCACCCACAACTTTCGAAGCCTGGTTAACCCTAATGGTTCCATGGTCGGTGGTTACGATCAGCCGCACGCCACGTTCCGCTGCTTTTTGAAGTGCACTCCATAAGGGAGAATTGAGGAACCATGATCTTGTCAGGGAGCGGTAAGCCTTTTCATCCCCGGCAAGCTCTTTCAGCACTTCCATTTCCGTCCTGGCATGGGACAACATATCTATGAAATTATAAACGATAACCGTCAGGTCATTGTGCAGGTAATTGAGAATATTATCATTCAACTGCCAGGCTTTGTGCACACTGGTAACTTTAAAATAATCGAATTTTATTTCCTTGCGAAACAGTCGATTGATCTGGTGGCCCAATAATTGATCCTCAAAATTGTTTTTCCCGCCCTCTTCGTTATCGTTGAACCACATTTCAGGATAATATTTTTGAATATCACTAGGCATCAACCCTGCAAAAATGGCATTTCTGCTGTACTGGGTGGTAGTTGGCAAAATACTGTAAAAGAAATCCTCCTCCTCCTGTCGGTATAATTCCGATATGATGGGTTTGAGAATACGCCACTGGTCAAACCTGAGGTTATCCAGCAACAGCATGATGGTAGGCCGTTCGTCATCGAGGTGTGGAAATACCTTTTCCCGCATGAGCCTGTCTGATCTGATAGGCCCGGTATTATCTTTCAGCCAGTCCAGGTAATTTTTAACAATAAACCTGGAAAAGGCATTATTGGCCTCTCCCTTTTGCATAGAGAGGATTTCGGCCATACCCACAGAGTTGGACTGATCGATTTTCAATTCCCAGTTGACTATTTTTTTATAAATCTCTATCCACTCCTTTTCATCCGGATTATTGTTGATATCCATATGGATCTGACGGAACTCCTGTTGATAATCGGAGGAAGTCTTTTCTCTGACCAAACTTTTGGAGTCAATAATTTTTTTGAGGGTCAGCAGGATCTGGTTGGGATTTACGGGTTTTATCAGGTAATCGGTAATCTGCCCGCCAATAGCTTCTTCCATGATGTGTTCAGCCTCATTTTTGGTGATCATCACTATTGGCAGATTCGGTCGTTTTTCCTTCAGTTTTGACAATGTTTCAAGACCAGAAATACCCGGCATACTTTCATCGAGGAAGACCACTTCTATATCAGGGTGTTCATCACATTCATCAAGTGCATCATGTCCGTTGGTAACGGTAATCACCTCGTAACCTTTTTTATCTAAAAACATCAGTTGGGGCTTCAACAAGTCAATCTCATCATCTGCCCATAAAATCTTAATTCTATCCTCCATAAAAAGTATTTGCTTTAAATTGTAAAAACAAGTCCAAAGTCCAAAGGTTGGATTTTCGTCGGGCCTGCCGTTATTTTTTCGCTTAAATGACCATTTACACAGGTAAACGCGTCATTGCTGAGGCAAACGGTCATATTTAAGTTCCTGTTAAAAACTATTTCTTGCTCCAGTGGAAATTAATCGGCTGAAAGATACTCAACGGATATAGTCTTAAATAAATTTTGATGTGGAAATATTGTTCCCCATGGAGAAAAATTGAAAAGAAAAAAGAAAAAATGGCTTCCACAGTGTATTTGTGAAAGCCATTTTATAATCAAGCTGTTAATTGTAATTAACGGTAACCTGAATTTTCACTATTGAAAGGTCTATTTTTTTTCGTCAGTCAGACTTTTGTATTGCTGCTCTGTCAAAACCTCCTTAAGGGAAGCCAAACGAGCAGTTCTCAACCCATCACGAAGTTCCTTGATTTTGGTTCTGTCTGATTCGCTCTTTATCAATTCATCCAACTTAGTATAATATTCGACATTTACTGCCTGGACTTTAGTAGTCTGCTCGCGGGAAAGGCTAAGTTCAACGACCATTTTATCGGTTTGTCTCTGAGCCTTTTGCTCTGTACTCAATGGCTGGCCTTTAGAAGGACTTCGAGGTATTTCCTGTCCTCTTTCCTCCGCTCTTTTGGCAGCTTCCATTTGTTTTCTCTTGGCTACCTTTTCTTCAGTTCTTTTTGATTTTGCCTCATCATATTTGGCGAGTTGTTCTTCCGTCATTACCCCCCTCAGTGCTTTTTCCTGACCTTTTTGAGATTCAACAAGTTTTTCTTTTCTTTTCTGAGCATCCTCTATTTGACGGGCATCTACTTCCATATTTCTATATTTAATATAGATTTCTTTGACCTTAACTACCTGATCTTCGGTCAACTCAACTTTTTTCGCAAGATTATCAGTCTTTTGCTGAGCTCTTTTTTCAATTTGCTCCGGAGTCGGCTTAACAGACGAGGTTTGAGCAAAGGTCACATTGGTACTCAAAGCAAGGAACAAAACGAGTCCCAGGATCAATTTCAATACTTTCATGGTTTATAATGTTTTTGTTATTAATTTTCTTTCTCTTTAACGTAGAATTTGACGTTAACGTTTGCAAAAGTAACCTATTCTTGAAAATTATAATTGATATTAAGAATAGTTTAACGACTATCCAAAATGATCTGTACCAACTTCGAGGTAATAAAATCTGCTCCAGCCTCAGAAGGGTGGTCGTCTCCTTCAAGGTAAAATGAATTTATTTTCTGTTTTGATACCAATCGTATTTCGGACGCAAGGTCATGGTAAAATGTTTGTTGCCGTTCAAAAAAAACCTTCAGATCATACTTTTTTAAGCCTGGATGATTGATTTGCTCCCTCCTTGGAAAACGAACGGCCATAAAGGTGCTGCCTTGCTCCCTCACCTGCCTGATCCAGTTATCCAGGATGACCTCCGTCAACGGCTGGGCTTTTTGCATCACCCCAATCCGGTAGATCCGGTTGACAACCTGACTATTGAAACAAAAGTATTCCTCCATTTTTGACAACTTCCCGTCATAAGCTGACCGAAATGTCAAAGAATCCCTGTCAAGCCTGTAAGCTCTTTTGGTAGTAGCCCCCCAGTAAAAGGCCTCCATTACTCTGGAGACATCATCATCGATAAAAAACAAAAGGACAATATCGGGCTGTATGAGTTGCGCGTACTTGGCATATGCCTGGTACATCTGGTCAATGCCCCAGCCGGGAATAGCCATATTATATACTTCGTAATCCTCACCAAGGTAAGCTTGCATTCGATTGGTAATGGTTTTTTCCTCTTCCAGAAAGATGCCGAAAAGAAATGAATCTCCCAACAACAATACACGTTTCTGCTGCTTACCCCTATCTCTTGCTCCGGGAAATTCAGGACTTCGGAATCCAAATTCATTAATATGGTAATTCACCTTCCAAAAACTAGGACGATAGAACTTCAAGTGAGGTTTCTTCCTGCAGACCCACCCTAAAATACTGTCTTGCTGTACCCAATTGGTATCCATTTCCAGGACAGCTCCTTCTGTAAAATCGGCGGCACAGGTACGCTGGTAAAATGCATAGTCAGAAGCCCCGATACGAAACCCGGCTTCAACGATAAAAAACAACACCAGCAGGACACTTACATTATAAATGATTAGTTTTGTAAATCGCATAAATGAAAAAGCTTACAGGGGGACAAAACTACAATAAAAAACAAAGCCATGGAATTCATCAAAGACTTATGGTTGTTTATGAAGGAGCGTAGAAAATTCTGGCTGGCTCCGGTCATTTTAATCCTGGTCTTACTGGGAATACTGATCGTTTATGGTGGAGGCTCTGCATTGAGCCCGTTTATTTATTCCTTTTTTTAATCTCAAAATTCAACCATGTCAGAAAAAAAAGTAACCGGAGTCGGGGGCATTTTCTTCAAGTGCCAGGATCCTGAAAAAGTAAAAGCCTGGTATCGGGGAAAACCTCGGGTTCAACACCGACCAATATGGTGCACTTTTCGAGTTCAGGGACACGGACAAACCCGAACAAAAAAATTACCTCCAATGGAGCCCGTTCAAAGAGAACACGACCTACTTTGAACCTTCCCAAAAAAATTCATGATCAATTTCAGGGTTGCCAATCTGGAATCATTGGTGGAGCAATTGCGCCAGGACGGCGTTCACATCCTGGATGAAATCGAAACCTATGATTATGGAAAATTTGTGCATATCATGGATGTGGAAGGCCATAAAATAGAACTCTGGGAACCCGTTGACGAAGTATTCACCAAATCCCAGGAGGACAAAACCACCGACCAGGTATGACCTGACTTTCTCCTGACCAGCTCAAGAAAAAGCTTGGGATAAATCCCGGAAGTCCATACACCCTGTCCGTATAGTTTTATTATCTTTATGTCCACACACCAACTTAAACAATCTTATGATTAGAACCCTGATTTTTATTGTTCTTGGAGCAGCCCTTTTTGCGGTCATTGCGATCGTGGGCTATAACTTTGCAACCACCCGCTCCCATAGTCCCCTGGAGGAAAAAACTTTCAGCCACGGGGACCTTGACGTCAAAGTAACGTATTGCCGCCCTTATAAAAAAGGAAGGCTTATTTTTGGATCTGAAACGGAGGAAGCCCTCGTACCCTATGGGAAATACTGGCGGCTTGGTGCCAACGATGCTACGGAAATTACGTTCAGTCTTCCCGTTAGCTTTGCCGGCAAACCACTGGCAGCCGGAAGTTACCGCATGTATGCTGTTCCTGGCCCGGAATTTTGGGAAGTTTCCCTGAACAGCGAACTGGGAAAATTTGGTGCTTACCCGCCTGATTACAGCCTGGATGTGCTGAAAGTCAACGTGCCCGTAGAACAAAATAGTGAAATGGCGGAACAATTCACCATAGATTTTTCCAGCGACTCCACCGGAGTAAACATGGCTTTTATCTGGGATAGAACCGTGGTGAATTTGCCAATAACTCCACAGTAATACTTTTACTAAACAAAGTCCTTTTTGAATGTCTTTTAATAAACACTTTTATAAAGGATTTCAGTTTTGTATAACAAATTGATCACCTAAGAACTAACAAATTGATATGAAAACCCTGACTACTCTACTCTTGTCTATTTTCCTTATTTCTACCATTTACAGTCAGGAAAACAAACATGAAGGGAACGCTTATGTCTCCGGATATGTCGGTGGTGGCCTTTTAGCCAATGACGGAGGTATTATCATGGAATTGGGTATCAGCGGGGGATATCAATGGAATAAATACCTTGGCATAGGCGGTAGTTTTACCGGCAGTGGCAGTATAGACTATTTCTATGCCGGGTTCAATGGACTTTCGCTTCAATACAGATTTAAACCCAAAAGCAATTGGAGTATTGCCTTGGATTATGGTTATGTTTTGGGTCACTCTCAAGGGAATGATGCCGTTTATTGGGAATACATTAGGGACTGGGATCCTTTTTTCAAAATCCATCTTGGTTGGGAACCCAGAGATGGATTCACTCTTGGACTTGGATTTGTCGGGTTACCTAGTGTAGAGTATGAGGAATGTATTAATTATGATTCCGATCCTGACAATTGTGAACCAATTTTTATCAGTGAAAAACAATGGTCTGCTTCTGGCATTTATTTAAGTCTGGGGTACACCTGGAATTAAAAAATGAGCCGAAACTCATTACCTTAAGACGGTGAGAGTCAAATCCCCCCCTACTTCGGCACTGCTGAAATCAACTCACGGGTATAAGCTTCTTTGGGGTTGTTGTAGATTTCATCCGCAGGTCCGGACTCCACAATGCGCCCACTTTGCATCACCAACATGCGGTCACTCATGAATTTGACAACAGACAAGTCGTGAGAAATGAAAATATAGGTGAGCCCAAGTTTTTCCTGGAGATCCTTCAACAAATTGAGTACCTGGGCCTGTACAGATACATCCAGGGCAGATACGGGTTCATCACAAATGATGAAGCGAGGTTTTACTGCCAGTGCACGTGCAATACAAATGCGCTGTCGCTGGCCTCCCGATAGTTGGTGAGGATAGCGATAATAATGAAAAGGCTCCATACCCACAAGCTCCAAAAGCTCCAGGACTTCTCTTTTATAATCTAAATCCGCATTTCCGGATTGGTGTAGTTTCAATACTTCCTTCACAGCATTGCCAACCATTTTTCTTGGATTAAGAGAGGAATAATGATCCTGGAAAATGATCTGCACATCCTTGCGGAAAGTTTTCAGGGATTTTTTATCCATACCCAAAACGTTCCTGCCTTCAAAACGGACAATGCCTGAAACCGGGTTATCCAATAATTGGAGAATAGCCCGACTCAATGTCGTCTTCCCACAGCCTGATTCTCCGACCAACCCCAGCGTTTCGCCCGGATATACTTCAAAAGAAACTTTATCTACAGCTCTGACACTTTCGTGAGTGCGGCCAAACCACTTCCTGGCGGCCCCAAACACCACTTCCAGGTCCTTTAGCTGCAGCATGGGTTCACGGCTGGTTAATCCGGTCAACCTTTCCGTTATTTCAGCCTTTGAAATAACGTTATTGACCAAGCCTGATTCACTGACACGGCCTTCCATGAAATCGACTACCGTGGGCAACCTTCTCAACCGCTTTCCCAGGGGCGGACGGCAAGCCAGCAATCCCCTGGTATAGGGATGTTCGGGTTTCTTAAATATTTGGCCAACCTCTCCTTTTTCGACGATCAGTCCATTTTTCATCACTACCACATAATCTGCAATTTTTTTGATCACCCCCAGGTCATGGGAAATGAAAATAATGGTCAACCCCAGGGAAGACTGCAATTCTTTCAGGAGGGTGAGGATGGACTTTTGAACCGTTACATCCAGGGCAGTAGTAGGTTCATCAGCAATCAATATCTGGGGATGGCAACACAATGCCATGGCGATCATGACCCTTTGTTTTTGACCACCGGATAGCTGATGTGGGTAAGCATCATAGATACGTTCCGGAACAGGAAGCTTGACCTTCTCAAACCACCCATGCACCTCCTTTTTATGCGCTTCTTATCTCCTCCTTTATGCAAAAGTATCATTTCTGCAATCTGATCGCCGCATCTCATGAGCGGATTCAGGGAACTCATAGGCTCCTGGAAGATCATCGCTATTTCATTGCCCCGGACATGTCTGATTTGAGATTCGGACAACTTTAAAAGATCCACCGTTTGGCCATCAGGTTTTTTATAGAGCATCGTTCCGTCAAGAGTGGAAATATTCATCTGCTCTACCAATCCCATAATGGACAAACCAGTTACCGTCTTGCCGGAACCAGATTCTCCCACAATTCCCAGGGTCTGCCCTGTGAGGACCTCAAAATCAATACTATCAACAGCCTTGACCACACCGCCATCTGTCTTAAAATGAGTACGAAAACCCTTTATTTTGAGTATAGTATCTGGTTGTTGTGCCGTCATTTATCCTATTTCGAAAATGAGTATTTTTCCACCTTCGATTTTCATTTCAAGTTTGTGAGGATGCAAAAGCCAATGAACGAGTTCTTCTCCAAGCAACTCCTTTTTCCAGGTACACAAACTGAGAGACTCGCGTGTTGCCTGGTCGGATTTCATCTTTTTGAGTGCATTTTTAGCCAGTACCAGGACGGGAGATACTTCAGCCTCAAGGCATTTCTGCCGGACAAGCAGGTGTAACATCTCGATCATTATCTCTTCCCTGGGGGAAAGCTGTTCCTCTGGTTTAAACAACTTAAGTGCCTGTTTTTCCTCCTCATTTGGTGGCGTAATATAAAATTCGTTGAATTTATTGCCATACTTCTTAACAATGTTATCAGACAAGTGCCTGTTATTTTTCAAACCTTCATAACCTGAAGCAATGGAACGAACGATCTGACTGATATTTTTACTGGGCAAGACCATTTCTTTGGAATGATCCCGGCGTTCAGCAGTTTCTGTTCTCCACAACAACAACCGCAACAAGAACAATTTGCCATTGGTGTCCAGAGAGTTCATCAGGTTACTTTTGAGGGCCTCCGCATAAATATCTTTTTCATAAAACTCAGGATTTTCCCATCTCCGGAATTCCTCTCTGGCCCAATGCAGTCTTCCTTGTTGTTCCAGCTTATCCTTTAAGGACTCCCACAAAGCATATAGTGGCAGAACATCCAGCAAGGCATAATTTAATTGTTTCTGTCCCAGAGGCCTTTGTTCCCAGTCCGTTACAGCAAAACCCTTTTTCAACCGCTGTCCGGTTTCTCCTTCCACCAGTTTACCATAGGAAAGCGGAAAGCGATATCCTACAAAACCTGCAGCAATTTGCGTATCAAAAACGTTTTGCGGAATAGTGCCGAAAAGGGTATTCATCAACCGAAAATCGTTGTCTCCGGCATGAGTGATTTTTAGTATACCGGGATTTTCAAGCATCTCCAAAAAAGGCTGTAAATCATCTACTTTGAACGGATCGATGATGAAATGTCCCTTGGGCGTTGAAACCTGAATAAGACACAATCGTGTTATATACCTTTTCTCTCCTACAAATTCAGTATCGAAACCAAACCACGGAACATCCTTATTTTCTTTATAAAAATCATAGAGTCCCCCTTCATTCTCAATAAAAACAAAATCTTTTTCGTTACGCTTCATAAAGGGGTTATTTAGTTAATAAATTCATCATTGTTAATCAATTTGTGTGTTATCTTTGTTCGCAATCGTTTATAAAATCAAATTCTGAAAATTACAAGAGAAACCCGGACCGGAATCCCACAAAACTAACAAAAACTACGTTCCCGATCTCATATATCATAAAAAGAAATTTATCATGAAACTGGTAAAACGCATTCTCCTCGTATTATTCATTTTTCTCATTGTTCTGATCGGTCTCGCTATCGCGCTCCCCATCATTTATAAAGACCGAATCGTTGAAATGACCAAAGAAGAGATCAACAAAACCGTAAACGCGAAGATTGAATTTGAGGATGTAAGCCTTTCCTTGTTCCGGGATTTCCCCAACTTTTCCTTTCGATTGAATAATTTCGAAATCACCGGAAAAGATGAATTTGAAGGGACATTGCTCGCCAAAGGAGACAAAGCTGATTTTTCCGTCGACTTAATGTCTCTTTTTTCACAATCCGATCCCATCAGTATCAATGCTGTTGGTCTACGTAATCCGGAGATAAATGTTTTGATACTCGAGAATGGAAAAGCCAATTATGATATTGCCATCGAAACAGATGAAAGAATTGAGGAGACCAACCAAACTACGGATTACAGTGGTTTCAAAGCCACCCTCAAATCTTACGAGATTGAAAATGCCAAAATCACCTACGATGATCAACAGGGAGATTTGCTGCTCAAAATAGAGCAACTCGATCATAAAGGTTCCGGTAATTTCACAATTGATGTATTTGATCTGAAGACCCAAACGGACATTGGCGCCCTGTCTTTTCAAATGGGGGGCATTACTTACCTGAAAAAAGCAAAGGTTGGTCTGGATGCCATTTTTAACATCGATCAGAAAAACAGCAAATATACCCTTAAAGACAACCTGCTCCATCTCAATGCACTGCAGGTAAATGCAGACGGTTTTGTGCAACTGGTGGAAGAGGATATCCTCATGGACATAGCTTTTTCTTCCCCGCAAAACGATTTCAGAAGCTTCTGGTCCCTCATTCCCGATGCTTATATCGAAGGATATGAGGATGTTAAAATTGATGGCAATTTTGACCTGGCAGGTAACGTAACAGGAACATACAATGATACTTCCCTACCCGCCTTCAGGGTAAAAACCAATATTACTGACGGTAAGGTTAAATATCCGGATCTTCCCCTGGGCATCAGTGATATCAATGCAAAAGTAGATGTCAACAGCCCGGATACGGACATGGATAAAATGACGGTAGATATTTCCAGGATGGGTTTCAGGATCGGCGACAACCCCATGGATGGAAAATTGAAGATATCCACCCCTATTTCTGACCCTGCAGTAGACGGATTTGTCAATGGGGTACTCAACCTGGAAGACCTGGCCAATGCCTTCCCAATCGATGGCGTTGATGAGATGAAAGGGCTGATTACCGCCAACATTATTATGAACGCAAGGTTATCACAGATAGAAAGTGAGGACTACGAATCTGTAGATATTCGCGGAGATGCGGAAATGAAAAATCTGGTATACGACATGACCGGATATCCTGCAGTAACCATTGCCAGTTCCGTATTGGCTTTTAGTCCCAAAATGATTGATGTTAAATCGTTTCAGGGCCAATTGGGTCAGAGTGATGTAAACGCCAGTGGACATATTGATAATATCCTGGCTTATTTCTCTCCTAAAAAAACCATGACCGGCAATATGAACCTGAGTTCAAAATATATTCTTGTGGATGAATGGATGGAAGAAGAACCTTCAGCAACAGAAGAAACCCAACCGACTTACGGCAGTACCGCTGAAGAAACTGCTGCAAATGAAGAGGCTGCCATTTTTGACAGGTTCGATTTTGGCGTTAATGCTCAAATTGATAAACTGAATTATTACGAATATCAGTTAACCGACCTGGAAGCGAAAGGTCAAATTGCTCCCAACAGAATGGATATTGACAATTTCGCACTCAAACTCGGTGAAAGTGATTTAAGCGGTTCCGGTACCATTACCAACGCTTTTGATTATCTGTTTAACGAAGGTACTTTGGGTGGGAATGTCAAACTGAAATCGAACAATTTTGACCTGAATCCATTTATGACGGAAACCGGTGAGGTACCCGAAAATTCCGGAGAAGCCGATCTGAACACTGAAGCGATGGAACCGATTTTGGTTCCGGAAAATATAGACATGACCGTCGATGCTGATTTCAAAAAGATCCTCTACACCAACATGACCTTACGAGACCTCAATGGACAATTGCTCATAACTCCCGACAGAGCTGTTACCATTAAAGATGCCACGGCAAAAACCCTTGAGGGCACGGTAAAGATGTCCGGAGGATATTATACCGACAACCCGGAAGATCCAAAATTTGACCTTGATGTCGATCTTGAAAAAATGGATTTTAAAGGAGCATTTAATACCTTTAACACCTTCCAGCAGCTGGCGCCAATTGGCAATTTCATGTCCGGGACCTTTACCACGGACATGTCCATGAAAGGTAGCCTCGGCAAAGATATGATGCCCGTATTCAGTAAACTCAATGCTGAGGGTTTCCTGCATACGATAAACGGCTTCCTTACCAACTTCAAACCTTTAAATGCGGTAGGTAATGCCTTAAATATCGAGGAGCTGAAAGGGCAACTGCTCATTAAAGACTCCAAAAACTGGTTCACCATCGAAAATGGAAAGGTCAAGGTTGAAGAATTTGATTACGCTGTTAAGGATCTCAAAATGAAAATTGGAGGTACACATAGCCTTGAAAATGAAATGGATTACGACATCAAGGCAGCTATTCCGCGTAAATGGCTGGATAAAGCAGGGCTGAACAAACTGGCCGGCAGCGGACTGAAGAGCCTCAGCGAACAGGCTTCCAAACTGGGCCTGGATATAGGACAAAGTGAAACTGTCAATGTGCTGATCAATATGACAGGCTCAATTACTGATCCCAAAGTAAAATTTTCTCTGCTGGGCCTGGACGGGGAAACCTCTCTTGTTGATGCAGCCAAAGAAACCGTCAAAGCTGCCGTTGATGAGAAAAAAGAAGAAATCAAAGCTGACCTCAGTGCTAAAGCCCAAAAAATCCTGGACGACGCCCGGGTGAGCGCAGATAAAATCATAGCTGAAGCCAAAAAATCTGCCGACAAGATCCGGGCAGAAGGACTCTCGGCAGCTGACCGTATCCGGAATGAAGGGAAAACTGCCGCTGATAAAATCAGGGCCGAAGGTCGTAAGCAGGCCGAAGATGCCAAAAAAGCTGCCGAGGTTGAAGCCCAAAAACAAGTGGACAAAGCAGCCAATCCAATAGCCAAGGCAGCCGCCAGAAAACTGGCAGACCGCCTATTGGCAGAGGCGGATAAAAAAGCGGATAAATTTGTGACCGAAGCCGACCAACAGGCAGCTAATGTGGAAGATGAAGCCGAGAAAAGAGCCAAACAAACCACAGATGCCGCCGAAAAGAATGCCAAAAAGATTGAAGATGAAGCTCAGGTAAAAGCAGATCAGGTGATGGCTGAAGCGCAGAAGCAGGTGGATAAGTTGGAATAACTATAAAATATACATTCGATTAAATACCAGATGTAAGTTGTAAAAACCCTGTAAATGGACTCGAAATTTACAGGGTTTTTTTTGCTTTATTGAAAGACTTGTACTATTCTACCCGACCCTCCATTTTTATTTCAAAAAAAGGACCTCTTTTTAGAAAATTAGTCCCAGGTTCACCCCAGAACTTTCTCATTTTTTTTCCTCTTTTTTTCAAAAAACCAACTTTTTTTCAAAAAAAAAGGCTGAAAATCTTTTTTTATCAATTTATCAAACCCAGTTTCCAAAGGTAAAAAATCACCTTAAAAACCATTTAATGCTATGGCCTTTCTACAATATTTGACAAGACATTTCACATGACAAAAACATCATACAACAAATTGATTTTGTGCGTTTTACACTAACTAAAACCTCATCTAACTCATTGAATTACATTCAAATATATGCTCCTGAAAACAGCGTTTTCTTAAAAAAAATAATTGAGGGCTATTCAATCCAACTGATAAAAATCATCCACCCTGATTGACAAAACTCAAACAACACCTTTTCGATTCACCTTAATTTCGAGCCATAATTTTCAACAAAATCTACATTTTTATGAATGCGTTAAAATATGTTTACACGTTCGGAGGAGAATACACAGAAGGTAATAGCTCCATGCGTATATTGCTCGGTGGTAAAGGAGCCAACCTTGCGGAAATGAATTTGATTGGTGTTCCTGTTCCTCCCGGATTTACCGTGACGACAGAGGCTTGTAACAATTATTATAAAATTGGGAAAGAAAAAACGATTAGCGTCCTTACAGAGCAAGTAGCCAAAGGTGTAGCTATTGTTGAAAAAATTACCGGTAAAAAACTCGGCGATCCCAATAACCCATTATTATTATCCGTACGTTCCGGTGCCCCCGCTTCCATGCCGGGCATGATGGATACTGTTTTGAACCTCGGCATGAATGATGAGGTGGTGGAAGGTTTTGGCAAATTATCCAACGAATGGGCTGCATGGGATTCTTACCGCCGTTTCATCCAGATGTATGGTGATGTGGTTATGGGATTGAAACCTGAATCCAAAGATGATATTGATCCCTTCGAAAAAATCCTCGATTACGTCAAGGAAGAGAGAGGTATTAAAAATGATACTGAATTTACTGTCGATGACCTCAAACTCATCTGCAATACTTTCAGAAACAAGATCAAAGAAAAAACGGGTAAGGAATTCCCACAGGACCCTTGGGAACAGTTGTGGGGATCCATCACCGCTGTTTTTGACAGTTGGACGAACCCCAGGGCGATCACTTACCGCAGACTTAACAACATTCCTGCTGAATGGGGAACTGCTGTAAATGTTCAGGCCATGGTTTTTGGAAATATGGGAGATGATTCCGCTACCGGTGTTGCCTTTACACGTGACCCTGCCACTGGTGAAAACATCTTTACCGGTGAATACCTGATCAATGCACAGGGAGAAGATGTTGTTGCGGGCACTCGTACCCCTCAGCAAATCACCCTCGAAGGTTCCAAAAGATGGGCTAAGTTAGGTGGTATTTCAGAAGAAGACAGAAGAGAAAAATATCCTTCCCTGGAAGAAGTAATGCCTGAAATCTATAAAGAACTTGATGCTTACCAGGAAAAACTGGAGCAGCACTATAAAGATATGCAGGACCTCGAATTTACCATCCAGGAAGGTAAATTGTGGATCCTCCAGACCAGAAACGGTAAACGTACAGGTTTGTCAATGGTAAGAACAGGTATGGAAATGCTGAAAGAGGGTATGATCACAGAAGAAGAAGCCCTGCTCCGTATGGACGCTTACAAACTGGATGAGCTGCTCCACCCCGTTTTCGATAAGGATGCTATTGCCGAAGCAAACGAACTGACCAAAGGATTACCGGCTTCTCCGGGTGCTGCCTCCGGTCAGATCGTATTCAATGCAGATGATGCAGTTGAATGGGCCAGCAAAGGTAAAAAAGTGATCCTCGCGAGAATTGAAACTTCTCCTGAAGATATCCATGGTCTCGAAGTCGCTTCCGGTATTCTGACCAGTCGTGGAGGTATGACCTCTCACGCAGCAGTGGTTGCCCGCGGTATGGGTAAGTGCTGTGTTTCGGGTGCAGGTGAAGTGTATATGAACTATGCAGAAAAAACATTGCATATTGGGGATTTATACCTCAAAGAAGGAGATTGGATCTCCCTCAACGGAACTACCGGACAGGTATTCCTCGGAGAAATTAAAACTGAAGAAGCAAAACTCGTTGCTGAATTTGGTGAATTGATGGAACTCTCTGATAAATATGCAAAGCTTGCCGTCAGAACCAACGCTGATACTCCTCATGATGCAACGGTTGCAAGAAATTTCGGTGCTACCGGTATCGGACTTTGCAGAACTGAACACATGTTCTTCCAGGAAGAACGCATCCTCCCTATCAGGGAAATGATCATTGCAGAAAATGCGGATGACCGCTGGGAGGCACTCAATAAACTGTTGCCTTTCCAAAGAGAAGATTTCGAAGGTATTTTCGAAGCCATGGATGGGCTGGCTGTCACTATTCGTCTGTTAGATCCTCCATTGCACGAATTCCTGCCTCATACCAAAAAGGCAAGGATTGAAATGGCCAAAGACCTCGGTATAAGCGAAGAACGCGTGGAAGAACTGGTAGCTGACCACGAGGAATCAAATCCTATGTTCGGTCACAGAGGTTGCCGTTTGAGCAATACCTTCCCTTCAATTACAAGAATGCAGGCACGCGCCATTATTGAGGCTGCCCTCAATCTTAAAGCCAAAGGCATTGAGGTTCATCCTGAAATCATGGTGCCACTCGTAGGAATAAAATCTGAGTTGGAACTGCAGAAAAAAGTGATCGTAGACACTATTGAGGAGGTCTTCGAGGAACGCAATGATCGGATAGAATATAAAGTAGGTACAATGATCGAAGTGCCTCGCGCAACGGTTGTCGCCAATGAGTTGGCAGAAATTTCAGATTTCTTCTCCTTTGGTACCAACGACCTTACCCAAATGACTTTTGGATTCTCCCGGGATGATGTAGGACACTTCCTGCCGGTTTATATCCAAAAAGGCATTATGCCTCACGATCCTTTCGAATCTATTGATCAGAAAGGTGTGGGTAGCCTGGTAAAACTGGGTGTTGAGAAAGGTCGTATGACTAAACAAAACCTCAAAGTAGGAGTTTGTGGCGAGCACGGAGGAGATCCTGATTCTATAGAATTCTTCCACAGGGCTGGACTGAATTACGTTAGCTGTTCCCCATTCCGTGTACCAATTGCACGTTTGGCAGCAGCCCAGGCAGCCATTAAGTTTCCAACAAAGGAAGTAAAAATGGAAGAAGAAATGGCTTTTATGGTTTAATGGTTTTGTGATTTAAATATACTTATCCCGGATTTTGGCTCAAGTCAAAATTCGGGATTTTTTTATGTTTATTTTTAAAGGACTAAACTTTTATTTGTCATAAATAATGTTGAAATTCCCAATAAATCTTTTGAAGGACTGATGCTATTTTCTCGTTACTTTTTTATCTTAGCGAATAAGGATTTTTAAAAGCTCAAAACCTGGGATATCCATGAATACAACCGTTGAAAAAATTATGGCAGCACCCGTTGTAACCACCACCTTAGGCTCCACAACCGGTTATGTAAGAGAACTGATGGAGAGAAAAGAAGTAAGTGCTATTCCCATTGTTGAGCTGGATGGGGAAAACATAAACCTGAAAGGTATCGTCACGAGCAGTGATCTCAGAGGCATAAAAGACGAAAGTACGGAAGTGGATATTATTATGTCGCGGGTTATAGAATCAGTCTCCAAAGATACCTCCCTTAAAAATGCGGCAAAAAAAATGGTGGAACTCGATGTACACCACCTGGTTGTTATGGAAAACAAGAAAATCGTGGGCATAATCAGTTCTATGGATTTTGTTAAGATCGTAGCGACCCAATCTTCGTAACGACCGAATGAATTCCACCTGTACAGATAAAAAATAACGTCAAATCTCTCTTGTTAAACGCTTCAAAAAAGGAAATTGGTAATAGATCATTGAGCCTGCCTTTGTCGGCAGACAGGCGCATCGCGATCGGTGAGCTATTTCTGGGGTAGCAAAAGAGAGATTCTACCCGGAAAAACGGCTCACCGATCAACTCACTTTGTTCATTGCTCAGCGATCCTTATCGTTTTGGTTGTTTTTCCATTCATTGGAACGGGTTTCTGTACAGGTGGAATAAATTCGGAATTACGGATTATTTCCTATTTTCACGATTCAATTAAAAAAATTCACCATGCACAAAATAGCAGCAGATTACATATTTCCTGTTTCTCAGGCTCCGATAAAAAACGGAGTTTTGGTTTTAGGAAAAGATGGAAAAATCCTGGAGGTAGGTCACCAAAAGGATCATGATCCTGCTAGTCTGGACACTTATATTGGCGTTTTGGTACCTGGATTCATCAACTCCCATTGTCATTTGGAATTGTCTCACATGAAAGGCAAAGTCAACACGGGGACAGGTTTACTTCCGTTTTTGGTTGACGTGGTGACCTATCGCGATTTTCCAATGGAGGAAATACAGGAAGCCATTCGGAAAGGTGATGCAGAAATGCGCAAAGAAGGTATTGTCGCCGTTGGAGATATTTCCAACAAAACCGATACTGCTGAAATCAAGGAAAAAAGTAAGATCCGCTATTACACTTTTGTGGAAATGTTTGACTTCCTCCAGGATGAACGCGCCCAGGCCACTTACGAGCAATACCAGCCTGTTTTTGAAGGACAAAGCAGAAATAATGGCAATAAGATCAGTTATGTACCTCATGCTCCCTATACCGTTTCAAAAGCACTATTCAAGATCATCCGGGCACAAAACAACGGTCAGGCAACCATCAGTATCCACAACCAGGAGACTCCCCATGAAGATAACCTGTTTTTAAAAAAAGAAGGTGGCTTTGTAGATTTCTTCAGCAGTTTTGGCGTTACCCTCGATGATTTTGAACCCAGTGGGAAGACAGCCATTCATTACGCCATGGAAAATATGGATCCCAAACACAGGACTTTGTTTGTTCATAATACCATGACGACAGACGAGGATATTAAAGCAGCCAACGCCTGGAGCAATAACGTTTACTGGGCAACCTGCGCCAATGCCAATTTATACATTGAAAACAGACTGCCAAATTATAAGCTCTTCATCGATAACAATGCTAAAATGACAATCGGCACGGATAGCCTGACTTCGAACTGGCGTCTTTCGATACTGGAGGAAATGAAGACCATCGCTAAATACCAGTCCTATGTAGATTTTGAAACGCTACTGCGCTGGGCTACCTTAAATGGTGCCGAAGCCCTTGGATTTGATGATGAACTAGGAAGTTTTGAGGTCGGGAAAAAACCGGGGGTAAATCTGTTGAATTTGAACAGCAACCTGAAGCTTGAGAAGCATACGCGGGTAGAGCGCTTAGTGTAGGAGGGACGGCGGACGAAAAGGCGAAACCTTGCGTTTTGAGTTGGGACTGGCAGAAGGTTTTGCCTTTGACGAGAAGTTCGCAAACGAAAGAAGGCTCAATTGGTCTCTGGCACTTCGTGCTTCCTTTCGGCGGGATCTCCTTTCCGTCGATTTCAGGCTCGTTTTACTCGCTGTTTCAATTGATTTTCATTCTACATCTGCCACCTGCATCATCAGAGGAGATTTTACTTTGGAAAATCTGAAATTAGTACAGATCAAAAAGCTGATCAATCTCTCCTAATTTTGTATTTTTATTGCCATAACATCTAATAACGAGACGCTGTGGCAAAAAGGTAGTTTAGATATCGATGAAACCCATGGTTATCAAAGAGGCAATAACCATTTACTGGTAATTGCCATCGATAATTATACCAATAAAATCCCGACCTTGAATAATTGCGTCAAGGATGCCAAAGCCCTGCGAAAAATACTCACCACCAATTATCAATTCGAGCCTAAACTCACCAGATCCCTGTTTAATGAAAAGGCCACCCGGAAAATATATTTTCAATACATTTAAAAAATTAAAGGACGAGCTTTCCCCGCATGATAATCTGTTGATATTTTTCCGAACGGTTTCAATTGGTTTCAGAGATTGTTCAATTAACGGGTGTCTCGGGAAAAATTTTCCAGACCACCAAAAGTATTACAGGTACCGGGCCAAGGGATATGAAAATAAATCCAAGGTATCCAGCCGGGGATCAATATTTGCCAATCTTACATCCAATAAAAAGCCGACTTTGTACTGTCCCTTTCAGGGGGGGGGGGAGGGGGGGGTAGGGTTGGCAATATTGTTTCGAGTTACGATTTTTTTTACTCATTTTACAACTACCGGAAGGCTATGAATACATGTTATGCCCACTGGTAAAGCCTTTGTACTATAAAAATCCAAAAAGTCAAAAAAGAACAAACACCTGGCAAATCTGGAAACCAAAATCCATTTCAATATTGATGAAACACTCAGAACGCCGACCGGATCTACGCCTTCCACATCAAAAATTAGGAGGATATAGATAGAGGTGTTTTAAAACTTAGTCTTGATTTAATTGAACATTGAAAGATTACCATTTATCTGCCGGCCTGGAAAATTCCATCAACCTTTACAGTGAATTAATGCTATTGGAATATGGCAAAAACGATTTGTGGTATCTTGCTCAAATGTTAAAAGAAAGAGCTTTTTATAATAAACAGGACTACTTGCTAAAAAGAGTTGATCTTGATAACTATATCAAGGAAAATAATAAAATCTCCGCAGGCTTACTCCATTTGTTTAAAAGGACTGCCACACTCAAAGAAGAAGGGCTTATCCAGCATTTGCCTTCAAAATTTACTCTCCGACAATTGACAAAAGTTCAAGATAATATTCTGAAAATATTTTTGCAAGAAGATCCTGAAGAATTGATTCCCATTCTCAAAGAAAGCGTAGATGCAGAACTAATACATTGGATTCAAAAGGAGTCAGACGAAATAATGAAACCTTTCAGAATGGGTATTATTGATACAGAAGAGCACATTAGTCGATTCCTCAAATTTTCCGGAGAGTTGCTTGCTTTAAGCGGAATGAGAAATAAAGTAAATAACCCTACTCCGGAAAAACCAGTGGTTCTTGCCGCTTCCCAGCCTCCAATGCTAACCAGAAAGGAGGCGGTTAACCATGCCAAAAATTTACTGGCCCAAAACGAAATCAGCGAAGCCATAGAAATAATCGAATCGCTTTGCAAGACAAAAAATCAACTATTGTTATTGGACAGAATAAAACTCCAGCAACAACTCAACGAAGAAGACCTGTTTTTCACCCGAAAAGATGAAAATATGCTCGTAAAACGGAGTCAGGACGTTGTGACTGCCCTGCTGGATATTTTGGGAGGGTTTGAATGATGGTCTGGCTGGGCCTTATTTAAAAACTTCTACCTTGGACATGGGGTATTGGATATTCTGTGGTTTCTTCCTGTGGTTCCCGAATTCAAAATTAAATCCTCCCGTACGCCTATTTCATTATTTCCCTCACAAGGGATACAGAACCACAGAATGTCCAATGTAAAAGTGGTTTTCAAAATTTATCTTTGTTTTAATTTTAAAACCTTCCTACACATCCTTCATCGACAGAGCCACTCGCCCTCGCGCAATATCAATATCCATCACCTTCACCTGTACTTCCTGCTGCAAACTCACCACATCCGCCGGATTTTTAACAAATTTATTGGCGATTTGAGATATGTGCACCAATCCTCCTGCTTTGATCCCAATATCGACAAAAGCCCCAAAATTGGTGATGTTGGTAATAATCCCGGGGATGACCATGCCAATTTGAAGATCCTCAATGGTCTTGACATGCTCGGCAAACTGAAAAGATTTGGCATTGCCTCTCGGGTCGAGGCCAGGTTTGGCCAACTCAGTCATAATATCCTTGAGCGTTGGTAACCCAACAGTATCCGTTTTGTAGCGGTTCAAATCGATTTGTTTGCGAAGACTTTCGTTTTTAATCAAATCCTCTACCTTGCAGCCCATATCTGTAGCCATTTGTTTGACGACAGCATAGGTTTCCGGGTGAACCGCCGTATTATCCAGTGGGTTCTTTCCATCCCGAATACGCAGAAACCCGGCACATTGCTCAAAAGCCTTGTCCCCCATGCGCGGCACTTTTTTCAGTTGAGCCCGGCTGGTAAACAAACCATTTTCATCCCGAAAGTCCACAATATTCTGAGCCAGCGTCGGACCTAGTCCGGAAACATAAGTCAACAGGTGTTTACTGGCCGTATTGAGATTGATCCCTACGGAATTCACACAACTCTCCACAACACGATCCAGGCTTTCTTTCAGGTTCGCCTGGTTGACATCGTGCTGGTATTGCCCCACTCCAATGGATTTAGCGTCAATTTTCACCAATTCCGCTAATGGATCCATCAGTCTGCGACCAATAGAAACGGCTCCGCGAACGGTGACGTCATGCTTTGGAAATTCCTCCCGGGCAATGGCAGATGCAGAATAGATAGAGGCTCCGCTTTCGTTCACCATAAAAACCTCCAAAGGTCTGTTAAAATCAATTGTGCGGCACAATCCCATGGTTTCACGACCTGCCGTTCCGTTGCCAACGGCAATGGCTTCAATGTTATATTTATGTACCAGTTCCAACAATGTCTCTTTGGCACCATAAACATCCTTTTGAGGCGGATGCGGATAAATGGCTGTATCGTAAAGCAATTTCCCTCCCCTATCCAGGCAAACCACTTTGCAGCCTGTTCTGAAACCAGGGTCTATTCCCAAAACAGATTTTTGCCCCAGTGGCGGGCTGAGCATAAGTTGCCGCAAATTTTCAGCAAAAACCTTTATGGCTTCCTCATCGGCTTTGTCTTTTGAGATTTTACGAAATTCCGTTTCGATGGAAGGTCCGAGTAATCTTTTATAGCAATCCTCAATAGCCTCTTTCACTTGTCTGCCTGAGGCGTTGTGGTTTTTGACAATTTGCTTTTCCAGTAAAAAGAGGGCATCTTCCTCCTCCGGTCCTATAGAAACGCGCAAAAAACCTTCTTCCTCCCCTCTGCGGATAGCCAGCATCCGGTGCGATGGACAATGGTTGAGGCTCTCTGCATATTCAAAATAATCCCGGTATTTAGCACCTTCTTCTTCCTTATTCCTGGCTACTTTTGAACGGATAACCGCTTCCTTTTTAAACAAAAAGCGGATCCGGTTTCGCGCTTTTTCATCTTCATTGATCCATTCCGCAATTATATCTCTGGCTCCCTGAAGGGCTGCATCAACATCCGCAACCTGATCGGTGATAAATTGACCGGCAAGGGTTTCTATATTATCATTGTGTTGATCAAAAATGGCTTTGGCCAAAGGTTCAAGCCCTAATTCCCGGGCAACAGAGGCTCTTGTTTTTCGCTTCTTTTTATAGGGAAGGTAGAGATCCTCCAGGGTTGTTGAATCCCAGGTATCCTGAATTCTATGCTTCAGGTCGTCCGTTAATTTGCCTTGTTCTTCTATACTTTTAAGGATGGTTTCCTTTCGTTTTTCAAGGTCTTCGAGTTTCTTCAACTCCTGCTGGATGTCTGCAATGCTTACCTCATCAAGGGAACCCGTAGCTTCCTTACGGTAACGCGAGATAAAAGGAATGGTAGCCCCCTCTTTCAACAAACTAACGGTATTGGAAACACTTCTTGGCGAAAGGTTTAACGCCTCGGTTATGAGTTGAATATATATTTTTTCCATGGGTATTTTATTAAATTAAATCCGGATTCCGCTATCTGGGAATTAAGTTAACCAAAAAGTTTACAAAACAACCGCTTACCTCAAACGACAGGCACACATACCGGATTATAACCAAATTTTGAGTTCCTCTTCCTTATTTTCCGAAGGACAGCAAAGATAAAATTTCAAACAAATTTCCAGGTAAAAAAAACAGGTTTACCAAACCAATGTCTGGTAAACCTGCCCTTTTTTTATGCAAATGCAATATTTTACATTTTATACAAATATTTGTAATACTCTTCGAGCATACGCTTTACAGAGAAACCATCTCGCGTATCCTGAATACTATTACGCATCATTTCTACCCAACGATCGTGGTTGTCATAATAAGTTGGAATGACCTCCGTCAGCAGAACATTGTACAATGCATTACGATCATTGTCATCGAGTTTTTTATGGTTATCGCCCTCTGCTTCAAAAGCATTTCCAAATTGCCATCCATTAAACCCGTGATGACAGGCTTCCGGCCACCATCCATCGAGGATACTCAGATTTAATACTCCGTTCATGGCCGCTTTCATACCAGAGGTACCACTGGCTTCTTTGGGACGGCGCGGGTTGTTTAGCCAAACATCAACTCCGCGGGTCATAGCAGCACCAATGGTCATGTCATAATTCTCCAGGAAAACCACAGCATTGGGAAATTTTCTGGAAAGCTCCACCAGCCGGGCCACGATTTGTCGGCTGGCATTGTCATTCGGGTGTGCCTTACCGGAAAAGACAAACTGTACTTTTCGCTCTTCCAGCAATGGGTTGATGACCTCGGGTTTACTGAAAACCAGTTCCGTTCTCTTGTAAGGAACAGTACGCCTTGAGAAACCGATCAACAATTTATTTTCATCAAGTTTGACCCCGTTACGCTCTTCGACCATCTTGATCAGATTGCGTTTGTTGACCATGTGGTTTTCCCATAATTTATCACCAGTTTCACCGGCTTTGAGCATTGCAGGATCCACCCAGGTGCCACGGTGAATACCGTTGGTAATGGCTGCAATCTCAGAAGCCCCCTGGATATTTTTCCACATCCGGTTGGCAGTAACGCCATGCAACTGAGCAACAGCATTGGACTTTCTGGATAACCGCAAAGCACCCACCGTCATGTTAAATGGGTTTCCACCAAGCCTCATCAATTGATCCCAGGTCAAACCCAGATTGGCCCCCATATACATCAAACGATCAATGGTATGGGATTCATTCCTTGCACCACAGGGGTATGGGTTGTGAAGACAATCTTTTCGCGGGTTATTCCCCATGCTTCCTCAAAAGATTTACCACGCTCCATTTCTTCCCGCATCAATTCAAACCCTGCAAGCAAAGCATGCCCTTCATTGAAATGGTATAAGTCCACATCAATGCCAAGTTTTCTCAAAGCACGAACGCCTCCGATCCCTAACACGATCTCCTGGGCTACTCTGTCATCTTTGGTACCACCATACAATTTTTCCGTGATCCACTTGTCTTCGTTCTGAGGAAGGTCGGTATCGAGTAAATACAATGGCGCCGTACCAAATTCTTCCATTTTCCATACCTTACAGGTCACATTTCTTCCCCGTACTTTTACGTCAACGGTAATGCCTGTGTCTTCCATATAGTCATACTCATAGTCATTGTAAACAACATAGGGTTTACCTTGATCATCAATATGCTGGTCAGAATAACCATTTTTCCATTTTATTCCTATTCCAATGATTGGATAATTGTATTCTTTTGCTCCTTTTAAATAGTCGCCAGCCAAAATCCCCAAGCCCCCGGCATAGGTCTTTAAATCACTGTCAAGTCCGTATTCCATACAGAAATAAGCGACTCTGGGCTGATTTACATTTGTTTCCATAAGTTTATTTTATTACAGGAAAATTTAAAACAAGTCGCAAATAAACGACTATTCTTGAAATAATCCCAACTCAAATTTTTAAAACAGCATAAAGTTTTCCAATTACATTTTAGGTGGCGGAAAATAACAAAAGAATTTCAACCTTTGACTTTCCCATATTGGGTCAACCACAAAGTCAGCAACCCCGGGAGCATTAGTGTACTGAAAACAAGAAGTGACTCCTCAAAGTGGAGTAATCCGGCTTTGGTAAGCCATTGCAATAAGCCTTTAAAAAAAGTAATTGCTCGCTTACCAAAAAACCCAACAAGAAAAGCAACTATTCCAAGGTCATAAAAGTAGTACAAGTTGCCTCCTTTACAGCCAGTTTATCCGGCAAAAAATTCAAAAAAATGCTTAAAATAATTAACTTGTGCGCCAGTTATTTGTTAATAAATTGAACAGAAAAACAATAGTATGTTAACAGAAAAAATGGAAGCTGCGCTGAATGCGCAAATCGTAATGGAAGCCTATGCCTCAAACCTCTACCTTTCCATGGGGGCCTGGTGTGAACAGAAAGGATTGGAAGGATGTGCCAAATTCATGTACCGACAATCAGAAGAAGAGCGTAGTCATATGCTCAAAATTTTCAATTATATCAATGAAACAGATGGCCATGCATTGGTTCCCGGTATTAAAGAGCCCCTCCATAGCTGGGAATCCGTGCCGAAAATGTTCGAATCTGTATACGAACACGAACAAAATGTAACCAAAGCCATCAATGACCTTGTCAGAATCTCCTATGCAGAGAACGATCATGCTACTTTGAATTTTTTGCAATACTACGTAGAAGAACAAAGAGAAGAAGAGGCCTTGATGCGCACTATTCTAGATAAAATCAAATTGATTGGTGACGGACCTCAGAGCCTCTATTTCATCGATATGGAAATCGAGAAGATCAATAATCAAATTCCCGCAGAAGGGGGAGAATAATATTGCCTGATAAAAACAACCGACCCGTGGGTCTGACCAAAGACGCCGGATTCCAGATAGGCGCACGCAAAACTTTTCCGGTTTCCCTGGAAAAAGCGTGGGATTTCGTGGTATCTGATGAAGGAACGCGTCTTTGGCTGGACACTACGGATCTCTCCAAAATAGAAATTAAGTCCGAATTCGTAACCCCTAATGGTTACTACGGTAAAATTACCGTCCTGAAACCCTTCAGTCACCTCCGGATGCAATGGAAACATCCGGATTGGAATAGCCCTTCCATCCTTCAAATCCGGACCATTCCCTCCAAAGAAAAGACCACCATCAGTTTCCACCAGGAAAAACTGGCAAGTCCGGAACAAAGAGAGATGATGAAAGTTCATTGGCATTCGGTACTGGAAGCATTTGAAAAGGCACTTTAGGGATCAGAAACTTATTTTTCCCAATACACCTTAAAAAGCTGACATTGTTCATTCCTCTACCCCCTTTTATTCACCTATTGGTATTACATTATTCCAATCGTAACATCAAGCACGTTTTTATTCCAAATTTTATTTCGAAATAGGGTTTTAAATTATGGTAATACTGGCCAAAATTGCTTAAATTTGTTACTGGCAGTGAGCACCCATTTGCTTAAAAAAAACGCAACTTTATGAGCAAGATTAATTCACTGAACACGACAATAATCCGCAAGGTTTTGATGGCTTTAACCGGATTGTTCCTTTGCTTTTTTTTGATTATTCACCTCGCAGGAAACCTCCAACTGCTTTTACCGCAGGAAATTGCCAAAACCCAATACAATGCTTATTCGCATCTGTTGTCCGGTAATTTCATCATCAAGTTCGTTTCCTACGTATTATACCTGTCCATCCTTGCCCACGCTCTGCTGGCCCTCGTGCTCACCGTCATCAACTCACGGGCCGGAGGCAGCAAATATGCAGTAGACAGACGCGGACAGGTGAGCAGCTGGATCACCCGCAATATGGGTTTACTGGGATCCTTGATCTTTGTATTCCTGGTCGTTCACCTCGCTAACTTCTGGTATGTGTACAAATTCGGCCACCCTGCCATGGATGAAGCTGGCAACAAAGATCTTTACACCCTCGTGGTGGAAGTCTATAAAGAACCATGGTATGTGATCGCCTATGTAGTCGCTATGTTTATTCTGGGCTTCCACCTGTGGCATGGTTTCCAAAGTGCCTTCCGGACACTGGGATTGTACAATTTCAAATATCATAAATGGGTGAAGTATTTCGGATTCTTCTTCTCCATTGTAATGACCGTAGGTTTTTCCATCATTCCGATAATACTGTATTTCAGATTTGCCGGAGGATAAGGTAAAAAAGGAGAACTGCTAATCTCTTTAATGCTAACACTCTTTTTAAAAAACGACTTAATTTTTTCCAGATGTTAAATGCAAAAATTCCGGAAGGAAAACTTCAAGATAAATGGAACAATTACAAGGCGAAATGTAAGATCGTCAATCCTGCCAATAAGAAGAAGCTGGATATCATTGTAGTTGGTGCCGGGCTGGCAGGCTCTTCCGCAGCAGCCACTTTTGGGGAATTGGGATACAATGTCAAAGTATTCTTTTTCCAGGATTCTGCCCGCAGAGCACACTCTGTGGCCGCCCAGGGTGGTGTCAATGCCGCCAAAAATTATCAATACGACGGTGACAATGTCTACCGGATGTTTTACGACACCATCAAAGGTGGGGATTTCAGGTCCAGGGAAGCCAACACCTACAGGCTGGCGGAATGTTCCGCTTCTTTGATCGACCAGGCGGTCGCACAAGGCGTACCTTTCGGCCGCGAATATGGTGGCTACCTCTCTAACCGCTCCTTTGGCGGCGTCCAGGTAAAACGTACCTTTTACGCCCGTGGACAAACAGGCCAGCAATTATTGCTGGGGGCTTATTCTGCCATGATGCGGCAGGTCAATACCGGAAAAGTTAAGCTCTTTAACCGGCATGAAATGCTTGATGTCGTCATCATTGACGGGAAAGCAAGGGGTATCATCGCGAGAAATCTGGCTACCGGAGAAATTGAGCGACATGCAGCCCACACCGTAGTTTTGGCAACAGGTGGTTACGGAAAGATCTATTTCCTCTCCACCCTGGCTATGGGTTGTAATGGCTCAGCAGCCTGGCGTTCTCATAAGAAAGGCGCCCAGATGGCCGGCGTAAGCTGGTGCAAATCCACCCTACTAGCCTGCCACAATCAGGAGACCCACCAATCCAAACTTACCCTGATGTCTGAATCACTAAGGAACGATGGCAGAATCTGGGTTCCCAAAAAGAAAGGTGATGATCGCCATCCGAATGATATTCCGGCGGAAGAACGGGATTACTACCTGGAACGACGTTACCCTTCCTTTGGTAACCTTGCCCCGCGGGATATAGCCTCGAGAGCTGCCAAAGAAAGAATTGATGCCGGCCATGGTGTCGGGCCCAATAAAAACGCTGTTTACCTCGATTTTAAAACCGCCATAGGTGAATACGGTGAAAATGTCATTCGGGAAAGGTATGGTAATTTATTCCGGATGTATGAAAAGATAACCGGGATAAATGCTTATAAAGAACCTATGAAGATTTCGCCCGCTGCTCACTTTACGATGGGCGGACTTTGGGTGGATTACGAACTGATGACGTCTATCCCCGGGCTATTTGCACTTGGAGAAAGTAATTTCTCGGATCACGGGGCCAACCGGCTAGGTGCCAATTCTCTTTTGCAGGCTTGCGTTGACGGATATTTTATTGCCCCCATAACGGTAGGTAATTACCTGGCCGGGGAAATCAAAACCGGTAAGATCTCTCCTGATCATCCTGAATTTGATAAAACCGAAAAAGCCGCTCGTGATTTTCTGGACAAACTGGTCAACATCAAAGGCACCAAAACTTCAGATCATTACCACAGAACGCTGGGTCGCATTCTTTGGGATAAGGTCGGATTGGAAAGAAGTAAGGAAAGCCTGGAAGCGGCGATTCAGGAAATACGCGATTTGAGAAAAGACTTCTGGGAAAACCTGATGGTTCCAGGCACCCAAGAAGAAATCAATTCTGAACTCGAAAAAGCAGGGAGAGTAGCCGATTACCTCGAGTTGGCTGAATTAATGGCTTTTGATGCATTGAACAGAGACGAATCCTGCGGCGCACATTTCCGCACAGAATACCAGACAGAAGAAGGCGAAGCTATGCGGAATGATGAAGAGTATGCCTATGTCTCTTCCTGGGAATACAATCCAAAAGGGAAAGAGCCGATTTTGCACAAAGAGATTTTGGAATTTGAAACGGTAACGCCTACTGTTAGAAGTTATAAATAATCGAGAAGCATGCGGTTATCAAGAAATACTATTTTTCTTGGAAAATAGTATTTATGTTTCCGCTTAAAACTTATATACAATGAAAGTTACATTAAAAGTCTGGAGGCAAAAGGATGCACAATCAAAAGGTGCATTTGAAACCTATCCGATGGAAAATGTCAATCAGGATATGTCCTTTTTGGAAATGCTGGATATGCTGAACGAAAGTCTGACGGTTCAGGGAAAAATGCCGGTCGAGTTTGATTCGGACTGCCGGGAGGGAATTTGCGGACAATGTGGCATGGTCATCAACGGCCGGGCCAACGGCCACCTCGAGGGAACGACCACTTGTCAGCTACATATGCGCTCTTTTAAGGATGGAGAAACTATTTATATAGAGCCCTTCCGGGCAAGTGCGTTTCCGGTTATCCGCGACCTCAAAGTCAACAGGGAATCTCTGGACAGAATCATCATTGCGGGTGGATTCATTTCTTCTCATACGGGATCTGCTCCGGAAGCCAACAGCATACCGATCGGGCACAAAACCGCTGAGTCCGCTTTTGATTCGGCAGCATGTATCGGCTGCGGAACCTGCGTAGCTACCTGCAAAAACTCAAGCGCTTCGCTGTTCACGGCAGCAAAAATCTCCCACCTCGCCAAACTGCCGCAGGGCAAGGTCGAAGCCAAACAAAGAGCCTGGAATATGGTACAGCAAATGGATGCAGAAGGATTTGGTGCCTGTACCAATACCGAGGCCTGCGAAGTCGAATGCCCGCAAAATATTTCGGTAATGGATATTGCCAGGATGAACTGGGAGTTTCATAAGGCTATCTTATAAGCAACATTAATAACAAAATAAAGAACGCTCTATCCTAGACTTTTTAGACTATTGCCCCAAAAGTGTTCGGTAGAGTAGATAAAAATTGGGTTGCGTCTGATCATTGGATCGAACGCAACCTTTTTTTATGTCAAAAACTAAAACGGACTGAAATATCGTTATGCATACAAAACCAAAAACTATGCTCAAATTACCAATGACCTTCCTCATCGCCGTATTACTTTCAGGATGCATCCAATCTCAGAACAATGCCCCATTCAATGATGCCTCTGCCACTACTCCACCCCAGGCGCCTGCTTCGGACAACTTGATCGATACCAGCGGTAAAATTCTGCAAACCCGCTTTCCTGTGCCTGAGGGTTTCGAGCGAACTCCTGTCACCAACGGTTCTTTTGGAGCATACTTGCGAAACCTACCTTTAAAACCTGCAGGAACAAAGGTTAAATATTTTGATGGCGATATAAAAACCAGCAGCCATGTTTATGAGGCTGTCGTGGATATGGATCTTGACCCGCGAGATCTGCAACAGTGTGCTGATGCCGTCATTCGGCTTCGGGCAGAATATTTTTACAGTCAGGAAAGATATGATGAGATCAGTTTTGAATTCACCAATGGTTTTGAAGCTGATTTTAAAACCTGGCGCCGGGGAAATCGAATCGCTGTGGATGGCAACAATGTTTCCTGGAGACCTTCTTCCAGTGCCAACAGTTCCTATAAAAGTTTCCGACGATACCTCATCATGGTTTTTGCTTATGCAGGAACTTATTCGGTGGAAAGGGAAACCAAAAAGGTAGATATTAAGGACATTCAGGTCGGAGATATTTTCATCAAAGGCGGCAGCCCCGGACATGCGGTAATCGTGGTGGATGTGGCACAAAATACAGAAAGTGGTGAAAAAATATTCCTGCTGGCACAAAGTTATATGCCTGCTCAAGACATCCAGATTTTGCAAAACCCTGCTAATGGTCAGGGAAATCCGTGGTATAAAACCGATTTCAAAAAACTCTTATCACCGGAATGGACTTTTTCAAGGGATGCCCTCAGAAGATTTAAAAGTAAAATAAATATGTCTGCTGTAACCAAACTTTTTGTAATCTATTGTTTGAGTAATTTATTCTGGTTGACTGCCCACGGACAAAAAGTAGCGGTTGAAAATCAACGGTATCATCTGACATTCCCGGGAATAAACACTCCGCTGATGATTGTTGCCAACGAAATCCCTTGTGACCAATTGGTTATCACTACAGATAACGGGGAAATAACCAATGAGGGGAATTGCCAATTCAACTATATTGCCAAAACCGTGGGTCCCGCGCACATTCCTATTTTAAGAGTCACAAAAGGAGACAGTGTTCATGTCGCCGAAAGAAATTACCAAATCATTCCCTGGAGATTATTTAAAACCTCGCAGCCCCCCTTGTTTAAGTTATATCCGTCCTTTTTTTTAATAGATAGTATCGTAATTTTAGGCCTAAATATCAAAAAATGAAATGAGGATGGGATAATTTAATTTTGTCTGACGCCAGACATGCACACCACGGATGATTAAAAAACCTCATATGAACCTACCTCCCGCGATCAGCAGGCAGGTTCACAGAATCAATAAATTTTAAAAAAGATGAAAAACACATATTGCCTTACGCTTACTTTTCTCGTACTCATCCTGGCCTCCTCCTGCAAGGAAGCACCCTTTCCCAAAGTTACCTCAGGCACTATCGAAAGGATAGAAACGTTCTCTTCCGAGTTCGTATCGGCCAGGAATGTGGACGTATGGCTTCCCGAAGGTTACAGTGAATCGGAAAAATATACTGTCCTATACATGCACGATGGCCAGATGTTGTACGACGCCAATACCACATGGAACAAACAGGAATGGGGCGTCGATGAAACCATGGGCAAATTGATCGCTGATGACGTAATCCCGCCAACAATTGTGGTGGGTATATGGAACTCTCCCAACCGCCATATGGATTATTTCCCGAAACGACCGATGGAAAATCTAACGGCAGCCGAATGGGCGATTTTAGACGAAGAAGCTAAAAAACAAAAACAGGATCCCATACGACCTGATGATATTGATTCAGATAATTACCTGAAATTTATTGTCCAGGAACTCAAACCGTATATTGACTCTGTTTATGCCACCAAAACAGATGCAGCCAATACTTTCATTGCAGGCTCCAGCATGGGCGGATTGATTTCCATGTACGCCATTTGTGAATACCCTGAGATTTTTAGCGGAGCAGCTTGTCTATCCACACACTGGATCGGTTTTCATGACTTTGAGAACACCCCGGTTCCTGCAGCATTTGCCAATTATCTCGAGGATAACCTACCAGACACGACCGATCATAAAATCTATTTTGATTATGGCACTAAAACGCTGGATGCCTTTTACGAACCCTACCAAATTGCAGTGGATAGTGTTATGGTGAAAAAGGGTTTTTCTGAGAATAACTGGATGACAAAAAAATTCCCGGGCGAGAATCATTCTGAAAATGCCTGGAAAAGAGACTGGATATTCCTGTAAAATTCTTATTGGAAACATCCTTATGAAGCTTCCTCCGTTTTACTGGAATCCGCAATGAGTTTATTGAGTGTTTTGATCTCTTTGGCAGAAAAATACCGCCACTTACCCGGAGCAATTCCCTCAAGCCGTATGTTCATGATACGGGTACGTTTGAGGCGAACCACATTATACCCAAGATATTCACACATCCGCCGGATCTGCCGGTTCAGTCCCTGAACCAGTACGATCTTAAATACATATGTACTCTTTTTGGCCACATAGCATTTTTTTGTAATGGTGTCCAGGATTGGAACGCCGTTGCTCATTTTATGGATAAACTCCTCTGTAACTGGTTTATCCACCGTAACCAGGTATTCTTTTTCATGGTTATTTCCTGCCCTAAGAATTTTATTGACGATATCTCCATCATTGGTAAGGAAAATCAGCCCTTCCGAAGGTTTATCCAAGCGGCCAATGGGAAAAATACGACTGGGATAATTGATGAAATCAATAATATTTGTCTTGTCCTTTTTATCCGTAGTACAGGTGATACCCACCGGTTTGTGGAAAGCCAGGTAAATGGTTTTCTCCTTATTCCTGAGCGGTTTATCGTCGATGGTAACCTTATCCTTTTGCTCAACACGGTTGCCCAGTACAGCTACCACACCATTGATCTTAACCCTACCGGCTTTGATCATTTTATCAGCTTCCCTGCGGGAACAAATCCCGGTTTCGCTGATGTATTTATTTAAGCTTTTTGATGTTTGCTGATCCTGAGACATTGCCTTTTAATCTGTGACTGATTTTTGACTTTCACAAAGATATACTTTTCTTCCCTTCCGGTTATTTGCCAAAATAATTAATTCTTTTCCATTTAAATATGCTGGACGTAATATCTTAATTTACTACAATTAATTGAATATCAAATAATTAAGAATAAAAAACAATGAACTGAACCTCTTATTTGATTACAATAATACATTTGTCCAGTGAATTCAATGAACCTACATTTGTATTGCAAATAAAAACAAACACTCATTCAATTGATGATGACATAAAGATTTTTAAGTTGAAACTTTGGTATAGTTCGAGGATCGTCTATTCTTTAATTTGTCGACTCCAATAAGTTGACCACCCTGTGACCGGAATAGACGGCCTCCTTTACCAAAACTTAAAAATCAACTGAAAATTATGTTTTCATTTCAGGATTTTTATAAAAAAAGAAGCTTTTTTCAATGCTGAACATGACATAAAAAACCAACATAAAACATTGAAAAACAAACAATTAAATAATAAAAACCTCCATTGAACCTCGTATAAGCCAACAATAAATGCTTTTCGAAAAATCAAATGAAGCTTAACTTTGTGTTGTAAATACAAAAAGGGTATTAAAAGCATACAGGGGATAATCCCTCAAAAATATAATTTGGTTTTATTTGGTTAGGGCTGCAGGCATCCGTTTTTTGGATAGCCTGCTTTTTTTTTGTCCCTACCCCACTGGTGATGTTACCTGTCCAGCCGAATACTCTACCCTTGAATAAGCTTTTTATTTCCTACCACCCTGACTTTTTTCCCACGCTAAAAAAAAATCGAAAAAAATTTACTGCGCAAAAAGACTGTACACAAGCGTTTCACCTTTGTATCATCAAACAAAAGTTCTCAACAAAACAAGGTTAATAAATCAATTTTCAAAGCCGGGAACTTTTTTCCCACAGGATCCCTTTTAACAAGTGATTCTCAAAAAGAAAAATTGATTTGATAGAAGTTATTTAAAGTAATCATAAGAAATAATGCCATTGCATTAAAGAGGTAGACTGTCGGATGATTTTAAGACCTGATCCCAGTTTCTGTATAGCTGGATAGTATTGGTGGGCGATGCCTGACCAATATGCTGCTTGATCATTTCGAGGTTTACGCCACGCTATCGGTCGAGGGTTCGAATCCCTCCATTCCCACCGGGGTATGTAGTTCAGAGGTAGAACAATAGCCAAACGCGCAGGTTCGAATCCTGCCTACATTAAGCTGTAGTAGCTCAGTTGGTTAGAGCACCAGACATTTAATCTGGCAATTGGATTGATATTCCATTAACCAAAAGCTGATCCCTTGTAAAAAGGATCACTGGAAAACAAGGCCGAGGAGGTCCGCTTTTCCGATCCTCCGGGAGCAGAAAAGCAATTCCTTCATCGCCTGAAAGCTGTGGATACCGCTTGTACAAATGAGTTTACTTTTTGTTGCAGGATGTGTTTCACCCTCGATCAGTATGCTGATTTTGGGCTGGATCATTCTATATCAAAAACTAAATTCAGGCGTCCTGCTCAAACAGATTTCCGCCTTGCCGGAATGATTTCCCGGTCTGTTTTCCTCTTTTTTAGTAAACCATTTTTTTAAGTATAAAAACCAAATACAATGCAACGAGTAAGAATTAACAAAGGGTTTGCAGGCTTGGTGAGCAAATATGGAGATTACGACCGTATCCTTTCGCCTGGTTTGCACTGGCTGTGGTTTGGTGAGCAATTGTTCACCTTTGACAAATCAAAAGTGTATCCAGTTGCTTCCGACATGAATCTCTTGCTCCAGAACCCTGAGTTCCAGACAAAAACAGCATTGATCGAAATCAAGGATAACGAACTGGTGCTCGTATCTGAGAACGGAAACCTGAAAAGGATTCTCGAGCCAGGCAGGTACTTCTACTGGAAGGGTTGGTCAGATTTTCAAACTTTGAAGATCGACCTGAGCAAGGTGGAGATTACGGAGCCTATTGACAGGTCGTTATTGCAAAATACAGCCTTGTTGAGGCATGTACGTTTCTTCGACGTAAAATCCTATGAAGAAGGGCTGCTTTTTATCGATGAAAAATTCGCAAAAAAGCTTTCTAAAGGTACTTATTACTTCTGGAAGAACCCTACACCTGTTGAGGTGCTTAAAGCGGATATGCGTCAACTACAGCTGGAAGTTTCCGGTCAGGAGATCCTTACGGCCGACAAAGCTGTTTTGAGGGTTAACTTCTATGTCCACTATAAAATTACGGATATCCAGCGGGCCCTGATGGATAACAAAAACTACCAGAACCAATTATACATTCTGGCACAACTGGCCCTGCGGGAATACATCGGTACAAAAACACTGGACGAATTGTTGGAAAGCAAGGAAGTCATTGCCGATTACATCGAAAAGGCTCTTGCTGAAAAAGTAACTAAACTGGGGGTTGAAATCCTTGACTCTGGTATGAAAGATATCATTCTGCCCGGAGATGTAAAGGAAATCATGAACCAGGTTTTGATTGCCCAAAAGCAGGCACAGGCCAACACCATCAAGCGGAGGGAGGAAAATGCCTCTACCCGAAACCTGCTCAATGCAGCAAAATTGATGGAAGAGAACGAAATGTTGTTCAAACTGAAAGAAATGGAATATGTTGAAAAGATCGCTGATAAGATCAACACCATCTCCCTTTCAGGTGGCAACCAGATACTGGATCAGTTGAGAGATATTTTTATTAAAAAGTAGACTGGTTCACTTGAAAATGACAAGCGCCGTTTGGAATTCCAAACGGCGCTTTTTTCATAGCTCTATTCTCTACAGGGAAATTGGCGACTCATATGCAAAAACAGAAGGCAACATATATCTGGAAACCCAAAACCCAGTTTTGTAAAATCCCCAGCTTCCTTTTGGCTGATTTAAAATAAATTGATGGCAAAGCCAACATTAAAATTAATCGAATTAACCTCCTGAGAAAATATTGAATTTCCAGTGAAACCAATGTTGGAAGTTTCCTCTACCTCAAATTCAGGTCTTGATCCAAGATAATCTGCAGTCAAAAACAAATCAATTTTTGTATGAATTCGATAATTAATCCCGGCTCCAATCATGTATGCTAAAGCTATCGAATTCGCTCCTGATTGATATACGTAATCTGAATCATTCAGGAAAGTTATCGAAGGCCGGCTAATATCCATGATTCCACCTAGGGCTTTTATTTCGAAAAATAATTCCTTGGAAATCGACTTGGAGAAAAAGCCCCCTACTAGATATTCATATATTCTCCAGTCTCCACTTTCCACCTCGTAGCTTGAGTCAAAATTTTGGTTGTCGTCAGCATTTGCTAATGCATTTGCATCCAGTTTATTGACCTGCCGACGCATTAAGGCTGTCAAACCATATTTACCAACTCCCAGCTTGTATTTTAAAGCTAGATCAAAGGCTAATCCGGGATCTGCCCATCCAGTCCAATTACTCCCAAGATACTCCTTTGCGCCCCATGGCCCAGTGGGTATTGCAGCACCAACAGAAGCTCCAATGGAGAATTTTTCATTTTGTGCATGAGATACAGCTGAAGTAAGCCATACCCCAAATAAAATCAAAAACACTTTTTTCATTTTTAGTCCAATTTATTAGTGGTAATATAATTAATTCTTTGCTTGCAATATGAAGGGTGACTTTACCGAAAAATCATTCTCTATACGGGAACCGGCGGCTCATGGCCCTTGTAATCTGATCTACTACTTCTCTGTGCGGACGGTTCCAATAGGTTTGTTCCACTTTGTGAGTTGTCCATACAGGAACGCCTTCTTTCGCATCGATCAACTCGCAGGACACAAATACATCACTGGTACGATTTGGCAGGAACCAAATTCCATAGTTGGTAATGGCGGACAAGATGGCTGCACCTACGTCAATTCCGAAAGATTCGAGGTTTGTCAGGTAAAATTCTTTTTCCACGGTTGAGTGTACAACAGCATCTACTCCTAATACTTCCGCCAGTTTTTTAGGAGATTCCCTCCAGGATTCCCGAAAGTCGATCCCAGCTTCTTCCAAAAGCCTGTTGGTTTCGGCATAATGCTGAATGCTGACGTGTATCCGTTCACCTGTCTTTCTGGCTACATGGCGGTAAAGGGAAATCTGAAAAGCAAGACTTTCGGCTTCCTCTATCTCTTCTATATTCTCAGCCGTTAGTTCGGGGATGCGACCGGTAGTAATGGACTGTGCGGGTAATACAGCTACAATCCTGTGCTCGTCAGCCAGACGGTTGTAATCACCTGTTTTGTAAATTTCGCGGTTACAGTTTAAAAATAAAACGGCGGTCAATAGTGCAAGAACAATCTTTTTCATAACATTTTTTTTTGTGCGTTGCCAAATAAGCATTGGTCATCGCCTGGTGATTAATTTTTCGGGTTTCATAAACCAGAGAGCACGTAAACAATTGGGTTTATTAATTGCCGATTTTTAAGTAATTTCGTTCATATATATGCACCTCAACCCGCCAAACGGACAACAGGTCTTTTATTTTAAAATTTCATTAACACTTTTTTGAAAAAGAAAAAAAACGAACGGGAATTACAATGGTTGCATGAAAAACCTGAACGATTGATCGAAGCCTATCAACCCATCATTGAGATCATTGTAACCGGTTTTTTAAAAAAAGGTTTTTTCCCTTTAAAAGAAAAGATGGACCTGGTCCAGGAAATCAATTTACAACTGCTGGACAAAAAAATTGAGCAGATAAAAATCCATTTCAACAACTCCGTTCAGCTGCAAACCTATTTTTCCAAAGTCGTCTACAATACCTGCCTGGAAATGGCCAGGAAAAAACCACCTCAACAATTAGCAAGACCGGAGAACTTCCTGACAGACACTCCGGATAAAAACAGTTCCCCGATTCAACAATTAGCCCTAAAAGAGGAAATCGTAAGACTGCGCGGTTGCCTGCTGGCTTTACCTAAACAGAGACATAAAGCGACCATTTGCCTGAAAGCCATTGCCAAAATACCTTTGGCGAATCACGACATTCAATTTCTGCAAAGTCCGAAAACCGAAGCAGAGATAGCCCGGATCAAAACAAAGCTGTATGGCAATTATGTTCACCTTGAACACAAAGAAGTATTTGGCTTATTGTCATCACTTTACAATAAAATAGAAGGTAAATCAAGTGATAGCGATAGCCTCAGAAAATGGACTAACCAGATTTTGGACAGGTTTGTTACCATAATGAATGGGGATCCTCCACATGCAGCCTATACCCGGGAAACTATGAAAACCCTGTTACAATATTATTTTGCGGCTTTTGAGTAATTGTTAAAATTTGATTTTTTCCTCCGTTCCATCAAAACGGAAGCATATAAATTAATGAAAACAAAATCAAAATCTATTTTGAATACCTTTGACAACCATAATCATCTAGATGCAGAAAATATCTCCCGATATGCAGAGGCCATGCATTCCGGGAAAATGGATACCATCCCAGAGTATATGGTAACCCATATTGAAAACTGTAGTCATTGTCATAACGAAGTTGTAGAATTATTTTCGGTCCTGCATAAGATTGAACTTCAATCAGGAACACCAGGAGCTGAGCAAAAAGAAGAAAAGGTATTTTACATAAATCCGGTTTTACGACTGGCTCTGGTGGCATCCGTTGCTGCCTTGGCTATTTTCACTTACTTCCGGATAAATTCAACGACCCAAAATATCGAAAAAACAGAGATCATCGCCGATACCACTACTTATATGGAACCAGCAGAAACCGAGTTGGCTGATGAAAAAAAACAACCTCGGGAACTCCCCTCACCTCCCATCAACAATGATCAAAAAAAAGAAAAAAAGACCTTTCCTGAAACTACCTCTCCCAAACAACTATACGCCACTAACTTCATTCCGGCCGATGATTATGAAGCTTTGATTGGCACCACCTTTAGATCAAATGCCATCAAAGTGGTGAGTCCGGAAAACGGCAGTCATTTCAAAAAGCAAGAATTGATCACATTTAGCTGGGATTTGGAAAATTCTGAGTTTCTTTACATTACTATTTTAAATAATCGAGAGGAAATCATTTCCCGACAGCAAACATCGGTTGCAGAACACAGGGAGGCAGGTATATCCATGCCAGGCTTGTATTATTGGAAACTGGAAAATGAGCAGGAATTGCTGTATGTCGGGAAATTTTATATTGACAATTAAGCCTTGCCATGAAAAAAAGCTTTTTACCCGGCATCCTGTTTTTACTTATTTCCCTATCACTTACGGCCCAGGATCAAGACGAAATCTCCAAAGCATCAGAATTATCAGGTCTGGCCGGTTTTGAGGCCTCCAATCAACTTCTGGATAAATTTATCGAAGACCACCCTACCCGTTTATACGATCTGGCCGATGCCTGGTTTATCAAAAGCTACAATGCTATGCAGCTCGGAGATTATTCAGAGGCACTCAGGGCCAACCAAATTTCTGCCGACCTTAAGACAAAACTCTATGTTGAAGACGTAGCCCTCAATTATATGCGGGAAGGTAGCATCTACCTCTTACAGGGAGAAAACGAAAGAGCCCTCAACACCTTGACGATCGCTACTGAGTTCCCCATTGAAGACCCACAGGAATACGCCCTGATCTACGCATATATTGCTTCGGCTTACCAGGAACTTGGTAACTACCCCAAAGCCCTCGAACAACTGACAGCCTCCCTTGAAATCCTGGAGTTTGAATTGGGCACGGAACACCCTGATTATGCAGTAGGCACTTACGACCTGGGAAGACTATATACGAAAATGAACCAACCGGCAAAAGCAGATGCTGCCTTTTCCAAAGCAATGGAAATCACCAAAAAATCAGATAACAACCCTACTCTTGAAGCAAAAATTCTCAATGCCTGGGGGTTAGTATATATGGAAACACAGCCGGAAAAGGCTATGGCTTTGTTTCAACAATCTATACTTGAATTCAATGAAAATACTACCGCGTTAAACCTGGAAGCAGCGATCACTCACCTAAACCTTGCCAAAGCTTCCATTAATAAATATCTTCTAACACTCAATAACCCGGAGCCCAGCGAATATACAGGAGCTAGAGTAGCCTCAATGGCAGATTTCCACGCAGATCAGGCTATTGCCAAAATAACAACCCGGGAAGGGAATATACTCCATTATCAAATTTATGCAGAAGCACAAACTATTAAAGCTTTGAACTTTCTCGTCGTTGAAACCAGTGATTCCAGCCAGTTAAAAACAGCACTAAGTTATTGTCTTGACGCCCAGGATCACTTATTCATGCAGTTGGATTTATTAAGTAGTGATGCTGCCAAATTTACCCTGTTGAAAGATAGCCATTTCATTTTTGAAACGGGCCTCAAAGTTGCTATGAAACTGTATGAACAAACCCGGGATGAAACTTATGCCTGGCACGCCTTTTCTTTTTGTGAGCAATCAAAAGCCCTTGTCCTGAGAGCCAACCAAAGTTTACTGGTCTCTCCGAACCAGGAATTATTGAGCTTAATTAAAGCAGTCCGAGAATCGGAAGCACAATTACTGCTGGATCCCGAAAACATCACCTTAAACAAAAAACTATACCAGAGAAGAACAACCTTCAGCAGATATTTAAAGCTCAACCCACAGATATCCGCCTTCAACGACAAGCTATTCCCGGATCAAAAGCGCTTAAAAGCCCAAATCTCCGAAAACAGTGCATGGCTATCCTATTTCGTCGGAAAATCTGCATATTATATTTTTGCCCTTAACCAAACAGCATTCACAGCAACCGTTTTGCCCATTAACTACAGCAATGACCGCGCACCCGCAGTGATCAGACTCATGAGCAACCTGGAAATAAATGGAAAAAGCAGACCCGGAGTTTATTCCCAGTTAAAAAATGAATTTAAAAATATACCGCTCGATAAATCAGCGGAAGGCATGTTGGAAGCCATTAAAAAAATGGATAAGCCTTTGTATATCGGTTATGCCCATGATCTTTACAACAAACTTATTTCTCCCGTAGAAACCATTATAAAAGGTAAAGAAAGTTTGGTCGTCAGCCCGGACAAGCAATTATTCAAGATCCCGTTTGAAGCATTTTTGAGCAAGGAAGTTGATGTGGATAGTAAAGTGAAATTTCACAAGTTGAAGTACCTGATCAATGACTATAGTTTTGAATATGTGTATTCCTTGTCAGAGAACTTTGAGAGCATCGGCAAATCAAATGCCCATACCGATTATTCTTTTCTGGGGATGGCTCCCGTGTTTAACCAAACGACAAGCAGTGGTCTAATTAAAACTGAAACGGCTTATTTGTTTGATACCACATTTCAGGCTGACGCCAATATAAGGTCAACGCTGGCCAAGGACCTTTCTTTTGCTCCGCTCGAAAAATCAGCGGTTGAAGTAACCCAAATCGGTGATTTGTTTACCTCGAAGGGAAAACGTTCAATGGTTTTACTGGAGGGAAGCGCGACAGAACAGGCTTTCAAAAAGCAAAGTGTCCAATACAATATCATTCATTTAGCAACACACAGTTTTCCGCATCCACAAAATGGTAAACTATCGGGCATTGCTTTTTACCAACCTTCTGCCCGGATGATGACCACTTCAGATGATGATGGAATTTTATACGGTGCTGAAGTTCCTGCGATTAAACTGAATACCAACCTCGTTGTGCTGAGCAGTTGCGAGAGCAGCGTAGGTCCGTTCCAACAGGGGGATGGCCCATATTCTCTTGCAAGGGCTTTCCTGGAAGCTGGAGCAGGGGGCGTGGTATCCAGCCTTTGGAAACTATACGATAGTTATAGCAGTGAAATGATGGTGGTCTTTTACAATGAATTACTCAATGGCAAGGATACCGCAAAAGCCTTAAAGGAGGCCAAGTCCAAAATGATCAAAAACAAAAAGACCGCTAATCCGGGAATTTGGTCAGGCCTGATCCTGATCCGGTAATGAATCGAAAAAAAGAGAAAGGAGGGCATTTTGCAACGCGCTGACTAATGGTTTCTCGTTTCGTTTTGAATATAGTTTTCAAAGGAAAAGGGAACCAGGATGCTGTTGGTAATGCACCCGGAGGTTTATTTTTATTCTGTCAAAACAGGCTGATTAACGTAAATCACCTTTCCAGATCAAAAAGATTATAATTACAGGGAAACAAGCAAATGTTCTTTTGCTGCTGCAATATATCAATTTACAAGAGTTTTACAAAAAAATAGAAAAGTAAAATAAAAATCCCGAATTTCAGGATTATCCGAAATTCGGGATTTTTATTTTAAACGGACTATTTGAATGTACTCATCACAGCCGCTTACGGACACCAACTTTAATGCCGGTTAGGAAATATCGCTGGTCAATTACATTATCAGCGGCTGAGAAAGATTTGGGATAAAATCTGAAATAAGGTTCAACACGAATTTGGGTTCCATGCTCCAACTTATAGGCAAATCCAAAACTGGTGTACCAACCGAAACCGAGCCTTTCCCGGAACAATCGTTCAAATTTTTCAGGTTCTCCTGTTGTTACGCCTACAGGCTGCATGGTTTCATTGGAAACGATGTTGCCTTTTTTGGCAAACTTCACGTTTAGTAATCCACCGCCGTAAACACTCAGGGAGAAATTCGAAAAATTGTGCTCATAACCGGCCAGCAAAGGAATATCTACCATCTGATACCGGTTGGTAGCCCTGATGCGCAAATTCTTTACCTCCCAGGTAGTATCTCCGCCGGGCAGAATAGTAATGATTTCAACCTCTCCTCCGTCAAAATTGAAACTTTCGTTTATCTGTGAATAATCCACTCCGGATTTCAAAGCAAACCCCCTTTCTGATAAAGCAGTGAGGTGCATTCCTGCGCTAAAAGCAAAATAAGGGATTTCAGACTTTTCTCTTTCCAACAGGTATGCGTCCATTTCCGGATCACGAACCGTCATGGTACGTTGCGCCAGATCAATGGAGGCATTCATATCCATATATATACCTCCGGGAAGACCTGCAAAGGTAGGGCAGTCCGTCTCCTTGACAGGAAAATCGGCACTGCCCCTTTCTTCTTTAGAGAGTAGTTTGCTCGATAAGGGTAAGCGGTCAACCGATAGGGTCATCTCGCTGGTTTTGGAAAAATCAAAAGATATTTCTTCATCCACCTTCTTTTCAGAGGAGGCGATAATTCCACTTTCAACACCTTCTGCATTTAGGGCAGGTGGTACGGAAATTGTCTGTTCGTCTTCAAAAGCAACATCTCTGGCAGCAGTTTTTATTGTTTCCTGCTTATTCGTCTGGTTTGATGATTGCTCCAAACCGGAAACCGCCTGGCTATTGTTCAAAGCCACTTCAGAAAAAGCATCGACTGAATTAGTTATAGGAGCAGTCGGTTCTTCTGCTGATATATTTCCTCCCGCTTCCTTAGCCGGAGTATCTGTTTCTGCAGACTGTATCTGCTTAATCGTTTGTTGTGTAATGCGGGTGCTGTTATCGGGTGCATTAAATTTCACTGCTGTCGAAGCGGTATCTTCAGCCGGTTCGACATTTTGCTTATGCAGGTAATCCCATGTGAACCAGCCGGCAACGGCAAGCGATAATATCAATCCACTCAACAACAAAAAGCGCATGGAGAATCCTCTACGGAGGAGGATCTTCCTGCGGTTTCGTTGCTGATCAATTTTTTCCCACAACTCCATAGGTGGTTTGAAAGCATGGTTTTCCAGCTTTTGCCTAAACAACTCATCTATGGGATGCTTCTGACTCATACGGCAATATTTTGTGATTTCTGAATTTGTTTTTGGAGCATACTCCTCGCCTTGGCAAGTTGTGAGCGGGAAGTACTCTCCCCTACTCCAAGCATATCAGCTATTTCTTTATGGCTATACCCATCTATGGCATACAAGTTAAAAACAACTCGATAGCCAGTTGGCAATTTTGCGATGAGTTTCAACAAGGTTTCTTCTCCCAGATGGGCATAAACATCGGGATCGGCGGCGCTGTCCGGAAAATTCTCCATACCGACGATCTCGTTTTTATAACTTTTCTTATTGTGTTTTTTAAGTGCAGTATTGATGACAATCCGACGGATCCATCCTTCAAAAGAACCTTTGAACTGAAATTTATCGATGTTGTCAAAAACCTTGATAAATGCATCCTGAAGGTTATCTTCAGCTTCCATGTAGTGGCGGGAATAACGCATACAAAGGCTGAGCATCTTACCGGCATAGAGCCGAAAGACCTCCTGTTGGCAGTGTCTGTCCTCCCGAATGCATCCTTTGATTAGTTCTTCTTCCGTCACGTTTCGGTGTTGCGGTATCAATTTTATGGCTCTCAAAACACAACTGTTTTCTCAAAGAGTACCCTAAGAAAAAAAACGCTGCTTTGAGCTATTATTTAACATCGCAATAAAGTTAGTGGTTTTTCAAGAATATTTCAGCCTTAGCCTTTATCTTGGGTAATTACTATTGGTAACGGACCTGACATCTCAACGACTTAAACCTAAAAAAGTATGGATCAGCAAAAAAAAGCTGCGGCTATTGTTCAGAAAATGATGGAAAAGGATGCCATGAGTCAATGGCTGGGCATTGAGTTGGTAGAAGTAAACAAAGGATTTTCCCGTCTAAAAATGATGGTCAGACCTGAGATGCTGAATGGTTTCGAAATAGCCCACGGAGGCATCACTTATTCCCTGGCAGATTCTGCCCTGGCTTTTGCATCCAACGGCTATGGCCAAAAAGCAGTTAGCATCGAAACTTCCATAGCGCATATCAAGCCTGTTTTTTCCGGAGATGAACTAACAGCTACCGTAGTGGAAAAAAGCCTTCAAAACCGGATAGCCCTTTACGAAGTCAGGGTGGAAAATCAATCAGGTATTTTGGTAGCACTTTTTCGCGGAACAGTTTACAGAAAAAATGAAGTCTGGGAAATTTAAAATGATTACCCGCTCAAAATTGGTCAAATAAATTTTTTCAATTATATTTGTTTCAACTCTATTGACAAAGCTTGTCATCTTGACTTACACCTTTAACTATTTAGACTGATCCCGTTTACATTTTCCGTTTCCTCTCTGCTTTTTTGCTATTTTCGGTAAATAGCTAAAACCCTGTCTTTTATTTTTACACCTGTTAACAACTCAAAAGTCCGGTCATATCAGGGCTGTCCCTGATATGCCGGCACACCTAAAACCGGCTGCTCTAAAATATTCAAGCCCCAACAATCAACAATCAAATTGCGTTATGTCTTTGAGAGATTAAAGACAATAAATTTTATCTTTGAATTCAATCAATTAGAATGTACCATATGAAATCTTTGACACTGTTTTTTCTGAGTATTTGTTTTATGGGATCCCTTGCGGCCCAGGAATTTTCCACACCTGTTCAATATTTTGATTATCTCAATAATGAGCACAACCAACTCGTAGCCAAAAACCTTGAATATGTTCAATATTCCGTGCATAGCGAGGATGTACAGGAAGTTGAATCCAAACGTGTGGAAGTCATTAATCAACTTGGCAAAGCCATTCTCAAAGTTGGAACGCTGCCCCCCTATAAAGAAGATGATACCATGAGAAAGGAGTTGCTTACTGTTCTCAAAATGTATCTCGAGTCTTTCGAAATTGAATTTACAGAAATAACTATGCTGAAGTCCGAGAGCAGCGATTCCTACGAGGCCATGCAAAAATACCTGGATGCCCAGGATGCTGCTGAAAAGAAACTTGCTAATGCTGCCGATCAATACCAGAAGGCCCAAAGGGAATTTGCCCAAAGGCATAATATCCGGCTATTGCAAGCAGAGGAAAACTCCGAGATCAATCAAATCAACCAAGTCAATGCCTATTACCGGGTAGTCTTTATGAAATACTTCCGTATTTCTAAACTAAACGCTGCTTTTACGGATGCCATGAATGAAAAGGACGTGGATAATATGCAAAAAGCCCGACTGCAGCTGTTGGCGGCTGCAAAGGAGGAAATAAATAAACTCAGACTTTTTCCGGATTTTAATGGAGACACCCAATTTAGAGATGCAGGTATCAACTATTTAGAGTTTCATAAAGATCTCGCAGAAGGTGATTTCAATAAAATGATCACCATCATGAAAAAGGAAGATGTTGGCCAGGAAGATGTCAATACGTATAATGAGATCATCAATCGCATCAATTCAAAAACCAATGAGTTGAGCAATGCTTATAACAATGCGCTCAATAATCTGCTAAGAAATAACGTACCCAAGCCAGCCATCGCTACCCAAAGGATATAAATTCAAAATTCCATCCTGACCGATAAACCATTCCCGGGGCCGTATCCAAAAAGCATTTAGAAAACAATTGAATTTTCTCCTCGATTTCTAAAACAACCACTGGATACGGCCTCGTATTATCAGCTAAAATCCGCCTTTGCTTTTTCACATCATACCTTCATCAGCAAAACTCAGATATCCTGACTGAGTGACGATCAGGTGGTCCAGTACCATTACATCCAGCTGGTTTCCGGCAGCCACCAGTTTTTTGGTCAAGGCGAGATCAGCCTGGCTGGCACGCAGGTTACCCGAGGGATGATTATGACACAGGATGATGGAGGATGCCTGTTTTTCCAATGCTTTACGAAATACGATCTTGGCATCAACAACGGTTCCGGAGGTTCCCCCTTTACTGATCTGTTCACGACTGATGATGCGATTTGCCCTGTTGAGCAGCAAAATCCAAAATTCTTCATGGTTGAGATCGGCCAGGACGGGGCCTAACAGGTCATAGGCATCGCGGCTGGATCGAAGTTGAGGTTTGGTTTTCACATCCGTCAATTGTCGTCGACGTCCCAGTTCCATAACCGCTGCCATTGAAATCGCCTTGGCCTCACCGATTCCTTTAAATACCATCAGGTCCCTGACAGATAACCTGGCTAACTTCTCCAGGTTATTGTCCACTGAAATCAAGAGTCGTTTTGCCAGGTCTACGGCAGTTTCGTTTCTGGAACCACTGCCTATGATGATCGCCAGCAACTCGGCATCCGTAAGGTTTTGTTTGCCCTTTAGCAGCAATTTTTCTCTGGGCCGGTCCTCTTCTGCCCAGGATTTAATACCGATTCCCGGAGAATGATAATTTTCCATTTTTTTATAAAAATAATAGTGTATAAAAAGTGACTTGATTTCAATTTTAAACCAACGTCTATATATAAAAGCCACGAAAACCCCAAACGTGACATTTTATAACCCCCTTTTTTTAAGCTACAGGTGTTTTTTTCCTAAATTGCATAAAACTAAAATCTGTCAATGTCAAACTTACGGTTAAGACGGGGAGAACGATTAAAGAGCAAAAAAACGATCGAAAGCTTATTTTCGGGGGCCAACGCCATCAGTCAGTTTCCACTTTTACTTTTATGGAAAAAGATTGAGGCCGGTAAGTCACTGGATCCTGCAAAAACAGCCACCGAATTTCCCGTCCAGTTTTCATCGAGTGTTTCCAAAAAAAAATTTAAAAATGCTGTTGACCGTAATTATGTCAAACGACGTATCCGGGAAGCCTATCGACTGAATAAAAAAGACCTGTATGAAAATCTAAGGGATGATTCTGCTCCCTTGGCTTTCATGATCATTTTCACGGGTAAAGCTCTTGATGATTGTGACAAAATCGGTAAGTCTATGAAGAAACTTATTACCAAATTTCTGGAACAACATAAAAATGAAAATTGATTTGCAGCGAAACAACCTTTTGAAATATTCCAGGTTCTATTATTAGGAGTATTTTGCAAATCGTCACCAATAAACCTTATCCTATGCGTATAGTTTTATGCTTGTTGTTTTTGCTTTTTCTGTCCAGTTTTTCTTTTGGACAGAAAATCCTGCAAATTGAAACTTATGGCCGGGCCAAAACCGAAAAACTCTTCATCGGCCAGGGCATTACCTATCAGTTGAAAGACAGTGAAGACTGGCACTATGTCGTGATCGAGGATTTACTGGTTGACCAGCAACTGATCCAGACGGTTCGGGGATATCTGAAATTATCGGAGATTGGAACGCTTAGGACAGAACGTGGCTGGTCTCAGGCTGCCAAAGTTTCCCTCATTACTTTTGGAGCAGGCTGGTCCTTGTTTGGTTTGATTGGTTACGCAACCGATGGGAATCCTGACTCGAAATACAGTGCCGGTGACGCCATTTTTTCAGCCTCTACCATTGCCACCGGTTTCCTGATTGGCAAAATATTCAAATACAAAAAAACAAAACTGGGCAAAAGGAAAAATCTGCGCATGATTGAGATTCCTGTCCAGGGAAAATTCCCGGGCATTAATTAATCCGGGTAGCAGGAGTACGCCAAATTACGTATTCAATGATTTCCTGTAATTGAGGGTGCAGTTCGAAGAGAATAAGAGGTAAACCTTTCTTGTCTTCTGCAATTGCAAAAATGTAGCTTCCCGTTATACCAAAACATTACGCTTTTGGTCACGTTGCTTTTCCTGAAAATAACGCAGCGCAAGGTCATACCCAGAAAGCCCAAGTCCTATGATGCAGCCGGCGCAATGAGGGCTCAGATAGGAATGGTGACGAAAAGTTTCCCTGGCGTAAACATTGGAAATATGTACTTCGACAACCGGTGTTTTAATCGCCGCAATCGCGTCTGCTATGGCTACGGAGGTATGGGTATAAGCACCTGCATTCAATACAATGCCATCGAAGGAAAAACCTACTTCGTGAATTTTATCAATTAAAGCGCCTTCCACATTAGACTGGAAGTAATGGAGTTCCATTTCAGCATATTTTTCCTTTAACCCGGAAAGGTAATCTTCAAAACTGCTGTGTCCGTATATTTCGGGTTCCCGGGTTCCCAAAAGATTGAGATTGGGCCCGTTGATAATCAGAATATTCATAAGGATTAATTTGCCATATCGGAAAGGAACTTGATGCGTACCAACTGGATTTCATCCATGGTGATGTCATCCTCCTGAAGTTCCTGAATGGCAACTTCTACGGAATCCGTTTCAGCTTCCATGAAATAATCATAGATATCTTCTTTGGCATACTCATCCATGCTTGCATCAATATGGTAATCAATATTAACCTTCGTTCCCGAGCTAACGATCGCGTCCAACTCTTTATACATATCTTCCATAGACATGTTATTGGTCACTGCGAGTTCATCAAGGGGTATTTTCCGGTCGATTCCCTGGATTATATTGATCTTCACTTTGGATTTATTGGCTACCTGTTTCACCACAAAATCCGAAGGACGCATGATATCGTTTTCATCCACGTGAGCCTGGATCAGTTTGAGGAAAGGCCTGGCATAACGCAATGCTTTACCTTTACTCACTCCGGTAATTTGGGTCATGTCCTCCATGGTCACCGGGTATTGCGTTGCCATATCTTCCAATGAAGGATCCTGGAAAATGACAAATGGTGGCACGTTTTGTCGATGAGCTTCCTTTTTGCGGAGGTCCTTGAGTAATTTTATCAACACCTCATCCAGGACGGCAGTTTTCTGAACAGGTTCATTCATAGCTGCTGACTGGTCATCATAGTTGTGATTCATTGGAATTTCAAAAGCATGAGGTGCCTTCAAAAATTCGTTGCCAAGTGGTGTCATTTTAAGTAACCCGTAGGTCTCAATATCTTTATAGATATAATTATTGAGCATGGCGTTCCTTAAAACAGAACTCCAAAAAGTCGAATCCTTATCCTTTCCGATACCAAAAAGTTCTTTTTGATCGAACCGGAAATCTTTCATTTGCTTGGTTTCCTTACCTGTTATGAATTCTAGCAACGTTTTAATGCCGTAATTTTCATCCAGTTCGACAATGGTTTTCAAGGCTATCACAAGCTCTTCCTGCACATCAATTCTTTCTTTAGGATGCTTACAATTGTCACACATATCGTCGCAGCCTTCGTCTGGATATTTCTCACCAAAATAGTGGAGCAGGAAGCGGCGTCTGCAGGAAGTTGTTTCCGCATAAGCCATGACTTCTGACAATAACTGGGCTCCCATTTCTCTTTCAGCCACAGGTTTGTCTCTCAGGAATTTTTCAAGTCTTAAGACATCCGCATAAGAATAGAAAGCAACACAACGCCCTGGCAAACCGTCACGGCCGGCACGCCCAGTTTCCTGGTAATAATTTTCAATACTTTTAGGAATATCATAATGGATGACAAAGCGCACATCCGGTTTATCAATACCCATACCAAAGGCAATGGTGGCGACAATGACATCAATATCCTCCATGAGGAATCCATCCTGAGTCTGTGTTCTTGTTTTAGCATCCAGTCCGGCATGGTAGGGAGCTGCTTTAATATCATTGACCACCAGGAATTTGGCTATTTCCTCGGCGGACTTCCTGGCCTGGACATATATGATACCGGATTGCCCTTTAACGCTTTTTACTACCTGGACAATGCTTTTAAAAGTTTGTTCTTTTTTGCCTTTGGGGCGCATATCGTAATAGAGGTTCTCCCGGTTAAAGGAAGAGATGAACGTATTATGATCGGTCATCCGGAGGTTCTTTACAATATCGGATTGTACTTTGGGTGTTGCGGTGGCTGTCAGGGCAATGACCGGTATTTCCGAACCAATTTCGTCAAGCATAGTTCTTATTCGCCTGTATTCAGGTCGGAAATCATGCCCCCATTCTGAAATACAGTGAGCCTCATCCACGGCAACAAAAGAAATATTGGTATCTTTAAAAAAGAGGATATTTTCTTCCTTGGTAAGGGTTTCGGGAGCGATGAAAAGCAGTTTCGTCTTTTGATCCTGAATATCCTGCTTGACTTGTTTCATCTGGGATTTGGTAAGCGATGAATTTAGGAAGTGAGCAATTTCATTTTGCTGACTATGCCCACGGATAGAATCCACCTGATTTTTCATCAACGCAATCAGGGGCGATATGATCAGAGCCGTACCTTCCATCATCATGGCCGGTAGCTGGTAACAGAGTGACTTTCCTCCTCCTGTCGGCATGATCACAAAAGTGTCTTTACCCTCTAAAACACTTTGAATGATAAACTCCTGGTTAGATTTAAATTGGTCGAACCCGAAATATTGTTGCAGCGCTTCATGTAAACTATCTGTCTTCAATGTCATGGCACTCATCTTTTTGTTATTTTTGTGGTTCCGGAGGGCATTTTTGGGTTTTGCCCTGAGCAACTGAGATTAAAAGCATCTAAAAGTATGCCTAAAAGGTTGGGAACTGATGCTAAAAACTTGTTTGGATTATAATAAATTACTCCCTTAAATTTAATTTAATTTGTGGATTTAAAAGAATTTTCGACCTTATATTACCAATTGCCGACGCCGTTTGTTCAAAAAGCCGTCAAAAATACATAAATTTTTATTGTGGAAAAGGAAAATATCATCATAAATACCGCTCTGGAAACCCTACGCATCGAAGCGGACACCCTTATTGGTCTTCAGAACAGCATCAATGAAAGTTTTGAGGCTTGTGTTAAAGCTATTTATAATAGCCAGGGCCGGATCATTATCTCGGGAATCGGGAAAAGCGCCATCATCGGCCAAAAGGTAGTCGCTACACTCAACTCTACAGGTACCCCCGCTTTGTACATGCATGCTGCTGATGCGATTCACGGCGACCTTGGTATGATCCAACCGGATGATATTTTACTCTGTATTTCCAAAAGCGGGGAAACTTCCGAGATAAAGGTTCTGGTACCGCTGCTCAAAAACATGGGCAACCAACTCATAGGCATGACCAGCAGGGCAAATTCATTCCTGGCGAAAAAAGCAGATTTCCTTTTACTCACTCCAGTGGGTAAAGAGGCTGACCCGAACAACCTTGCACCTACAGCCAGCACCACTGCCCAAATGGCCATGGGAGATGCCTTAGCTACCGCATTACTTGCCTATCGGGGTTTTTCTGCCAAAGATTTTGCCAAAGTACATCCCGGTGGAGCCTTAGGTAAACAACTTTACCTGCGGGTAAGTGACCTTTTCGAGAACAATGAAAAACCACTGGTTAAACCGGACACCAACCTTCAACATACCATCGTCGAAATATCTTCCAAAAGATTGGGTGCAACTGCTGTTGTTGATGAAGGCCAAAACCTGCTCGGGATAATCACTGATGGGGACTTGAGGAGAATGTTATCCAGTCAACCGGACTTGCTCAGTGTATTTGCAAAAGATATTATGACAGCCTCTCCTAAAACAATTTCGAAGGACGCATTAGCGATAAAAGCCCTCAACATGATGTCGGAAAACAGCATTACACAACTGGTTGTTACCGACAACGGAAAATACCTGGGTTTCGTCCACCTCCATGACCTGCTGAGAGAAGGGTTGGTATAGGCCTGCCTACCTCCTAGGCAGGCCTACCTCCTACCTCCTGTTGTTGGCAGGCAGGCCTACCTCCTGTTGTTGGCAGGCAGGCCTACCTCCTGTTGTTGGCAGGCAGGCCTGGAACCGGGAACTTTGAACAGACCCTTTTCAGTTGAATTACTTTTGAAAAAAAAACTCACATTTGTCCTCCGCCTGTTTTTGGCAAAATCAAAAGTTTTGGTCCGGTTGTCAAAAGATCCGTTTTTAACCTGATTTTTTCTCGATCAGGAAAATGTGGATAAAAAGTGGTTTGCACAATTGACACAAAAAAATCTGTTGAGTATCAATAACTTACATTTTTTTCACTGCACAGTTTATCCACATTTTACACAAATCCACGGTTTTCACAATTCGTTGATTATTAATTGTTTAAAAAAGTTATCCACATTATGTTAATAACTTTTAGGTTCTTTTAATCATTTTTCCTTTAGATTTGTAGCCGGACGACCATCTAACTATCACTTACTGCAGCTAACTGATCGAAAGGTCTTTTTGCGAGTAAATTTTCCTCCAAACAGCAGCATAATTTGTTAGAGTCAAAAGCAGTAGCTAAAACTTAACAAAAAATTGGTTCTCCCCTATTGTTTCGGTAAAAAACATCAGAAGTTATGCCGAAATGCTGATAGGGAAGCATCGTAATTTACGGATAGCATTAACATACTATAGAATTTTTAAACTTGATAACCAAATTCATAAAATCAATTGTTCATGGAAGTTAAAAATGGCATCAAGGTCGATGGAAAAGTGACCAGCAAAGAACAGTCTTATACCTTTGATGAGGCATTACATGCTTCAACGGATTATTTTAACGGTGATTCGCTCGCAGCCAATGTTTGGGTAAATAAATACGCGCTTAAGGATTCTCAGGGCAGAATTTACGAACTGACCCCCGATGATATGCACCGCCGATTGGCCAGTGAAATTGCCAGGATTGACGCAAAGTATAACAATCCCTTATCTGCAGAAACTTTTTATGAGGCACTGAAAGATTTCAAATACATCATACCTCAGGGAAGTCCAATGGCCGGAATAGGCAATAAATTCCAGATTTCCTCTTTATCCAATTGTTTTGTGATTGGCAATAATGCTGATTCCTACGGTGGAATTCTCAAAATTGACGAAGAGCAGGCCCAGCTCATGAAACGCCGTGGTGGCGTAGGGCACGACCTTTCCCACATCCGCCCTACCGGGAGTGCCGTCATGAACAGTGCCCTCAGTTCTACAGGAATTGTGCCTTTCATGGAGCGTTATTCCAACAGTACCCGGGAAGTCGCTCAGGATGGCCGCCGTGGTGCGTTGATGCTCAGCGTTTCTATTCAACACCCGGATGCAGAATCATTCATCGATGCCAAACTTGAACAGGGAAAAATTACCGGAGCCAATGTGTCCGTTAAAATTACCGATGATTTCATGCGTGCTGCCTTAAATGGTGACCCTTACGTTCAGCAATACCCTATCGGGTCACATGATCCTACATTCAAAAAAGAGATCAATGCCAGAGGGCTTTGGGAGAAAATCACCTTCAATGCATGGAAATCAGCTGAACCGGGAGTTCTTTTCTGGGATACCATCATTCGGGAGTCAGTGCCTGATTGTTATGCAGACCTGGGCTATAAGACCGTTTCTACCAATCCATGCGGTGAAATTCCTTTATGCCCCTACGACAGTTGTCGCCTGCTGGCCATCAATCTTTATAGTTTTGTAGATGAACCGTTTACCGATAAAGCCACCTTCAATTTTGAAAAGTTTGGTGAATATGTGCACCTCGCTCAAAGAATAATGGATAACATTATCGATCTTGAATTGGAGAAAATTGACCAGATCATTGCGAAAATCGATAGTGATCCGGAAAAAGATGAAGTAAAATCAACCGAAAGAATTTTGTGGCAAAAAATCCGCAAAACCTGCGACGAGGGCCGTCGTACCGGTATTGGTATTACCGCTGAAGGCGATATGCTCGCAGCCCTCAACCTCAGATATGGCAGTAACAAAGCCATTGACTTCTCAGTAGAAGTACACAAAACACTGGCGTTGAACGCTTACCGTTCCTCTGTTGACCTTGCTGCTGACCGGGGAGCTTTTGCCATTTATGATGCGAAAAGAGAAAAAGACAATCCGCTGATCAACAGGATCAAAGAAGCGGATCCGGTATTGTACAAAGACATGGTCAAAAACGGCCGGCGTAACATTGCCTTGCTGACAATTGCTCCTACAGGCAGTGTGAGCCTTATGACCCAGACATCCTCCGGTATCGAGCCCTGTTTCTTAATTGCTTACAAGAGACGTAGAAAAGTTAATCCCAATGATGCCTCTGCTGTTGTTAGCTTTATTGACGAAGTAGGGGACAGCTGGGAGGAATACAATGTTTTCCACCACAAATTTGTAACGTGGCTGGAAGCCAACGGGTACAATCCTGATGAAATCAAAATGTGGTCAAAGGAAAAACTCGACCAGTTAATTGCCAAGTCGCCCTACCACAAAGCCACAGCCAATGACGTTGACTGGGTACAAAAGGTCAAAATGCAGGGAGAGATCCAAAAATGGGTAGACCACTCTATCAGTGTGACGGTAAACATTCCTAACGACACCCCCGTTCAAATGGTTCGTGAAATTTATAAAACGGCCTGGGAAAGCGGTTGCAAAGGATGTACCATTTATCGGGATGGCTCCAGATCGGGAGTTTTGATTTCCAATGAGGCTCAAAAAGAAGCACAGGGCTTTATGGAAAGTTCCGCACCCAAGCGTCCTCAAAAACTCGAAGCCAAAGTCGTCCGTTTCAAAAACAGTGACGAAAACTGGATCGGGGTGGTTGGTTTGTTTGAAAATAAACCCTATGAAATCTTCACCGGTAAAGCGGAAGATACTTTTGGATTGCCTACTTATGTAAATTCGGGATGGATCATCAAAGCCAAGGAGGAAGACGGCAAAAACCGTTACGATTTTCAGTTCCTGGACAAAGCCGGATATAAAGTGACCATCGAAGGGCTTTCCAGGTCATTTGACAAAGAATACTGGAATTATGCAAAACTGATCTCCGGGGTACTTCGTCACGGGATGCCCATACAGTATGTGGTAGAATTAATCGACGGATTGAATGCTGAACAGGATTATATCAACACCTGGAAAAATGGCGTGGTCAGGGCTTTGAAGCAGTTCATCCCGGACGGAACGGTAGCCAGCAAAGAAAAATGTAATGAATGTGGCGAAGAAGGTAGCCTGGTTTATCGCGAAGGTTGTCTCATTTGCCACAGTTGCGGATATTCCAAATGTGGATAGTAATCTGGAAATTTAATTTCCTGCCATGAGAAAACCTGAATGCCTGAACCCCTGGGTTCGGGCATTTTTTATTTCACAATACCAAACTTTTTTTTAACAAGTGTTTAATTATGTCACGTATTGTAATTTATTATTTTGGTAAATAATTAAATTGCCCTATATTACAACTGTTTTAATTCAACTTCATAACTCTCCATAAAATCGCTCTCCTGCTTAGAACTCCATTCTATCCGAAATCATGAAAAAAAGATGCTGTTTTGAAAAATAATAACTGAAACCTTTTTTTTAATTAAAATCAAATCGTTATGAATGGGATTATTAACTTAGGCAAGTACATTTTCGCAATTCCTTTTGCCGTCTTCGGTGCTTTTCATTTTATGAATGCTGATGCCATGGCCGGAATGACACCTTTTGGAGGCAAAGTCATGGTTTATATCACAGGGCTTGCGCTCATTGCCGCTACCGTGAGCATCATCATAGGCAAACTGGATAAGCTGGCATCACTCCTGCTCGGACTGATGCTCTTGATTTTTGTATTTGCAATTTGGTTGCCAGGCGCATCCGGAGGAGACCAGACAGCAACAAGTATGTTATTGAAGGACCTTGCCCTGGCAGGAGGAGCTATAATGTACGCGGGGATGGCAAAAGACAATGCTGTGGTAGGTTAAATCAATTATTAATCCAACCAGTAATAAAAAAAACGGTCAGACACAACAGCATGAGTCTGGCCGTTTTTTATTATTACCTATTGATTAAAAAACGCCTTGAGACAAATCCTGATTCTCTCCAATTGATTTTTACAACATAAGCTCCATTGGGCAACCCGGAAATATCGATCCTATTATTGCCATTAGGAATGATACTTTTTTTCAACAGCTTTCTGTTCCACAAATCATATACTTCCAGCTGTTGAACCCGACCGGCCCCTTCAAATTCAGTACCGAATTCTATCCCCAACCAGGTTGAGGCGGGATTCGGAAACAGCTTAATATCTGAAACCAGTTTATTTTCTTCAATTTTATCGGGAACCCCATAAATGACTGTTCCAAGGTTCGATAATCCCGGGGCACATATTGATCCCGGAACAACAGGAGGAAAAGGCGGTGGACAAGTCTCTAAGGGTAGAGAACGAATAACTTCCGAATGCTTCTCAAAAGCCGAATCACTAAAAAAACTTTTTGCCAAAAACCATTGTATTTGTTCCCGTACAAAAAGTTTCCACTCCGAATCAAAGACATCATGCCCAAACAGACTGCCGGTAAACAGGTAATTATTACCGCCGATTTGTTTTTGGCGGTGAATTATCGGACAAGCTCCATAAACCGTGGAGCTATAGGTATTGCAGCAAGGATAGACTGGCTCAGCACCGTAGGAAACTACACCATCATGGGTTCCGTGAATGGCCATGAGGTCGATATTATTTTCCGATTCGTCTATCCACAAAGTGTCGTAAATCGCTCCGGACATGCTAAAGACAGCTTTTATTCCCGGATTAGGTTCCAGCTCGCCCTGCAGGTAATCAGGCCAGGTGCCGCAACTTCCGCAAATTTCATTTACCTCCTCCTGATCCATAAAAGCTACATTCAGCGCAGTAATGGCTCCGGCGCTATGGCCGCCCACCGCAATTTTATCTGTATCAATGTGGTATTGTGCAGCATGTACTTCCAACCACTCAATCGCATCCTGAACATCTACTGCTGCTGCATAGGAAGAGGGTATCAGCGATGTCCCCCAGGCCACATTACACGGGTAAGTTAAGGCTGCAGCTACCACGCAATCGTTTCTTTTACACAACCTGTACTGAACCGAAACGGCGACATAACCGAGTTGGGCCAGCATTTCTGCCTCTTCAAAAAAACCGGCGAAGGAACCGGTAATAAAACCACCACCATGAATTAAAACAACCAGCGGACGAACTTCTCCTTCGGGCAGATCTGAAGGGTAGTAAACCCTAAGAGCAAGATTCTCGGTTATGGCAAAGCCAATTTCATCAATTTGGCTGCCAGTTTTGTATACCACCTGATCGTACTCAACCGGATGGGTAAAAGGGTAATAAACATCATCCCCCGCCACAATAGCTTGTGCGTCCAGGCTTAGAATGCCCAATAAGAGGAACAGTAAAGTAAAAAATTGTTCGTTGATTTTCATATTACTTCGTTTAGAGTTTGTTTTAAAATTTTATTGGGATTCCTTAATTTTTCCGCAAGGAAATTCTAATTCATGAGGAAAAATGGAAGAAAGAAAAGGTGGAAAAGGATTATGCTGGTCCCATTTCCCAGTCCTTCCGGCTTTCCGGTATTGCGGCAATCAATCAATCTCAGGTAAAATATTGATTATCAGTCATTAAAAAATTAGAAAAGCTTTTAGTGCATAAAAAGGAAGATAACTTTTGGAGAACTCTTTGCAACCGGAATGCAACAATACAGCCGGTTGTAATCAGTACACGGAAATCCTTTATTACCCTTATCTGATAATCGACATAGAACGTTATCTATTGGTTTTTCTTCAAAAAATAGGCCCTGTTAACAAAAATGATGGAACACAATTTCAAAATTCCGTATCTTCGCGCCTTCAAAATAAAACAGCGATGACTTCACAGGAAATACGTAAAACGTTTTTAGACTTCTTTAAAAGTAAGGAGCACAAGATAGTGCCCTCCTCCCCTATTGTCAATAAGGATGATCCTACTTTGATGTTTATCAATGCGGGCATGAATCAATTCAAGGATTTCTTCCTCGGCAATGCAGAACCGGAAGTTCCCAGAATTGCCGATACCCAAAAGTGTCTGCGCGTTTCCGGTAAACACAACGACCTGGAAGAAGTGGGACGCGACAGCTATCACCACACCATGTTTGAAATGCTGGGCAACTGGTCATTTGGAGAATACTTTAAAAAGGAAGCCATCGCCTGGGCATGGGAATTATTGACGGAAGTATATAAACTCGATAAAGACAGGCTCTATGTTTCTGTCTTTGAAGGAGAAGCTTCCGAGGGACTGGAGCCTGACGAAGAAGCTGCTGATATCTGGGCGAATTATATTTCCAGAGACCGGATTCTGTATTTTGATAAAAAAGATAACTTCTGGGAAATGGGAGATACCGGGCCATGCGGTCCTTGCTCAGAAATACATATTGACCTGAGAAGTGATGCCGCAAGAGCCAAGGTTGACGGCAAAACATTAGTCAATGCCGACGACCCGCTTGTCGTGGAGATCTGGAACCTGGTTTTCATTCAGTTCAACAGAAAATCGGATGGCAGCCTTGTTGAATTGCCTGCTAAACATGTCGATACTGGCATGGGATTTGAGCGCCTTTGTATGGCTGTTCAGGAAAAACATTCCAACTATGAAACGGATGTCTTTTCCCCCTTCATCGAATACATTGAAAAGTCTTCAGGTAAAAAATATACCAACAAATACGATAATTCATCTTCCTCTGATATCGCTATGCGCGTTGTGGCTGACCATATCCGTGCTGTGACTTTCGCCATTGCTGACGGGCAATTGCCCTCCAATACCGGCGCTGGCTATGTAATCCGCAGAATCCTTCGCAGGGCGGTGAGATACTATTTTTCTTTCCTCGACATCACAGAACCGTTTTTACATACTTTGGTTCCAATGCTGGCGGATAATTTCAGTGATGTTTTCCCGGAACTTACTGCTCAGAAAGATCAGATTGCCAGGATCGTTGAAGGGGAAGAAAAAGCCTTCCTGAATACCCTGGCCAAAGGCCTGAAACGTCTGGACAATATTGACACAGAAGGTGGTCAAATCAGCGGTGACAAAGCTTTTGAACTTTATGACACTTTCGGCTTCCCAATTGACCTTACAAGGTTAATTGCCGAAGAAAAAGGCTTGACTATTGATGAAGAAGGGTTTGAAAAGGCCCTTGCTGCTCAGAAAAAACGTGCGCGAAGTGCCGCAGAAAAACAGGTAGGTGACTGGTATATTTTAAACGACGAGGAGGCTTCCTCTTTTGTGGGATACGACCAGTTGGAGGTTCACAATGCAAAGGTGGTGAAGTACAGAACCGTTAAACTGAAAAAAGGGGAACAATATCAAATCGTACTCAACACAACCCCTTTTTACGCAGAAAGCGGTGGACAGGCAGGAGACAAAGGAACCTTGACCTTTGGCGATGAAAAAGTCAAGGTCCTCGACACCCAAAAAGAAAATGATCTGAGTATTCACATCGTTGACCGTTTACCGGAATCCCTCGATGCCGCAGTAATTGCATCAGTTGACCCCAATAGTCGCCATGCTACGGAAAACAACCATACCGCCACCCACCTGATGCATGCAGCTTTGCATAAAATTTTAGGCAATAATGCATTGCAGAAAGGACAAAGCGTAGATGCCAATCGCCTGCGTTTCGACTTTTCCCATTTCCAGAAAGTTTCGGAAGAGGAACTGGCTTCGATTGAGCAAATCGTCAATGAGAAGATCAGGGAAGACATACCATTGGAGGAAGACAGGGAGGTACCCATCGAAGCAGCAAAGGAATCAGGAGCAATGATGTTGTTTGGGGAGAAATACGGAGAGAGCGTACGGGTAATTACCTTCGATAAGAATTTCTCCCGGGAATTGTGCGGAGGGACACACGTAACTTCCACGGGAAAGATCGGGCAGTTCAAGATATTGTCTGAAAGTGCCGTTGCTGCTGGTATTCGCAGGATTGAAGCCATCACTGCCGATAAAGCGGAAGCATTCATCAATAACGAGCTGGAAGAACTCAAAGCTATCCGAACACTGCTGAAAACTTCGAACGAAACAGCCAAACAGGTGGAGGCCCTGCAAGAGGAGAACAAACGCCTGAAAAAAGAACTGGAAAAGATGGTGGCTGCTCAGGCCAGTGGACTGAAAGATAATTTAAAAAGCATTATCGAAGAGGTTAATGGTATCAATTTCATTGCTGCCAAGCTCCCGATTACCGATGCTAATGCTGTCAAAACACTGGCTTTCCAGTTGGAGAAAGAATTGGGTAATGCCGTCATCGCTTTCGGAGCAGTCATCAATGACAAGCCGCAATTGACCCTGATGATCAGCCAGGGAGTTATAGACAAACACGGGCTCAACGCCGGACAGATGATTCGCGAAATGGCTAAGTTTATCCAGGGCGGCGGTGGCGGTCAGCCTCATTTTGCAACGGCTGGTGGTAAGAATACTGCCGGACTGGAAGAAGCATTGGCAAAAAGTAAAGAACTCCTGGGATAGACTCCCGATATTTAAACATATTTAACACAGTTCATCCCGAATTTTGGCCAAAGCCAAGGTTCGGGATTTTTCGTGAAAATAATTGAATTTCAATGCTTCCGGAATAAGATAACGGCTTTATGGTTTTTTGGGTAACAATTCTTAGTGAAGATTTTGATTCAAAACCCCAGGGTTAAATACATATTCCTAAAAAATGAATTTTCGAAAATTTGGGATGAATCATGTTTTTTTGGTATAAAAGCTATTTTTCTAAAAAATAGTTTTTGTATATAACCCAGGATACAGTTCCGTTGATTTTGCATCCCTTTCGATTTAATGTATCTTTAGCCTGCATAATTACCAAAATTGACCACACAATGAAGAATCACCTAATTACGCTGATAGCACTGCTATTTATTTCACCCCTTTTTTCCCAATTGGTTTTAGAAAGAGATATCAACCAGGAACCGGCTTCTTCTGATCCCTCCATTTTTGCAGAACTGGATAATATCCTTTACTTCTCCGCAGATGACGGCATCCATGGCGATGAATTATATCAACACGATATCAGTACCGGAATGACCGAGCTGGTTGCCAACCTAAGACCCTTCGAGGACGACAATGGTATCAGCACAATACTTGCCTTTAACGGTAAAATTTACTTCAACGCCAGAGATGGTATAGGAAACAATTTTTATTTATACGTGTATGATCCGCAGGAGGAAAGCGTTCAGCGGCTCATAGATGCCAACGGTACAGAAGTAGAAGCTCCTGCCAACCTGTATGCATTTAACGGAAAGATTATTTTTGCGGCAGAATTCAGTGGTATTGATACAGAACTTGGTATCTACGACCCAGCTACCAACACCGTTGAAATTCTTGCCGACATCAACGAAACAGGAAGCAGCTATCCGAACTTTTTTACGGAATACGACGGACAATTATGGTTTCTGGCTCAGGACGGCATCAGCAACAGTGACCTCTGGCGCTATGATCCATTTACCGGAGAGGTAGAAAATATTTTATACAATAGTCCTTCCGGTGAATATCCGGGCATGAACTTCCTATACTTTTTTGATGACAAGTTTTTCTTCCGGGGTTTTATTCAGGGACAGGGAGAGGAGCTTTGGAGATATGATCCGGTTTCCAACAGTTTGCTCGAGACCCCCGAAATCTATCCAGGTGCAGGTAGTGGCGCCCCTTTTGGCTTTACGCCATTTGACGGTAAATTATATTTCAGTGGCAGAGATCAGACAGCCCGCAGAGAATTGATGGTTTATGACCCCGTTAGTGAAGAAATCTCCGTTGCCGCAGATATCAACCCTGACAGTGACAGTAACCCCGGAGAAATTTTCATCCTGGGAGATAAAATGTACTTTACGGCAAGCCCGAATGAAACCGACAGGCATTTGTATTCCTTTGCTGCAGGAGCAACAGGTGCCGTCCTTGAAGCTTCTTTCGACAATGGTGAAAACCCCTCCTACCTCACAGGTCATATCCTTGCTGATGGAAAAGTATTCCTGACCGGGAATCAAATTGAAACGGGAACCGAACTCTATCAGTTCACCCCGGGTAGTGCTGAAATTTCACTTGTCGCAGACATCAATCAAAATACCATTGGATCGGATCCTTACGGGTTCACGGAGTTTAACGGGAAATTATATTTCGGAGCAGATGAGGTAAACAGTGGCCGGGAGATCTGGGTGTATAACCCTGCAACAGGTATGGTGGATATTCTTTCCGATGCTCCGGGAAGCATCAACCCCTTTGGGTTTACCGTTTTGGAGGATAAACTTTTTTTCGGCGGAATCCACCCTGATGTAGGATATGGCCTGCTTTACTACGACGAGGTATCAGGCAATATTGAACCTACCTCCCACATTACCCCCAGTCACATTGGACATATTTCTGACATCATAGCCTATGAGGGTTTATTGTATTACAGCGCCAATGACGAAGAAGCCGGGCAAGAGCTTTTTGTTTATGATCCTGCCTCTGACACTTATGAAATAGCCGCCGACATCAACCCTGAGGACGATAGTCGTGTGGAGGATTTTATTGTTTTTAATGGCGAACTGTATTTTACGGCTGACGATGGAACCCATGGCACTGAACTGTGGAAATACAACTCCACTACGGAACAAGCTACACTGGTTGCCGATATTGAAGAAGGTGAGGGTGATAGTAATCCCGGGTGGTTTGTGGAATACGACGGTGATCTTTACTTTGAAGCTTACCGTCAGGAAACCTCCTATGAAGTATACAGCTATGACCCGGATTCGGACACCGTTACCCAACGAACGGATGTTTCGGGGAATTTAAACCCGGAACACATGACCGTTTACAAGGATAAACTCGTTTTTCAGTGGCCGCTTTTTCGCCTCAGTCAATGCGGAATTATGTTTTTACGATGTGGCGGCAGATACTTTGGTTTTAGTGGAAGATCTTGCACCCAGCGCCAGCAGCCCCCGGTATTTGACTGTTTTCAATGATAAACTTTATTTTGCTACCAAAACAGAAGAATACGGCCGGGAACTTTGGGAATACAACGATACGACCCTTTCCATCGTAGCGGACATATGGACGGGAGTTCCCGACAGTGACCCAACCTACCTGACCTTATTTAACGATAAGTTATATTTTTCTGCCAATGACGGCACCCGGGGGACGGAGATCTGGAGTCTGGCCAGTTGTCTGAATGTTTTCGTCGACACACAACCACAAATCTACGACATCGCAGGAGCAATAGACCTTACCGTCGGAGGGGGAACGCCACCTTATACGTTTTCCTGGAATACCGGTGAAACAACAGAAGACCTGACCAACCTCATGTATGGCGAGTATTTTGTTACCATTACCGATGCTTCTGGTTGTTTATCGGAAATTACCGCTGTAGTAAGCTTGATGGTAGATGCCGAGGATATCATTCCAGAAAACGAGGTAACTCTATTCCCAAACCCAACTTCCGGATCATTTTTATTGGATGCTCCAGCAATGAAGGTGAAAGCTGTGGATGTTTTCGACTTAAACGGAAAGTTGATTTATCAAAAAATCAATACGAATAAAGAGGGTTTGGTAGATATTCACCTTCAATATGCCCCCTCGGGAGTTTATTATGTTAAGGTGACTACAACAGAGGGTATCGTACAAAAAAGGCTGGTAATTGAATAGCAGGGTTTGACGAACATTTTTTAAAAAAAACCGTTCATTTAAGCTTGCAGCTTAAATGCCATACGCTCATCAAAATGGCCGCATAACCGGTAGAAAAGTTGGTCGAAATGAAACGCTGGCAAGTGCTTTTGCATACCTCAATCAAAGCTACAAGCTTTGACGAACGGCGTTTTAACGATAATCCTCGCGAACCGGATTAAAAACATCCAGTAATTTACTGTCCTGCAAAGCACGTCCGGCATGTTTGACATTGGAAGGAATGACAATGACATCCCCCGGTTGCAGCAGTTCAGATTTTCCGTCGAGGATTAATTCAAAAGATCCTTCGATCAAGTGGGTTACCTGTTCATGTACGTGATGATGTTCCGGCAAGGTTCCTCCTGCTTTAACCTCTACGAAGGATAACGTCAGATTCGCTGTATGTACCATTCGGGCATGGAAACCTTTGATTATTTCTTTTTGCGGAAGGTCTTCTATTTTGATTTTTGACATGAGCCTCTTTTTCTTTGATAAATGGAAAGCTAAAAATAATAAAAAAAGAAAAACCTTTACCGGGAGTGAAACATCCTGGTAAAGGTTTTAGTTTGTCGCCTAAAATTAATTAAGCAGCCTAGCCATTCATTGGAATTCTGAGGATTTGTCCCGGGTAGATTTTATCCGGATCCGTGAGCATTGGCTTGTTGGCCTCAAAAATAACTGGGTATTTCATTGGATCGCCGTAAACATCTTTGGCAATTTTAGACAAAGTATCTCCTCTTTTTACTTCGTGGAAAACAGATTCCGGTTCAGGGTTAGTCACCAGGATGTTATCCTGAACAGCGTTGATTCCTTCCACATTACCCAAAGCCAGGATTATTTTTTCCCTGTCCGCATTGGTATCTGTAGAACCATTGACAATGACACATGTACCCAACTCAACTCCCAACCCGGAAACCGGAATATTGAGGCGTTTTACTTCGGCTACCAGTGCATCAATTCTTTGTTCTTCTTCAGACTTTACCACCTGCTCCACTTCCGGAGCTTGCTTTTTCTTGCCAAATAATTTTGTTCCTGCTCCTTTGATAAATGAAAATAGACCCATTTTAAAAATTTTATAAATTAATTAATGTTTTGCAAATCTAAAGCAACAACATCTACGATTGCCGTCTCTGATATTTAGACCCTGGAGTAAGAACTAAGTCACATAAAAAAGTACCTGATGAGGCTTCCATATATTTATTCTACCATCCGCCACCGGCACCGCCACCGCCAAAACCACCACCACCGAAGCCACCGAAACCGCCGCCGCCAAAACCGCCGCCACCGGAACCGCCACCGCCAAAACCGCCGCCCGGGAATATGATGAAGCCACCGCCACGCCGCCTTCTTCTCCGGTGATCCGGATCATCATAGCGACCTCCACGATAATAACCTCCATCATCGTCGTCGTCGTCACCACCGCCGCCAATCATGGAGAAAATGATGATGAGGATGATCAGAAAAATAAAGATATAGACGGCTGAAGAACCTCCACGCGCCTGTCGCTTACCATCGTAATTATCATTATTATATTCACCACGCCCAAGATCCATAATAGCACTGGTGGCAATGTCCAGCCCTTCATAGAATTTCCCCTGACGGAAGTTAGGTGTGATCAGGTTGTCGATAATCCTTTTGGCCATAGCATCCGGCAAAAAACCTTCGGCACCATAACCGGTCTGTATCCTTACTCGCCGTTCTTGCTTGGCAATATAAATCAGTACCCCATTATCGTATTCTCCGGTACCGATACCCCAGGCCTGGGCCAGCCGATTCGAATAGTCGAATTCATCTTCCCCTTCCAGGGAATTTTCGGAAACGATAACGATAGCAGTAGAAGTTTCCTCCTGATATTTTCGTAATTTGGATTCCAGATTTCTTTGCTGACCACTGGACAATAATCCGGCAAAATCATTGACAGCGTTGGCCGTTCTGCCCGGTAAGGGCTTTTGGCCGACCATCACCGTGGCCAATAAAATAAGAATGGATAATAGCTTAAGTCTTAGTTTCATAATTTTATCAAGAAAATACAGGAATCAGGAAACAGGGAAATAGTACTGTAGACTTATTCCCGTGTTCCTTATTCCATTGATATTCTACCCGCCGTACGAAATTTCATCCGGCAGTTCATTTACATCATCGCTCTGAAAAGGGAAATGAACTTTGAGTTTTTCCCCTATTTGGTCGATAACTTTACATACGCCTTTACAGAAAGCACCTGCTTTGAAATATTCCTGCATCAGGTTCTTTTCTTCGTCCCAAAAATTTCCCGGAACAACAGCATCTATGCCTTCATCTCCAATGATGGCAAATTGTTTTTCTATTGGGGCGATGAGGATGAGGACACCATTTCTTGCACTGGTTTTATCCATGCCCAATTCCTTGAATACCCTGACAGATACATCCAGGACATTGCCCTTCATATTATCTTCTAAATGCACCCGGATCTCTCCGGAAGTATTCAATTCGGCATCCCGAATAGCATTGATGATGGCCTCTTCCTCTCGCTGGCTAAAAAATCTGATCATTATTTTTTAAAATTCAACTTGAGGAGCGTCCTCAGAACCTTCCTGGGCCTGGAACTGCGTTTTATCTTTAAATCCGAATACGGTAGCAAAGAAACTCGCCGGAAATTTTCTGACCTTTTTGTTGTAGGCCGTAACCACATCATTATAGCGATCCCGCTCTACTTTAATTCTATTTTCCGTTCCTTCCAGTTGCGTTTGTAATTCCCGGAAATTGGCATTCGCCTTCAAATCGGGATAATTCTCTGAAATGAGCAATAATTTGCCTAAAGACTGAGTCAACCCTGATTGTGCTTCCTGAAATTCCTTCATTTGCTCCGGGGTGGCATTGGAAGGGTCAACATTAATACTGGTTGCCCTGGCACGTGCATTTACCACAGCTTCAAGCGTTTCTTTTTCGTGAGCTGCTGCTCCTTTGACAGTATTCACCAAATTAGGAATCAAATCAGCACGACGCTGGTAAGCGCTTTGTACTTTTCCCCAAGCATTCTCGACATTTTCATCCATGTCGACAAAATTGTTGTAGTTATTACAACCACTCATGAGTAAAATCAGTCCTAAAACAACAAGGACTACTGTAACAGTTAGTGATCTCATTTAATAATGTTTTGATTAAGAATTTTCTGCATTTTATAATTCGTAAGTACCACTCCCCGGCAGGGAACGCGTTGCTCTTTGAGCACCTTGAATCCTCTGCTTTCAAAGAATGGCCTTGCGGTAATACTTATATCTGAAGTAATAACTTCATTTTGTTGTTCAATGGCCCTTCGTTCCATTTCCGCGTACAAAAATGAAGCTACACCCATATTCTGACAACTTTTATCGACGAACATCGTATCCAGATATCCTTTTGGATCTATGGAACTGAATCCAGCCATTTTTCCAGCCATTTCGACAAATACAAAATACTGGGTATTGATTTTAGCTGCCCACCTTTCCGTATCCTCTGCTCCTGCAGCCCAGGCTATTCGCTCTTTTTCGTTATAATCTCTTCTATTGACTTCCATGATCGTATCCCTGAAAAGGTTGAGGATCGCCTCCAGATGTTCCTGTCTTGCTTGTTGGATTTTCATAAAAAAGGACAAAGTGAATCAATCATTTAATTTTCATCATTGTACAGATCAAGAAGGCTATCCCCTGCTTTGAAGGAAGATATTGCTCCCGACAACAACTGTTTTTCTACGGTTTTTAGTTTTTTAACAATCTCAGGATGATTAAAAAACTGGTATTTCAATTTCTCGCTCACATATTCATACATCCAATACCTCGATTGCTGTCTCCGGTGTTCTTCAAAAAAACCACTGGATTTCATCTCTGCCTTATAGTGTTCCAGACTATGGGCAATAACATCTATCCCTGTTGCTTCCAGGGCAGAACAAAGCATCACTTTCACCGGCCAGTTGTTTTCCTTTGCAGGAAACAGATGAATGGCATTTTGGTAAGCCTGTCTGGCTTTTTTAGCAGCCAGTAAAAGGTCTCCGTCTGCTTTATTTACGGCGATCAGGTCGGCCATTTCCATTACCCCTCTCTTGATCCCCTGCAGTTCATCCCCCGCTCCAGGCAAAAGCAGCAGCAGGAAAAAATCCACCATGGAATGAACAGCAGTTTCTGACTGGCCTACACCTACCGTTTCCACAATGATCATGTCGTAGCCTGCTGCTTCACATAATAAAATGGTTTCCCTGGTTTTATGAGCAACGCCGCCCAGAGAATCTCCAGCAGCAGATGGCCTGATATAGGCTTGATCCTCCCGGGAAAGTTTATCCATCCTGGTTTTATCCCCCAGGATACTGCCTTTGGTTACGCCACTAGTTGGGTCCACGGCCAGCACAGCCACTTTTTTTCCCTGATCAATCTGGTACATGCCAAAGGCCTCAATAAAGGTACTTTTCCCGACACCGGGAGTTCCGGTGATCCCCAGCCTGAACGAATTTCCTGTATGTGGTAAACATTGCTCTAAAAGTTCCCTGGCCAACATTTGATGATCTTTCCGGGTACTTTCCAATAGGGTAATGGCGCGACTCAACATAACCCTGTCACCGGCGAGAATACCCTCGCGGTATTGGTCCAGCGAAGGTTCATTTCTTTTCAACTTTCTCCTTGCCGGGTTGATCACCGACTTTGTATTTTTTTCCTGATCAGGGTTCATTTACCGTAATAATCACCGGTTAACAATTTCTTAGTGAGTGTTAAAGTTGGAATTCTATTCAATTTAGAATTTTAACACTTCATATAACTTTCTGAAAATCAAAATTTTAAACAACTAAAACGTTTTAACACATATCATCAAATTTACGTTATTAAGTTAAACTCTCCTAATTTTTACGTAAAAGCCTTTCCAGGGGTTTCAGCCTATTGCAGGAGTAATTTTTTTGTTTCTTCTTTGTAAGGAATTCAATGAAAACAATCTATACCTCAGACGAGTTCTAAAAGGATTTGTCACCCGAATTACCAGATGTAAACCGATTCACCAAAACCCAAAACGCGCTTTTAACCCTAATTTATTTCCAAGGTTTTGCCTTGGCCTGGTATTGAGAGATGGAAAGGCGAAACCTTGTTGGAGGATTTCCCCCTTTGGCAAGACAATGCTTCTCCTAACAGGCGGAATCTTGAGAAAGTCATCAGGAACACCCCAGCCAATTGGGAGGCTATCGTAAATTAAGCTATGAAAACGTTATGCCCTCCGACTAAAAACCGCCATGAGTCTTGACATCGTAATTTTGTGTAAATCACGTAATTACTCCGGTTCTCTTCCGTCAATGACTCTGGCGGTTTTTTTATTCACCAGGGTTTTGCCCCCGGGGAGTCTTTGAGTATGGCAGGGCGTAACCTTACCGAAGCAATTTACACCCCATGGACTAGACAATAACTTCTGCCTTCAATGTCCACTTAAAAAGATTATTGCCCTTTAAAATTGGGTTTCCTTTTCTCAATAAAAGCCTGCACGCCTTCCCGAAAGTCTTCCGTCATTCCGGCTTCCTGCTGCAGGGTATCTTCGATGTCTAACTGATTATCGAGATCCTTTTCCGGCGAATAGTTAAGTGCCCGTTTGGTAAGTCCCAGGGCTTTGGTAGGCATTTGGGAAAGGGTTTCGGCAATTGCCCAGCTCTCTTTTGGAAAAGATTTGTCAGGGAAGGCCTTATAAATCATTCCCATGGTCACCGCATCCTCTGCAGTCACTTTTTCTCCAAGCATCATCAAGGCGGCAGCTCTTTGACGACCGATAAGTCGCGGAAGAAAATAAGTACCGCCACTATCAGGTATCAAACCTATTTTGGAGAATGCCTGGATAAATAATGCCGACTTTTGGGCAACAGTTATGTCACAGGCCAGGGCAAAATTAGCCCCCGCACCGGCAGCAACCCCATTGACTGCTCCGATGACGGGCTTTTCAATAGCCCTTATTCTTTTGACGATGGGATTAAAATGTTCCTCTAAAATCACTTGCAATGAAGGTGCATCATCACTCACTACTTCCTGGAGATCCTGACCGGCACAAAATGCTTTGCCCGCCCCCGTGAGGTAAATAGCCCGAACCTCGGGATCAGTACCACATTCATCCAAAATCTGTTGGAATTCCATGGACATCTCCCGGTTAAAACTATTATAGACCTCCGGTCGGTTGAATGTTATTTTGGCTACATTGCCGATTTTTTCGAAAATAATGGTACTCATTTACTGGTTACTGGTTACTGGTTAAAGCTGCAAAGAAATACTATTTTTTGAAAAATTAGCATTTCTGGTTTAATGGCATTTAAAATAATCAAATGGTTCCTTACAGGAATTACATTTATATAAGGATTTACAGGCCGTGGAGCCGAATTGACTCACCATGGTAGTATCCGCAGAATTACATCTGGGACAGGGTACTGACACCTCCTCGGCAAAGAGCAGAGACTTGTCGGGAGATTTTCCGACAGGCGGAGCAATACCATAGGCCTGCAATTTTGCTTTCCCAGGCTCACTGATCCAGTCGGTGGTCCATGCCGGATGTAAGACCGTGGTTACCGTTATTTCTTCTTCTCCTGCCTCCTGAAGCAAGGATTTTATATTCACTTCAATAAAATCCATAGCAGGACAACCGGAATAGGTGGGCGTGATGATGATCTCGACACTCCCCTCCTGCATTTTTATATCACGAACTATACCCAGGTCAACGACGGACAAGACCGGTATCTCCGGATCCTTGACCTCTTCTAGCAGGTCCCAATAATATTGTTCATTTTTTTCCATCGTTAATCGACTTTAGTAAGATCAAGGTTGCGTACCATCATCAGGTACGACCTTGCAAATTCAGTCATGGAATTGAAATTGAGGGTACTCAAGGAGGGGCTGAGCTTTGGGAAAGCCACCTCATTTTTATCAACTATTCTTTCAATAGCTTTTTTGATGGCCTTTTTATTTAAATGACCACTTTCTTCATCGATATAATTAATCTTAAATCCGAGGTCTTTGAAGTATTTACCTTCCGTAATGGCATAATACAAATGCAGGAAATCCCGGTCGGGCCGCGGAGAAGCAAAATTAAAAAGACAATAACCCACGACAAAGCCAGGAATGGCCATGGCTACTGTTTTATAATTATTTTCACAGTACCAATCCATATTAGGGAGCTCCCCATCGATAAAACTCACCACGCGATCATGAGTTACAGATGGTGTTATGCCAAAAGTAGTTTTAACCCGATACATCTCCTTGAAAAACGAAGCTTTACTGCGTTCGAGTAGTTTTTCAAGTTCTTTTCTTAAAATTCGGTTCTTTTCAGCAACACTTTTATCATCCTTGGCAAAAAAGTGGCGATTCATGCGTTTCTGGGCTTCCATCATGAATGCCTTCCGGCTTCTGACAAGGTAATGAGTCAGAGATCTGATCCAGCAGCAGATAGCGAATCCTAATTCCTCCGTGTACTGCTCTTATCCAGCGGGCCTCCTTGATCTCTTTAGAGAACACTTGAATTTCATCAATAAACTTGTATTTCACCTCCTTGACTTCATCCGGAATGGCGATGAGGTGGGAAACTTCCACGGGTTTGAGCATATCAAATTCATCCAGCAACAAATCATCAAATTTGTCTGCCTGAATAGCCATTTCCTTAAGGGCAAAATACAATTTATAAGGCGATCCGTCGAGGGAATAGGTATCAAAGACAACGAGCAATTCATTATTATCCCCCAGGGCAAAACGTCCAAAATTCATGCTAAAATTCTTCTCGAGCAATCTCCTCAAAAATCCGACATTGAGTTGTTCTGTTTGGGCATACGGTTTTCGTCGAAGGTTTCTCATCGCAAAACCACTATCTTTTTTAAACCCCTGGTAAAATAAACTTGATACCACTTTCTCACCCCACCACCGGACATTGTCTTCTTCTTCATCTCTCAGGTAGTTGAAAAATGCTTTGAAGCAATCGACGTATTGCTGCCCCTCAAATTTCTCCAATGCCTCATCCCAGGCATCGTAATTCGAGGCATCCTTATAGGAATCGCTGTAGCGACCAAACCTAATATCAGGTTGTTGAACTGATTCCTCCTTGGTTCCGAAAAGTCTTTCGAGAAAACTCATGATTCTTTTTCTGTTTGAGCAATATTTTTCAGGGGATGAAATTACGCTTTTTTACTGTAAAATTCGATTTAGGGCGCCAATCTTTCGATTGACCATTTGCCATCTTCCTGCAAGGAACAATTAAACCTGTCTATGTAACCGGTTTTTTCTGCCCTTCCAAAACCTGTCATCACCCGGGGAATCACCCTCCCGTTCCTAGAAGGAAGGCACGATTCCTTGCCTCTAAATTTTCTTTCATCTCGTCGAACTTGGCCTGCAAAAGGGACCTGGTGGTAATGACACTGCTCTGATTGGAACACCAGGCGCCCAACTGACTGCCTCTGGGGCGACTCAGAAAGTACTTGATGGATTGGGCGGCAGGGACTTTTTCGGCATAACCGTTTATTTTGACCTGCCGTTGCAAATCCAGCCAGGGAAACAACAGGGACACATTCGCGTTTCCCTCAATATCTTTGGCTTTTTTGCTTTCGTAATTGGTGTAAAACACAAAACCTTCCGCATCAAAAAACTTGAGCAAAACCGTCCTGACAGAAGGTTGCCCATTCAGGATTAACGGTAGCCAGGGTCATTGCATTGGGTTCGATCATGCCACTTTCCTTAGCCTGAAGAAACCACTTTTCAAACTGCAGAACAGGGTCCTGGTCCAGGTCTTTTCTTTCGAGTCCTGAGAGGCTAAACTCCTCTCTCATATTACTTATATCCATAGCGCGAAGGTAGGAAATTTTGATTGTTGATGGTAGATTGTTGGTGTTGGATTGCTGATCTCGCTCAATTTTTATTTTTCAAATTCCAGCAGCCACTTCTTCCGTTCCAGGCCGCCGCCATAACCTGTGAGTTTTCCGTCTTTGCCAATTACCCTGTGACAGGGAATAATGATGGCTATGCGATTCGCTCCGTTAGCAGTACCGACAGCTCTTGCTGCTTTCCGGTTTTCCGATTTGCTGAGCCATGGGTCAGGCAGGATAATCGCCTTCACCGTATGAATGGTTTGAAGCATTTTCCAAACCGCCTGCTGAAACCGGTTCCAGGGGCATGAAGCGGCACATTAAAGCATTTAAGTTTGCCTTCAAAATAAGACTTCAACTGTTCCTGTGCCTGATCCAGGAATTTGTTGTCCCCCTGGTAATCGCTGTTATTTGCATTTCTTTAATCCGTGACCCGGTTTCAGCATCCTTGTCGAAAACCTCAACAGGCACAACCCCCTGATCTGTAGCACAAGCGAACATGGCCCCCAAAGGCGTAGTAAATCTGACAATATTGATGATTTTTTTGCCCGGCGCCTTTAGCCGAGCTCCAAAAACATTTTGCAGGCTGAGTTAAATCCACCAATGATCTCATATCCGACATCGCAGGCGGTGTCTGTCACTTTATTGCCTCTGGTAATTTTTTTATAAGCCAGGATTGATCCGCAACATTCGCTGGTAAGCCCTGAAGGGTCATGTGATAATGTTTTTAAACCAGCGACGAACCCCGTTAGCTCCACGTTTTTACCAAATCATAATCCTTGGTTTTTCGAATGGTTTTTCCTGCAATTCTGATATAATTTCCCTGATATATTCCGGCATAGCTTCTGCCGGTTCCAGTGGCCTGCAAATCTTACATGGGCGATACCCGTTTAATATGGCGTCATGAATGGATTCGAAAAATTCAACATTTTCCTTTTTGGGCTTTCTGGCTGTACACGTAGGCCGGCAAAAAATACCTGTTGTTTTTACACAGGTAATAAAAAGTCCTTCAAAACCTGGGTCTCTATCCAAAATAGCCTGGTATTTCTCTTCAAAGGTCATCCAAATAGTTTTAATAAAAGTAATCAAAATTCTGAGGCAAAATTAACCAATGCCCCAAAGCTATACCACCGTAAACTTGACAAGCTTTTTTTCAGGGAACAAAAAGATCGAAAAGCGGCACAAAAGACTTCGGTACCAGGTCTTGCTGCTTTAACTATTTGTCATTTACTTGGTCAGGTCTTCGAATTCGCAATATCCTTATTATCTTTGGAGGTAATGACAAATAAACCAGGCTTTAATGGATAATTTCCGTACATGAGGTCAACATCCTGGAATTTGCTTTTTCAAAAGACCACCAGGATGCTGTCATGTGTATTGGTTCCTGTTTTGCAGAACATATATTCAGCAAACTGGAAGCGTTTAAATTCAATACCTATTTGAATCCGTACGGTGTACTCTACAATCCGGTCGTTATCGGCAAGGCACTATCAGCAATGACCGAACAACTGCCTGGCAACCCCGCTGATCTGGTTTTTCACAATGAATTATGGCACAGCTTTGATCATGGTTGTTTTTCCAACCCGGACAGAGATTCTGGATGGAAAATATAATGCAGGCTTTTGAAGCCGGAAGCGTTTTTTTAAAAACAGCCAACAGACTTTGGTTACCTCCTGGGCACTGCCCGTATTTATGAATATAAAGCCACAGGTAAAATTGTTGCCACAATTGCCATAAATTGCCTGCCACAGAATTAGACAAACGTTTATTATCCAGTGAAGCTGTAATCAAGGCTCTTGAAGTTCCATTTCAAAATTTGAAAAAAGAAATCCTGGATGGAAATTATCCTGACAGCGAGTCCTGTCAGGCATATTCAGGATGGTCTTGTTGAAATCCAAAGGAGCAAGGCGACGCTGATTCTGGCCGCAGAGCATTTGACCAGGCAAAATAATTTCGTACATTATTTTCCTGCCTATGAGATCGTATTGGATGAATTGCGCGACCATCGTTTTTTTGAAAATCACATGGCACACCCAAATAAACTGGCAACTGATTATATTTGGTCTTGTTTTTCGGAAGTACTGTTCAATTCGGATACTAAAGCGCTGATCAAAAGGATCTGAAAGATCATCCAGTGCCTCCAAACACAAGCATCTTTTTCCGGAAACTTCAGAACACCAGCAATTTCTGAAACAGCAACTCGATAAAAAAATCAACCTGCTCAAAAAAGAATTTTCCTTCCTCAGCTTTGACAAGGAAACAACTATCTTCAAAAAAACCTGGTCAATCCATGTTTTTACCGGTGAGACCAAATCGTTTGAATTACCTTTATATCATATTTACCTTAACTCCGTAACCCAATTTTTAAATGCTTACCATGAAAAAATCTATCATTCTTTTATGCTTTGTACGTTGGCCCTGGCGTTGCCAACTATTAACGCCCAGCAATTGATCAACAGCCAGTTTATCGGCCACAGAACCAAAAATTATTTACAGAATACATTCTCAGCCCTATCATACAAAACGGTATAGATCTGTATAAGGTCACCTACGAAACATATGATGTACATGGCGCATTGGACACTGCATCCGGTTTTGCAGTTATTCCCGTCAGAGATGTAACCTACAACTACCTTCGTTACTTTGTTACCAGCACGGAACAGTCAACGGTCCGGAGGATGTACCTTCTAATCTGGTGGGGAAGCCAGTTGCCAATGGTTTACGGTGGCATGGGGTATATTGTCTCGGCAGCTGATTACCTGGGACTTGGCGAAGCCAGAGGCTTTCATCCCTATGTGCATGCAGCAACGGAAGCCTCTGCTGCGATCGACATGTTATTTGCGGTACGTCAAATGGCTGAAGAAAGTGACGAAATTTTCCTGAATGACCAGTTGTTTATCACCGGTTATTCAGGGAGGCCACGGTGCTGCGGCAGCCCATAAATTCATCGAAGCAGATTATTCGGATAGTTTTACGGTAACGGCCTCCGCTCTATGTCAGGACCATACAACATCTCCGGAACGATGATCGATTTTATTCTCGATGAATCCATTCATTATTATCCCGGATATATTCCCTACACCATTTTATCCTTCAACCTCGCTTCCGGATTAGGGGATATGTTATTGAGGAATTGTTCAAAGCACCCTATGTACCGGTTATCACCCAGTTCTACAACAGAGAAATCGGGCTTTCCACGCTTAATGCCAGTCTAATTTCGATGTTGACGGCCAATGAGGGTGCCTCTATTCCCAAATTCATGGTCCAGGACAGTATTCTCAATATCATTGAAAATGAACCGGACCACCCCATCCAGCAGGCTTTCAAAGAAAATGATGTTTACGACTGGACGCCACAGGCACCCCCGTACCAGGCTGTATTATTGTACGGCGGATGACCGTTTTGCATCTCAATTCAGTAGTGGCAGATTCGTAATGAATGTCAATGGGGTAGCGACGTTATGGCCACTGATGTTGACCCCACCGCTGACCATGGGTGCTTGTGTCACCCCGGCCATGATACAAGCCTTGTTTTTCTTTCCGATTATCAGGAGTTAACGGGTGGAATAATGAAGAAATCCCTGCCAGCAGGGCTATCGAACTGTCCCCGAATCCTGCACAGAGATTTTATCAACACCCAAAATATTCCGGCAGGAGCTAACGTGCAGCTATTTGATTTAAACGGACGCCTGTTGATACAGGAAAAGACAACTGTGCAGAACGAAATTATAGATATCACTCTCCTGGCTGAAGGCTTGTACCTTATAAGAGCAACAAAAGACAACCTTCGTTTCCATTCGAAATTGGTTAAAAACTGATTTTTCAGTCTTTAGATGGATAAAAAAACAAAAAAGAAGGACGGTCATTAAACACAAAAAAACAGGTACACACACAATTTAAGCATAATACGCAAACCGTTAGTGACAACATCCTATATTTTGAAAAATTTAAAAAAACAATCATGACAAACAACACATCAAGTGCGTCAAAAACAGCAACCACTGCTATTGCAGAAGTCATTACACGTTGTACTTTTAGCTTCTATGTTCTTTCTCCTGGCGAGAAATTACAATCTCATCAAAGAGAACGAACAACTCACAGCTAACTATGACGAATCAGAAGCAGTTAAAAGCTGATCTGGAACAACAGTATTACCAGTTACTAGCGCTTTCTGAACTGGAGGGAATGCGTGGCAGTAATGAAGAACTCAATGCACTTATCGAACAGCAGAAAGAAGAATTAGCACAAAAAGAAAAAGATTGATGGTTTGATAGCCAACAAAAGCCAGCTTCAAAAAGCACGCACAGAGTTGGATAAATTACGCGGTCAGGTAGATCAGTATGTTGCGGAAATCAACCAGTTGCGTGTAAACGAAGAACTCGAGTGAAAACATGGAACTGACTGAAATGAACCAATTCGCTTGACTCGAACCCGCCAAGCGTGAAAAGAATGACCACTGCAGAATTATCCTTTCAGCGGGCTGTGCTGGCTCACAAAAAAAGGAAGAACCAAAAAACAAAAACCAATACTTTGTCCAAAAGATCAACCTGGCTTCTGTAATTGGCGAACAATATAGAGTCACAGTGAACAAGACTGTAGCGAGCTCGGAAAACCCGTTGCCAAAAGTTACGCCAAAAATGTTGAGCAACGGTGTTTGCTTTGACACGACGCATCACGATCTGCAGCGGTGGAGTGTTGGTGACGATATACCATATCCGCATTATCAATCCAAGCGGTGAGACGATCGCTATTGACAATCTGGGATCGGGAGTATTTACCAATGCTGCCACCGAGATGGAATTGCGTTATACTGTAGCCAGCGCACTTCTTGAGTACGACTATGAGGCTAACAGGCTTAGAAGCTAACTGGGCGCCTCAGCAGGCATTTGCAGAAGGCACCTACGAGGTTGAAATTCTACAACAAAGGATACCTTGCCGGCAGTACTTCCTTCCGCCTGGCGGTGATTGTTTAGCATTTTTTTTATAAAAAAAGGACTTCTGAAATAAATCGAAGTCCCTTTTTTATGGTAAAATTTAATACCTTTTTGGCCCGTCATAAACGGGCATTTCTTCCTCTAAAAATCTAGGGGTAAATCCGATCCTGATAAAGGGCTTTCCAGCACATTCAAAAAGGGAGCGTAGTATTGTATAAAAGTAAATCTCAATACCCGAATAACGAATCCGCCACCGGAATCTTGTATAACCGACCCCCGCGAGGAAGTTACTTCGTTTTCTGAGAATAGCCTCCGGAAAATTAGCTGTCAGTTGTCTCAAATGTTCCTGAATACTTCATTCTCAAACTGATATTCGATCTCCGCAAAATCATTGAAGAATGATCTTATAACGCTGCAAAAACGCCGGCATCCCATAAGATACCGGATTGGCAACCAGCACATCATTGCCAAATTGAACCCTGTAATTGGTATACA
>CALODM010000023.1:0-185376 GCA_942492125.1 uncultured Bacteroidota bacterium
GGCCGTTCGATTACATATTGTGATCAGTGGAATGATATTTTTAAACCTTTCATCCCCTTAGGAGAACAGGCAAATACAAGAACAAGGTCATTTTGAAAAACAAGACAAAGCAGCATCAAAGCCATTATGATGTAGTGGATGAACCACCATTTGCTGTTCAGTGTTGGCAATCGGTTTTTATCCACCTTTGATAGAGTACCTTTTATCACAACCACATGCGTCCATCCATATCATGAGCGATGACTACACAAGAATTCCCACAACATACTGATCCTCAGAGGCAGTGATGGTGCCATCATGGAAGAGAATTGATGCAATATCCCGATATTGAAAAAATTGCCCTTATCGATCTCAAATGAAGAAGCCTAGTCCAGTTCCAGATTAGAAAGCCCTATTTTCAAGGACCTGAATCAGGATGCTTTGAACAAAGAAGAAAATTACCATTCATATTAAAGATGCTTTTACCTTCCTGGAAGATTTTAAAGGAGCTTTCGTGATATTAACACCATCCACTTGCCAGACCCTAACAAACGATGACCTAGACAGAATTGTACAAAAGGGATTTTATTACCTCTATTATAAAGACCACTTAAAGTGAAGTGGACTACAAGTGCCAAGAACTGACAGTAACTAAATTGTGAAAATGGGCTTTTATTCTCTGTCTAGAAAAATCGCTCAATGCTGCAGGAGTTCCAAACTATTACTATGCACAATCCAGTTTTTAACCATAGGAGAATGGGGCTGGATTTGTAGATAAAATCAGCCATGTTCACAGAAGAAAAGAGCTTATCAGTAAGAAGGATGAATCTCTCTGGATTGGATGCTGAAGGTAACAAAATAAGGATGCTTTACACCAGATGGCTAACTTTAGAAAACCAATGGTAGATCCGGCCAGTATTCAGACTGAGTCCGATCCGTATTTCTCCAGTACTCTACAGATATTGCGAGAGAGGAACATAGAGGTTGTTTTAGTACCTCAGGCTTTAGCACAATAAGAGGCAGAAATACATTTTCATATTGGAGCCATTCCTACAAAAGCAGCTATCAGGCAGTAGCGGAAAAATCTGTGGCAAGAAGGAGGCATTCCTATCAGCAGTGTTTTTAGAGCACAATGGGCAGGATAAATTGCATGCAATTAACATAATCTGAGAGGTACAGAAACAGCAGTTTGCATCATCCATGGCGAAATGGATGCCCTTAGAAATGTAAAGCGATTACAAAGTTTCTATTTACCAATAGATATGTGATTTGTCCCTGACCCCCTCTCCCTTTATGATGTTCAGGAACGATCCTGTTATGTAAGCATTCCCAAGGTAGTCATTAGCGAACACAAAGACCTTTATGGGAGGGGGAAAACTGCTGGAGAAGCTCGCAGTCTGGAAGTAGTAGTAATGAACAATAAGGATTGTATATTAGAATAGATGGGGGAATGTGATCCAAGAGAAAACTGAGTTGTAGAATGAGGATATTGGAGAAACTGGGTGGTGATACACTGGTTGTGAATTTTTGAACTGGTTAGAACGGATTTTTCCTTGACATTCCAATCAAATTCCTTTACATTCCATTAATTTGAGGGGCAATCGCCTTCCAGTGATTTCAATTAACCTTGCATTAACTTCTCTTCGATTCAATTCCTCACCAATCTTTCCCGGATAATCGATCATTCATTGTTAGATAGGAATGGCACCAGGACAAATCACTTCTGTCAATCCCAATAGACACATTTATCAGATTTCAGCATTGGATTATCTGGGGGAAGACAAGAGCTTTTCCCACGATATTTGCAGATACTCTTCCAAATGGATGTTTTCAGACAGAGTCTACAGTACCTGTTTCATCATTATTCCAAAGAGAGAGAATAAAAACTCCCACGAAGTCAAACACCTGTCTTCCAGATTGGAACTTGTCCCATAGAGGCTACCTTTTCATAGAGATGTTCTTTACCATGCTCAGGCATATTTCCCAGGACAATAGGCTTGCTTGAAACCATGAGAAATTGATCGAATAATGCTGTGGTATTCAAAGAAATTTGACCACCTTTAACCCCAACAATTTGACCGAGAGTGCAAATTTTGACTTTTTTGGGTAGGAAGTAATGGTTCTGCATAATGTCGGCTTTGTGGATCCATAAGTAATGCCTTCGCAAATGACCATTGCTTCCAGTTACATTTCTTCTGCCCTTGATTGTGAGATCTCTTTAATACCATGCCCATCATGCACTTTCCAGTCATTTTCCTTGTGCCCTCAGCCAATAATGCAAAAACTGGATTTTTCATTGACTTACACCAGCCAGATCAATGTTGTTAAGATATTTGTACAATCCAGAGGTTGAAGCATTTTAAAGAGTTGGATTGTTTCAGTTACTCCACTATTGAATTGAGCAGAACTTTTAAACATGGAGATTTAGGCCAGGCACCTCCTCGAAACTTCTATACCGGCATTTGCAAAAATATTTCCAGTAATATCAATTTTAGGCCATGAACCAGTTGTGATGTCATAAAAATCCCAATTCACTGAAAATGGTGTTTCAAACCCCAAAATCTCATCCATAAACTTGTAGGCTGTTCCAAAGTTTTCCTCATACCCATTCTACAGTGGAAAGTTTTTCACCTCAGTCTTTGATGATACCCTTCTATTCTATCCGCCACCACTTGGTTTGTGGAATCAGGATGTTTTCTGAAGAAAGTGATAAAATTATTCTCTGCAGTAGTCTCTTCCCTGTTTATTATTATTGAAATACCATCACCTTTATCATCATTGGTATTCTCAAAAGTGGCTGTACAAAGCCACCTTTCCAATTTTTATCCTCATCCTTGCTCTCTCCAACATTATCTTTACCATAAAGACTCCATGAGAAGGTGAGATACCCAACAAACAAATTATGATCAACAATAACAGAGTCCCCATGAACTTTGAGATTTCCGTGAGTCCCTCAATCCTCCATTTATCGTAATACTGTCCACATTGATATCCCCTGAACATCCACAATACTTTCCCTTAAATATGCACCCATCCAAAAATCATCATCCAGCTTACTTGATAATGAGTACATCTGTCAAATTCATGCCCCCTCTACATCAAATAACTGCCCAATTCAGGTTTCTCTTTATTGATCCAGAACACTACCATCCTTGGTGATAACCCCTCTATGTTCGATCCATGGTCATAGAAACCAGTTCCTCATTATTACATGGTATAAAGTTTATTACTCTGCTCTGTTGCTATATTTCACTGTTGGTGCCAAGTCCATTGCCACATCATCGATGGAACATACCTTTCCGGATTCATCCTCATGAGAAAGCACAATGAAATCACTAGACGATTTCCCCAGGATTTCCTATTTCCTCCAATGCCCCCAGCCAGAAGCGAAGAAGCAAAAAGTTCGTATGACAACCACTTTTCCTCATTGGAATGTTTTCCAGCACGAGAGTGAGTTTTTAGGATTCAACCTGTCACAAGAACTACTGCTTTGCGATTATCGAAAATTTGCGGCCCTTTTTTCAGTACGATCGTCGCTTTTCTGGACTAACTTTTCCAGTTGTTTATCCCGATATACGGTGATTTTTACATCCTCTTCGCCAAAATAGTAGAGGGTTAATTTCACATAATTTCCTTCACAGGCGCATGGGTAGGCAGGTACCACTGCTTTATTGGCAGAACCAGTTTGCGCAAAAAGCATGGGAATTGTGAATAGTACAATTAAAATGGTAAGGTCTGATTTTTTCATAATGTTAGGGTTTGAAGTCTTTCTAATTGACACTACTTAATTTTTCTACAAAATAAACATCTGCTTTCCCATCTCCATTAAAGTCGCCAATTTTCAGGTCATTATTTGTAACATCGGAATCATTAATTTCAATCCAACCTCCTACTCCACCATAGGCAACAAACCATTTTCATGCATTGGATTGAAAAACATCCCGTTTTTCCATCTCCAATAAAATCGCCTAACTTTTCTGAGCACTTGGGCTCCTTACGGATGCTTTTAATTCTTTCCAAGGATCCATGCCTCCGTAGGAAACATGCCATTGATCTTCCCTTGGATCGAAAAACATCCATTTTTCCATCTCCATTAAAATCATCTAACATTACATTTTCTAAGATTCTTTCCAGGCTTATTTATTTCTTTTCAATCTTCACCACCTCCACAAGCAAGCATAGCATATTCCGCCATTGGATTAGAAAACATCTGTTTTCCCATCTCACATTAAAATCGCCTAACTTTAAGGCAAGTAGGCTCCTTCCGGATACGCTTCCATTTTCCCCATGTATCTACACCACCAAAAGAAACAAACTGTTGGCTATCGCTTAGGATCAAAAAAACATCCGTTTCAACCATCTCCGTTAAAATCACCTAACATTATTACATTAGAATCATTTCCGGGTTAGTTTTATTTCCGAACATCCCTCTCCATGATCCAAAAGCAACATAGCATTTATTATTTTTTTGAAATTAAAAAAAATCCGTTCTACCTTCATTATTAAAATCACAGACTTTTTCACATTTTTAAAATCTTCTGCATTTGTAAAATTCGCTAAATCAATTCGATTATTTTCCCCACTGTAAAATGCCTTGACAATTGCTACTTTTAACTTTTTTAGAGGAGTTGGAACTTTTACCGGTTGTTATTTGTCACTCTTTTGACTTTTTCTGTGACTACCGAGACGTAATTTCAGAATCTTTTGTCGAAATATGAGTTAGATTCCATCTCAGGAAATTAAGCAGTTACTTCATGGGAATCCCCTCTCCAAAGATTCATCCCTTACAATTTCCACCCTACAAAACCAACTAAAAGAACTGCAATCACCCCACCGATTATCAGCAAACGTACACCGAATCCCACCTTTCCTTTGCATTGAAGGATCTGTGTTTGATTCTGAATCATGAATAGTAAGGAGAAAACTTTGCATCACAATTGTAACTGCCCAATAATTTCTAATAAAACACTTCAAATTTTATTCCCTTTAAATCTCAATTCCTCTCCTGCTGGCAATCCCAGTTCCACGGTTCAAAATTCATTTAAGTAAGCTGCTGAGCGCAGATGCAATGCCTGATTATATAGTTGGAATTGAGTTTCCCTGCCTTTATTGGTCGCATATGAATAAAGATATTCAACTTATGAATTTAACAGCAGCAGTTTCCAGATTTCCGGAAACAATCAATTTCCGGATTTGCAAAGTGATTAGTTTTTCCCCCATTATCAAAAAGATTTTTTATTTCCTTATAGCCAAGGTCACTAAGTAATTGAATAATCTTGCATTACTGGAATTAGATGCTAAAAATTGTAAAAGGGAGGAGTGAGGGATGATTTTTTTTAGGAAAGTTCGATTGAAACCTATTTGGATTGTTTGGGAAATATGGGGCTAAAACCAGAATTAAAGGCTGATAATAGTCATATTTTTTATATGACAAAAATCATCATTTGATGTTTTTAATAAAAATAAATGAAATAAACAAAGAAAAGGAACAATTACAAAATCCTTCACCTCTGACGGCCCTTACCGCCCGCCCCCCTCAAGCTCACAACCAACCACATCAGGGTGCTCGCAGCAGCCACTTTGCCAGCGGCTGATCAACACCTGGTCTGATCGCGTCTTTGCAGCGGGCGGGCGCCCAGTTTTTCATCAAAGCCAACAGTAGCCAGGTGTTCGATCAATTCATCAGAAAAACTGAGTTGGAATTTCTTTTGACAAAACCATCCCTGGTTTTTAATTCTTCCAATTCTTTAAGCGTTATTTTCCGGATGGCTTCCTTTGAAAGTGGTTGAAATAAAACGACTGAATCAATCCGGTTGACGAATTCCGGTTTGAAGAATTTCCCAATGGCCGACATGTATTTTCCTTCATCCGTGGTCGTATTTTGAAAAGCGATCATCGTTCTTTCTCGAAGCGCCACATTGGAGGCCATGATGATGATGGTATTCCGGAAGTTGGTCACGCGGCCATAAGCGTCTACTAATAAACCTTCATCCAGCATGGTCAGTAAAGCATCAAAAACGGTAGGGTGTGCTTTTTCTATTTCATCAAATAAAACTACGGCAAACGGTTTTTCGCGTACTTCTTTGACCAATTGCCCCACCTCTTTACCCGAGCCGATCAACCGAGCCAGCTGCCCGGGATGCTGAAACTCACTCATATCAATTCGGATGAGCGGTTGTTTCTTTTGTCCCTGACCGAAGAAATATCCCGCCAATACTTTTGCAGAAGCGGTCTTCCCTACCCCTGTAGGACCGGCAAATAGCAGCGTTTGAATGGGCTTGCGGGGATCGTTGAGCCGGGCCTTAAAAATCTTTCACCAGGCTGCTCAGTTTTTCCACAGCATCCTGCTGTCCGATGATCCGGGAACTGAAATATTGCTCCAGGGCTTTTCCATCCAGCATGATGTCATCCTGGAGGAATAAAGGAGGTAAACCTGTCTGGTCAATAAATTGTTGGATGACCGCTTGTTTGCCAACAGAAGACTGGTTCCGGAGCTGAGCATCCTGAACACATTTGCTCAAAAACTTGATCCCCTTTCCGGGAAACTGCTCATAAGGAATATACCTTTTCAGCAATCGGAAACTGAGGTTCAAAGCATCCTGGCTGATATCCACGTTCAAACGCTGTTTACAATGACCCGAAAATTTTGACAGAATGTTATGCACCTGATCTTCCTCCAGTTCATTGACAGGCACTGTTTTGAAGGACTGAACAAAAGCGGGCAATAACTGCCGCATTTTCTCCAATTCCCGTGGCGTCACTTCCCCCACGAGTTGTAACTTCCCTTGTTGCATAAATGGCAGAAAAAAAGCCGCCACACTGCTCTCTGTACTCTCTCCCCCACTGGACAGAAGTTGCATGATGTTCTCCACCCAAAGGATCCCATTATCTGCAATCAATTCTTCCACAAGATTCTCACAGGTCTCCTGCCACTCCCCAAGGTATTTGGCAGAAGAGGTGATCCGGTCCGGCAACATATTCCAGAATCTGAATCCCAGGTCAATTTTATTCTTTTTGCTTTTAACCCTGCGGATAGCAGCCCGCAAAACGGCACTCTTCCCGGATCCGGGCTCCCCTACCAGCAGGACATTTGCCCGTGAATTCACCAATTCGTTCACCAGTTCAGCGACTTCCCGATCACGCTCCCAGGCGGCATCGGGAAAGGGACTTTTACGCTTCCGCGTATTTTGTGGATTGGGATATTGTTCCGCCAGTTTTGGCAAAACTTCATAGGATCGGTTGTAATTAAAACTGCCCCAGTCCGGTTCCCTGTTGAGGTTGATCTTTAAGGTTACGACGTCTAGTTCAGGAGCCACATAAGACAACATGCTATATATCTTTTCTGGTTCGAGTTGGCTTAATAAATGTGTCGAAAAATGTTGGGCTAGGGTGGTCAGCTGATCTTTTTTAAAATAACTGAAGCGCCTTTTCAATAAAGGAAGATAACATTCAAAACCACCGGGTACGGAGCCATAAACAATAGGAACAGGCACCTTGTATGCCTGAGCCAGCGGAAAAGTGGCATCGTTGGATTGGTAGGCCGGCCTCACAGCTACCTTGAGCACTTTTAAGCGAGGTTGCTCCATTTCAAAATAGGGATAATTTCCGTGCTTTTTATACTCTTTGGACAAGTGTTTACCCAACTGCAATTTCACCGTTTCAACATCCTTCTCAACGGCATTCAGACCCGTACCTACCAAAATGCCCAGTACCGCATCTTGTTTAATCTGAAATGTCAATAAAGGATAGTTGATTATTTCCATTTGTTCTCTGTTTCAGTTGGAAAGTGAAAGTAGCGAAAAAATGGAAGAAGGAAAATCTTATGAGCATATTTTGCTACTTTTGCAGCGAACCGGGCATGGATAATCTGATTTATTCGCTCCCATTTACGATTAGCAAAACCTTTCATCATGGTGGAAATAGGCAAAATGAATACGCTTACGATTGTAAAAGAAGTCGACTTTGGTCTTTACCTGGATGGTGGTGCCAAAGGCGAAATACTTTTGCCCAAAAGGTATGTTCCGGAGCAATACGAAATAGATGGTACACTGGATGTCTTCATCTATACCGACTCGGAAGACAGGATCATAGCCACTACGGAAAAGCCTTTTGCCATGGTAGGCGACATTGCGTTTCTGGAAGTGGTGGCTGTTAACGAAATCGGGGCTTTTCTCAATTGGGGATTGGTCAAGGATTTATTGGTTCCCTTCCGGGAACAACGCTCTAAAATGCAGGTTGGTGAATCCCATATTGTTGCCGTTTACCTGGATGAAGAAAGCGAACGGATTGCCGCCTCTGCCAAGCTCGATGAATTTCTGGAGCAAACTTCAGAGGACTATGAAGAAGGACAAGAGGTTTTCCTTCAGGTTTGGAGTAAAACGCCCATTGGGTTTAAAGTGATCATCAACGACAGTCATTTGGGTATGTTGTATAAGGATGAGGTCTTTCAAAACCTGGAACGTGGCCAACGCATGAAAGGATACATCAAAAAGATTCGTGATGATAAAAAAATTGACCTTACGCTGCACAAACCAGGAATAGAAAAAATAGGTGATCTCGAAGGAAAAATATTAAACAAATTAAAGGCAGAAGGCGGGTTCATCCCCATCACCGACAAAAGTCATCCGGAGTTGATTTACAGCGTTTTTGGGGAAAGCAAAAAAACGTTTAAAAAAGCTATTGGCGGGCTGTATAAGAAGCGCCTGGTTTTACTGGAAAAGAAGGGTATTCGTTTGGTGGAATAACATGGCCTTAAGTAAGTTTTTCCGATTGACTAGGGAAAACCAGGAAAAAAAATCCCGAATATTGACCACAATCAAAATTCGGGATAACATATTTATTCGTGTTTATTTTTATCGATTCTCTAGAATCTTGGACAGTCAACCCGCGCCCTTCTGCTTCTTGGGCGATGTACATAAATGAAGGAAACTTCAAAAGCACCTCTCGCATTATTGGCTTCTGATAATACGGAGGTCGTTATATCATAACTCAATCCAAAATTCATCCCTTCAAATTCGAGGATAGCCGATACCGTCATGGCATCAAGGTGTACTTCCCTTTCCAGTTTATTGGCTATATGGCCCCAGAGTCCGGCCCGAATGGCCACTTCATTCCACTCCCGGCGGGAGTATCTCAGGTTGGCACCAACCGTTGTACTCAGGGAAGGTCCCTGGCTCATAAATGCTATTGCCGGCAACAAACTCACATTATCCGCAACGGGGAATTCCCCTCCGGCATGCAACACATATCTGGTTGGCAATCGTTCATCATCATTTTCCAAAAAAGAAATATTAGGCTCGTTCAAATGATGCATGGAACCTCCAAAATAGATACTCTGGTTAGCCCCGAAAATGGCATAATATAAAATTCCTGCACTGAAGTCCACATAAAGGTCTGTGGTGTTTCTTTCAAAATTTTCCCCATTATCCAACCCCTGGTTGACATCATAATTGGTGAGATCAAACTGTTGGGTAAACCACAATTGATCCCATTCAAAACCACGTTGTCCCAAACCTAATTTTGCTCCGGCCACCAGAAATTGATTATTGCGACTATATCTGCTTCCGCCCAACTGTTTTTGGTAGGAACCGCTCAGACTGAAATCCGTCCTGTTAAACCCAGACAAACCAGCTTCATCCCTGATGGCTGAAATCCCAAAACCTGCATGGTCATAACGACCAACATTGGTACGCATGTCAAAACTAGCCCCAATGGTTCTGAATGGATGATCGCCCAGAATACTGGAATACAAGACCCGGTAATTGGCAGCTCCACGGAATTGCCCTTCAAAAACACCTGTGAGTGCCGGGTTCAAATGCAGGGGCGCATAGTAAAACTGTGCAAATCGTGCATCCTGAGCCTCACTTCTTTGAATGACCAAAAAAGAAATACCAAGCAGCATCACCAGGTTTAAAAAAATAAACTTTAATGAAGTAGAAATTGGTCTCATAATAATATAATAGTTAAAAGTTTAGTCAATAGTCAAGGTACCCTGGAGCAGGGAGAGCAACCTGCTTTTCTTGCTCCAGGGTCCAATTCGTTTATCTGATCAATGTCGTTTCTCCCATTAATTCTGCGGTTTCCCTATCGTAAGGATATTCTACCACCATACTCCAAATGTATACCCCGCCTTGCATGGGTTCGCCTTTAAAAGTACCATCCCATCCAATACCCGAATTAACCTCAAAATCATAATTTTCATACAACAACTCTCCCCACCGGTCATAGACCCGGAAAACTTTAACCATCGTTCCCGGTAAACCATGTACCTGCAACACATCATTGACCCCATCCAGGTTAGGCGAAAATCCGGTAGGCACCAGGGCAGATCGTGGTTTGGCCACCGTAATGGTTAAAAGGTCTGTATCCTCGCACCCATTTTCGTCTTCCCCGTATAATTCATATATCAGCGTGCTCTGCGGGAAGAATATCGGAGCAATACATTCAACACAACTCATTGTACTGTCGTAAGGCGGGTACCAAACGTACATCACCTCTCCTATGCCATTTTCTGAAGTTGCCTCAATCTGGATTTCGTCTCCCAGGTTAATGGTTACGTCCGGGCCGGCATCTACCATAAACTCCTCCGGCTCACTGATGGTAGCATCCGTAATGAACATACAACCGTTAGCATCCTTCATGAAAACATTGTAATGCCCTGCAACAAGTCCGATTAGTGTCGAAGACCCAACATAATCGCTGTTATTCAAACTAAACTGATAAGGTGGTACGCCTCCCTGTGGCGTTGCAAAAATGGTCCCGTCCCGGTCTCCAAAGCAGGTTACATCTTCAACAGTGATATCTGCCACCAACGGATCCGGCTGCGTTACTTCTATGGGAAGTTGTAATACGCAATCACTTTCATCGGTGATGGTCACTTCATATATCCCGGCTGGTAATTGGTCAATGGCAGGGGTGTTTTCCTGGTTAGGCCAGGCATAAACATAACCCGGAGTACCTCCGGAGACATAGGTTTCAATAGCCCCATTTGCGTCCCCAAAACAATCATTGTCCACCGTGGTATAGGTAATCTCAAGTTCTGCCGGATGGTCAATATTTACCGTTGCGCTGGCCATACAGTTATTTTCGTCAGTCAGGGTAACACCGTAAGTGCCAAAGGAAAGGTTTTCTGCAACCAGAGTTTGCTGGCTGCCCGCAAGGGCATCCCAAAGGATGGAAACATCTCCCTGGTTACCTGTGATATTAAAAATGGAAGCACTTCCATCTGCTGCATTATTACAATCGGCATCATCACCGACAACTTCAAAAAGCAGAGGATCAGGATCTGGAAGGAACCTGGATACAGTAACGAAACATCCATTGGCATCCTGAATGGTAACTTCATATTCGATACCTCCCAGTACATTTTCGGCAACCACGCCATTATCTCCATTACTCCAGTTGAACGTATAATAAGCCTCTTCCCCGTCCACTCCGGCACCTCCACCGAAGTTATTGACGCCCAGACTGCCATCAGGATAAGCATGGCAGGTAGGTTGACTGATAATAATATCTCCATAGAGGGGTTCAAGGTCAATTAAATCCATACTTGCCTCAGCAGTACAACCCTGTTCATCTGTAACCGTTACACCAATACTGCCGGGACTTAGATCCACCGCGGTTGAACCCTGCTGGTTATCGCTCCAAACAAAAGTATACCCCGGACCTGTACCCCCTGCTCCGACAGCCGTTGCTTCATTGTCGTTTTCTCCGTTACAACCGTTATAGGATTGATCCACCATAACGCTCACGGCGGTCGCAGGTTCACCAGTGGTTAAAGTAATGGATTCCATACAACCATTGACATCTGTAACTTCCACCTGATGCAATCCAGCATTCAGGTTATTGACGGTGGCGGTGGTTTCTCCGTTATTCCAAAGGTAATCATAAGGAGCTGTACCTCCCTGGGGCAGAACCGTTCCCGTACCATCCGAAAATCCAAAACAACTGGCATCCTCGCCATTTATGGAAAGGGTTAGTTCGTCCGGCTCATCAACCACTACCTCCACTTCCGTCATACAGAAAATATTGTCTGTAACCGTTACATGATAAGTACCTGCCGCAAGGAAAGAAGCTGTTTGCAGCACTTGCATATCAGCATCGTCCCAGGCGTAATAATACGGTTCATAACCGTTGGAGGGGTAAACGGTCACGGAACCAGTTTCTGTTCCAAAACAAGCTACGTCATTTATGACAACCGAATCGATCAGAATTTCATCACCAGGGCCACATTCACTATAGGTACAGGTGGTAGTTCCTGTTGCGATATCACACGTAATTCCTGTTCCAGAAGGATTTACCTGGATTTCCATGGTAACTTCATCTCCGAAATTAAGTCCGGAAACGATGTAAGGATTATCCGTTATACCGGTTTGCCAGCCCGAAGGCATCCCATTAATTATGATATTTATATCATAGGAAGAAACTCCCGGATTTTCCGGCCAGGTAAAAGACATCTGCCCATTACCAATCGAAGCACAAGACACATCGGGAGCAGGTACTTCTGTAACCACATCCACCTGAATCGTATCAATATTGAGACAGCCATATTGATCTTCTGCTTCAACAATATAACTCGTTGAAGCGGAAGGATAGACCTCAGGATCAGGACAATCCGTGCAGGAAATATCAATACCCGGCGACCAATCATAGGTTATGGAGTTGGTCGAATTGAAGGTAATGGACCAGGAATTGAGAATGCCCATTTCATTAAAGCCGAACTGATCTCCGACCAGCAGCGTCCAGGTACCTGTCATATCAGCACCATTCAGCGTGGTCCAGCTGCCTTCGGGTTGAAAATCCCCGGTAAAAGGGGCTGAACCCGAATTGATAGGCGTTGCCGCAGATGGGGTAAAACATGTATTCGTATAATTATCGCCGCTTCCTCCATTACCGGTTGTTAACTCCAGTGTTTCTCCCGAAGGAGCTTGAAGGAAAACCTGCATATCTCCGTCATAATCCGTTTCCAGGTCGAAACAAACGGATTCTATTTGTTGGGTAGCATTGGCAATCACTGCGGGTGCCACACTATTAACATTTATGGTTGAATTATAAGGGTTGCTTGGCGGGTGATTGGAAAACCCAATTTCATAATAAGGTACGGACTCAAAAGTCACCTGGGTTTGCAGGTCCAGTGAACCACTCACATCAAACTGTACGGTATCGCCCTCACATATAACCACATCATTGGGAATGCTCACATTATCATCACAGTTATGACAATCGGGATGGGTTGATGGTAAAACTTCGACAGAAAGCGGCACTTCGTAAGTACAACCAAAAGAGTCTTGCACAAAAAAGGTAAAGGCTGCTGTTCCTGCATTTTGAGGTGCCGTGATAATTGAGTCCAATGGCGGCATATGTATCTGTTCAAAAATCTGCGGATTATAAGCCCAGCCAAAAGTGTCAATCCCTGGTGTATAGGTTTCAATTTCCGGGAACAAACTTTCGTCAAATTCCACACCCCAACAAAAAATATAACCATTGTCAGCCCCCCAAAGGTCTTCAACGGAAATCGACCAGTTCCCATTCAGCGGGCACCCCAACAAGTCTTCCAGATCATCAAAAGATTCATAATCCTGGGAGGGTAAGGTTCCTACTCCTGTTGCATTGGCATACTCTATCCAGGTACCATTGGTGGAATTGGGCGTCCAGAAATAATCCCAACCTGTCCCCGGGGAAGGATTGGCTCCGGTATCTCCTTCAAAGGGAATGCCACAAAATACTTCCCCGCCAAAATTGCCAGGGTGATCGTGCAGAATCACCTCCGTACCATCGGGGCAAGTGATAGATATTTCAAGGTCCCGCATCCAGGAGTGTTCCATATTGACAAAAATACTGAGCAAATCATCTATATTGGTCAGAATGGCTCCCGGTGCAAATTGAGTATAATTTATGGTGGAAATATAAGCCACCCCTGTTCCGTCAGGCAGTGGCAGAGAATCACAAACCACCGGATCCTTCACAAAGGAACCTTCCGTAGGAATGGCAGAAACATTGTGTCCATTATAATGAACAGTATCTGCGGTACCGCCGAGGTTAATCGTATCCCCGACACAAATTGGATCAATGGTTTCCAGGCGAAAATCGGGCGTCGTCGAAACACGTATGCGCTGATTGATGGAATTCAAACTCCGGCAACCGAACTGGTCAATAATGGTCAACTGAACCGTAAACCCCTCTTCTGTATTATAAATATGACTGGCATTGGGCCCTACCGATGTGGCACCGTCACCAAAGTCCCAGTGGAATTCTGATGTAAAATCAGAATGTTGGTAGGCAACACCGTTTTGAGGATAAAGCCCCTGGGCAGAAAAATAAACCCGCTCCCCCTGGCAAACATCCATGTATCCGGTATCAGCAGGCATGATGGCAGGTGTTGTGCTGGTCAATTCCGAAAAAATATTCTGACAAGCGGTTATACAATTGATATCAGCACCCCAACCAGAAGACTCGCCCGCTCCATCAGAAGTAAACACAAGTGTCAGGCATCCACTGGGATTGGCAGCTGTGGCCTGGATGATGAAGGAGTCCCCTTCAAAAATACTGGCGCAGGATAACTCAGGAGCTGTGGCATCAGTACCATCATAAAAACAAAGATCATCCCCCGCACCTAAATTCGGATCGAGAAATATCAGCTGAATATGAGTTCCTGTACTACCATCTGAACACAGGGTCATGGTAATACTTTCATTGGGACCATAATTGCCATTGGCACCCCCGGAATCAAAAAAGATTCCGCCACAGGTATTAAGCGTTGTGTTTGACATGATCACATCCTGACCAGTCGCCCAAAAACCAGCAGTTAGAAAAATCAATACTAATACGGGTGATACAACTGATTTAACACTGGATATTATTCTTTTCATCAATACGGATGATTTTGGTATGTGATTATTTGTTGAAATTATTTACTCCAAAAAGATTTACTGCTACCCGTAACGGGCAGCTTAGGGTTAAAAAAGTCCATTTTAAAAGAGATTATGCATACTCCCGAATGCTGCTTTAGCAAATCAAATAAACCATTTGAGAGATACTACACTTGTAATACTCTATTCGGAAGGGCGTATTGAAGGTAGTTTAAAGAAAATTTTTCATTTTCCTTTTTCGGAGATGTTCGAGGATGTCCGAACAAATATAACGACAATGGATAAAGAAAACCAAAATAATTTCTCTATAAAAAAACCTACAAAACGAAAATATTTCTTTTAACCTGAAAAACTCCAAACAAAACTACCATTTTTGCATTTTTATCGGATACATTACAAACCAGTATGATCGGAACGGATATTGACCAGGCAAAAGCATTGCTAAAATCGGGAGAAGTGGTAGGCATTCCAACAGAAACGGTTTACGGGCTTGCCGCCAATGCTTTGGACGAAAAGGCTGTCGCCAAAATATTTGCTGTTAAAAACCGGCCTTCTTTTGATCCCCTCATTGTTCATACGGCTGATGTGCGCGCCATTGCCGAATTTACCCGCCACCTTCCGGACAAGGCTAAAAAACTGGCGGATGCCTTTATGCCCGGTCCGCTGACACTTTTGTTACCAAAGAAAGACATTATTCCGGACATGGTGACCTCAGGATTGGAGCAGGTGGCTATCCGCATTCCCAACCATCCGGTTACACAACAACTGTTAAAAGAACTTTCATTCCCGCTGGCCGCCCCCAGTGCCAACCCTTTTGGATATATTAGCCCCACTACGGCTCAACATGTGGAGGACCAGCTGGGTGACAAAGTAAAATACATACTCGACGGAGGCCCCTGTCATGTGGGGGTGGAAAGCACTATTTTGGGCTTTGAAGGTGAAGTGCCTGTTATTTACAGAAAAGGCGGACTGGCCATTGAGGCCATTGAAGAGCTCATCGGTCCGGTACAGGTTCGGGAACATTCCAGTTCCAATCCCCAAAGTCCGGGAATGCTCAAAAGCCATTACGCGCCGGGTTGTCCGGTAATTTTGGGAAATATTGACGAACTCATTAAAAAACACCAGGGGAAGCGCATCGGTGTAATATCGTTTAAAGATCAATTCACCACCATAAAACCGGAACTCAATATCGTATTATCAGAAAAAGGAGACTTTACCGAAGCGGCCCGTCATCTGTTCTCCGGTATGCGAAAGCTGGATAAACTTCAACCGGAAGTCATCCTGGCAGAGTTACTTCCAGAGGTGGGATTAGGCAGAGCGATCAATGATCGATTGAGGAGAGCAGCAACGGAGGCGGAGTGACGAATGACGGTGTACGGTGTACGACGGGTATCCCGGCCAGGTCAGGTTTATTCGACGGGTATTGAGCACCGGATCAGGTAAACTCATCAATGGTTTTAGACACGATTGGGTTAAAAAGCGGTCCGGAATATTGAGTGATGAACAAAGTGATTTGATGGGCGAGCCGGTTTTTCGGATAAAAAATATTTTATTCCGCAAACATCTCAACCATTGCGATACGGCTGACTGACGGCATAAGCAGGATCAAAGATTTTTAACGCTACAAGTGTAATTTATTCGACCAGCCGGCAACTAAGTTTCATCAATTGCTGACTGCCTCAAAAAAACTCATTTTTTTTTCTGCAAACCTTTTATTTTATCAAAAAGCGATGTACTTTTGCAACCGCTTAAAAAGCACACTCCCGGAGGAGTGGCAGAGCGGTTGAATGCACCGGTCTTGAAAACCGGCATACGTGTGAGCGTATCGGGGGTTCGAATCCCTCCTCCTCCGCCAAAAAAATTCACTATAAGCTATCCGTCAGGATAGCTTTTTTTATTGGTGGAAAAAGCCATCAAGGCGGAGGTTTGAATTGATTTTTTCGGCAATAAAAAATTAGCCGAAGGCGGTGGATCGGGATCTTTATTCCCAATCCTAAAAAATCAAAGGGAACTATTCGCCACTATCCGTTTCGACATTCTTGACGGTCTCATCTAACCACTTATAGAATTCTCTTTGCCAGACCAGGCTGTTTTGAGGTAAAAGCACCCAGTGGTTTTCTTCCGGAAAAATTAAAAGCTTTGATTTTATGCCTTGCAATTGTGCAGCCTGAAAAGCTTCTAATCCTTGTCCTATAGGTACTCTAAAGTCTTTCCCTCCCTGTATAATCATGATCGGTGTATCCCATTTGTCAACAAAATTCACCGGATTAAATTCGGAATAAGATCTTTGAGCAGCAGCGTTTTCTTTATCCCAATAAGGGCCGCCAATATCCCAATTCACAAAAAATAATTCTTCGGTGGTTCCATACATAGATCTCCAATTGAAAATGCCGTCGTGGGAAATAAATGACTTAAATCTGCCTTCATGTCTTGAAGCCAAATAAAAAACAGAATATCCTCCATAACTTGCTCCAATGCACCCCATTCTATCTTTATCCACATAGGACTCTTTGGCAACATCGTCAATTGCGGAAAGGTAATCCTTCATGTTTTGTCCACCATAATCTTTTGAGATTTGTTCATTCCATTCGACACCAAAACCAGGCATACCTCTTCTGCTGGGGGCCACGATGATATAACCATTTGCAGCCATAAGCTGAAAGTTCCATCTGAAAGAATAAAATTGAGACAAAGCACCCTGCGGGCCACCCTGACAATAAAGCAGGGCGGGGTATTTTTTGGTTGGATCAAAATCCGGTGGAAAAATCACCCAGGTAAGCATATCTTTCCCATCCGTTGTTTTGACCATTCTCTTTTCTATCTTAGACATTTTGATGTCTTTATATATTTCATCATTTCCTTCAGACAATTGTTTCATTTCACCAGTTCCGATATCCAGATTATATATCTCAGTGGCATGATTCATATCTCTTCTGTACACAATTAAATGATTCCCGCTTTGACCTATGATACCGTTTACATCAAATTGACCTTCAGAAATTTGTTTAGGCTTAGACTTGGTTTTGCTACCAGCCGGAACATCGATCTGGAAGACATGGACAGTGCCACCAACTGGAGCGTTATAAAAAATTTTTGATCCATCTTCACTCCAAATAAACCCATTGACAGTACCATCCCAGTCTTTTGTAAGATTCACATCTCCCTCAGGTAACCTGACGATTATATCATTTTTATCAGATTCATAACCATCTCTTTCCATCTGTAACCAGGCGAGGATACCTGTGGAAGAAAATGCAGGATGTGTATCATAACCTTTATTGTTTTCTGTAAGATTAGTGGTTGTTTTTGTTGCTAAGTTGTACTCATAGATATCTGAGTTAGTGCTGACAGCATATTCTGTGCCAGCCAGTTTTTTAGAGACGTATAACACTTTTTTAGAATCGGGACTCCATAAATAATCTTCGTCACCGCCAAATGGTTTCTGCGGACAATCAAATGGTTCTCCTTCCATCAAATCAATTCCACTATCCCGGGTATCGGTTGCAGATTGTAAAAATATATGGCTATAGGATCCATCTTCCCAGGTGTCCCAGTGCCTGTAGTTGAGTTGATCGTAGATGAGAACATTTGAATTGGGGGCATCACTATAGTGGTCAATGCCGCTTACTTGCTGAAGTTTCACTTCCTTAGCTGTTAATTTCCATTTTCCGTCCGGTGATATATTTTTATCTTTCACCAGCTGCCCGATTTCATCCAATGATTTCTGATCTCCACCCTTTACAGAGACTGAATAAATTTTACTTGAGCGTTCATTAGTTTTTAAATCAAAAGTTGATGTCTTGTAAATTACATGCTTGCCATCATTGCTCAGGCCCACAGCGGAAACTCTGTTTAATTCAATTAGCTGCTCCGGTGTCATTACTTTTGACTGGCTGATCCCAACAGTAATAATAAAGATGTAACATAGTGTCAATATCAAAATCTTTTTCATAATCAAATATTGTTGAAGTTTGGAGGTTGAAGTTAAGGAATATTCTCCTCAAGGCGACGCCTTTGCCAGACTTATACACAAAAAAGTGTTGCCTTGCGAAGCTAAAATATTTTCAAAAAAAAATGCCAATGGTTGAACAAAATCACAATTTAATAGTTTTACTATTACAGATAATATAAAAGCAATCAAATATTGTGCTTTGGAAAATTACCAATAGTTTTTAAAGGTTAAACTTTTGGTTTTTTATCCACTGATGGGTCAAATATCAATTGGTCTATCGTTTGAGAATAATAACATTCAACCTTTGAAAAATCAATAAAATGAATAAACACAAATTCAAATTAAGTGCATTTATCCTGGCAGTTGTATTGCTCTCTGCCTGCACCAATGCCAACCAGCAAATCGAGCAAAACGAGACAAATTCACCTCAGCAGCAACAAGAAGCGGTTGTTGGCCTGGTCGAAGATGTATTGACCAAAGCAGAACAGGATGCCCTCACTCCTGAAATGGTTATTCAATCTCTAAAGGAAGGCAATGAAAGGTTTATGAGAAACGACCTGACTGCGCGTGACCATTCTGCTCAGGTGCGCGAAAGCGTAAAAGCCCAGTTTCCAAAGGCAATTGTCCTTTCCTGTGTTGATAGTCGGGTACCTGTTGAAGATGTTTTTGACAGGGGAATCGGAGACGTTTTCGTGGCACGGGTCGCCGGAAATTTTGTCAATGAAGATATTTTGGGAAGCATGGAATTTGCCTGCAAAGTATCGGGGTCAAAATTGGTACTGGTCATGGGGCACGAACATTGTGGTGCCGTTAAATCTGCTATTGATGATGTAAAACTCGGGAATATTACACCAATGCTTGCCAAAATCAAGCCTGCAGTGGAATTGGTAGAATATTCAGGAGAACGGAATTCAAAAAATCAGGAATTTGTACACATGGTGAGCGAAAGCAACGTTCGAAACACCATTAACAAAATCCGAAATGAAAGCCCCATATTGAAAGCCATGGAAGATAGTGGTGAGATAAAAATTATCGGTGCCTTATATGATATGGACAATGGAAAGGTCCATTTTTTAGAATAACATCCCCTGGGAAATGGCAAAAGCAGATTTTGCAGAAATCAATTTTGCCCGTTCCCCTTTCATAATTAGCTCCTTACCATGAGTCATCCCAAATTTTGGCTTAGGCCAAAATTTGGGATTTTTCGTGTAAATGGTTGATTTTCAATCTTCCCGGCGAGGGAAAACGGCCTTATGGATTTTTGGGTAACAATTCTTAGTGAAGATTTTGAGCGCTGGCTCTGAGAAAGCACCCATGTCTGAGCCTGACGAAGGAAGGCGAGCCTGCCTGTCGGCTGACAGGTTTGGGTGCGTGGCCGAAAATCGAGTTTAGAATTGTCCAAAAAATACATACAGCCTTGATTTTTTGGTTTTTTTGTATCAAGACAAAAAGAATGTAAATGCCTGAAAAACAAATAGTTAAATAACAATTCCGACATCAACCTCTGAAAAATAAATCATACCTTTTTAATTTTCAAAAATTAGGGATGTCTCATGTTTTTTATTTTCACTCATTCCTTTTCAGGGGCACGAACTTTGCCATACCTCAGCGCTGGCAAGTGTTGCCTTATCAGGTTCCTCAAGGCGACATTTTTGCCTATGCCTGAGGGAAGACAAGGTGTTGCCTTGGGGAAGCAAAAACCTCAAACTCCTCACTTTTCCCTATCTTTATTCCATCCAAAAAAAACTACCCCTGTTACACTCTTTTTGATATGAAAAAGTACGCGCTAACTTCTCTTTTTTTTATTACAGGTCTGATTACTTTCTCCCAGGAGATCATCGATTCCTGTTTTACCAGTGTAGACCCCGGAACGGATTTTGTTTCCAGTGCAGATCTGGCCAACAATTCAAGTATTGAAGCCGATGTACTCGAGTGGACAGGCACCGAATGGAGTGGCGGATGGCTCAATGCCAATATTACCATTCCTCCTCCGGGAGAAGGCATTGGTTGCCGCGCTATATTTATTGGAAATGGTCAAACGTGGACTTCTGGTGGAGAGGGGTTCGGACTACGGATGAGTGAATCCTTCAGTGCCGGTCAGAGCTATAATTTTGAAATTACCTATGTGAGTCAAGGGTTTGGCAGCGACGGTGCTTTTTCCCCTGCTGTGTATACCAACAGCACACCCTCTATTAGTGGAGGGACCTTCGTGGGTAATTTACCGGCAGTCGGATATTCCTGGGAAACCAATACCTTTTCTTTCACGGCAACTGCTGCTCAATCCGGACATCAATGGATACTCATTCATACAGAACTTACCGGAAGCTCAGGATTGATCAACTCCTTTTGTGTAGATTGTCAGGATTGCAGCTCCTTCCCTGAAAGTTTTAGCTTTGGCCCCGACATTACCCTCTGTGAAGGAGAATCCGTTTTACTCGATGCCACGACAGAAAATTCAACCTATACCTGGCAGAATGGCTCCAGCAGCCCCATGATTACAGTAACCCAGGAAGGGACTTACTCGGTAACCATTACTAATGTATGTGGAGGGTTGACCGATGCCATCAATGTCGTTTTTAGCACACCAATTACGCCAGTGGATCTCGGAGAAGATGTGGATCTATGTATCGGCGATTCCCTTTTACTGGATGTCAGCACTCCGGAGGCAGATTACCGCTGGCAGGATAATTCCAGCGGACCGACATACGATATTACTGGGCCGGGGTTGTATTGGGTGGAATTATCCAATGTTTGTGGGATGGTTGCAGACAGTATTTTCGTGACCTATACGAGCCCTCCTTTTGTTGACCTGGGAGAGAACCTGGAGCTTTGCACGGGAGAAACAGCCCTGCTCGATGTATCAGACGTAGAAGGTGATTTAACGTGGCATAACGGCTCCAGCACCTCCACCTTCCTGATCATGGAACCCGGGGTTTATTGGGTAATGGCCACCAACCAATGCGGCATTGATTCAGATACCATGGAAGCTTTTTACTTTGATCCTCCCCAGGCAGACCTTGGGAACGACACCATTATCTGTTTTGACGAAACCTTTTTGTTGGATGTTAATTTACCGGTTACCGATTATGTTTGGCAGGATAATTCCACCAATTCGTCTTTCCTTGTCAACGCCCCTGGGCTTTACGCTGTCACGGTATCCAACCTTTGTGGGGTTGACTCTTCGGCCATCAATGTCGAATTTGACAATTGTATGTTTTGTGATATCTATATTCCCAATGTTTTCAGTCCCAATGATGATGGACGCAATGATTCTTTTGTCCCATTGTCTAATTGTAACCTGGAAAACTATCAATTGACGGTTTTCAGTCGGTGGGGTGAACAATTGTTTGAAACCAATGATCCCGGACAAAGCTGGAATGGCAAATTCCGTGGGACATCATTATCTCCGGGGGTCTATGTTTACCAGATTAAATTCCGGTATTTGAGAGGCGTGGAAAAGATCAAGACGGGAAGTATCACCTTAATTCGGTGATGAGGATCAGGGATCGAAGACGGAAGACGGAAAGTTGAAAACTGTTATTTTTCCTTAAAAAGGGCTGGCAATTCTTAAGCTTTCGTTAATCTTATTTTGTCTGTACAATAGAATCTAACCCAAATGGGTTAATGGGTTAGAGATTGTTCCAAAAAGTTCAAATCCAAAAAGATATTTTACACCCTTAATCTTTTTTTGAATTTGGCAATCTCCGGCAATTATTTTCTCTCCAGCCTGACGGTGCGGGTCAACGCACAGATTAATCTCTCGTGGTTGATTAATTATTCATTTAACAGGATTACAGAAAATGACCAGATTGCTTTTACTTTGCTGTTTTTTAACTTTAGGCATATCCGATCTTACAAGTCAGATATGTATGGTATGTGTGAACACCCCTACCCTTTCCAGGAGGCGGTTTATCATTTGGATCAAAACAGGAGAAAGATTGTCGTATTGCACAACAATACCGGCCAATGGAATACCCTGAAATTGAGAACTTCCCTTTCCAATGTCACCACCACAGAATCCTATGGCAGTCTTTTGGTGACAGATGAAGCCAATGACGACGTCTATGCCTACAGCCAGTCTACCAATTCCTGGGCAAAATTGAATCTCAATTTCACCAATGAATCCCTTTACGTAATCAATTCAAGAGAGAATTTTGCACTTTGGGAAAAATCCAGGAACATGGTACATGCGTTCAGTGCTACTAAAGGCACCTGGATCTCGAAAAAGCTGAGTCACCAGAAAGATATTCCGGAAATTATTGAATCAGAGGGCAACTTTGCCGTAGCAGACGAATCCAGGGATGAAGTACATGCCTTTAGCAAAACCACCGGAGTTTGGAGCTCTAAAAAATCCAGCTATTCCAATGCCCCTGCCCAGGTTCTCAGTTCCTTTGGAAATTTTGTTTTTGTGGATCAGTCCAAAAATATCGTCCATGCCTTCAGTGGCAAACTGGGGAGATGGGCTTCTCAAAAATCATCCTATAGCAATAGCCCCATAGAAGTGGTAGAATCCTGCCGTAATTTTGCTTTTGCAGATGATGGCAAGGATGATGTCTACGCTTTTGATGGCAATAGGTGCATTTGGCTCAAGCAATCTGTTTCTTACCAAAAAGCCCCCCTGGACATTTCTGAAGTTCACGGTAACTTTATCATAGTTGATAATGCCAAGGATGTGGTCTATGTATTTTCGGCAACCAAAGGAAGCTGGTTGCACCAGAAGATTTCCTATAACAGCAATCCCATAACTCTTTCGGTAAACGATCAAAACCTGACCTTTAACGACCAGAATCAACGAAAACTATACCTGTTTAACTTCAAAACAGGCAACTGGAATCAATACAGGAATTGAGGGAACAAGGAATTAGAGCAGGAAAGATTGGCCCTATTCGCATTAATTTGTGGAACTTCCCTGAACCAGAAGTTCGATACCAAAACCATTTACAAAAACCGGATCCTTTTTATACATGCGCTCAGGAAAATAACTGCTTTAAGTGCAGCAGCACATTAACCAGCATAATGGCAGCAAGAGCAAGGGAAAGTATGCGCAACCAGCCTGCGTTGGATTCGCGAAATGTATCTGCTCTTTTTTGGGCTTCCTCCGTTTTTGCCTGGATTCTCCCTGTTGCAAACAAATAAAGATAAACAGCAAATCCAAGAATGAGCATTTCGAAAATTAATCCCAGATATTCCATAACATGGTTATTTATTATTGAAGTCATTTTTAAATGTCTGCCGGAACCGATCGGAGGCAGCATTCAGTACCAGGCTCCTGCCCGGTTTTGTTTTGCCCTTTTGCGGCTCATCTCTCCGAAACAGTAAGCATTTACTTACAACCAGTAACCGCATGGTCACACCTCCTCAAAAAAACCCGTTTTCAGGTTTTTCCTGACCGTACTGGCACTGAAATACCTGCCGTTCATGGCTACATACACTCCCGGTTCCAAAACCTGTGCAAAAGCCAGTGCAGCGCCCAGATTAAAAAAACCATCAGAAGAATTACCAAAGGCATAAGGAATCATTGCCCCGGTGAGGATAATGGTTTTCCCCTCTAATTTTTTGGACTCCAGGTATCGGGCTGTTTCTGCCATGGTATCTGTTCCGTGGGTGATGATAATGTCCCTGGCAAGGGTCCTCTTGCAATTATGATAAATAATCTCTCGATCACCGTCCGTCATCTCCAGACTGTCAACCATCATCAAAGTTTTCAAATCAATATCAAGGGCGCATCTGCCCCGCTCAAACATTTTGGCCAGGTGTGTATCTTTAAAATACAACTCTCCCGTTATGTAATTGTAGTCTTTATCAAAGGTGCCTCCTGTAATAAATACCTGGATCATGTTTAAAAAATTTTGGATATTAAATGGTCAAAGGTTTGTGTTAATGCAAATGTAAACAAATCTGTCTTTTTACTTACTTAGAATAATTCTAAATAAGTTGGAGAATACTATTTTGTCCTTTACCTTCGCAACGGCAAAATTCTTTTAAACATGGATCAGGTACGTATTGTAATTGCTGATAATCAATACTTGACGAGGCTCGGACTAAATTGTTTGTTGAACCTCCAGGAAAATTTGGACATTGTCGGGGAAGCTGAAAATGAGGAAGCCTTATTAAAGCTTGCCAATAAAGAGCTACCCGACCTGGTAATACTGGATTATTATCAGCAGGATCATTTTTCGGTAGCTTCCATTCGGAAATTGCAGGCTATTTCCGAAAATATAAAAATCCTTGTTATCAGTGCCGACAATAACAGGCACAGGATTTACAATGTCATAGAAAAGGGTGTTGCCGGTTTTCTGACCAAATCTTGCCTGAGAAAAGAAATTGTAGATGCCGTCAGTGCAATAACCATGGACAATCAAAGGTCTTTTTGTAATAAAATCCTTGAGTTCATTTTGGAGAGATCTTTTGCCAAACCCGGCGATGAATGCGCCCCTAACCCCCTCAGTCCCCGCGAAATTGAAATTGTTAAACTCATATCCCAGGGCTTGATCGCTAAAGAAATTGCCCGTATATTGAACCTGAGTACCCATACGGTGTATACCCACAGGAAGAATATTATGAAAAAATTAAATCTAGGTTCTTCCTCAGAATTGGTGCTTTATGCCGTAAATAGTGGTATATTGCAATAAAATTGGGCACAATCTTTTTTAGAAAAGATCGTTTCCCTATTGTCAAGGCGGTTTTTATGACTAAAAATTCATACCTCTACGCCTTAAAGAATAGACTTTGCGAACAGATAGTTTTTTAAATTGACAAAGTCATTTAACTATTTCTTTGAATATTTAAATTCAAATAATCGATGTAAAATTTGATTATAAAGCATTTAATAATTCAGGAAAAAGACTACTAACTCTGGTTAAGTGAACGTTTTGTTTTATTTTCAAAATTAAAATAACATGAAAGCAAAGTTTCTTTCCGTTTTTGTCCTCGTATCCATTTTCTTCTTTTCAACGAAATTGAATGCAGAAAACCTCTACATTCTGTTTGATGAAAAATGTATGGACAAACTAGCGTATAATCAACCTGACAATGGCAATTATATGGTTTACCGCGTCAATGCTGGCGGTGGAGAATCCATCATACTGGAAATCGGCCCGGAAAGTAAAATCGGACAGGATGAACTACCAAGACCATTTATTGGCTGCTACAATGGTTCCTTTGATATGCTTTTGGTTAACCGTATTAATGCCCGGCCTGATGAAGTTTACATGGTCGTACCCAAAGGGCGCAAATACTACGTCTCGCCGGTTAAGTCAGCCACCTATTATAAAAACGATAGTGAAGAAGTAACCTATATCTCACCGGTTTACAGCTTCAAATTTGATTTAAAAGATGGCGTGATCAACGAAAACATCGCCTACAAAAACCTAAAGGCAAAGGTATTTTTTGACGGACGCCTGGAAAATGAATGCAGTGGAATCTATTTGTTCAGACAGACCACCCGAAACAGCTCCGGTGCCTATACTTCCTTAAAGTTCGTCCCTGAAATCGGTGTCATTGAAGAAACCATCAACATCACACCGGGAAATCCGGGACAAAAAGTCCTCAGCCTTGCTACAGTCAACGATAAAAGGTATGACAAATACCTGGAAAGTCTTTGTATCAAAGATTCAGACCAACCCATCACCTTTGACCCTACCTATAAACCGGATGCATACAACGTTACGCCGGTGCAGCCTACGCCAAATCAACCTGTCATGGTTCGTAAAGCAGGCCCGGCGGAGTATTCAGGCGGAGGAAATGAAAACGTTACCCAATTCCATATCGTCAAAAAGGGAGAAACGCTTTATGGTATTGCCAAGAAATACGACATCACCCTCAGCGAGCTAAAGTCCTGGAATAACAAAAAAGGCAACCTGATCCGTGCAGGAGAAAAATATTTGGTTTCTGCTCCTCAGGAAGAAACTATTGAGGAAGTTCCTGTTGAAACGATGACAGCCAAATCAGGGGGCATTGTCTGGGAAGCCGGCAAAACAACCTCTTCCACAGCTGCATGGGATCGCAATGCCACAGGCCAGCACGTAGTCCAAAGTGGGGAAACAGTTGCCTCCATTGCCATGAAATATGGTTATACGGAGTCCCGTTTCAGACAAATGAATAATCTCAGCAAAAATGATTACGCCAAAATAGGCCAGGTATTGGTAACTTCTGACTGCAACTGCCCTACCACTTCCAATACCCTTACGGCCAAAACTGTGGAGGGATTCCCTATCGTAACCACTGGCAACAGCCTTCCTTTCGTAGATGATCCGGCAGAGCCTACAAGAACATTAGAGCCTGCACCTTACAATATGAAAGTGGCTACACCTACAGAATATGATGCCAGACCCTATGATCCGTTTACTGCGAATAATGCGTCCAGAACAGTAAAAACCACCAATAGCACAGTAACCAATAATGTTCAGCATTATGATACCCCGATCAACACCAGTAGCTACTACAGAACACAACCGACTGCTTACGGACAACCGGCTATGGTCCCACAGGAGGTAGCCTACCCTTCTGCCAAAGCGGAAGATGATTTTGCTCCTGATGAATTTACCACCAAGGGAGTTCAGGGCCTTGAGTCGAGAATGCCGGCTTCCTATAACGCACCTTCCAATTCAAAAAGAATGATGCATACAGTGCAGGAAGGCGACAATTTGTTTAGAATCGCCCGTCAATATGGTGTGACAGTGGAACATTTGAGAAAGATCAATAATCTTGAATTAAATGAGATCATTATTCCTTATCAAAAGATTTATATCAATTAATGGAGTAATCTAACTTACTGATAAAATTGACAGGCCGGGAATTCTTTTCCGGCCTGTTTTATTTTATATTTGAAGTTCGCTGCTTTAAACCCTTGGTTTAAATGATTGTTAGACTAAGAGAGTAAGGAATCTCAAACGGTAAACCATGAATACGCGCTCTGCTTTGGAAAGAGACACCCTCCTTCTGACCATTAAAGAAAAAAACTTCGACATCACCATTGTTGGCGGTGGTATTACTGGAGCAGGCATTGCACTGGATGCTGCTTCGAGAGGTATGTCTGTATTGCTTGTTGAAAAAGCTGACTTTGCGAACGGGACCAGCAGTAAATCCACCAAACTGATTCACGGCGGACTGAGGTATCTCAAAAACTTTGAAATAGGCCTGGTCAGAGAAGTCGGTCGGGAGAGAGCAACCGTACACAAAATTGCTCCACACCTGGTAGTCCCCCGAAAAATGTTACTTCCCTTTTACGACAAAGGCACCTTCGGGCCCCTTTCCACTTCTATTGGTTTGTGGGTATATGACAGATTGGCCAATGTCCAAGGCAATGACAGGCGCAGGATGCTTTCCAAAAAACAGACCATCCTCAAGGAGCCCTTACTAAAACAGGCAGGACTCAAAGGCTCCGGCTATTATGCGGAATACCGGGCAGATGATGCAAGGCTCACCCTTGAAAACATCAAAACAGCCATTGATTATGGTGCGGTATGCCTGAATTACCTGAAGGCCGAGGAATTCCTGTATGACGAAAACGGAAAAATATCGGGCATTACCTGCTTGGATCAAATAAACGGGAAACTTATCGACATAAAAACCAACTATGTGGTAAACGCTACGGGGCCCTGGACCGATCGCTTGAGGAAAAAAGACGATGGTAGTGCCCATGAAAAACTCTTTCTTTCCAAGGGCGTTCACATTGTTCTGTCCAAGGATAAGTTCCCATTGAACCAGGCGGTTTACTTTGATGTATCTGATGGCAGGATGATTTTTGCCATACCTCATCACCGATGTACTTATGTCGGAACTACCGATACGAAATATACAGGCGATATTGACGAAATGACGGTTTCCAGGAAAGAAGCTCAATACCTGTTAGCCGCTATCAACAACATATTCCCTGCCCTACACTTAACCATAGACGATATAGAATCGAGCTGGGCTGGATTAAGACCTCTAATTTTCAAAGGCGGAAAATCAGCCGGAGAGCTGTCCAGAAAAGATGAAATTTTCATTTCCAAAAATGATCTCATTACCATTACCGGCGGCAAACTGACAGGATACCGTAAAATGGCACAAGACGTCGTTAATCTTGTAGCGGAGAAATTATCGAACAAACAGGGTAAAAATTTCAGGCCGGTCTATACCGCTAAAATTTCATTGACAGGAGGCCCGTTTCTAAACCCTCAGGAATTGAAAGAGTACCAAACAGAACTCATCAAAAGGCTCCATGCATTTGGCATTGAGGATCACTGGCCCGAATATATGCTCGAAAACTATGGACGACAAAGTGACCTGATCCTGGAAAAGGCCAGTTCTTATACCGCTGTCAAACCGCTGGAAGCGCTGGTAAAAGCAGAAGTCTGGTTCGCCATCCATCATGAACTTGCTCAAAGCCCTCTGGACTTTTTCACCCACCGTACAGGCAGGATACATTACGATCGACCTGGCATCCTAAAGATAAAATCACTGGTCCTGGATGAATTTGCATACTGGCACAACTGGAATCCGGCAACGACTGCCAAAGCTAAAGCAGAACTGGAAAAGGCATTGGAAGAAGTCGTAACTTTTAAAGATTGATATTGAAGTTCTTCTGTAAAAATATATTTATAGCAGAACTTCAGGGTTTGCAATACTAAGGTATCTGTTCCATCCGGGACAAATTGGTTGACCTTAAACTGGTTAGGTTTTCAGTTCGGTTAATTCCCATTTTTTTCCTTCCAGCCCCTGACCAGCATTATAACCCGATTATAATTTTTTATGCCTTCATCAATTCCTTGTGCCTTCAGATAAGAGTCGTAAGCATAATATCTTAAGCGAGGCATAATATCGGGATACTTAAGTAAATTGTCATTGATGGCATCGAGGTCTGCAATAATGCCAGGAGGCAGGGTTTCCCGGAAAGCAAAATATTTTTCTGCATCGTAAGCTATATTGTTGGCAGCAAGCGTTCTCCAATAGGCCAGCCTTCCCATATAAGCAATCGCCGGATCTGCGGATTTCGAACAGGCCCAATATGCAATAAAATTACAGGTCCCCTCATCTCCGTATCCATAACCATGTCCCATTTCATGGGTAATGACATAAGGCCATTGCAGGGGATGTAAGCCGGCGTCAATTTGCCCCTGTCCCGTAAATGGAAAATAAAGTCCGGAGGAGCTAAACCGAAGGAAAATCCCTTTGGGGTAGATGAAATGTCCCCGGACAGTACCGGTTACAGGAAGGTTCTGCCTTTGGAATACCCCGATAAGATTAGCCCGAAGGTGATTTTCAAGATGTGGTGGAAGAAACTCTTCGGTCAGGGCACTGTCGGTAACTCCGGGGATCATCTTCCTCAACCTGATGATCTCTTTTGTTTCCTCCTGTAATTCCTGCCACAGTTCTGCTTTCCCGATCGGATTGGTTTCAAATCCCAAGCTTTTTTCCAGAGGCACTCTGCCGTAATTGAACCCCCAAAGGACCAAAAAGAAAAAAATTCCACCAAAAACAAAAGCGATAAGGGTTGAGAAGGCGGAAATGAATTTTGCTTTCCAACCAATATCCCATTTCCAAAGACCGATAATTTTTTTGATCACCCAATACAACACGGCAGGGACAAACAGGTACAACAAAGGAAAAGGCAGCCAGCCAAAGATCCCGTCGATCATCAGGCGGATGAACTTGAAAAAACCCCTGCTATAATATTGCTCCACCATTTCCGGGGTCAAAAAAACTTTGAGTAAAATAGCAAGCGCGCCCAGTATGATCCAAATTATTTTTTTTCTCGTCATATGTCTAAGATAGGACATTTTATCCGCTAATATGCCTATATTTGTAAACCAATTTGTAGTTGATGTGTTTTATCCTTCGTATGTATTTAACGTAAGTGACTTTTTAAACTTACAACGTATAAAAGGATATACACCACGATTAATTTGGAACTATTTTTTTTTGATCGTGTTGTGTATGTTTGCGTTTTAATAATTTTCATTCAAATAAAAAACTTGTTATAATGGCTTTTGAATTCACTGATGCAAACTTTCAGGAAACAGCAATTGATAAAGGTGGGGTTGTACTCATTGACTTTTGGGCAGCCTGGTGCGGTCCTTGCCGTATGATCGCTCCCATCGTTGAAGAATTGGCAACCGAATATGAAGGTAAAGCCCTCATCGGTAAAGTTGATGTAGATCAAAACCCTGAAGTTGCCATGAAATATGGTATCCGAAGTATCCCTACTTTACTCGTACTGAAAAACGGGGAGGTAGTTGACAAACATATTGGTACTGCTTCAAAGCAGGTACTTGCCGGCAAACTGGAAGCGCAATTTTAATTTTTTTGGCTTACCTTTAAGCCCTTATCTTGGAATCCGGGATAGGGGCTTTGACGTTTAATGATAATACATGAGCTTACTCGATAATATTAAAGTCCGTAGCTTCAGCAACCTGGAACTGCTTGCAAGACAGGTCGTTGAAGGTTTCATCATTGGTCTGCACAAAAGTCCGTTCCATGGATTTTCAGTTGAATTTGCCGAACACAGGTTATACAACCAGGGTGAATCGACAAAAAATATCGACTGGAAGGTATATGCCAGAACAGACAAACTTTTCAGTAAAAGGTTTGAAGAGGAAACCAACCTGAGGTGTCAGATCGTGCTGGATGTTTCCTCTTCCATGTATTTTCCGGATCCTGAGCAAAGCCCAGAAAGCGGTAATAACAAGATCAGCTTTTCGGCTCTGGCAGCAGCTTCCCTGATGAACCTCCTCAAAAAGCAAAGAGATGCTTTTGGCCTGAGCTTTTTTGATGATGACGTCCACCTGCACACCAGATGTAAGGTAAATACCAAGCACTACCGACTGCTCCTGAGTTATCTTGAAAAACAAATCGGTGAACAAAACCTGAATAAAGGTACTTCTGCCTCAAAGGCCCTGCACCAAATTGCCGACAGTATCCATAAACGGTCGCTGATCATAATTTTCAGTGACATGTTCGAACAAAGTGAAGATACCGGTAAACTGTTTGCTGCCCTGCAACACCTCAAACATGCCAAACATGAGGTGGTTTTGTTCCATGTTGTGGACAAAGCAAAAGAGCTGGATTTCGAATTCGAAAACCGTCCTTATGAATTCATTGATATGGAAACGGGGGAAAGAGTTAAATTACAACCCAATCAGGTTAAGGAAAGATATCTCAAAGAGATTAATGAATTCAAAGAAGAACTCAAACTGAAATGCTTGCAATACCAAATTGATTTTGTGGAGGCCGACATCAACAAAGGCTTCCGCCCGATTTTACAGGCTTATCTTGTAAAAAGAAGCCGGATGTCTATCTAATCTGTGATCGCTTTGCCTCATCTGTGTTTATCTTTAAAACCAAAAAATAATCCTGCATATGATCAAAATAAAAGACTTACCAACTGATCCTCCAGCTCACCTGGACAGAGATATAATTGAAGACGAAACAAAAAAACTGACCAAAAGACTGGCAGAACTACAGTACTTGCTTCATGCAGAAGGAAAATATTCCGTTTTGGTCGTACTTCAAGGTATGGACGGTGCTGGAAAAGACGGTGCTGCCACTAAAGTTTTTAAATATTGCCAACCTTCCGGCATCAATACTTATTCCTTTAAAAAACCTTCTGACGAAGAATTTGCCCACGACTTCCTTTGGAGGGTCCACAAACAAGCTCCTGAAAAAGGGATCATCAAAATCTTTAATCGCTCCCACTATGAGGACATCCTGATCCAGAGAGTCCACAAATGGATCAGCGAAGAGCACGTGGAAAAACGTATGAAAGCCATCAATGCTTTTGAAGAATTGCTGACATTTGATAACAATACCATCGTACTGAAGTTCTTCCTGAATATCTCCCATGAACAACAGGCTCTTGAGCTGCAGGAGCGTATCGACGAGCCGGAAAAGCATTGGAAGCACAATGAAAATGACTGGAAGGAAAGAGAACACTGGGACGAATATATGAAATGTTACGAGTACATCCTCAACGAAAGCAACATTCCCTGGACCGTCGTTCCTGTTGATTCCAGGTGGTACAGAGATTATATCATTGCCCAAAAAATGGTAGAAACACTGGAGGCTTTGGATATGCAGTTTCCACCCCTCGAAAGAGCATAAAGTCAACCTTTGATCCAGAGATTGAAAACACCCATTTCATTTTTTCCATTTTACTCAATCTCTGGCAATCTGCTCCTAAAAAAAGAGAATAAATTCAACAGGGAGATCTATTAATTTTTGTATAAGAAGATGCTCAAAAAAGTAAGAATAGATAAGTGGCTATGGAGCGTGAGGATATTCAAGTCCCGCACGCTGGCAGCTGACGCCTGTAAATCCGGAAAAATAAAAATCGACGGCAAAAGTGTCAAACCCTCCTATCTCCTGGAGCGGGAAACGGAAGTCTTCGTTTTTAAAGGCGGATTTAATTTGCATTTCAAAGTTATTGACCTGATCCAAAAGAGGGTTTCTGCGCCACTCGCCCAGCAATGTTATGAGAACCTGACCTCCGAATCAGAAATGAATAAATACAAAGAGTGGTTCATCGGAAAAAGTAACAGCGAATACAGGGAAAAAGGAGCAGGCCGGCCTACAAAAAAGGAACGAAGGGAAATTGATGAATTCAAAGATGACATCTTTTTCGATTTTTAAAGGTTTCCTGCTTTTTACGACTCCCCAGGTTCATTTTGTCCCAGATAGTCAATAAATTTCATGCATTCATGGAACAATTTTAACTTCCGTAACGTTTTACATATTGTATGTATATGATTAAAACGACCCATACAAGTAATTTTTCACTTCTTTTTGATTCGGTTTATAACTCGTTTGTTTTTGGCTGAGCGTAAAACGAGGAACACCTCCAGCTATCAGATTTAATACTCTATTTCTCAATATATACGATGCTGCTGACAACAGTGGCGCAATTCATTTTTTAACAAAAACCCAATTTGATGAAGAATTCTAAATTGATAAGAAAAGCCGTAGAATGGGCTAAAAAGAAAGGATTTCAAAAGCTTAAAGCTAATTGCGAAGATTTTGAAACACCTGTTCAATACCAAAATGCTTCCAAAGATGAGGTATTCACACCGGATGTAACCGGTGTTCAAAGAGTAGGTAAAAGTTATATCGAAGTTGCGCTCAAAGAAGATAACGTTCGGAAAATTGTAACCAAGTGGAAACTATTGAGCACCCTTGCAAATATGAAAGGAGGCCAGTTTATTCTTTTGGCACCAAAAGGACACAAATCCTTTGCTGAAAAAATTGTACAAGAACATCAACTAAGCGCCCGGATCGTTTATCTTAAAAACGACTAAATACCTGGGCAGTATTATTAACGTGAAATAAAAAATGTCTGACTATTTTATGAGAGCTTTAAAAATTACCAATACCATTACCTCCAGGGATGAGAAATCTCTTGAGAAATATTTCAATGAAATATCCAGGTATGATGTTTTGGCTCCTGAAGCAGAATTGGAGGCTTTCAGGCTGTACAAAAACGGTGATGAAGAAGCACTGGTCAAAATAGTACGCCATAATCTCCGGTTTGTAGTTTCCGTTGCCAAACAATACCAACATATGGGTTTATACCTGGGGGACCTGATCAATGAAGGAAACCTTGGCCTGATCAAAGCTGCCCAAAGATTTGATGAAACCAAAGGATTTAAATTCATTTCCTACGCAGTTTGGTGGATTAGGCAATCCATCCTTCAGGCCATCAATGAAAAGGGCAGAAATATTCGGTTACCCATGAATTTTTCGGGAACTTCCAACAAGGTTAGGCAGAAAACCCTGGAGATTTTGCAGCACCAGGAAAGAGAACCAACGCTGGAAGAATTGTCTGCCGAAACAGGGCTCCCGGAAAAAACCATCCAGAGCTGTCTTGCTTCCTACAAAAGATGCAGTTCTTTGGATGCTCCTTTAAACTATGAGGACGATACCTCCAGGGCCAATTTCATTGCCGACAACAGCATTCCATTACCCGATTATGATTTTGTCGAAACACAATCAACGGCAATTGAGATCAGGGAATTGTTAAAGAAACTCCCTCCGAGGCAAGCCAAAATTATCTCCATGTATTATGGCATAGGTTATAAAAATCCCATGAGTTTATATTCCATTGCAGAAATGCTTGGTGTTAGCAGGGAAAGAACACGACAGATAAGAGATAAAGGGCTTGTCTCTCTACGAAGGCATACCAAAAACGCAATGACTGCAGTCGTATAGAGCATTTTTTCGAACTTTTTTGGCGATGCTCAATGACAAAGTACGGAAGGGACGAAGATTGAAATAATGGCATTGCAGGAATTCATATTGCCGCAATTATTCAGAAAAGTATGCCTGAAAATCAAGAACAAGTTGAACCTTGAACACGGGATTTAAAAAATTCCTTCAAAGCCCAAAATCCCCGTAATGACTTAATATTCAATTAGTTAAAAAACAATGAACGATCAACCCAAAATAAATATCAGTCAATCTGTCGCTATTCTTGTCGACGGGAATAATATAGAAATGAGCCTTCAAAATCTGGTTGGCAAAAAAAATGCCTTACTGGATTTTGATAACTTTATCCCCAAATTACTGGACAACAGAGGCCTTAACCGGCTTATTTATTTCCGGGAAGGCAAAAGTATCTCGGACAAACTGGCCGATCGGTTACTCAATCAATATCACGGTTCGGTAATGCCCTGCCACAAATCTGCCGACATACCGCTGACCATCAAAGCCACACAAATTGCCCAAAAAGTGGATACCATCATCATCCTTTCCGGCGACTCTGATTATGTGGAACTTGTCAGGCATCTCAAAGGTGAAGGAGTCCGTGTGGAGATCGCAGCAGTTGAACAAAATACTGCCCAGATCCTGATCGATGAAGCCGACCTTTTCACTCCGATCACTGAAGATGATTGTTATATCCTGAAAAGTTTCAGGGGAAAAAAAGGGAAAAAAGGGTAGGTCTGCGACTTGCAGGAGGTGAGGAAAAGCATTAGTCCCGCCACCTTGCGCACGGAATCTCTTTTCCTCCGGTTTCGAATGGTTTTTCTTGATAAAAAGGGGAAAAATCATTTTAAACAGCAAAATCTTTTCCATTTTTACATATTGCTCTAAAAAAGTATATTTGAACTTCAACTTAAATCCTGAAGTGCAAATCTATGAAGCGGTCTCCTTTTATGATTAAAAAGAATATCTACCAATGGGAAGGTGGATTCTTCAATTTGATCTGTGCCTTGTACTTTTTTTCCTTGCTCCTATTGTGATGGAGGCTTCTGCCAAAAATTTCGAAAAAGGCCCTGCTTTTATTCCGTGGTTGGGCATTGCGCTCATAGTTATCTCACTACTGGAAATATATGCCTTTCCCAAAAAGATGAAATATGTGCATAAGGCCATTCAGGATGAAGGTAAAACAATCAAAAGCGGTTTTACCCTGTGGATGTTTCATGCGGTGATTTCAATAATAATTCTGTTTATGACCACGGAAGCCTTTGGTTATGAAATCGTTGATGAGAACGTTGAAGAAAATATGCCCTGGTGGATGGCGATACTGATAATGGCAGTAGTTTTAAAGGAATTATATTTATTATTTACTATCATTGGCATAGACCCCAATGAAAACCTGGATGCCTATCAGCGCCCCAACAAAAAAGAATGGATAATGGATATCATCCTGGTGCTTTATGCCTGTCTGGCTTATACGGTCACCTGGCAGACGATCACCCAAAACATGAACATGGAAAAACAAAACCGGATCATGTACATTCTGAACTTATTCCTCTCGACATTGATGTTCCTTATTTTTTATTTACCTATCCGGATTCCCTATTTCCTGGAAGAAATAACTCAAATGGATACACCGCGGGAATGGTTGAGATTCATTATTCCATTGTTAATAACGATAATTGCTGTAATTTCAGGTTTATAATAAATTATTCATGAAAACGTAATAAAAGTTGTTTTTCACTTTTTGTCTTGATTATTTCATTTGTTTGATCTTGGGTTTTTCTCTTGGCCCCTTCATTTTTTTCATCGCCAAAAAAACGAAGCAAAAAAAGGCTAGAAAATCAAAACTCCCTCCGGTCAGACAACATGATTTTCGGGCATCCGCCACCACGATTAAGGTTTATTCACGTTTCTCTTCAAAACTGTATAAAAAATGATTCGATTATTATTTCTTCTTTTCCCAGTCTTTTTATTCTTCTCTTGTGAACAAGCTGAACCCGTCATGGAAGTAGACAAAATGGAAATCACCCTCGAATTAGCCAATGAACTGGCTGCCTTGCCGCTAAAATGTATGGATCAGCAGTACCCCAACAAACTAGGGCAAGTACTGGCTTCCGAGGATAACCTGGGATCCCCCAGAGAACTACATCCGGCTTTCTACGGTTGTTTTGACTGGCACTCTGCCGTTCACGGGCATTGGTCGCTGGTGAAATTGCTCAAAACCTTTCCCAACCTGGAAATGGCAGATACCATCCGCCTAAAACTTGCCGAAAACCTGACGGCTGAAAATATCCTGCGGGAAGTCGAATATTTTAAAATGCCCCAGGAAAAAAGTTATGAACGTACATACGGTTGGGCCTGGTTATTAAAACTGGCCGAAGAATTATACACCTGGGATGACCCTCAAGCCAAAGAATGGTCAACAAACCTTCAACCGCTTACTGATCTTATCGTTGAACGCTACCTGGAATTTCTCCCCAAGCTGCTCTACCCTATCCGGGTCGGCGAACACCCCAATACCGGCTTCGGATTGACTTTTGCCTACGATTATGCAACAGCAACCGGTCAGGATAGTCTTAAATCAATGATCGAAGAAAGAGCGAAATTCTATTTCATGGAAGACGCTGATTGCCCGCTTTCCTGGGAACCATCGGGATTTGACTTTCTCTCTCCTTGTTTGCAGGAAGCTGATATCATGCGCAGGGTTTTGTCAAAAGAAGCGTTCAGACAATGGTTTGATAATTTCCTCCCTCAACTTGCCAAGCCTGACGCCATTTTTACCCCCGGGACAAGTTTCTGACCGCTCTGACGGTAAACTCGTCCACCTGGATGGTGTTAATATGAGCCGGGCCTGGTGTTTGTACGGCATTGCTGATGCAATTCCGGAATATGCACATCTCACGAAGATGGCCAATGAGCATATGGAATTTACCCTGGACAATATCAAAGGAGACGGTTATGAAGGAGGGCACTGGCTGGCTTCTTTTGCGATCTATGCGTTGGCACAGTAGGTTTTACGACAAGGGCTACAATTTACACTTAAGGCTAACTTGAAGTTAGCCCTAAGTGTAAAGTGTATTAGAAATACCAGTAACAAGAAACTTGTGACTAGATACGTGTTCTATTTAAAGCTATCCGCCACTACGAGCTCTTTACTACCAGGGGTATAAGCATAAAATCCTTCTCCGGATTTACGGCCCAGCTTTCCGGCGGTCACCATATTCACCAGTAATGGACAAGGAGCATATTTAGGATTACCAAATCCTTCGTATAGTACATTCAGAATTGACAAACAAACATCCAAACCAATAAAATCTGCCAGTTGTAATGGTCCCATTGGATGAGCCATTCCCAACTTCATAACCGTATCTATTTGTTCAACGCCGGCAACACCCTCAAATAGCGTGTAAATCGCCTCATTGATCATAGGCATGAGAATTCTATTGGCCACAAATCCAGGGTAATCGTTCACTTCAACAGGCACTTTGCCCAATTTACGGGACAGCTCCATAATAGTAGCTGTAACCTCATCGTTGGTGCTGTAACCTCTGATCACTTCAATAAGTTTCATGACGGGTACGGGGTTCATGAAATGCATTCCGATCACCTTTTCAGGACGTTTGGTAGCGGCAGCGATTTTAGTGATGGAAATTGAAGAGGTATTGGTAGCAAGGATGGCTCCTTCCGGAGCGTATTCATCCATCATCGAAAAAATCTTGAGCTTCAGGTCTACATTTTCAGTCGCGGCTTCCACCACGAGGTCGGCATTCTTGATACCCGCTGCCATATCCGTCATCGTGGCAATATTGGCAAGCGTATCTTCCTTTTGAGCCTCGGTAAGTCTTTCTTTAGCTACCATCCTACTCAGGTTTTTGGAAATGGTTGCCAGAGCCTTTTCCAGGGCATCCGGAGCAATATCAATGAGGTTTACCTTAAATCCTTTCATGGCAAAAACATGTGCGATACCATTACCCATAGTTCCTGCTCCAATGACTGAAATATTGTTCATAATATTTGATTTTATTCGGTTAGGTTTAAGAAAACGAGAAGAAATTTGAGTCTCAAAAATACCCCTCAACATTTTTGCAAAAGTACGATTTTAAGCGTTATTTTTTTAAGGATTACCCGCATTTCGAAACAAAGATTTCAGCAACACAGGGAGAGAACATTTACATAAAAAGAAATTTCTAACTGAGTAAAATATTTTTACAAAAAAAGATTTTATTCAGGTAAGTTTACCGCAAACACAGGATCATGAAATTCCTTTACTTAATCCTTACTGCAGGTTTATTGATTTTCAATACACCTTCCAAGGCTCAAAACCCGGACACAAGTGCCTATAAAGGTGTAGCAGCCGTGGTATTTCTGGATTCTTTTGTAGTAACTGCCAAGAGACAAGGTTTTGATCCGGAAGAGTTTATTCAATATGTGCTGGAGGATGAAAGTTTCTATCGTGCTTTCCAAAATCTCAGAAGGGTAAGTTATGTGGCTGATAACAAGATCACCCTCTACAATAGGAAAGGAAAAATAAAAGCGGACTACAAAAGTAAAACACAGCAGGAATCTGATGGTCGGTGCAGAACAATGACGACCCTGGAAGAAAGTTTCTCCGGCAAATTCTACAAAGGAAAAAACAAGGAATACCAATATTATACCGCCAAACTATTTGATAAAATCTTTTACACCAATGGTACTGTTTGTAGTGAAAAAAAATCACAAAATTCCCACATATCCCAAATAAAGGCACCAGAAGGTAAGATAGAAAAACACGTTTTTGAACTCAAGAAACTCATTTTTCAACCGGGTATGAAAGCGGATGTCCCTGTTATCGGGAATCGAACTGCCATATTTTCTGAAAAAATGCACCCCTATTATCGTTATTCCTTAATTTCAAAGGCCTATGAAGAAATTGACTGTTATGCATTTATAGCCTCTCCTAAACAAGAATACCCTACAGAGGATACCGTTATCAAATACATGGAGACCTATTTCGAAAAATCGAATTTCCAGGTGGTAGCCCGGAATTACTGGCTTAAATATTCAGGAGCGCTCTTCAGCTTTGATGTAAAAATGAAAATAAGACTGACCAAATTGGGAGACACCTATTTACCTACAAGTGTAGAATACGATGGCTTTTGGGATGTACCCTTGAAAACTGCTGAAAGAGCTAAATTTAATACGGTCTTTTCTAACATTAAATTACCATGACCAAAGGCTTTTATTCTTTATATTAAACCTAAATATCCCGTGAAATCTGGGTTCACAGGCCACAAAATAAATCAATATTAAAATCAATCAACAACAATTTTTCTTCCAGCAAATTCGTCTTTAGCAGATTTTTGTCGGTTAGTATTCAATTTAAAAAAATATCAAGTTGGGATTTACCTCAACTTGCATTATATTAGTAGCTCAATAGAACCAAATTCAATATGTCTAAAAATATAAGTTCCCTTTCCGGGCGCCAGGGTCTGGAAAACAACCTTTTTGAGCAAATAAGTGAACGCCCTGACAAAGCATCCCTTGCAGCTATCGCTGAGGAATTTCTCATCGGCAAAGCCAACACCTACGGTGCTGTCACTTTTTACGACTTTCTCAAACCTGAGAATCAAGGAAAGGAAGTTTATATTTGCAATGGCACCGCCTGTTTGTGTGCAGGGACTCAGGAGAAGTTACAATCAGAACTCGAAAAACATATTCCTGCTGATAAAATCGGTCATATGACCTGCCTCGGGAGATGTCATGAGAATTCGGCTTTTCAGTATAATGGAAAAAATTATTCTGCCCTGTCGGAATCGGATATTGCTTCTTTATTGGAGTGTAAATCGCTGGATGTCAATGATAATTATAACATACAACATCTTGGAACCCCGGTGCTTACCGGAAAATACGCTCAAGAGGATCTTTTTACCTTAGTCAAAGGTTTTCTCCATAATAATCCTGAAAAGGTTTTGGATGAGATCATTGCCTCGGGCGTTCGCGGACGTGGTGGAGCAGGATTTCCGATGGGCATAAAACTAGAAGGTTGCCGAAATGCGGAGGGCCAACAAAAGTTTATTGTCTGTAATGCCGACGAAGGGGATCCGGGAGCCTATTCTGATCGTTACCTTTTGGAACAGCAACCCTTGCTGGTGCTCATAGGCATGATGGCTGCCGCATATGTTTGTGGTGCCAATTGGGGGATTCTGTACATCCGTGGTGAATATCCTGAATCTGTAACAATAACCAATAAAGCCATCGATGAAATGAAAAATGCCGGGCTTCTCGGTAAAAATATCCATGGAAGCGGGTTTGATTTTGAGTTTAAAGTAGTAAAGGCACAGGGGGCTTACATCTGTGGGGAAGAAACAGCTTTATTATCCTCTCTGGAAGGACAGCGCCCGGAAGTGCGCGTGCGTCCTCCCTACCCTGTTCAGGAAGGACTTTTCCGCATGCCAACGGTTGTCAACAATGTTGAAACATTAGCCGCAGTTCCCTATATTTTAATGAATGGAGGTGCAGCCTATAAAAGCATAGGTACGGAAAGGTCCAGTGGCACAAAACTAATATCCCTGGACAGCTTTTTCAATCGTCCGGGAATATACGAAGTGGATATGGGAACTCCCCTCAATACTGTTGTTACGGCATTGGGCGGCGGGTTTAAATCAAAAGTAAAGGCCCTGCATATTGGCGGTCCTTTGGGGGGACTTGTTCCGCTATCAAAAATAAATGATCTCACTGTAGATTTCGAATCCTTCAGCCATAATGGGTTCCTGCTGGGTCATGCTTCGGTGATCTGTGTTCCTTTTGATTTCCCAATGGTAAAATACATCGAACATCTCTTCGAATTCACGGCTGCAGAAAGTTGCGGAAAATGTTTTCCCTGCCGTTTAGGGTCTGTCCGTGGCCAGGAAATGTTCGAAAAAGCGCAGGAAGGAACTTATAAAATTGATCGTCAATTACTGGATGATTTATTGGAAACACTTGAGCAAGGGTCTCTTTGTGCCCTTGGTGGTGGCGTGCCGTTGCCGATCAAGAATGCGTTGCAGTATTTTGAGGAGGAGTTGAATGGGTATTTTGAAAGTTGATGGAACGCAGATTGGGACGGATTGAACGGATTTTGACGGATTTTTTGCATTTATAGACTCATAATTATCAAACCAAAAAACGAACAAATGAAACTCTTACACCTATTAGTGGAAGACAAAGTGACCTTGGAATTGAAGGCAGCTACGTCTATTTGCGAAGAGCATGAAGCTCAATTGATTAATTATTTAAAAGCGACAGATATTGAAGTTGGGCTTTTACTAAATTTTGGAAAAACCCCTCAATTTGTTCGCAAAATTTTTGAAAATGAATATAAATAGATTGAACACAGATTAGAACGGATAAAACAGATGGGAACGGATAAAATCAGTTCCAATCCGTTGCATCTGTTCATATCAGCGTTCTATCATTTACAATAATCAGAACCATGAAAAAAGCCTATATCAATAATAAAGCCTACGACATAAATAACGGCGAAACCATCCTGACTTTCCTCAAACGATACATGGGCGACAAGCCAGTGCCAACCCTCTGTGACGCCCCCAACCTGGATCCTTTCGGCTCTTGCCGAGTTTGTAGTGTGGAAGTAGCTTTGGAAGCCGGCGGGAAGACCAAAACCGTTGCCTCCTGCCATACCCCTGTTCAGGAAAATTTTCATATTTATACAGATACGGAATCCGTTAAACGGTTGCGCAAGAACATCATCGAGCTCGTCCTGACTGATCATCCCTTGGATTGTCTGACATGTGAGGTCAATGGCAATTGTGAATTACAGGATGTGGCTGCCAGCGTAGGTATTCGTTCCGTGCGATACCCGGCAGGCAAAACCCACCTTGACAGGGTAAAAGACCTGAGTCACGCCTATATGACTTCCGATCTTTCGAAATGCATCAACTGCTATCGTTGCGTCAGGGCATGTGATGAAGTCCAGGGTCAATTTGTACTCAGCATGGCGGGTCGTGGATTTGAAAGCAGGATCATTAAAGGCATGGACACCTCCTTCGCAGAGTCTGAATGTGTCAGCTGCGGAGCCTGTTCACAGGCATGTCCAACTTCAGCAATTTCCGATATTTTCGAATCCAAATCCGTAGTCTCCAGCACCAAAACCCGGACGGTTTGCACCTATTGTGGTGTTGGTTGTAACCTGGAAGTTTCTTCTTCCAATGGAGATATTCAAAGTATTCGGGCTCCTTATGATGCAGAAGTCAACAAAGGTCACACCTGCCTGAAAGGCCGTTATGCTTTCTCATTTTACGACCATCCCGACAGGTTGCGTGATCCAATGATCAAAAGAAACGGTACTTTTGAAAAAGTTAGCTGGGACGAAGCTTATGATTTTATTGTGGACAAGCTTAATGAATTTAAAACTTCTTACGGCCCCGATGCCATAGCAGGAATTTCTTCTTCCAGATGTACCAATGAAGAAAATTACCTCATGCAGAAATTTATCCGGGCCGTAGTGGGCACGAACAATATTGACGGTTGTGCAAGAGTATGTCACTCTCCTACTGCCCTGGGAATGCAAAGAGCTTTTGGTACAGGAGCTGCAACCAATTCCGTGGAAGACATGAAATACACCAATTGTATGATGGTGATCGGAGCGAACCCAACCGATGCTCACCCGGTTACGGGAGCCAAGATCAAACAACACGCCATGAAGGGAACGACCCTGATCGTGATAGATCCCCGTAAAACAGAACTGGCCAGATACGCCCATCACCACCTCGCCCTTCGCCCCGGGACAAATGTTGCCGTATTGAATATGATGATGCATTACATCCTCAAAGAAAATCTCCACGATCAGGAATTTTTAAGCAGCCGTACGGAAGGGTTTGAAGCTTTCAAAAAAGAAATTCTTGATTTAGATATAGCTAAGATGGAAGCCATTTCCGGGGTAGACAGAGAACAGGTAAAAGCTGCCGCCATCGCTTATGCGACTGCCGGAAACGCCATGTCTTTCCACGGACTGGGCGTGACAGAACACAGTCAGGGAACTTATACAGTGCAACAAATTGCAGACCTGGCCATGATCACCGGTAATATTGGCCGGCGAGGGGTAGGTGTCAACCCGCTGCGTGGACAAAACAATGTACAGGGATCTGCCGACATGGGTGTGCAGCCCCACCAGGGAGCAGGATACCTCGACATTACCGACCCTTCCGCAAACGAAGCCTATCGTCATTTTTATGGTGTTGACGTACCCTCCCATATCGGTTATAAAATACCGGAAATGTTCGATGCGGCCCTGCAAGGAAAACTGAAAGCCATCTGGATCATCGGTGAAGACGTTGTTCAGACAGATCCGAATACACAAAAGGTGATCAGGGCCCTTGAAAATACAGACCTGGTTATCGTACAGGAATTATTCATGACGGAGACCGCCAAATACGCAGACGTAATATTGCCCGGGGCATCATTCCTGGAAAAGAGCGGCACCTTCACCAATGGCGAACGCCGGGTACAAAGAGTCAATGCCGTTGTCAAACCGATTGGCAACTCAAAAGTTGACGGTCAGATCATCATCGATGTAATGAATCGCATGGGATACAAACAACCTGATTATACCCCGGATGGAATGCTGGAGGAAATTTCACAAATTGTTCCTTTCTTCAAGGGAATAACCTGGTCAAGATTGGGTAAAAACGGCCTTCAATGGCCTGTAGCCGAAGATGGTACCGATACCAAAATTCTGCATACCGAAACTTTCAAACGAGGTTTAGGTAAGATTGACTTTTTCCCATTTAAAGAGTCCAATGAATTGGTGGAGCATCAAAACGAATACCCGTTCATTCTTACCACCAACAGAAACCTGGAACACTACAATTGTGGGGCCATGACCCGCAGGACCAATAATGTGGAGATCAGCACAGAGGATCTACTCTGGATTCATCCGGAGGACGCCACTGCCAAAGGCATTATTGATGGTGATATGGTCTGTGTTAAATCACCGAGAGGTAAGGTTGACATCAAAGCCTATGTAACGGATGGTGTAAAAAAGGGAGTTCTAAGTACTACCTTTCACTTCCCTGAAATCATGGTCAACAATCTCACTTCCGATGTGCATGACTCACAGGCCATGTGCCCGGAATACAAGGTTGTCGCAGTAGATATCCGGAAAGCAAAAAATACCGCTTTTAGAAAAGCCGGCCAATTGGTGGATTGAAAACCATGTAAAGAAAAGCTGAGTGAACAAACTGCAATGTCAGGCACACTTCTTCGATCTTTCTGAAGAAGTGGATTATCTATATGCAGCCTGCTGCACCTTTACAATACCTCGAAAGATTTGGATGTATTAGTAAATTGTTTTCAAAAATTGAGGTAATTTTATGGCCTTGAATTTATCGAATCTTCAACCCGTAATTCGTAACCCGTAATTTTACTCATGGCAATTTCAGAAACCAACTTCCATTTTCCAGGACAAACAAATTTTTATCGCGGTAAAGTAAGGGATGTTTATACCGTCAATGATAAACTCATCATGATCGCCTCGGACAGAATCTCGGCTTTTGATCATGTATTACCCGAACCAATCCCATTCAAGGGGCAGGTTCTCAATCAGCTGGCTACCCATTTCCTCAATGCGACCAGGGACATTTGTCCCAACTGGCTGATGGCCACGCCGGATCCTAACGTGGCCATTGGTATTTCCTGTGAACCTTTTAAAGTCGAAATGGTTATCCGTGCCTACCTCGTGGGACATGCCTGGAGAGAATACAAAGCAGGTAAAAGAACCATTTGCGGGGTAGCCATGCCGGAAGGTATGAAAGAAAATGATCCATTTCCTGCACCGATCATTACTCCCGCCACCAAAGCGGAAGAAGGACACGACGAAGATATTTCAAAAGAAGACATCATTGCTCAAAAAATCATTAGTGCTGAAGATTACGCCATTTTGGAAAAATATACCTATGCATTATTTGAACGCGGCACCCAAATGGCGGCAGAACAAGGACTCATCCTCGCAGATACGAAATACGAATTCGGCAAGAAAGACGGTAAAATCTACCTGATAGATGAGATTCATACGCCTGACAGTTCGCGTTATTTTTACAAAGAAGGATTTGAAGAGCGACAGAAAGCAGGAGAACGCCAGAAACAATTGTCCAAGGAGTTTGTCAGAGAGTGGCTTATGGCGAATGGTTTCCAGGGTCTTGAAGGACAGATGATGCCACACATGCCCGGGTCCTTCGTGGAGGAAATTACCGATCGTTATATAGAATTGTACGAGAAAGTGTCCGGTCAGCCATTCAACAAACAAAAATCCGGAGGTGAACAAGATCGGATGTTTCAAAATGTGTCCAACTGGTTAAAAAAACAAGAATAACAGCTTTGAAACTCCGCGGGGAGTCACTTTTAACTTTTAATGTATTTTTTTTTGTGGTTTGTATGGCAGATCACCTGCTCTTCCACTCCACTTCCTGAACCCCAAGGTTTTGGCCAATTTTACGGGATAGAACAAACAGATAATCCGAAAATCTGTTGAGATATTTGATCAATAGTTCATCCACTTCTTCTTCCTGGGACAATCCAACCACTCTTCTTTCTGCTCGCCGGCAGACACATCTGGCTACATGACACTGGGAAACAACCGGGTGGCCTCCCGGAAGAATAAAGTTCTTCAGAGCCGGAAGTGTTTTCTCCATTTCATCAATCGCTTCTTCAAGTATGGATATATCCTCCTGCGAAATATTCAGATAATCGGGCTTTTTTCCGGGCGCACTGGCTAAGATGCCTCCGATAACAAATAAGGTATCCTGAATGCGTTTGAGCAAATCTCTTAAGCCCTGATTTACCAGTTTATCCCTCAATAAACCTACGTGGGAATTTAATTCATCGATAGTTCCATAGGATTCGATACGCAGATGATGTTTGGAAAGTCTTGTGCCTCCAAACAGGGAGGTTTGACCAAGGTCACCTTTTTTAGTATATATTTTCAAAGCGTTGTGTTTTTGTTTATAAACCTTATTAAAATAAAAAAGTTGCGGGTTACACCGCACAAGTTAAAAGAAAACCTGAAGCGCGTAACCCGCAACTCTTACTTTTTTCTTAGAAATGAAAGATTCCTATCCTTCCGCCGCCGCAGCTTCTTTAATGGTATCTGATTCAATCAAACCATCACGCAACCAGACCACCCTTTTGGCTTTTTCGGCAATATCCGGTTCGTGAGTTACGAGGATAACCGTATTACCGGCAGCATGGATCTTATCAAAGATATCCATAATTTCGATGGAAGTTTTGGTATCGAGGTTACCCGTAGGCTCATCAGCAAGGATAATGGATGGATCATTCACAAGTGCACGGGCAATAGCAACCCTTTGTCGCTGCCCCCCGGAAAGTTCGTTTGGTTTATGTTCAACCCTGTCCCCTAATCCGACAGAATCCAGCACCTGCTGGGCTTTTTCAAGGCGTTGTTTCCTGGGCACCCCGGCATATACCAGTGGCAGGGCAACATTTTCAAGTGCAGTCAGCCTTGGAAGTAAATTAAAGGTCTGGAATACAAAACCAATCTCTTTGTTCCTGACATGGGCCAATTCATCATCGGTCATGGTACTGACCTCAGTATCGTTAAGCCAATAACTTCCGCTGGTGGGAGTATCGAGGCAACCAATAAGATTCATCAGGGTAGATTTTCCAGAACCGGATGGTCCCATCAGTGCGAGGTACTCATTTTTGAAAACATTCATGGTTATATCCTGTAAGGCGTTGACCTGGGTGGTTCCCATGATATAAGTCTTCCTCAAATTTTCAACGGAAATAATTGGCTTCATTGTTTATTTCGATTTTAACAATAGTATTTATTTATTTTATCACTTTGGGTACCTTAAAGAAGGTACCGTCCTGGTCAGGAGCATTCCTCAGGGCATCTTCCCGGGTAATGTCGGATTTTATGGCATCTGTTCTCCAGATATTCTGATTTTCTTCATTGACATACACCAGAGGTTCTACTCCTTCCGTGTCCAGGTCGTTGAGCTTTTCAACCATTTTGAGGATTTCATTTAAATCCTCACGGATTTTTTTCCTTTCGGAATTGCCCAATTCCAGCCTGGCCAGCTTTTCGAGTTTTGAAATTAACTTATTATCTATTACCATATCAAAATATTAGAAGTTCGTACCCTTTTACTCGCTTAATGAACTTAAACGCATGATTTTTTACACGTATTAAGATCCTTCCCGAAAGTCATTCCAGCCCTTCAGTATCTATTTATTCACGAACAATTTAAAATTATCTGTACAAAACTATCAAAAAATGAAAATTTATCGTTTAATCTGCTTTTGAATTAAAAAATAACCACATAAATTATATTTTCGCATGTGGCTACCACCAGGTTTACCTAAAGGTATCAAAAATTGAAAACTTCTTTGATATAAACAACTATGAGCGAAGAAAAGAAAATCATCAAGCATATCGCAATTGCCGGGAACATCGGTGCCGGAAAAACGACCCTTTGTACACAACTGGGAAAACAATTCGGTTGGGATGTACATTATGAGTCTACCGAAAACAATCCCTACCTGAGTGATTTTTACAACGACATGCAACGGTGGTCCTTCAATCTCCAGATATTCTTCCTCAATAACAGGTATCAACAGGTTTTAAAAATATTGCAGGGGAATAAAACAGTGATCCAGGACAGAACCATTTACGAAGATGCTTATATCTTCGCTCCCAACCTCCACGACATGGGATTGATGGCCTCCAGGGATTTCGAAAATTATTTCAGTCTTTTTAAAACCATGTCATCCCAGATACAACCCCCGGACCTCCTGATTTACCTCAAAGCAGGCATTCCTACCCTGGTAGATCATATTCAATCCAGGGGAAGAGATTATGAAGGGAGTATGAGCCTTGACTATCTCAAACGACTCAATGAAAGATATGATAACTGGATAGAGACTTACGACGAAGGAAAATTACTGGTCATCCACGCCGACGATATCGACTTCAAGAATAACCCCGAAGATGTGGGGAAAGTGGTGGATATGGTCAATGCGGAGTTACACGGGTTATTTTAGCCTTACCGGATCATAGATACTATTTTATGGAAAATAGTATCTATTCATTACCAACGCTCAACTTTTTCAAAGCCTAGGGCACCTCCTGCTCCAATTCATCCAACTCTCCCAACTGTTTGAGTAACTCAAATGTTTTGTGAGCCTCTTCCTCGTCCACTACACTGATGGCTGCGCCAACGTGAACCAATACATAGTCCCCTACTTTGGCCTCCGGCACCATGGTGAGGTTGACTTCCTTTTTGATGCCTTCAAAAGAAACCTTTCCAAGGCGGAAAACATCATCCAGCTGGGATGAAATTTCAACTAATTTTCCAGGAATTGCTAAACACATTTGATTGATGATTTTGGATTGAAGAATGAAGGTTGCTGTTCGATTCACAATCAACAACCTTCCTTCTTCAATAATAAATCCTTATTTCATTTTACTTTTCAGCCATTCGTACCATTGATCCATACCTTCTCCTGTTGTTGCAGAAACTTCAAAGAATTGCAGATGAGGATTAACTCTTCTGGCATAATCCTTGGTTTTTTCAACATCAAACTGCAGGTAAGGCAACAAATCCACTTTATTGATCAAACAAATCTGTGAGCTGTCAAACATGTCGGGATATTTGATCGGTTTATCCTCGCCTTCCGTTACACTGATGATAACCACCCGTGTTTCCTCACCCAGATCAAACATGGATGGACAAACGAGATTTCCCACATTCTCAATCATAAGAATAGAATCATTCTTTGGATCTAGTTTTTTAACGGCTTTGTTGACCATGTCGCTGTCGAGATGGCAACCTTTACCGGTATTGATCTGGACAACCGGTACATTGAGATCATCGATCCGTTGTGCGTCATTAAAGGTCTGTTGATCTCCCTCGATGATATAAAAATCAATTTCAGATTTGAGATCTGTGAGGGTTTTTTCCAGGATACTTGTTTTACCGGAACCGGGTGAACTCACCAGGTTAACCGCAAAAATGTTTCTGGCCTCAAAATAACCCCGGTTGCGTTCTGCTACCAATTGGTTATTCTGAAGGATATCCCTTTCCAGTTCAATGACGGTTTTGTGCGTATGATCATGGCCATGGGCATGATGATGGTGATGGTGTTCGTGACCATGTTCATGTTCATGTTCATGTTCATGATGGTGGTGATGATCCTGCATTTCTATTTTTTCTCCGGGTTTCAATATGCTTACTTCATTTTCAGCATCCCCGCATCCGCAAGTTGTACACATAATAATTTATTATTCGAGTCCGTCTCCATTGGCAGACTCCTGTAAACAAAGAACGAAAAAGTAAAAGGTTTGATTTTATCAACCAGGTGTTTTACTAATTTCATTACCAATGATAAACGCTTACAATCTTACCAAAAAAAGACAGAAGAAGAACTTGAGCATCAAATTTCATCTTCCGTCTTTAGATTTTTGTTGCTTAAACCACTTCCAGGGCTTTGACTCTCATTTCTCTGCCTTTCAGAATATGCTTGAAATAACTGCCACAATTAGGGCAGCAATCATAATGATTATCCAGGTTAAATTCCTGATCACAATCATTGCACACTGCACTGGCCGGGATAATGTCAATCGTTCGTTCAGCATTTTCCAAGACCGAATCTTTTACCGCCATTGGCCAGACGAACTCGAGAGAACTGATCTCGACGCCTGAAAGTGTTCCGATTTCCAGTTCAATAAGGGAAACGGAACTGGCCCTGGCTTTTTGTGTTTCAGTCTCGGCAATTTTAACGATGCCCATGGCAATGGAAAGTTCATGCATGTTTATCTCGTCGTTGCTTTTTTATAAAGAAAATAAGCTCCGATTGCCACAAATGCAACCACTGGAATGATATGCAATGGAGAAGCTAAATAATGGCTTAAAGAACCTCCTGAAAATGTTCCATGTCCTTCATGAGCCTGCGCTAAAAAAGGCAAACATAATAACAATGAGGCAAACGAAATTTTTATTCTACTCAACATATTGACAATAAATTTTATCAAGAAATAATGAAATAATCTATACACACAAAGTTGTCATTTTTTTTTGGAAAATGAAAGAATCTTCATATATTTAGCAAATAAAATTTCTGAGCACCAAACCATGGCAAAATTTTTATTTAGATTAAATTAAAATAACATAAAAATTTGCCTAATGTTTCCTACAAAAAAAAGAGATACCTATTTTGAAAGTATCTTAAAAAGCGGCTATTCGCGTCGTGACTTCATGAAATTTGCCACTTTCATGGCGGCTTACATGGGGCTGGAAACGACCGCGATCGGCCAAATCGCCGAAAAGCTGCAAAACACTCCCCGTGTTCCGGTAATATGGGAACATTTTCAGGAGTGTACCTGCTGCAGCGAATCCTTCATTCGTTCTGACCACCCAATAGTGGCAGACATTATTCTCGACCAAATATCGCTGGATTACACCATGACGCTTATGGCGGCCTCTGGTCATCAGGCTGAAGCGGCCAAGCACGATACTATGGAAAAATACAAAGGAAAATACATCCTTTGTGTGGAGGGTTCTGTTCCACTTGGGGATGATGGGAATTATTGTACCATCGCCGGTAGAACAGCCATTGAAATTCTCAAAGAATCTGCCGAAGGTGCTGCTGCTATCATCGCCTGGGGTAGTTGTGCGAGCAATGGCTGTGTACAGGCTGCATCACCAAATCCAACCAATGCAGTGCCTATTCACAAGATCATTAAAAACAAGCCGATCATACGCGTTCCCGGTTGTCCGCCAATCGGGGAAGTCATGGCTGGTGTTATTGTTCACTACGTAACTTTTGGCAGATTGCCTGAAACCGACCGTTTGGGACGTCCAAAAGCTTTCTACTCCAAACGGGTACATGACAGTTGCTACAGAAGACCTTATTACGATGCCGGCCTCTTCGCTGAAACATTTGATGATGAAAATGCCAAGGAAGGATACTGCCTTTACAAGGTAGGCTGTCGCGGACCGATGACTTACAATGCCTGTGGTACCATTAAATGGAACAACGGTGTGAGTTATCCGATCCAGTCCGGACATGGATGTATTGGCTGCAGTGAAGATAACTTCTGGGACAATGGGCCTTTCTATGAAAGAATGACCAATACACCTGGATTTGGCATAGAATCCAATGCCGATAAAATTGGTAAAGTTGCAGCTGTTGCGGTAGGCGCGGGTCTGGTGGCACACGGCATTGCAGCGAATGTCCGCAAACGCAGGTACCTGAAGACCAGAATCACAAGAGGTAAAGAAAATCTGGAACACCTGGATTTAGAGAATAACGAAAATAAGGCTTAACCCTTCCTTTTATCTCTTTTAAATTTTTAAATCATTGCTTTCAAAAAACACAAATCGTTGAAAGCAGGCAATAAAATTCAAAAAAATGGCTGAAAGAATAGTAGTCGATCCCATAACCCGTATTGAAGGGCATTTGCGTATCGAGGCGGAGATAAAAGACGGGGTAATTACGGACGCATGGAGCTCGAGCACCATGGTTCGTGGAATAGAAAATATCGTCCGGGGACGCGACCCGAGGGATGTCTGGGCTTTTGTTCAGAGAACCTGTGGTGTTTGTACTACCGTACACGCACTGGCATCCGTAAGGGCAGTTGAGGACGCACTTGACATCGTCGTACCTCCCAATGCAGAGTTGGTACGAAATATCATGGTCGCTGCCTTATACATGCACGACCACGTGGTACACTTCTATCACCTGCACGCACTGGATTGGGTGGATGTGGTCAATGCACTACAAGCAGATCCAAAAGCGACCTCGGAGCTGGCACAGAGTATTTCCAACTGGCCAAAGAGCTCTCCGGGATACTTCTCTGACATAAAAAAGCGACTGACCAAATTCGTCGAAAGTGGCCAGTTGGGTATTTTTGCCAACGGATACTGGGGACATCCCCAGATGAAATTGCCGGCAGAAGCCAATCTGATGGCTGTTGCCCACTATCTGGAAGCGCTTGAATGGCAGAAGGAAATAGTCAAAGTTCACACCATTTTCGGTGGTAAGAACCCCCACCCCAACTACCTGGTGGGTGGTATGGCCTGCGCTATCAATACAGAGAGTCCCGGAGGTTTGAATGCCGAAAGGCTCGCCTATGTGGGCAGGCTGATGGAAGAAGGTAAACGTTTTGTAGAACAGGTCTATATTCCTGACCTGCTGGCCATCGCTTCCTTCTATAAAGATTGGGGCGCTATTGGTAAAGGATTCGGAAACTATATGTCTTATGGCGAATATCCTACCAATGGCTACCGCGATGTCTCTGGTTTCAAATTCCCTCAGGGAGTTATTCTTGACAGAGATCTCTCTAAAGTGCATGATGTCAACCACCGTAACAACGAAGAAATCCGCGAATTTGTCAACAACTCCTGGTATGATTATTCAGGTGGTGACAGTGAGTCATTGCACCCATGGGAGGGTGAAACCAATATTAATTACACCGGCCCTAAGCCTCCTTATGACCATCTTGATGTAGATCAAAAATATAGTTTCATCAAAACACCAAGATGGAAAGGAATGCCAATGGAAGTTGGTCCGTTATCCAGGATTTTGGTCGGTTATGCCAGCGGTCATAAAGAAATTCAGGAAGAAGTAGGAGCTGTATTGAAATACCTTGATGTTCCTGCAGAGGCCTTATTCTCTACTTTGGGCAGAACGGCGGCCCGTGGTCTTTGTGCTAAGCTGTCAGCTCGCTGGGGAATGGAATTCTACAACCAGTTGCTGGACAACATCAAAAACGGAGACAGCAGGATGGCCAACATGGAACGCTGGGAACCTAAATCCTGGCCTGCAGAAGCCAAGGGCGTAGGTTACATGGAAGCACCCCGAGGCGGTTTGGCCCACTGGATCAGGATCAAGGATGGTAAGACCGAAAATTACCAGCAGGTAGTACCTACTACCTGGAATGGTTCTCCAAGAGATCCTAACGGGCAGCGTTCACCATATGAATCTACTTTAATAGGAACTCCGGTAGCCAATTCCGAATTGCCTTTGGAAATTATCCGGACCATTCACTCTTTCGACCCTTGCCTGGCGTGCTCGGTACACCTTTACGATGAGCACGGTAAGCACATTTCACAAGTCCGGAATATCTCCGCCTGCGATGTTTAATGAGTTGAACGAGTTTTAATTAATTAAAAAAGTAAAAAATGGCTACGAATAATTTTAAAAGGGTCTTTGTTTGGGAAATGCCGGTTAGGGTATTTCACTGGATAACAGTGGGTACCGTTACCGCATTGACCATCACGGGATTCCTTATAACGAATCCACCGGCTATCATGTCGGCTTCCGAAGCCACTGACAGCTATTGGTTTGGCATAGTACGCTACATTCACTTTTTGTCAGCATATATTTTCTTTTTCAACATGATCATGCGCGTTTACTGGTCCTTTGTGGGAAATAAATTTGCCCACTGGTCCAACTTCTGGCCTTTTAACAAAAGAATGCTTAAAAACACATTGCATGTACTAAAGGTTGACGTCCTGTTGATGAACGAAAAGGAACATGACTTGACTAACCTGAGTGTAGGTCACAATGCCGTTGCCGGATTTTCCTATATGATTTTATTCCTGCTTGCCTTGGTACAGGTATTTACAGGATTTGGTCTTTACGCTGATATGTCAGGATGGTTCCTGCCTAAAATGTTTGCCTGGGTAATACCTACCCTTGGTGGGGACTTTGCCGCAAGGATGATTCACCATGCAACCATGTGGCTTATGATCATTTTTGTTATGATCCACGTTTACCTGGTATTTTTCCATGATTGGTTGGAAGGCAGAGGAGAGACTTCCTCTATGATCAGCGGGTATAAATTCGTAAGAAAAGAAAGAATCCGTGATCCGGAAAGTATTACTGAAACAGCAGTCGAGAAAATTGAAAAAGTATTAAATAAAGAAACAGAAGGCAGACCATAGTTCTATTAGAACTTGAGTAATAATAAATAAAGCAGTTGGTCGAAGTCAAAAGCTTTTGGTCTGTGGCAACCAGCAGCGTACCGCAGATTTGATATTTCCCAATCAGGAAGTAAGTAAAAGTTTTTGTTTTCATCCAACTGCTTTTTATCTTTATAACATGAGTGAACACAATCCGATTGAAGGCAGACCGGGTATAGGATATTTCCCACACGAACGAGACAAAAGTAACAGGATTCTGGTCATGGGTATTGGCAATTACCTCATGGGGGATGAAGGTATTGGTGTACACCTGGCTCACCAACTGGAAAAAAAAGGTTGCCCGCCCAATGTAGATGTGCTGGATGGGGGTACAGGAGGTTTTTCCCTGATGGGATACTTTGACGATTACCCTGTCATCATCTTTGTCGATGCAACTATGGATAGCAAGCCTCCAGGAAGTATTTCTTTGATCAAACCCAAATTTGCCGCCGACTTTCCTAAAACCCTCAGCGTACACGATGTTGGATTAAAAGATATGGTAGAAGCCGTTTATATTACCGGCAAAGTTCCGAAAATGTACCTCTTCACCATTTCCATTGCTGAAATCAAACCAATGACCATGGAATTGAGTCCGGAAGTAGAAGCCTGCATTCCCGGTTTAATTGAACAAATTGAACAACTGGCAGCTAACGAATCTTTTAAAAACGACCATTGAGCACCCATTCAACTTTTCATATTCACTGCACCGGCATCGTCCAGGGAGTTGGCTTCCGGCCATACGTCTATCAACTGGCTAAAAATAATGGCCTCAAAGGCTGGGTAAACAATACTGTCAACGGCGTCCATATCGAGATCAATGCTTCTGCTGAGGGTGCCAGGGCATTTTATGCTGAATTGCTGCAAAATGCGCCCGGATTGTCCAAAATAACACATGCATCGCTCGAAGAAACCTCCTTTAAAAAATTCGAAGATTTTGAAATTATTTTCAGCGCCGATTCCGGAGATCCAAACCTCCTGATGACACCCGATTTCGCCATGTGCCATGATTGCCTGAAAGACCTGTATGATCTCAACAACAAAAGGTATCGATATCCTTTTACTACCTGTACCAATTGCGGACCGAGATTTTCTATCATCAAGTCACTACCCTATGATCGGGAAAATACGACCATGGATATTTTCCCGATGTGTCCTGACTGTCAGGAAGAATATAATAACCCGCTCAACAGAAGACATTTCTCACAGACAAACTCTTGTCCTGTTTGCACCATAGAAATGCAGTTGGAATCCAATACCGGAGAGATCATTAGCCAGGATAACGAGACAATCATTCAAAATACCGTTGATCTTTGGGAAAAAGGAAAGATTATCGCCATCAAAGGCATAGGTGGGTATCTATTGACTTGCGATGCGACGAATACGCAAGTGATCCAAAGGTTGCGCAAGCTTAAAAACAGACCCACAAAACCCTTTGCCATTATGCATCATGATGTGTTGATCTTGTCAGAAGATACAGACCTTGATGCAGGCGTCATGCTGGAAATGCAGGAACCCGAGGCACCAATTTTACTGCTCAAAACGAATGATGATCCACTGTCCGGCATTCAGATACAGGAGATCGCTCCCGGGCTTGGTCACATAGGGGTGATGTTACCTTATACTCCTTTGTACGACCTCCTGCTAAAAGCATTCGGAAAACCCATCATCGCCACCAGTGGTAATATCAGCAACGCTCCTATCGTTTTTAAGGATGCTCAGGCCCGAAAAGATCTTTCCAGTATTGCAGACTATCTCCTGGTCAATAACCGAGACATCGTTTTACCCCAGGATGACAGTGTTATCCGGTTCAGCACCATAAAATTTCAAAAGATCATTCTCCGCAGGTCTCGTGGCATTGCACCAACATATGTAAACCCAAACCTCAAAGTCCCCGATAAGCCAATTCTGGCGATGGGGGCTATGCTCAAAAGTACCTTTACCTTTCTCAACCAAAAAAACATTTACATCAGTCAATACCTGGGAGATACCGACAGCTTCCTTACCCAACAAAGTTTCCGGCATTGCCTGGACCACTTCCTGGAAATATTGAAAAGCAAACCTTCTGTAATCCTGACAGATAAACACGAAGGATATTTCGCTACCCAGTACGGTCAAAAACTGGCATCGGAATTCAATATCCCCCTACACAAAATCCAACATCATGAAGCCCACTTTTACGCTGTCCTGGCGGAAAACGACTTAATTGATGTAGACGAACCTGTTTTGGGAATAATCTGGGACGGAACAGGCCTGGGAAATGATGGAAACATATGGGGTGGAGAATTCTTTAGCTATACTAATGGAGCATTGGAGCGCTTGCACCATCTGGATTATTTCGATTTCATCCTCGGAGACAAAATGCCCCGGGAACCCAGGATTTCAGCCCTGGCCATTTGCCACGAGCTCGAATATGGAAAGGAGTTGCTGAAAGATAAATTCTCAGATACCGAATGGAATATTTACCAAAATTTACTGCAAAAAGGAGCTCCTTTAAAAAGCTCCAGCGTCGGACGATTATTTGATGCTGCCAGTGCCCTGATTTTGGGGGTCAACAAACAAACCTACGAGGGGGAGGCCGCTATGTTGCTGGAACAAGAGGCCTATAAGTATTTCCGAAAAAATGCCCCCGGCATGCGTATTTCCTACCTCTGGGAGCAGGATTTGCAGGAAAACTTTACCACATTTCTAATGACCAGTTTACTCAGGGATGTTAAATCCGGATTGGAGACCTCGCTGCTGGCTGCCAAATTCCATATAACGCTTATCGAATATATCGGAGCTGTAGCTGACAAATACAACCTCAAAAAACTGGCCTTTAGCGGAGGTGTTTTCCAAAACGCCTGGCTGGTTGACCTGCTTCTTTTATTTTTAGATAAAAAGCACGACCTTTACTTTCATAAAGAGTTGTCGCCCAATGACGAATGCGTATCGTTCGGTCAACTGGTTTGGTATTTAGGAATTAATCAACAGATAAAAACAACCTAACCATGAAACACCTGTCAGAATATCGAAAACTGGAAGATGTCCAGAAGGTACTCGCGGAGATAAAAAATACCGTAACCCAGCCCTGGACAATCATGGAAGTCTGTGGGGGTCAAACCCACAGCCTGGTCAAAAACGGTATTCTGGATATGTTACCCAAGGAAGTTACCATGGTACACGGCCCCGGATGTCCGGTATGCGTCACCCCACTAAATCTTATAGACAAGGCCATATTCCTGGCCGAGAAAAAAGATGTAATCCTCTGTACCTTCGGAGATATGGTCAGAGTTCCCGGTTCCGAAAAAAGCCTGTTGGAAAGTAAAGCTTCAGGTGCCGATATCCGCATTTTATACTCTCCCCTTGAAGCGGTCAATGTGGCCAAAGAAAATCCGGACAGGCAGGTGGTATTCTTTGCTGTGGGATTTGAAACTACTGCCCCTGCCAATGCCCTTTCGGTTATTCATGCACACAAACTTGGACTAACCAATTATGCCATTCTCGCTTCCCATGTCCTTGTCCCACCTGCCATTGAGGCGATTATGGATGATGAATTGAGTAATATCCAGGGATTCCTTGCTGCCGGACATGTCTGTACAATTATGGGTTATGAGGAATATCATCCGCTGGCAGAAAAATTCAAGATACCTCTGGTGGTTACCGGCTTCGAACCCCTCGATCTGGTTCAGGGAATTCTGATGGTCGTAAAACAGTTGGAGCAGGGAGAAGCCAAGGTAGAAAATCAGTATTCAAGGATGGTCAAGGAAGCTGGCAATAAAAGTGCCAAAGAGATCATTTTTGAAGTTTTCGAAGTTCATGACAGGTCCTGGCGCGGCATTGGGGTTATCGGAAATAGCGGATACGAAGTCAAGGAAAAATATGCATTGTTTGATGCCAAGAAAAAATTCAACATTGACATTTCCGAATCTCCTGAAAACCCGGAATGTATTTCAGGGGAGATTATGAAGGGAATCAAAAAACCTTTCGAATGTCCGGCATTTGGAAAGGCCTGTACCCCCATTAATCCATTGGGGGCTCCAATGGTTTCGTCAGAAGGTGCCTGTGCAGCTTACTATCATTTTGCCAAAGTAAGGGTTGATTAACCCGCACATGGACAAGGCGACATCCTAAACTTTTGGTCTTGGGGCATTTGGAACAAAGTGATTGTGGTTTTTTAACACATAGACACATACATATAGCTTTTGTGACTTTGTGGTTTTTTAACACATAGGCACATAGCCTTTATGCACTATGTGACTTTGTGGTTTTTTAACACATAGGCACATAGCCTTTATGCACTATGTGACTTTGTGGTTTTAACACATAGGCACATAGCCTTTATGCACTATGTGACTTTGTGGTTTTAACACATAGGCACATAGCCTTTATGCACTATGTGACTTTGTGGTTTTTTAACACATAGGCACATAGTCTTTATGCACTATGTGACTTTGTGGTTTTTTACACACCTTGTCCATCTATTCGAAGTTTAAGCAAGTCCTTCTCTGCCTGTTCTTTAAGCTTTTGCTTTTCAATATCCGTAGAGCAAGCGCCCAAAACATCCTGCATCACTTTTTCAGCTTGTTCCTTTTGATGTTCGATCAAGGCCAGGTAATAATAATTCAGTTGCACCCAGTAAGCGGCCGGGTTAAGTTTTAAGGCGTGCTCAGTCAGTGCTTTGGCCCCTTCAAAATCTTTGAGGCGGATCTTTAACCACGCCATATTACCTGTTTCAGTTGACAAGGATTCTATTAACTTTTCATTTTCGGGATAAGCAGCCAATTGTTCTTCCAGCAACTGAAGAATCTGCTTTTGAAACCCTGCCTTTTCAGCCGGATCAATGGTTGAGTTGATATCCTCGGTAATGCCTGCAACCTTCCTGATCACATTGGCCACACTTAGATCCTCCTTAGTAGCAGTATCAAAAAAATGCGTAAAATATTCATAATCACTCCACAAGCTTTGAATGACAGGCGCTGATTTATCGTATTTCTCCAGTCTTGTTTTAATATCTGCCAACTGAGCTTTTGCTTTTTCCCGGAACTCATCCTTTTGTTGCTGTTCCAAAAACTGTTGATACAGCGTTACCAGGTTCATAGCCGTCACACAAACATCCCTGTCAAATGCGTTAGGGTATTTCTCAGCCATGGTTTTCCTGATGTATAGTGCCTTATGGTACGTAGTTTCAGCCTTTTCCAGCTCCCCTTTATCGTCATGCAATATGGCGAGGTTATGAATGGAGGTAGCCAGATAAGGGTTGAAATTATCCGGTTGGCGATCTGCCAGTTGTTGGTATTTTTCTATAGCTTGTTCGTAATATTTTTCTGCTTCGGCTTTATCAAACATTTCAGAGAACAATATGCCCATGCTGTTTAATGTAGCGGCTTCATAAGGTTGAAAAAGCGCTGGATTGGTATCGGATAATTTTTGATACAATTCGAGGGTTTCCTGATAAAATTCGACAGCTTTAGGCTGTTGTTTGGTGTTTTTAGAAGCCACTGCCAAATTATTTAAAGTAGCTGCGAGGTACGGACCAAAGTTCTCAAAAGCCTGTTCTGCCAGTGTTCGATAGACCGGAACTGCTTTTTTAAAATACAACTCTGCATTTTGATAATCATGCTCTTCGATATAACTATTCCCCAAACTGATCAGGGTGTTGGCCGCATAAGCCTGAAAATATTCCGGTTTTTCATCGGCCAGCTCCCGGAAAACCTCATAGGCCTCCTGGAAATATTTTCTGCTTTGATAAAAATCCTTTTGCTTAGCAAACAAATTTCCCAGGTTATACATGGTAGTACCCACATATGGTTGGTAGGATTCCGCATTTTTTGAAGCAAGCTTTTGATAGTGATCAAGAGATTCTCCAAACCGGTCGGCGGCATTCTTATGATCATTCATTTCTTCATGTAAAATCCCCAGGTTATTCGCCACCGCGGCTATCACTGGAAAATATGCCCCCTTACCTTCCGAAGCCTCGGCATCCCGAAATATGCCCAAAGCTCCATTATAATGATCCCGGGCTTCCTGCTTTTTCCCAAAATGATTGTACAACTCCCCAAGAGCACTCAAAAACTCTCCTTGAACACTTTCCGGAAAATCATATTCCAAAGCCTCATTGTAAAGGTCCACCAGGGCTTCATAATTTTCCGCTTTGATGAATTCCTGTGCTTGTTCCTGTATTTGTTGGTAATCCATTACTGATGATTTGATTCTATGATTTAATAATTACCCAAAAACTTTTCCCATAATAAGCATCACCGCTTGCACAAAGTACATGGGCCAGGCTATAGGCATTCGCTCCGCTACTTTGCTGTCCCTGACTGCCAATGCTGCAGGCAGGCTCATCCTTGCGGTGACCTTAGCTCAACGCAACGGGACCATTGGTGCCAACACAAATCACCCTTTTCCAAATACCCAGGGGCTCCGGACATCTGGGATTGATTTGTTTTTTGCCACATAATCCAAAAACTCCAGCCTGGAGATTTCAGATATTTCAAGGGCTTCCAGATCTTCCACAACCTTTTCCAATTCAATGAAAGAAAAATTGTGCTCGCGAAGCCAAACAGCTAGATTTTCCAGGCCGTAAATGTCTGCTTTTGGATCCTGCATCATGACATATTCCGCAAATAACAATCGTCCGGTGCTTATTCCAAAAAGCCCCCCGATCAGCTGATCATTATTCCAGACCTCCGCAGAATGGGCTTTTCCCTGGCCGTGAAGATCTAAATATAAAGCAATCATTTCCTCCGTGATCCATTGTTCGTTCATTGGTTGGCGGTTCTGATAATCCTGACAACCTCTGACCATTTCCTCAAATGCTTCGTCAATTGAAAACCGGTATGGAGGCAATCCTTCTACCCTGCCCCTTTTTACATCATCGGTGAATAATACAATTCTGGGATCCGGAGACCACCATTTAATAGGATCCATAGGTCCGAACCGAAAGAAAATACCATTGGAATAGGCATTTAAAACTCTTTCAGGGGAAAGATCTCCGCCAACGGCAATCATTCCCTCCACATCCGCAAAATGGGCCGGAGGAAAAGAAGTATCATCTTTTGATAATTGAAAAAAAGGCATAACAGGTTTAAGCGTGACCAATAAAGTTGAAATTCGCACTAAAGTACAAAAAGAGCATCACTTTTAAGCATTAAGCAGACACAAATAGTAACGGCTCATTGTCCGGGAATTTAAAGGAAACAATAGTTCATTATTATGGTTTAAATAGGTATTTTTGAGGACTAAAACTGAACAAAATGTCAGATAAAATCAAAATGCAATTGTCTTGTCCTATGCCCAAAATGGACTTCGACATCATCACAATTGGACATGGCAGTGGCGGTTTGCTGAGCAACAGGTTATTGGATAGCGGCGTATTTGACCTGCTATCCAATGAGCAATTAGACCAAAGACACGACGGTGCCGTTTTTGCCCTGGACGGAAAGGTTGCCTTTTCCACTGACAGTTTTGTCATTTCACCTGTGTTTTTTCCCGGAGGAGATATTGGGGAGCTGGCCGTGAACGGAACGGTAAATGATGTGGCGATGTGTGGTGGCATTCCTCAATACCTGTCCTTGAGTTTTATTCTTGAAGAGGGTTTGAAAATGGAAGAATTCTGGAAAATACTTGTTTCCATAAAATGGGCCAGTGAAAATGCAGGGATCAAAATCGTAACGGGAGATACCAAGGTAGTAGAAAAAGGAAAAGGAGACAAGATATTTATCAATACTACCGGAATAGGCAAATTACATCCTGATGCCGACATCAATATCCGTAATGTAGAGGCCGGAGATAAAATCCTGATCAACGGCAATATGGCCGCTCATGGAATGGCAATCATGTCTGTTAGAGAAGGCCTTGAATTTGAAACCACCATCGAAAGTGATACCCAAAACCTCAATTTCGATATCAAGGAGTTATTGGACAAATTTGGTAAAGACATCCATTTATTGAAAGATCCAACACGTGGAGGGGTAGCCACTGTATTAAATGAAGTGGCCCGTGACAGAAAGCTCGGCATCGAGATTATGCAAAATGATCTGCCTATTGACGACCAGGTAGCCGCGGCATGTGAGATCCTGGGTTTTGATCCGTTATATGTCGCTAATGAAGGTTTGTTTATCGCTATTGTAAAAAAGGAAGTTGCAGCAGAAGTGCTGGCTACAATAAAAAAAATGGAGCAGGGAAAAAATGCCGCCATTATTGGGGAAGTCGTTGAAGATCACGCAGGGGAAGTAGTGCTCACTTCAAGCATTGGCGGCAAGCGCGTAGTAAATATGCTGGTAGGAGAACAATTGCCGCGGATTTGTTGATGATTGGCAAGACACAAATACTATTTTTTGGAAAAATTGTTTTTGCCCTCTAAAATAAAACAAGAGCAGAGCAGTTTCACCTGCCCTACTCCGTTTCAACCTAAGGATTCAAGAAAATCTGTAGCGGATGGATTTTTCCGCCTTTTATGGTAATAATATTTTAGTGTAAAGTATCCTGATCAAATCAAGGACGAATGGCAACCTCCTTATTTTCCTCAAGGCTTGGCCCTGAATGTTCATCCATACCCAGGAAAGATTTTACCTTCTGAGGAATCAGATCGGTCAACGAGTTATTTCCATAAGCGGCGAATCCGCCGATCAAAACGATGTGCAGGGCTATGGTAAGCAAAACCGCTTTTGCTTTGTTTAGACGAGCTGCTTTTTCGAATTTGCTGTTTGTCATGGCCATAAAATTCGTAATGATAATTTGAATTATATATCGTGGCTGTTTAGGCACTTGCACCTTAAAACGAGAGAAAATGCCCATTATTTTAATTGATCTGTTAAAATCATCATAAAAATGTTCAACAAAATAGTTGCAGAACTGGAACCCTTTGGTGCCAAACTGGTCGCTGTGTCGAAAACCAAATCAACACAAGAGATCATGAAATTATATGATCAGGGACAGCGGATTTTTGGAGAAAACAGAGTCCAGGAACTCGTTGAAAAGGCCGAAATACTGCCCAAAGACATTCAATGGCACGAAATTGGTCACCTCCAAACCAACAAGGTCAAATACATCGCTTCGTTCATCCATACCATTCATGCCGTCGACAGTCTGAAAGTTCTGAAAGAGATCAACAAACAAGCCCGCAATCACAATCGTGTGATCAATTGCCTGCTCCAATTCAAAATCGCCAAAGAGGAATCAAAATTCGGGCTTGATTATGAATCCGGAGTCGCGCTGCTTGAGTCCATTAAAGAAAACCCTAAAGAGCATATCCGTATAACCGGTGTCATGGGGATGGCCACCTTCACGGACGACATGGATCAGGTAAGGAAGGAATTTAAAACCCTCAAATCCATTTTTGATCAACTGAAGACCAACTGGTTCCCCGATGACGAATTGTTTAAAGAAATATCCATGGGCATGTCTGGTGATTATCTGATCGCACTCGAAGAGGGCGCTACCATGGTCAGGATCGGGACTTTGTTGTTTGGAGAACGGTGAGACGGTGGACGGCGGACGGCTGAAAACTGAGGACTGAGAACCAAGAACGAGCTACAAGGTTTTCTAGCTTTTTCAATCTCTCTCAATCAAAACCTAAGAACATCCGTTAATCGAAATCCAGATTTCCAGACAAACCCCTGGTCCATGAATCTCGACTAACGGAATATTTTAATAATTTAGAAACGGTATCCTAAGGATACGCCCAAAGACGGGGCCGCTTCACCATTGTGGTTGTCAACTTCCAGGCCTGCCACGACAGATAGTTTCAAGTGCTCTGAGAAGTCTGCCTGAAAACCAATCACACCTCCCATACCAAAAACGGCATCTTCCCCACCCCAGGTAGGAAAATCAACCCTTTCTTTGTCGGTTTTCAACACAGAAGACAAACTGGTATAAGACAGCCTGGGGCCCACAAAGAATCCGTTCAAACCTTTCCTGAAATAGAAGCGCACCTCAGGTTCAACCCGAACCCCCCTGGTAATTACATTAACGTCCGGGCCTGTAACTTCCTGGTCACGGATTACCCCAAAATTGACATTTAAGGAAAGGTGGTTTCTCAACGCAGCTTCGAAGGCTACGGAAGGTCCGAAAAAATCCTCATCAACATGCGGAAAATAGGCACCCTGATAACCAACTTTTATGTTACTCTGTGCGAAGGCTGTTAAGGAAATAAACGATAGAATTGCTGCTAAAATTAGGTTTTTCATGATCTTGGGTGTTTAAAGTTTAGTATTATTTCTTGATAAAAAATGATGGTTTGATATTTTTACTGCTGTTAATTTATTTGTGATAAAACAATAACTTACCTAAAAAATTAATAGTAAAAATAGATTGCAGGTCGGATAAAACGCTATAAATTATAGGCCAGAGAAACGCCAATGGAAACAATCCCCAGTTCGCCTTCGCCAGTATCAAACTCCAGTCCAAAAACCGTACCCAGTTTAAACTGTTCTGTCAAATTTGTCTGAAAGCCGAGCACACCTCCAAATCCGCCGACGCCCTCTTTCCCGCCCCACGTTGGAAAGGCAAACCTTTCACCTCCGGTTTTTACTACTGAGGATAAATCGGTGTAGGAAATTCTGGCTCCAAGGAAAAAGCCCTCCAGACCTCCACGGGGATAATATCGGATTTCAGGTTCAAATCTTATCGCCTGGGTAACGACATTCTGATCGATCTGCAGCACTTCGTTACTTCTTAAATAACCGACAGCTATTTGTAAACTCAAACGATTCTTGAGTGGTGCTTCAAAGGCCACTGAAGGTCCAAAAAATGATGCATCTGAATAAGAATAATTTACGCCCTGAGTCCTCAATTTAATATTACTCTGAGCAAAGGCTGTAAAAGAAATGAAAGAGAATAATGTTGCCAGGATTAGGTTTTTCATGATCTTGGATGTTTTAGGTTCAGTATTATTTACAGACCGAAAATAATGGTATGGTTTATTTTTTCCAACAATTAACTTTTGGTATAACAATAGATTAACTAAAAAGTTAAAAAAATGAAAACGTATATCCGGATCCAACAAAAATCTTAATTTTTTTAAGAGCCTAAGCCCAACGCCTGAGGTTAAAAAGGTGTCTGACTTAATATAGCACCTGTTTCAAAACCATAAATATGAAAATATGAAAAACCTGATACTGCCCGGAATAATACTCTTGTTTACCGCCTGTACCGAATTAACAACTGAAATCCCGGATGATGGGCCTGACAATACTTTTTTCAACGATAACCCTATCATGTACTGTGGGATGGAAGTAGGTCAAAAAAGCACCTACGTACTGCTGGCGGGAAACAATTATTTCAACAACGAGGCTTATGATGATTTCTCTTACCTGGAAGACACATTGGTCGTGGAAATAATCGCGGAAGACGACAATGGATTTTTGGTAGAGGAATATTTTACAGCAGGTTCCGCCCCGCTGCCGAATGACATTTACTATATGGCAGATTCCGTTTACCAGTATTATATAAAAGCCACGCCCGACACCTTGTATTTTTTTGATCCTGAGACTCAATACGGCATGACCAGTTTACTGTTTTGGCATATGGACGGACAGTTGTCTTTAGCCAATTTTACCAACCTGGAAGCTGATATCATTGGCTGGAAAACCACAGCAGGATATTGCGAGTGTGACCAGACGGCCTACGACCCTGAGTACGAGTTATTCGGGACAATTTATGAAGACCTGAACATATCCATTCAAAATGCAGTGATGGCCGTTGATGGCCCCGGAACGACTTATGTCTACTCCAACTTATATGGTATGGTAAGGACTTCCCATTACAGCTGGTGGACCCAAACCGGCTACGGGTGGGATTTGCTGGGTAAAGAGTAGGTGGTTTTCTATTTGCAGTTGTAGTGAAATAAAAATCCCAATAATTTTTAAGGGTTGTAAAATTACAATTTAATCTCAATGCAATTTACAACCCTTAAATTATTGATCATGAGAACTTAACAAAGCTTTAAACCTAAGTTTACTTTAATCCAAAAAAACAAGCACTTAAGGTTTGCTTTTTGACAGTTCCACGGATTAGTATCCCGGATTTTGCGTAAGTACCCCGCCACTCAAATCTATTTCAGATTGAGGGATTGGCAACAGTTCATGTTTGCCAGTCACAAACGCTTTTCCTACACCCAGCATTACTTCCTCCGCTCTTTGCTGTCGCTGAAGGTCAAACCAACGTTGTTGTTCCATAGCCAGTTCTGCACGGCGCTCCCGCCATATACGCTGGCGTAAAGCATCCTTATCTGTTATGGTGACATCAGGGAGGATAAAACTATTGCTGCCTCTGGCCCGCGCTCTTACCAAATTGAGGTAAGCCAGGGCCTGTTCGGGTTTATTATTCTCATTCATTGCTTCAGCCGCTATTAAAAGCACATCTGCATACCGGAGGATCCTGATATTTCCCGGACCATTCTCCTGGAATCCAGGGTGTGATCCGACCCATGCTTTCTGGTTGTATCTTTCGTTGAACAAGGCTTCATTATCCTGTACTACGGAAGATCCATCGGGTAAAACTTCTCCAACATAAAGGATGGTAGCCTCCCGTCTCGGATCGCCGGGTTCATAAGAAGTCACCAGATTGTCTGAAGGCCGGTTAAATCCCCATCCGAGGTTTGGAGATCCCCGTACGCCTTGTACCTGGTTGTATTGGGTGCTTCCCCCACCCTCTTCATAAGCTGCCGCCTGAATCTCAAAAAGGGATTCACTGCTGTTTTCTGCAAACTCGCGGAAAAGCTCCGCATAATTGGGATACAGTTCATACTCCTCCGAATCGATGACTTCCAGGGCATACTTTTCGGCATTCACATAATCACCCAGAGTAAGGTAAACCTTGGCGAGTAATCCGCGGGCAGTTCCCTTTGTTACACGACCAAGGTCGCTGGAAGAAAATTGTGATTTCTCCGGCAGGACATTTCTGGCAGCCAGAAGATCATCAATGATAAATTCATAGACCTGGGCAGTTGCCATGCGTTCCTGCGTATATTCATCAGGCTCCAGGGGGTGATCAATAAGGGGAATATCCCCAAACCAGCGCACCAGTTTGAAATACCCATATGCTCTGAGTAAACGCGCTTCATGAACAAGCCTTTGTTTCAGATCTTCATCCATTTCTATGCCTGGTACATTGGCAATCACGAGATTGGCCCTGTAGATCAGCCGGTAATACCCCGACCAAACGCCGAGGACAGCAATATTCGAAGCATCAAAAGTCAGATTATCAACATCCGTTAAAAAATTAGCATCATTGGGCAAACTGCCTTTATCAGAATCATCAGAAATGATGTCCGTAAGGCCGATATAACCAAACACATGGACATCCCAGTCTCTAAGCTGGTTATAAATAGCATTGGTAGCCCAAATGGCGTGATTTTCATTTTGAAAGAAGGTATCCGATGAAAGCTCTGCCGGTTTTTTCTTGTCCAGTATATCGTCCACACAGGAAGAAAAAATCAGGACGACCAACAGGCTTGTCAATATTTTTGTGAATTTCATAATTTTTAATTTTTAGACAAATTAAAGAGCACCGTTACATTAAAAATCAGCCGAAATGCCGAAATTGTAGGTTCTGGCCAACGGAAACACCCCTCTGTCAACACCGTTACTCAATACAGATTCCGAAACGATCTCCGGCGTATAACCGCTGTATTTGGTCCAGGTGATCAAATCAGTCCCGCTAATATAAAAGCGGATATTCTTGAACCTTATCTTTTGAACCACCTCCTGAGGTAAAGTATAACCAATTTGAACGTTCCTCAGTTTAATAAAAGAGGCATCTTCGAGGAACCATTCCGACTCAAGGTAGTTATGGCCGCCATTGGTGACCCTGGGCTCCGTATTGCTGGTTCCCTCTCCCGTCCACCGATCGAGGTAGGAAGTTTCGTAATTGTAGGTTCCGAAACGAGCGGCCTTTTTAGCATTAGCCACCATATTTCCTGTCTGCCCGTTGAAATCTATGGAAAAATCAATGCCTTTGTAACTGGCTCCGAGATTGAATCCAAAAATGAATTCGGGAATAGAACTCCCCAGGTAGGCTTTATCCCCTTCGGCAGTAATTTCACCATCACCATTGAGGTCTCTGAATTTAAAATCGCCAGGTTTTTCATCCCCTATGGTAGGGCTGCTGTCGATCTCCTCCTGGTTCTGGAAAACACCCTCAATTTCATAACCGTAGAAAGCACCAATGGGTAATCCGGGTACTGTTCGCGTAATACGCTTTCCGCCAACGCCGAGATCTCCTCCAAGCAAAAATTCCTTACCCTCACCCAGTGACAATACTTCATTGTAAACCGTTGAAGCAACAACGCCAACATTATAAGAAAAAATACCGGTTTCTCTCCAGTTAAGGGCAATATCAAACCCTCGGTTCAAAACATCCGCTGCATTGAGTACAGGAGGTTCCTCAGCACCCACATATTGAGGAATGTCAACACGGATCAAAACACCGGTAGTTGTTTTATGGTAAAAATCTACTTCGGCAGTCAAACGATTCCCCAAAAAGCCTGCCTCAACCCCTGCATTAAACTGATTGGAAGATTCCCATTTAAGGTCTGGATTAGCCAAGGCCAGAAGGGTAAAACCATAATTGAGTACCTCATCAGGTCCGAAAACAGCATCCTGGCCATCAGATACGGTAGGTTGACTGGGGTACAATCCAAATACATCTGTTTTATCGTTACCGATAGAACCATAGCCTGCCCTGAACTTCAATCGGGTCAGCAAATCCGAAACGGGGAAAAAGTCTTCATTGGAAACTACCCATCCCAGGGAAAAAGAGGGAAAATGTCCCCAGCGGTTATTTTTCCCAAATTTGGAGGAACCGTCCACCCGGTAATTGATGGTCGCCAGGTAACGGTCTTTCAGACTGTAATTAACCCTTGCGAGATAAGAAAACAATCCCCAGCTGGAAGCTCCGTTATAATTGGTCTGAAAATCCTGAGGTCCTGCATCGAGATAAAAAAACTCTTCTGTGTCTCCGGGAACATTTCTTCGGGAGCCCCCAAGAGTCTCTCCGGTAAATTCCTGCATGGACACCCCTCCCATAACCGTGAGGTTACTGGAACCGAAGGATTTATTATAGGTCACCGTATTATCCAGGACCCAGTTGCGGCCGCGGAAGGTACCGATGGAAATGGAATTTTCCGGATTTTGCTGGCTTGGTGAAACGTAAAATTCAGGGGTAAACCTTCGGGTATTTTCATAAACCTGATCCAGACCCAGGCTACTCCTGAATGTAAAATTTTTCAGAAAATTTATATTAGCATAAACATTACCGGAAAGGCGCTGTCTTTTTCTCCTGTTATTATTAAATTCAAACTGTGCTTCCGGATTACCAACAGGAGCTGTATCTGTATAATTCCCGGCAGAATCTCTGGGAGCAAATATGGGATAAACCCGATAAGCATTTCCCAGTACGCCGGGATCCTGTGTTGAAGCCGTTTGCATAAAGGAAAGGTTATGACCAAAGCTCACATTTTCCGTCAACAGATACTCATTATTCATTCTGAACGTAAAACGCTCAAATTCTGATTGCCGGATAATACCTTCCTGACGGATGTAGTTACCGCTCAAATTAAAAATCACCTTTTCCGATCCTCCGGAAGCACTCAACTGATAACTTTGAATCGGTGCCATTTGGAAAATAACATCCTGCCAGTCGGTACCTTCACCGTATTGTTCCGGATTGTCGTACAAGACCGGAGTCCCTTCATTTTCAGCCGTTTCGTTGGCCAGGATGGCAAATTCGGTTCCATTAACCATATCGATCTTCCGCACTACTTCCTGCACACCGTAATAAGACGCAAACTGGAAACGTGTTTCTGAATTGGCTTTACCTTTTTTAGTAGTAACGATGATCACACCATTGGCACCACGCGAACCGTAAATGGCCGTAGCAGAGGCGTCTTTTAATACATCGATGGATTCCACATCATTCATATTCAGGAATCCAATATCATCCAGGATAACCCCGTCGACTACATATATCGGAGAAGCAGTATTGAGGGTACCCACACCGCGAATCCTTACCACTGCCTGTGCTCCAGGCTCCCCGGAAGAAGGAGTCACCTGAACTCCGGCAACTTTCCCCTGCAAGGCCTGGTCCACAGAAGCCGTAGGAATCTTTTCAATTTCTTCCGACCTGACCCTGGTGATGGCCCCTGTTACGTCACTTTTCTTTTGTACACCATAACCAACAACGATAACTTCATCCAGTAATGCGGAAGCTGAAACGAGGATGACGTCGATCATCGAGCGGCTGGCAACAGGTATTTCCTGAGTATCAAACCCCAGGTAAGAAAATACGAGAGTATCCTGAGTATTGACACCTTTCAATGCGTACTTTCCGTCAAAATCCGTAATGGTCCCGTCTCCTGTACTTTTTACAAGTATATTTACACCGTAAAGAGGAGCACCATTGTCTTCAGTCACGATGCCTGTGATGTCAAGGATTTGGCCAAAAAGCATACCTGAACCTAGTATTCCAAACAACGATAGCCAAATTCGATAAATGATTGTTTTTTTCATGATCCTAATTTTTTATATTGGCTATTCCACCAATTTTATTTTTCTGGAAAATCCAGCCTCCGAACTGCCTCCTACAAAAACTTCGAACGCTCCGGGTTCAACCGTATAATTCATATTAATATCGTAAAATTTTAAGTCCTCCGCTGTCAGTGTGAAGGAAACTGCCTTGTACTTACCTTTTTCAATGAAAACCTTTTTAAAAGCCTTCAACTCACGTACAGGTCTGGTGACACTGCCGACCAGATCCCGAACATAAACCTGAACCACTTCCTCCCCGTCATAATCTCCATAATTATTCACATTCACTGTAATCCGGATATCCTGACCCTTTTTTACTGTTTGTGGAACAACAGAAAGGTCTGAATATTTAAAATCTGAATAACTCAATCCATATCCAAAAGGATAAAGCGGCGTATTCTCCGAATCCAGATATTTACTGGTATATTTATCGTTTTCTTCCATGGGGCGACCAGTATTTTTCATGTAATAAAAAATAGGTATCTGCCCCACATTTCGGGGGAAAGTTACCGGAAGTTTCCCCGATGGGTTATACTTTCCATAAATGACATCAGCAATGGCATTTCCGGCCTGTGTTCCCAAATACCATGTTTCCAGGATGGCATCTGCATGTTCATCCAGCCATGGAATTGCCAATGGCCGGCCATTCATAAGAACTACTACTACTGGCTTGCCTGCTTCCACTATGGCTTTGGCGAGATCCAGTTGTACACCTGGTAAGCCTATTTCTGTTCGGCAGGCTGCTTCGCCGCTCATATTCGCGCTTTCTCCTATAGCAAGGACCACTACATCCGAGGATTTTGCCAACTGTACAGCTTCCTCAAATCCAGAGCGATCATCTCCATTTACTTCACAACCTTTGGCATAATAAACCCCTCCGACTGACTGGGCCTGCATTCCTGTCAATGCTGTGATACAATCATTGGCATTCCCGGCCGCATGCCATGAACCGAGCATATCGTATTGGCTGTCAGCCAAGGGCCCGATGAGGGCGATTTTTACTGCCGGATCAAGTGGCAGAACCTGTTTGTCATTTTTAAGTAAAACGATAGATTTTTGGGCTACTTCCCTGGCAATTTCCAGGTGTTCATCCGACAACAATGTTTTTTCCTGTCTCGAAGGCCGACAATATTTATAAGGATCGTCAAACAAGCCAAGTTCTTCCTTGATCTTAAAAATCCTCCGAACTGCCTGATCTATCTGTTCCATGGAAACTTTTCCTTCCTTAAGTGATTGTTCCAGATATTCATAAAAAACAGCCCCCTGCATGTCCATATCGACACCGGAAGTCAGGGCGAGTTCCCCGGCCTCCTTGAAATTGGCAACATTCCCATGATCAACCATTTCGTTGATGGAGGTGTAATCTGTCACCACAAATCCGTCAAAATGCCATTCGTCCCGCAGGATATCGGTCAACAACATTTTATTACCGGAAGCCGGCACTCCATTCAATTCATTGAAGGAAGTCATAAAAGTACGTACACCGGCATCAATAGCGGCTTTAAAGGGTGGCAGGTAAACTTCTCTTAGAGTCCGTTCAGAAATATCCACTGTATGATAATCACGACCTGCCTGGGCTGCACCATAAGCCGCGAAGTGTTTGGCACAAGCCGCCAAAGTGTTGGCAGCTCCAAGGTCATCTCCCTGGAAACCTTTTACCCGGGCAGCAGCGACGAGATTGGCATAATAAACATCCTCTCCTGCACCTTCGGAAATCCTCCCCCACCGGGGATCCCTGGCGATATCCACCATGGGCGCAAAGGTCCAGTGAAGTCCGGCTGCAGAGGCTTCCTCCGCAGCAACTCTGGCAGATTTTTCAATCATCTCAAGGTCAAAGGAAGCAGCCTCCCCAAGGGAAATAGGAAAAATGGTTTTATACCCGTGGATGACATCATAACCAAATAATAAGGGAATACCCAGACGGGTTTCCTCAACAGCCATTCGTTGCAATTCACAAGTATAATCGGCCGTATGAGCATTAAAGATAGCCCCCACTCTTCCTGATTTGATGTCATCTTTGTAAGTATCTCTCATGGTTGGTCCCGTGACCTCCCAATCACTCGTAAAAAGAGTGAGTTGACCTATCTTTTCCTGAGGGGTCATCAAGTTCATCAGGGAGTCGATTCGACTGCCCTTGTTTTCCGACGAAACGACGCCATTATTGACTTTACACCCCACAAAAAAAGACAAGCAAAAAACCAGGAGAACATGGTATAGATGTATTTTTATTTTCATAATACTAAGTTTTTCTATTCAATTCTATCAAGCCACCCGCCAGTAAAACCAGCCCTTTTGAGGCCCTGGCGGATATAAGGATTTTTTTTTATAGTATCCCAAATAATACCTGACCGGTAATTTTCAATTTGTATCAGAATCGGGCCTTGGTCAATGCCCAGGTAATCGTTATCGAACCATCCGGAAGCTCCTGTCTCAGGGTTTTCCCATGTCAGGTTAAAAGCATCCTTGAAGCCATAATCCCCAACCAGGTTTTCATAATAGGTTTCCCACATGTATTTCAAGGCAGGAATACAGATTTCAGGAGCAAAGGGCACAGACCCTCCGGCAGCTGTCGGGGCAATGGTACCATCATCCCGAGTATAAATAGCAGATGCACCGCGGGCAGCATATCCATGGAAAGTCCAGGGATTACCGTTTATGGTCGTTTCCAAATATCCCGGGCCATCACAGGCTGTAAGTCCCCAGCAATGTTCTCCATATCCTGCAGCATTGGCAGGGTTTTCGAGGCAATAATTTTTATTGGCCAGGGTTGCTCTTCTTGAGTTTTCGAAATAATCTATTCCTTTATCAGCCATATATTCATCTTTAATGTTTCGAAAATCGATAAACATATGAGAATACTGATGTGTAAACAATGGGGAATAGTTGACAAAAGTTTCTGATTGAAAAGTTTTCCAGGGATACGTCGCTGTCCAGTTATCCCATACCTCTGCATCAACGGTGTGGGTTGGTGAACCTAAAGCCAGGATATACAAGATCATCGCTTCGGAATATCCTTTGTAGCTGTGCTTTAACATTCCGGACTCAGGCTTCCAGCCCATGGAAATCAAGCCTTCTTCAGACAACATCCAGTCCCATTCCACCCGGCGATAAAGATCATCAGCCAATAGGCGGATTTTATTTTCCACTTCATTGTCCTGATCAAAAAAGGACTGAACTCCTAACACGCCTGCCATCAGCAGTCCTGTATCAATGGAGGACAGTTCCACATCTTTGTATCGCGTTGCATTTTCATAGGTTAGGAAATGGTAGAAAAAGCCCCTATGTCCGGAATCACCGGATTCATTTGTCCCTTGCGGGAGATTAGAAAGGACTTCTAAAGTATTGAGTACTCTCATTGCAGCTTCTTCCCTATCAACATAATATTTTTCCACACCTACTATATAGGCTGCTAGTCCAAACCCGGTTGCTGCAATACTGGTAAAGGTTCGTTTTGGATAGCGATCAGGGATTTGATAATTCGTTGAATCTGCCAGCTCCCAAAAATAATTGAAAGTCCTGCGCTGGAGCTCATCCAGGTTAAAACTAACGGATGCTTCATTTACTTCTTTGGAACCCCTACAAGCTGCCATAAGGAAAAAACAAAGCCAGGACCATACTACACCGAAGTAATAGTTGAGAAAAATACATTCGTCCGAATTTGCAAAATGTGTAATAGGATGCGATGAATAGTAACCGGTCTGCCGCCGGAAAATCCGGCGGCAAAACAGTTGTTCCTAATTCAATCTCTATTTATCAAAAATGACTCTAACCGTTGCGGTGAGCGCTCGCACGTCACTGGTTACGGTATTATTCCTTTACAAATTTGGCTTTGCCGATCAATCTTCCGGCTGTGTCCGTAATGGAAAGGAAATAAATTCCGCTTTCCAAATGTGCTACATCGATAATCGTATTTTCATTGCCATTGGCAAAAACAGTGCGACCGACCTGCTGCCCAAGTGCATTGAAAATAAATACACGGCCAACAGTTTGATCCATTTCAATAGCCAGTGATTGTGATACGGGGTTAGGAACCACATTGAAGCTCTCAACCTGAACCGGCTCAAACAATCCAGTTGTACCACAACTGAAATCACCAAAAACGATATCATCGAAATACGAAGTGACATCCTCTTCTGCAGGTTCTATCGACAAATCAAAGAAAATCGTCAATCTGCGGTACTGGGCATCATCGGTGATTTCTGAAAAATCAACCACGATTTCCTCCCATTCATTGGTTAATGTATTGGGTACAGGAATCTCAACATTTGCTGCTCCAGTGGCTGAATCCTCCAGCTTTACGGCAAAATTACCGATATGATCCATCCAAACTTTTGCTTTGACGATTTTGGTTTCTCCAAATTCCATAGGAGCATCCAATTGTGCATAAGCTCCTGCAAATGTGGTACCATCATTGGCTTTGGTAAATTGGCCAACCATAGAACTGGTATTGATACCTCCGGGAACAGGGTTTTCGACGATCTGCAACTGATTGTTAGCCGCTTCGATAGAACCATTGGCAAAATAAATGAAATTGCTGATGGATGTACTTGGTGTTTCGTAATCCGAAACGCAACCAGAATAATTCGACCTTCTCCACTCAATATCATCAATATAATAGTTGTATTGTTCCGGCTGAACCTGCCCGGCGTTAAAGAAAATCGCTACACGGGCATGGTCTTCCATAGCCTGTTCACTAAAATCAAAAACATATTCTGTCCAACCATTGGCTACAGTATTGCCATCCAGCCAAACTTCACTTACAGCGGAGGCTCCGCCTTCCAATTTAACCATTAAGGGTACTTCTGCAGGAGACCAAACTTTGATATGGAACTGGTTGTAAACAGAGAGATCCCAGGAACCGCCACTTTCGAAACTCAGCGCCGACCACTCGTCAAATGGATCAACGTACTCTCCTACTTTCGGGCTTGAATTTTCTGGAGAAATATCCGGATTATCTATCACCGTAACCAATTCACCACCACCACCATAGGTGCCATTTCGCTGACAATCAAAATCGTCCAGGATATTTGGAATTGGGATCACTCCTTCACAAGGATCCACCGTACTCTCAGACTGGGACAGGTTATCGAAGAAATACATGGTACCCGGATTGTTGACCCCACCATCAAAAATGAGGCTCACACTTTCAAAGTCCGTGATACTGCTGAATTCATCAAAGTTAAATTCCAATGTAACCCATTGTTCTGTAGCGGGCAGATCTCTTGAAACTTCCTTATTGCCATCAAGAGGACTAAATAATTTCATGATCACACTCTCAGACCCGGCAGGAGCCCAAACATCGAGGTTCAATTGCGGGTTGATGGAAAGATCGAGGCCTGCAGGCAAAATAGCTGTTAAGGTACTAAATACGGAAGTTCCTTTGGTGTATTTTCCAACATTCGCACTTTGGTTGACACCGGTGGGATCAGGATTAGCAATTACCCCATCAAAAGTCCCGTTATTAACGGCGTCCCCACCAAATGGCATCCAGCCAAGGCTTTGACCATCTTCGAAATCTTCCAGTGCTTCAGGAGCAGGAGCTTCGCCCCAACTCAAATCGTCAATATAATAAATATCCCCTTCCTCACCAGCTTGTCCGCCGTTAGCGAAAATGGCTATCTTTTTGTGATTGGCAACAGCCTGACTGCTAAAATCAATGGTGTATTCCACCCAGGTATTGATTTCAGTAATATCCTGCCAAACTTCAAACACTCCGGAGAGGCCACCTTCCAGCTTAAAGAGAAACTGACAAACTTTGGGAGACCAGATTTTCACCTTGAGTTGATTGTTTACCGATAAATCTATTGGGTTGTTATAGTCAATCACCATAGCGTACCACGGTTCGTTGAAAGGATCAACCCACTGCCCTACTTTCGCACTTGTATTAACGCCACTGGCATCAGGATTGTCAATAGCCGTAATGATATCCCAGCCTCCACCATAGGTGGCGTTACGCTGGCACTCATAGTCATCAATGATCATTGGGTCATGAACTGTACCAGCACATTCCCCGGCAGGATAAGCAGCTATATTGTCAAATAAATAAGTGTCCCCACTTTCAACTACGCCGGGATCAAAGAAAATGATGATTTTATTGATACTTCCTTGTCCGGCTGCATCACTAAAATCAAAAACATACTCCTGCCACACATTCGTATTAGCAATGTTCTTGGTGGCTTCAATAAAATAAGAGTTATCTTCATTTTCAAGTTTCAACAATACCTGGGAAGCCACAGGAGCATTAATCATGATACGGAACTCATTGTTGACAGAAAGATCCATTGGCTCATCCAACACAGCAATCAACAAACTGTAATCATGTTCAGTAGATTTGGTATAAGAACCACACTTTGCTGAAGTATTGATGCCTGTCACATCAGGATTGTCAACAGCACCATTGAACACTCCGTCACCGAACGGATTCCAGTTCAGCAAAGTACCTTCAAAATCTTCGTAAACAGTTTGTGCGTTTAACGAAAAGGCCAAGGTTAACAAGGCCAGAATAGTAAGTAAATAATTCCTCATGATAAAAGATTTTTTTTGAGAAAAACAATAGATTTTCTTATTCCCTTTTGTTATAAAGAGAGCATTAGTTCACCATTACGGGAATTGCCGTTCGCCATTCGTTTGACTGAACAACAATAAAGCAAAGTCCTTGTACGTCATTATCAAATGTCAATGTAAGCTTTTGCCTTCCGGCGGAAAAAGGTTCATTTTGAACAAAATCTGTTAAATGAATGCCGGCAGCGTTATATAAGCTGATCGTTAAATTTTGTTTTTCAGGAAGTGAAAAATCCAACCAGGTATTCGTTGCAACCGGATTGGGAGACACCTCCAGCCGGATAACTTCAGCACCAATCGTTTCGACCTCCACCATAGTGGTGTCCGGTTCAAACCCGATTGTCTCCAGGGCAGGTCCTATTTCATCATTACTCATAAATAAATCCCATAACAAACCTGTTCGGTAATTCTCAATCATACAAACAATCGGCCCTTGATCGATAGCCAGATAGGAGGAAGCGAACCAGTCTTCATCCAGGTTAAAAGCATCATAGAATCCGTACTTCCCCCAGAGCTGAGCTCCATGGTCCCTGTAAAAATGCTTGAGGGCTTGTATGGACAACTGTGGGGTATACGGCATGGAGGATAATGCGGCAGTTGGCGTTATCGTTCCATTATCTCTTGCCGGAGTAGGCTCATGAGCCAGGTACCCCCATGGGTTGTCACTGGCAGTGAGGCCCCAGCACACATCAGAATATCCCTGATGATTTTCAGGGTTGTCAATACAATAAGCCCTGTTCATCATGGTGTGGAAAAAGTTCTTATTAAAATAATTGGTGTATTCATCCTTGATACCCCTCGGATCAAACCCGAGATAAGAATAGTGGGCGAAAAATAATGGTCCACCAGAAGTAGGTCCAACTTCGACCGGGAATCCGTAAAAAGTATTGTTGTTGGTATAATTGCTGCCAGCCCACCCCTGTTGATATAAGCTGGCAGGCACAAAATTAGTTGGAGAAGCAATGGCCAGTAAATAAACGATATGGGCCTCGTTGAATCCCCGGATCTGGAAATTCATCTGCCAGCCATAATTCGGAGACCAGTGCCAATAAAGTACCTGTTGGGTTTGTTTACGATACCAACGCCAGTCCATCTCCTCCCATAGCTGGGTAATTTTATTATACAGTATTTGTTCGTCTTCCGAAGTGCCGTCAAAGTATTGGCGGGCTGTCAAAAGTCCCTGCAACAAAAAAGCTGATTCTACGATATCCCCTCCATTATCAAATTCGCTAAAGGGAATGGTCACCCCGGTACCGCCATTCATCCAATGGGGCCATGCCCCGTGGAAACGGTCTGCTGTTTCGAGAAATGCCACAATTTTCAACATTCGCTCTAACCCTTCCTCATAGGTAATAAATCCTCTTTCAACGCCAACTACTATAGCCATCACTCCAAAACCAGAACCACCGGAGGTAACGATGCTGGTTGTATTGCGTTCCCTGGCCAAACCGCTGACAGGATGAGCGAAGTCCCAGAAATACCTGAAAGTATATTCCTGAACCATGGTGAGTAATTCTTCATCTGACATTTCGAAAGTTGTGGCAGCCACAGGTTCGGGGTCTGCACTTTCCTGGCCCTGGAAATTGAGAGACCTGACCACATATTCCAAATCAAGATCCTCCCTTCCGGTAAAATCAATGAACTCCGGCTTTGAGGCCGTCACATAACCTATTTGTTCAAAACTGTTCCCGGGTGCGTCTTTTCTATAAATCCTGAAACCGCTGACAGAAGGATCAGAGGTGAGGTTCCATTGCAACTCGACATGACTGTCATACCCCTGGGCTGAAAGTCCGGAAGGCGGTGCAGGTTGAGCGAAAACAGCTGTTTGGAAAATCACAAGAAATATTCCGGAAAGGAAGAATGGACAATAATGATTATTGTAAGGTGTTTTAAACATAATTTGGTTCGTGTTAATCCATGTAAATTTAACTCCAAAAAAAATCAAAACCAATTTTTCCACCTCACTACGACTACGCCATTTCTATTTTTCTGCTTAATACCCGATCATAAATTCGGTCAGGTTTTTCGGGGCTGGAAGCCCTATTTTGCGCCTCAACCGGTAACGCTTATTCTCTACGCCACGAATAGAAATATTCAATAGTGGAGCAATCTCTTTGGAGCTTAAATTCATCTTTAAATAGGCAGCCAATTTCAGATCTCCAGGGGTCAAATCAGGAAATTCTTCCTTTAGCTTTTTAAAGAAATGCTCGTGCACCCTGTTAAAATTAGTTTCGAATATCTCCCAATCCTGTTCAGAAGTGATATGAACATCAATCAGGTGTAAAATCTTTTGAAAATCTTTTCCCTCAAAACGATTGTGTTTTGCTTTCCTGATCCTCATCAATTCATTTTTCACATGCTGCAATGTTTCATTTTTTCGAATCAATCCCATGGTTGAATTGGCGAGTTCTTTGCTTTTGCTGACGACTTCAAGACTCAGCATTTCATTCCTCGAACGAATTTCCTGTTCCCGCAGTGCCCTTGCCCTTTCGGCTTCCAAAATTCGACGTTCCCTTTCCAGACGCCGAAGGTGCATTTGATAAAAAACAAAAGCAGCAAAGCCCGCGGCCCCCAGGTAAACCAGTACCATCCATGGTCTTTTATACCAAACCTGCCTTATGGAAAAATTCAATGCGTCTGTCAGTCCAAATTCCTGATTGCGGATCCGGAAGGTATAATTGCCTGCAGGAAGGTTAGTGAACTCCTTGATCCCTCCAACATCCGTATCGTACCAAATGGTATCATATCCTTCCAATTGGTAACTCAATTGGGGTTCATGCTCAAAAATTGGCTGAAAAAAATGTATCCTCAGATCATTCTGGTTCGCTGGCAAAATTATTGAAGAGGCAAAAGGCCGAGACAGCCTGATATTCTGCCGCTTTCCGAAAGTTTCTACCAGGTCAATTGACGGTCCGGGAAATGGCCCTGTGCCCGTTGGTTTATGTTTGTCCAAAATAGCAAAACCATCATCCAGACAAAACAAAAAAATTCCTGGCCTTAATTCAAGTATCGTCTCATAACCCGGAACCAGGCTTAAATTGAGCAATTGTATTTCGTCTTCAATATTACACTGAACCCGATTTTTAAAAATGCGGAAATATGCCTGTTCATTAAATCGCCGGAACTTAAAGTTCGTTCCTTGCATCAAAATATCTTCAGCAGGTAAAAAGGAACGCCTTTCCTCGTCATAGGCATAATACCTATCTTCCGATTTGAATAACACCTGATTGGCATTTTTGGTGATATCAATATTAAAATTGCTTTTCAACCCATTTTTTTCACCGAAAGACTCACGGGAAAGGATTTCATCCAAATTTGCCGACAACACGAGCCGGTATAACCCCTGGGTAGGACTGGCTACCCAAACAACAGTATCCTGGCTAAATACCAGCTGCTTCACGGGTTCCAGAAAACCTTCGACACGATGACTGTATCTCCATCGTCCATGGTCTCCCCTTTGGAATACAACCAGCCCAGTGTAGGTTCCCTGGATCAAAATATCAGGATTTGCCGGATGGTTAACCGTAATAAATCCTCCCGTTATTGGGGAAATTCTATGGAAATGGCGACCTTTTACAACAAATGTTCCTTCATTGTGTCCGCATAGTAATTGTCCATCGAATATTTTAAGTTCCCATACTTGCCCCTGGGATCCCTCAACAATTTCAAAACCATTTCGGGATGAAAAATCATTCAGCTCTGCCCATTTTTTGACAAAAAGCCCCTGGTTGGTCCCCAGGTATAAATTGTCCTCATAAATGCAGGCTGCATATACAGTCCCTTCCTCCCCTGTTTTATCGGTAAAATACTTGACCGGTGTGTTTAATTCAATCAGGTCAATACCCTTATCCAAACCACACCAAAGGTTTTGCCGGTCATCCTCAAAAAGTGCTAAAACGGTATTGTTCTGAAGAGAGGATTCCTGATTTACGTGGTAAAGGATCTCCCCGGCATCGTTGAGGGTGTAAAGGCCGTCCATAATGGTCCCGAATACAAAAGTATTATCGGATAAAAAGATGCCTTTGTTTATTTGACTATTCTCAAAGGCTTTCTGAGCATTATTTGGCCAGGGCTTAAGAACATTATCCACAAAAAGAAAAACACCTGCATTTTCGGTAGCCACCAGGCAGCCATCTTCCTTAAAAGGAAGAATACTGGTTACTTTCTTATCCGAAAGAGAAAGCGTGGCAGGAAGCAATTCAAATTTCCCTTCCTTAGAAAACGAATAAAGGCCACTGTCGATCCCCTGAATCAATAATTGTCCATTGACCAGGTGAGCATACATTATATTGCCGGGAGGATGCAGCGGAGTCACCTTTTGATAGTCGTAAATAAAAATGGAAGAAAAAGATTGAAAAAGCACGAACTGATCGCCCTTTAAAATGTGCCAGATCTCTTCCTTTTCAACTTCAGGGCGTATCAGGCTATCCACCAAAGAGTGATACTGTAATGTTCCGGATTCATCTCTTTTCCAAAACCCGAACGCTCCGAAGCCCCCGGTAAAGATATGTCCCTGATCATCACATACAACTGACCTTACAGCCTGCTTGTCAGGCAGTTGGAACAAATTCCAATTGATGCCATCAAACTCCAGCAACCCTTCCGTATTCCCAAAATACATTTTGTGATCCGGGGCCTGGGCAATCATCCAGTTCTGATTGTGGGCACCATATTGATTTTTGGCAAAATGGACCGTTCTGGGCAAAAGCTGCGTATAGGCCAACGAGCTCAGCATTGAGCAAAAGATCAACGAAATGACACCCCTGACTATCCCCATTTGATGTTGCTTTAATTGCTAATACCCGGGAGCCGAACCGCCAATTTTTTCAATGGGATGCCAGGTGGTTTTTATTTCCTGAAGATCTGTAACATGATACAAACTCTGTGCAGCTTCATCCATCCAGTTTTCCGAATAGGTACGAATCCTTTTCACATTGGAAATGGCTTTTTCTTCCAGTAATTGGATATCATCTTGTTGATCACCCTGGTAAACAATGGCATTGACGTCCATATGAACCGCGGCGTGATCGATGATCTCTTCTGTTTTACCGGTGAGAATATTCACCACTCCTCCCGGCACATCGGAATCATTTAATACCTACGCAAAGGTTATGGAACACAAAGGTTTGTTTGCTGAAGCGAGTAACACACAAGTATTTCCACCTGCAATGGCGGGAGCCATGGCTGAGACCAGTCCAATCAACGAAGTTTCCTGATCGGCAAACACGGTCACTACTCCCATAGGCTCCGGAACGGAAAAATTAAAATGCGCACTGGCAACAGGGTTAATACTGCCAGCTACCTGTTGGTATTTATCACACCACCCGGCATAATACACCAAACGATCAACGGCCATATTGACTTCCCGGCTGGCTTCCCTTTTAGTACTTCCCTGCCGCATCAATTCTGCCTCAAATTGAGCTTTTCTGTCTTCCAGCATCTCCCCTATCCTGTAAAGAATCTGACTTCGGTTGTAGGCTGTACGGTTACTCCAGGAACCAAAGGCTTCGCGGGCAGCAACAACGGCATTTCGGAAATCTTTCCTGGAACTAAGGCAGACATTGGCCAGTATTTCGCCTTTGTCATTCTTCGGTGCATAATACCTCCCCGACTCTGTGCGCGGAAATTTCCCGCCGATATATATTTTATAAGTTTTCAGAACTTCGATACGATTTTTTTCCATAACTATTTTTTTTGTCCAAAGGGTTCAAGTTGAACTATTTGGACTTCTTGAACCAACCAATCGTTACCCAAACTTCAAATACCCCTCCAATCCATGCAATCCCCCCTCTCTTCCGAATCCACTTTCCTTATACCCTCCGAAGGGAGAAGTCGGATCGAATTTGTTATAGGTGTTCGCCCATACAACTCCGGCCCTCATTTGCGTGGTCAGGTTAAAAATTTTGGAACCTTTGTCAGTCCAGACGCCTGCAGAAAGACCATATTGTGTATTATTAGCCTTGGTAATTACTTCGTCAATCGTTCTGAAGGTCTGAACCGCCAGTACCGGGCCGAAAATCTCTTCCCGGGCCAGGACACTCGACTGAGCAACATCCAGGAACAAAGTAGGACGACACCAATACCCTTTTTCGGGAACCGGACAGGAACTCTGGTAAAATTCATTACCTTCTTCCTTACCGGTTTTCAGGTAGTGCTCAATCGTTTTCAATTGCCCTGCTGAATTGATGGCTCCTACATCGGTATTTTTATCCAGTGGATCTCCCACGACCAGGGTCTCCATGCGGTGTTTGAGTTTCGCGATGACTTCCTCGTAAACAGATTCCTGGACAAACAACCGGGAACCTGCGCAACAAACATGCCCTTGATTGAAGAAAATACCATTGATCACACCTTCGACGGCCTGATTGATGGGTGCATCTTCAAATATGATATTGGCAGCCTTACCTCCCAATTCGAGCGTTAGCTTTTTGCCAGAACCGGCAATAGATTTCTGGATAATTTTTCCAACTTCGGTTGAACCGGTAAAAGCGATTTTGTCCACACCAGGATGTTGCACAATAGCAGCACCTGTTTCACCCGCCCCGGTAACGACATTGACCACTCCTTCAGGCAAACCGGAATCCCGGATCAATTCTGCCAGTTTTAAAATGGTCAGCGAAGTGGTTTCTGCAGGTTTGATTACCACGGTATTGCCGGTAGCCAGAGCAGGAGCTATTTTCCAGGCGGCCATGAGCAATGGAAAGTTCCAGGGAATGATCTGACCGGCAACGCCCAAGGAATCGTATTTTCTATTGGGAAATGCGTAGTCGAGTTTATCTGCCCAACCTGCATAATAGAAAAAATGAGCGGCAACAAGGGGAATATCCACATCCCTGGATTCCCGAATGGGTTTACCACCATCCAGTGACTCCAGGACGGCAAATTCACGAGCTCTTTCCTGAATTAGCCGGGCAATGCGATAGATATACTTTCCGCGTTCACTTCCCGGCATTTTAGACCAACCATTATCATAAGCTTTTCGTGCCGCCTTGACCGCTTTGTCAACATCTTTGGGGCCTGCGAGGGCAATATCGCATATCTTCTCCTCCGTTGCAGGATTGATGCTGTCAAAATATTTCCCCTCCACCGGTTTGACGAACTTTCCATCTATAAAAAGCCCGTATCGGTCTTTTATCTGAACATGCCCCGTACTTTCCGGGGCAGGAGCCAGTTCCCAGTCTTGTTTCTTTTTATTCCCCATATTTTTCTTTTTTATCCCGGTAAAACAACTCTAACCGCTATCGATCCTAATCAATCTCTTTCAATTCTCCATCAATCTCTTAAAACCTCAATCCAAAGCAAAATAATCCGCCGATTGATATGCGCCTGTTTTTTGTTTTACCAATTGCATGAGTACATCGTTGGCAAGGCTGGAAGCGCCAAAACGGAACCAGTGATTATCCAGCCAATCCTGTCCGAGGACTTCTTTTACCATAATGAGATAATGCAGCGCCAGCTTGGATTTGGATATCCCTCCTGCGGGTTTCATGCCTATCATTTGGCCGGTTTTTAAATAATGGTCCCGGATGGCTTCCAGCATGACCAAAGTAACCGGCATCGTTGCGGCAGGTTTGATCTTCCCGGTGGAGGTTTTTATAAAATCGGCTCCTGCAAGGATTGCGATATCACTGGCCCGGCGAACCTTGTCAAAAGAACCCAGTTCTCCGGTTTCCAGAATGACTTTCAATCTGGCTTTCCCGCAAGCTTCTTTTACGGCTGCAATTTCATCAAAAACGTAATTGTAGTCTCCAGAATGGAATTTACCCCGAGAGATCACCATATCCACCTCATCAGCCCCTTCTTCAACGGCAAACCTGGTTTCTTCCAGCTTAACCGGCAGGGAGGATTGTCCGCTGGGAAAAGCTGTCGCCACGGAGGCCACGCCAATAGCCGTACCCATCAGTTCTTTTTTGGCAACCCTCACCAGGGACGGGTAAACACAAACAGCCGCTACCGTGGGGAGACCTTCATAGGCATCGTGCAAATGTTTTGCCTTATAAGCTAACTGACGTACCTTTCCGGGAGAATCCTTTCCTTCCAAAGTAGTGAGATCGATCATACTCAAAGTCATTTTCAAACCGGCTATTTTAGCTTCCTTTTTGATACTCCTGGTTTGAAAACGAGCTGCACGCTCCACAACGCCCACCTGGTCAACACGGGGTGTCAAACGAAAATCCATGGCAGTTCTCAATATTTTTTTTGATGTCATAATCCCTTCATTAATTAAACCAGCAAAAAGATAGCCAATGCCACAGTTGCTATGAATAAAACTTCGAGTACATTACCCCAAAACTGATTTTTCACCTTTATGTTGATCAATGAAATGACCGAGGCAATTATACCTACCCCAACATAAAACCCGACTGACCGCATATTCAAGGCCAGATCCAGGTCGCGGTTCTCCTGTATAGCTGAAATAACCTGAAGCGCTATGAGGTGGAAAATAATTCCCAAACCAGAAACCAATAAACCAGCCAACAAGAGCCATAATCCGCCAATTTCATTCCTTATTTTCACCACACTTCGCACAGTTGAAGTCACTACAATCCAAGAAGATAAGCAACTTAATACCAACCAGGACTTTTTCAACATCGATCAGCCTGGTGAAAAACAGGTGTAAAAGTGTTAGCAGTACGTAGCCAGGATAATACTACTGATGAGCACCGTTCTGAATACAACACTTTGATTAACCCTGATTTTTTCTTTCATCAGTTTTACTATTTATCGATTTGTTCCATTAGAACCTCAACTGCTTTTTTCAACTGATCATCTTTGCCTGCTGCTTTGGCATCCGGTGCATTCTTCACCAATACATCGGGAACGGCAGGGCCATGCTCCATGTTCTCTTCTGTGGCCTTGACAAACCATGCTCTGAAGGGCATCCGGACACGTCCGCCGTCGATCAGTCCGTAACTCCCTGTAGAGATCACCGCACCAAAGGTAGGCTGCCCTACCAGAGTTCCCAATCCAAGGGTTTTATAGGCATGGCTAAAAATCTCTGCATTGGAATAACTGTTTTCGTTACACAAGGCAACAGAAGGCATCATCAGCGGAGGGAAGGGCAGGCGCTCGCCATAAGGATAATTATTCTTGAATTTTTCATGGTCTTTCAATGATTGGGCAGCACCGCGAGGAATGGTATAGGCATGTTGCCTGGTCGTGAGTACAGCCATCAACATATCGGTAGTCCATCCGCCGCCATTATATCTGACATCAATCACAATACCTTCCTTGCCATATCCGCTGGCCATCAATTCTCTTTCAAACCTTTCAAAACTTGGCCACCCCATGGCACGGATGTGAATATACCCCAGTTTACCACCGGAATACAGATCCGTCAATCGTTTCTGCTCTTTGATCCAGGCTTCATATTTTTCATTATTCAGAGAAGTTACCGGTCTGATAACTACCTCTCTTGAGGTACCGTCAGTTGCTTTCACCGTTAAAAGCGTTCTTTCATTCGCTGTTCCTTCCATGAGGCTGAAAAAATTGGCATTGCCGGAAATTTGTTCACCATTAACTGCGGAAATGATCTCACCGACCGCCAGTTTACTGCTTTCCTTGTCTGCCGGACTGTCCGGGATAATGTAGGTTATCTGGACGCCCTGATCTGCTACAGGCTTTAACTCCACCCCGATCAAACCTGTTTGGTCCTTTTGGAGGTCTTCCGGATCTGAACCGTACATTCCCATATGGCTGGCATTGAGTTGTCCCAGCATTTCATTGAACATCGTTCTGAAATCCTGAGAGGTAGAAGCCGCAAGAGCACGTTTCTTATATTTGTTTTTCAGATCTTCCCAGTCTTGCCCGTGGAATTCAGGATCATAAAAACCATCTCTCAGTGCACGCCATCCATCTTCAAACATCTGAGCCCTTTCACCGGGATGATCAATTTCGAGTTTAGCCGTAAACGGCTGGCCTTCCACTTTTTTACCGGAAACAGGAAGTTTGTTGAATTTTCCTCTGGAAATAAAATAGAGATTTTTATGTGAATCATCCCACTGCAGATTACCCAGTGGCATATCGTCCAAAATGATGTTTGGATCAGTACCATCCCATTTGATACTCATAAAATTGCGCTTGGTACTCCGGCCATTTCTGCCACTACCGTTGGCAGAGAAATAAAAAGTTTCTCCATCTTTGGAAATTTCAACACCTCCTTCATCCCCCGGATAAGCGGTTACTTGTTCAAGACGATCATGGATTCCGTTGAAATCTATCTCCATGGTAAAGGTGTCTGTGGAATCTTTTTTCTCGCCGTTCTTTTTGCCATTTCCGTTTTTTCCTTCCATATCCTCCTCCTCTTCCCAATCACGTTTGGTTTTTTCCCAATCTTCCTTTTTCAACCAGGTGAACCAAATATCGTAATCAGCATTATTCCTGTCAGAAACAAAGCCGAGTTTGCTGCCATCTGCACTCCAGACTGGCGACCGGTCATTTCTTGGATGCATGCTTACATTCACCGGAGCTGTGCTGTTATCTGCAGCATGGATATAAATTTCAGCATTAAAATTGAGGTCTTCAGAGGAATAGGCAAGCCATTTTGAATCGGGACTCCAGGTCACTCCGGATGGTGTATCCCAGCCATCGAGCAATATTTTCTCATTTGACAATACGCCATTTTCATCAATATCAGCCGTTATTAACTTTCCCCGTCCTTGAAGGATCATAATTTTTTTACGATCAGGAGAAAGAGAAAACCGAGCTTCATCTTCGGGAGTAATGGTAAGGGCTTTAACTGTTGTTTTAAAGGTCCTGAACAGATTAACCTGTGATGTATCTGATGAACGTACCATAAAAATGTCCTTATTGCCCGAACGATCCGAAATAAACAACAAAGTAGAATCGTTCAGCCACTGCGGATTTTGATCCCTGGCAGCATCATTGGTCATTGCTTTTGTCCGATTTTTCTCCTTATCATTCTGCTTAACGACGATCTCACCCCGTACGTTCAAGGCAACCATCTTTCCATTGGGTGAAACACTATAGTCGCGTACATTATCCGAAAAAGTCTTTTTCTCTATTGGGTCGAACCGGTAATCCTTGCTAACGGTAACGTTTAATTTTCCGGGTTTACCTTTTCCATCCGCATTCATGGTATAAATATCCATGCCTCTTTCAAAAACAACTTTCTTTCCATTAGCTGCTACATCATAGTAACGGATACCGTCCTCTTTGAAATTAGTCAGTCGTTGCAGCTCACCTTCTTTTCCGCCATCGACTATTTTAACGGTATAAAGATTGTATTTACCGGCGCGAGCACTTAGGAAATACAACTGACCATCAGCTCCCCAATCCGGATAAATATCCTGATGCTCAGAGGTGGTAACCTGGCTGTATTTCCCTGTTTGGGTATCAAATACCCAGATGTCTCTGTTCGCCGGCCCCTTATATGCCTCCCGGGCGATACGACAGGAGCCTCTTTCAAAGGCGACATACCGATTATCGGGAGAAAGTACGGGGTTGAAACCAAGGGCATCGAGTGCTCTTACCGGTGTACCTCCGTTTGAGTTTACTTTATGAATTTCATATTCCCGCTCGATCTGAGCGAAGGATCTTCTGCTAACGAAATAAATATTGCCATCCGTTCCCCAACTGGCATTGGCATCACCACCTGAATGGTAAGTTATTCTAAAAGGAGTTCCTCCTTTTGAACCGATCGAAAAAACATCGGAGTTACCAAAACGATTGCTGGTAAAACAAATGGACTGTCCGTCAGGACTCCATTGTGGAGCCGCTTCATAAGCTTCATGAATGGTCAACCTGGATGCTTCGCCTCCCTGGGCATCAACAGTCCAGATGTCTCCCTGCCAGGAAAAGGCCACACGTGAGCCGTCCGGACTGAGGGAAGGATGACGTAAGAGCAAATCGGAGGATTGCGCCTGCGTAAAGGAAGAGAAAATTATAAACGTAACAAGCGAAAAGAAATATCTTATCATTTTTAAATTATTATGGGTATGCAAATTTTGGCCAAGATACAAAATGCCCTGAAAGTAAGGAAAGGCTGGTTTGGAATGTTTCCGTAAAATTGCCAACCGAATGCTGTCAAATCAAATTCGTATTTTGTACTTTTGGGAAAACCTTAATAGCAAATAATGATAAAACTGATTGAATGCCCAAGAGATGCTATGCAGGGCCTTAAAACGTTCATTCCAACTTCTACCAAAGCGGCCTACATCAACCAATTGCTGAAAGTAGGTTTTGACACCATTGATTTTGGCAGTTTCGTATCCCCGAAAGCCATTCCACAAATGAAGGATACCGCTGAAGTACTGGAGCTACTTGACCTCGAAAAAACCAATTCGAAACTATTGGCTATTGTTGCGAATACACGTGGTGCCAATGATGCCGCTCAATTTGAACAAATTGATTATCTGGGTTATCCCTTTTCCATTTCTGAAACCTTTCAGTTGCGAAATACGAATGCCACTATTGCCGAATCCCTGGACAGGGTCAAAGCCGTCCAGGAGATTTGCAAAAAAACGGGCAAACAGATGGTTGTTTACATTTCCATGGGCTTTGGGAATCCCTATGGTGACCCCCTGGACTGTGGAAACGGTAAACCGCTGGGTAGATGAACTTTATTCTCTTGGGATATCCATTTTACAATTATCAGACACCATTGGTGTTGCCCGCCCGGAAAGTATCGAATATTTATTCAGCAACCTGATCCCTGCCTATCCGGACATTGAATTTGGTGCGCACTTTCACACCACGCCCCAAAAATGGAAAGAAAAAGTAGCAACTGCCTATCAAAACGGATGCAAAAGATTTGACGGAGCCATAAGAGGTTATGGTGGCTGCCCCATGGCCAAAGATGACCTGACAGGAAATATGCCAATGGAACACCTGGTGTATTTTTTCGAAGACAAAAAAATACTTGAAGGTTTTGACTTGGATGCTTTCAGAAAGGCATACGATATGGCCCAGGATGTTTTTCCCCATTAATTTATTCATTAGTTTGCAATACACCGATTTTAAACAAATAACTATGAGATATCCTTTAGTAATCATTTTGATAATTGCCCTTTTTGCCGCTTGTAATCAGCCTGAGGCTGAACAGCCACAAACTGCTGATAAGAAGACTACCTCCTGTGAGAACAAACCTGCGTATGCCATGGTCATTCACGGTGGTGCAGGTACTATTCTTCGGGAAAACCTGACACCGGAAAAAGAAAAAGCGATCAGAGATGTTTTAAATGAAGCGCTGAATACCGGAGAGACTATTCTGCAAAATGGCGGCAGCAGTATGGATGCAGTTATTGCCACTATTAATGTGATGGAAAACTCCGAACATTTTAACGCAGGAAAAGGGGCTGTTTTTACACACGAAGGCATTAACGAACTCGACGCTTCGATCATGAATGGAGAGAATCTCGAAGCCGGGGCAGTTGGTGGTGTAACCATTGTAAAAAATCCGATTAATGCTGCAAGAGCCGTGATGGAAAATTCCAAACATGTCATGCTTTCCGGGGCCGGAGCCAACACTTTTGCCATTGAGCAAGGACTGATACGGTCAGTGGCGAATATTTTTATACCCCAACCAGGTATAAAGCGCTGCAGGATGCCATTGAAAAAGAGGACAAAAAAACCGGAAATTTAGATGCCTGGCCGGATTATAAATTTGGTACCGTGGGTTGCGTAGCGCTCGATCAAAAGGGAAATATTGTTGCCGGCACCTCTACCGGAGGTATGACCAATAAACGCTGGAACAGAATTGGAGATGCCCCGATCATCGGGGCAGGCACCTATGCGAACAACAAGACCTGTGGTGTTTCCTGCACCGGGCATGGTGAGTATTTTATCCGGTACGCCGTAGCTCATGATATGTCAGCTTTAATGGATTATAAAGGAGTCAGCGTTGAAGAAGCAGGCAAAATGATCATACATCAAAAACTCAAAGAAGCGGGAGGTTCAGGAGGGTTGATCGCCCTCGATAAGTGTGGTAATATAACCATGCCCTTTAATACTGCCGGCATGTACAGGGGCTATGCCAGGCCTGGTGAAAGAGTGGTGGAAATTTATGAGGAGTAGGTAATTAATTGCGAGTTGTCAATTATGAATGACGAATTGTTTTTATTAATTACCAATCTTAACCAACCGTTGTTGTTTCACCTGGACACCCTGGCGTACCGCGAGGAAGTAGACTCCTGCAGCCATATTCCGGTCTGAAAACTCCAGGTTCACGGTATTTCCCGATAACTTTTGCTCAGGAATAATGATTTTACCCATGGCATCCGTGATCCCATAAAAAACGTCATCATCACATCGCGTGGTTATTTTCAATTGGGTTCGGGTGACAAAGGGATTGGGATACATATGAACGGTGAGGCAACCTGGATTCACCTCTGGCGTCTCTGTTGATACGACGGAGGTGCCATCTACCCTGATTTTAATTTCACTCAATCCAAAACAACTACCCCCGAAATTATCAATAGCCGTTATCAATACATACTGGGCTTCTATACCTTCGAAATCAGGGCCGTCAAATCCTTCATAGGTGCTTTTGCCCGTTCCCTGATCAAAATCATAAGTTCCCAGCTCCGTCCAGGTAACTCCGTCAAGGCTATAATCAATTGCCACAGTACGCAGTCCCCAGTCCAGGTATTCAATATCGTTGGTATTCCAGACATGCATCTGACCCATTTTGTAAACATATCCAAAATCATACATCAACCAATGCGACTGACCTCGCATGGCATTGGGGTTATCACTGGCTTCGCAGGAAACCCAGCCATCATACCAGGTGGTATTATGCCGGTCAGGAAAGCACTGTGCCTGCAAAGTCAAGTGGAAAGAAACAGATAGAATAAAAAGTATAAATAGATTTTTCATTTTGGCGATTTTTAAATATTCATAAAACCTACAGGCGATGTCCCTCCGGGGGAATAAAAATTAGCGATATTAGGGAAAACAAGGGAGAGATCTGTTGGACTAACACCAAACCACAGGGCCAATTCCGCAAAATACTCATCTGTTGATACCCCGGGGACCAAAACCCCTCTATTGCCTACAACAGATGCACTATCCAGTTCCAGGGAGGGATAGGTGCCATAAAAATCACCTCCAAAAACTGCTCCTCCGCTGATCATGACATTTCCTCCCCAGGCATGATCACTACCATTCCCATTGGAAGTCAGTGTCCGGCCAAATTCGGAAGCCGTGAAAGTAGTTACCTGCTCCATCATATCAATCTCGTTCATTACCGCATTGAATTCAAACAGTGCATTGCTCATGACAGCATACATGCCTTCCTGTTTTTCAAGCAGATCATCATGATGATCCCATCCGCCAAAATTCACAAAGAAAATTTGCCTTTTAAATCCCAGCGTTTCCTGGGCTTTGATGATTTTGGCAATCATTTTAAAACTGTCAGAAACCTTGTTGTCACTGAATGGGGTCTGAAACTCCCCTACCCCTTCTATGGCTGCCTGAAACTCCACATGAGCATCCCGTGCATTACGAATGGTATTTATATAACTGTCCTTGTAAATATCGTCATAATCCCAGGACAACAAACTATCAATCATACCATTACGCAGGTTGTCAAAACTATTGGTCTGATCATAACGGGTTATTCCTGTACTCCCGTTTTCGGGGTCCACCGAGTACTCATAAATCTGGTTTCCGTACTGGAATACATTGGTACCAGACAGGGAGATGTTCATGGAAATCGTTTGGTTATTATTCATCGATTGCAGAAGATCTGCCACCTTCCCGCCCCAGCCAATGGATGACCGTATTGCCGGACTTGCTGTTTGCCAGTGCTTGATCTGGTCTGCGTGTGAAAACAGCCCTAAAGGGAGCGGCACACTGCCTGCCAGGTATTCTGCTTTGGTGGTAGGCTGAACCATCATACCAACATTAGGAATAAAGGCCAGATTTCCCTGATCAAACAATTGCTTGACTCCATACATGGACGGATGCACTCCGTATTGTTTTCCGTCGTTGGTTGCAGGTGTTATGGCATGCATGCTGCTTTGAGCAATGGCCAGGTTGGACCTTGTGGTGGCATATTCCTGATACTCTGCCGTACCTCTTGGCATCAGCATATTAAAGGAATCTGCACCCCCGGCCTGAAACAAACATATCAGGGCTTTATACTCATCATTAAATACTGCGGAGTTATTCAATGCCGCAGCATTTAAGGTTTTAAACTTCAATATGGAAGAAGGCAAGGTCGAAACTCCCAGGGCAGTGAGAGCAGCCCGGTTGATGAACTTCCTTCTGGATATTTGTCGACTTCTCTTCATGGCATTTTTATTTTAGAATGGCAAAATCAGGGGTTAAAAGGAAAATGAACATGGCTGCCTTGGTCCTGTTGGTCAATTCGGAAATTTCGGAACTTGAAACATATGCAGACAGTTGTTCCCTTAAAAGCGTTCTGGACCTGTCGGTCATTTGCCCATGCGTGAGCAAAAGGTCCAGCTTATTGATCAACACTTCGGGTTTTTTAGCATAAGGCATATATCTCAAAACATCTGTATTGACAATCCGGTCATTATATGGATCAGGACCCTGCCAATGGTAAAGTAGTCGCTCAGACACGGTCCAGTTATAAGCCTGATTAATGAAGCCAATACTTGTTTTTGTATTATGAATCTGAAATTCAGGAGCTACGAGATCAGCATTTGCAATCGGTCCTATGGGTTGGAAGTCCGGCAAATAAAAATTAAATACGGAAGGAGAATGCAAAGGATGGTGGGCTGCCCCTTCCAGAATATAATTTCCCGTATTCCAATACCTGCCTTCAGGAGTATAGGAATTGATAGCTTTGGCAAACTGGGTATATCTCAAAATGGGTTCTTTCAATTTTCCGTGATCGGGGTCTTCCAGGTAATTACATTCCCTTGCTTCAGGATGCAACAAAATTGCCTTTATCACTGCTTTCATATCTCCCCTGACACCCTCGCCATTATCCGCAAAAGCATTGGCTACTTCCAAAATATATTCCGGCGAAGGATTGGATTTCACCAATCGCTGAATTAACAGCCTGCTGATAAAGGGACCCACATTCGGATGGTTAAAAATGATCTCAACGGCATCTTCCACATCCTCCATGCCTGTCTGGCCATCAGGAATGATCTGATTTTGGAATAGAACTTTTTCACCCTGCTCGTGCCATGTTTCGTACATAGCCATGGGAGCAGTCATATCGATATGTCGTATTTCGAGCCAAAAGGCAGGCTCATAAGCTGTACCACACTCGGAAAGTCCACCGGCTCCCAAACCGGTAAGCACTCTTGCCAGTTCACTGATATCCCTGTTATCATAGGAAGGAAGGAAATTTCCATTACCATCCAGTTGCCTGCTGCCATCCTGATTTAAATCAAAAAGACCAATAGAAAACAGCTGCATAACTTCCCTGGCATAATTTTCATCGGGAAATATGTTGGCTTCGGGTATGGATTTTGGGTTGTTCAGATGACTCAGATATTTGCCCATCACAGGATGCAAGGTTACCTCCATCAAAATATCCTTGTAATTGCCAAAAGCATTACGAATAAAAATATCGTAAAAACTGGCTACGCCATATCCATAATCCCGGACATCAGAGTTTTCCTTGGAAATTACCAGGATTTCACTCAAAGCCTGGGCTACTCTGTGACGCAGAACGTCTTCGTTGGTCATCGTCATCTGCCACCAGGCATAATTTGATTCTACCCAATCCGGGCGACAGGAAAAATTATTGGGATCTCCTCCGCCTGCTATGTAAAACTGATAAACTTCATCATAAACTTCCTCCATGAAGTCGAGATAGTAAGAAACCGGAGCTTCAAATTGTTCTTCAATCCAATTTTCGATACCCACATCAGCTACATGATGAATAGCTGCAAGGTTCGCTCCAAGGGAAGCCTGGGCCAGGAACCGGGATGCTTCAGCCAGTCTACCTTCCAGGCCTTCTCCGGAAATGGTTTTATCTGCTGTAGCAGCTTCATCCCAACCACTGAATTGATATTCGCTGCTGCTGAAAACGGTAACTCCTTCGGCGTGCCCCGCACCGACATAATCATCATAAACCTGTGCAGGTAATTTCAGGAAAAACAAAAGGAACAGAAGGAAAGCAGGGAGGCGACACATAACGGTAAATTTTATTCTAGAAAAATAACCGTCTAAATATAGCGAAAAACGTTAATACGTTAAAAGAGTTAGAAAAATTTCATAAAAAACAAAGGCCCTCAATTGAATTGAGAGCCTTTATTTTTGCTGTTATGAACAGGACTTTACAAACCTAATTTGGCTTTTATTTCTCCCGGGATGGCATTTTTATGTACCATGATAGCAATTGTTTTGAGTTGGAAGTAGCCTGGAGAAACATAGACATAACCACCATATTTATTACTTTCCCCCCAGGAATTTTTTGTTTTATAAAATTTCACACCTGTATCATCGGTTGAGACTCCAACGATATGCATAAGGTGATCATCTGTCGTATTATAGTTTTCAAATTCCATTTGCCGGAAACCTGCCGTTACTTCTTTTTCTTCAACTTTTGAGAGCCCTATGCTTCCGGAGACGACTTCGTCCCATTGCGCTGAGTCGACTGGCATCATTGCCAAACCTATTTTATGGTTAAAATAAGCTTCGCTCACATCAGCATCCCATGCGACGGTATAACCTTTGTTTATAGCATTATCGGTTACACTGACCAACTCTTCCAAAGGAAGATTGTAATAAGTTCCATTGGAATAATTATCAGGGATCTCCAGGATGAATGAAGCGTAGTAGGGATGATGAGTGAAAGAAGTCAAAGTCACATAATCATCAGGATTAATACCCAGACTGGCAGTAAAAGTCTTCGGGGTATAATTTTTGCCTTCATAGTCAAATGAAGCAGGCAATTCCCCCAGGTGAGTATCTAAAATTTCATTTGCCTTATCACGCCAGTTTTCCGGAACTTTTCTGCTTTTAATCAGACCATCCAGGTAAACTTTGAGTTCTCTTTCCAAGGCACCATGATTATGAGATGTCCTTCCTTCTCCATAACCGGTGTAAGCTGATTCAGGAACAACTCCCACCATTTGATAAGCATGGATGACATCATGGGAAAGGCTTCCCTGGCTAAAATTTGCTTTTCCCTGACGCAATAGGTAGTTACTTGCCTTATCCAAATAAATGGCTCGAACACTATACATTTCGGATAGATCGAATTCCGGTTTACCCATTCTCAACAATTCTGATTCCAAAAAGGAAATGGTTGCAAAACTCCAACAAGTACCTGTTTTTTCCTGATCCTCCACTGCAGTAGACGGGTTTACTTTCATATCCGTAAACGCAACTTGCCCAAAGACTACTTGCTGAACCAGGGTCAGGCTGAAAATAATAAATAGTTTTTTCATGTTTTCTTAGTTATTTATTCATGGAAATATATCATCCTTACGCTAAACGCACAAATGAGGTGCAAAGGTACTCAAGGAAAAGAAATTTTAAAAATATCCCCTTTAAAGCTTAAAAAAGTCTGTTAAACATTAGCTTATTGCTTTCCAAAAACAAGCACTTCATTGACTTTTTGACTTATTTGTTCAAAAAACTCCTTGAGATCAAAATAAACTTCCGGCGACATATATACGCCTGAAATTTTAAGTCTCATATTAACCAGAATGTGGTCTTGTTCATTACTGATACTGTAATAAAAATACCCAAGACTATCAGGAAGTAAAAGTCTAACCGATTTTGGCGCTTCTTCCAAACGATAGCCCTCCGGCATAAGAATTTTAATGGCTACCTGATCGATAAAAGGATAGGGCAATTCAACGGGTAAAGTCCGGTCAGCTTTTTTAAATGGTGTTTGTTTCCAATCGGTCCATATAGCCGGATTGAAGTAGATAATATCCAGATCATTAATATCAATCAGTTCGAGGTCATAATCGATTTCCAGGCTTTCTTCGAGTTTATCCGCATTTTGAATTTCCCGACGATTAACCTGAATCTCTTCTCCGGTGAAATTTTCAAAAATGACCTTTTGAAAAATTTCATTCCCCTTCACCAGATCATCCCTTTTTTCGGCAGCGGGATACCCCATATACCTTAATTTCATCCTTCCCTCCCCGGAAACAAAATCCAATTCGATCAGTGCCTGAGATTTAGAATCATCACTGAAAGGTATTTTTATCCATTCCGTTCCATTGCTTTTTATTTTTAACCCGGTATAGTTGAGATCCTCTAATGGAAGGTGATCATAAGGCAGGACACCTTCCCTGGGAACCGCATCCAGTAATATTTCTTCCCCTGCTGCCAGGACGGAACAAATCACAATATTAAACTGACTGAGCAACGGGAAATTATTCACAGGTTTTCCATGGGAACGAGTACTTATCAAAACAGGATTGGCATCCAGGCCCGCAGCCTGCAGTAACCCCACAAGCCACAAATTTATATCCGCAAAATTGCCGGTATTCGTCTCCAAAAATTCCACGGCAGTTCTGGCCGGATAAATAGAATAATACCCATTCCATTGATAGGTATTCCTGACATAATCAAATATCTTTTTGGCTTTTTCAATGTCTGAGTCTCCTGGCCCGAGTATATTTTCCAGGACATTTTTTTTTCGGCCGGCCTTTCTAAAAACCTTGTTATAATGCTCGGAAAGCATATCGGCTCCCAGTTCATCCCAGTTCTGAAGTATATTTTCCCAGCCCAACTGTGTATAAACACTATGTGCCTGAAACCTCACCTGATCAATGTAATCTTTAGGGTTGTACACAAAATCCTCATCCTTATAGCCCGGCAACTTTTCAAGTACCCATTCATTCCGGTCTAAGGTATCGTATTTCTGCTTGTATTTATTCCCAAATCCCAAAATACTGTATTGTAAATAACTCGGTAACCGGACACTCAAGGCACTATATGCTGTCGGGATCTCATGCTGGAACTCCCAGGGCTGCAGGGCCATTAAATTCTCGGTAACAAATTCATATTTATATTCAATAACAGCTCCCTTTTGAATGGCCGGGAAAGGTACCTTGAATTCTGACCAGTACTCGTTGACCTTTTCTTTGAAAGTTTCTTTGGCACTGACTTTTCGGATTTTCCCGTTTTTATTTTTTAGAAAGGTTGCCCCTTTAAACCCTGTTATGTATTCTCTACGGTTGTGATGATAATACGGAATAATCAAATTACCGTATTCAAACCCTCTATCATCAAGGATCTTTAAACGTTTATGGACCCTTAGATAGGCCTTATTCCCGGAGAAATGGATAAAACATTGTTCCATAAGGATTACGGCAGAAGCGGTAGAGTCAAATGCACAATATTCCATTGCCCATTCAGCGGAAGAGATCCTTCCAAATTTCAATTCAGGATCCTGGGCAATCACCATTGTACTGTAGCTTAACAGACAGAGCGTAAAAAAAAGGTGTCGCATAATTCATTTAGTTCTACAAAAGGGGAATATACTCAATATTGATTAACGCAACAATGTAATATTTCCCTTTTTGGAATATTGATCCCCATCATCACAGATCACTTCAAGGTAAAACCCGAAGGTACCCGCAGGCAATTCATTTCCCTGATAGGTACCATCCCATTTTTCAGTTTGGTCGCGGCTCTCAAATACCAATTCACCCCATCTGTTGTAAACAACCAGGTGCATTTCCTGAATATTATTACCGTAAACTTCCAATTCGTCATTTAAACCATCTCCATTGGGGGTAAAACCAGTAGGTATAAAAATATAAGGCTCGCCACATTCCAGTACCAAAACCACCACCATCACCAATGCCTGATTGATACAACCATTTTCATCTCTTACAATCACCTCATAGGTGGTCGTTTCCTCAGGCGTAGCGATCACCTCCGAAACATCATCGAAATTCAGCGATGCAGCAGGTGCCCAAAAATAAGTATAGGCAGGATCTTCAGTGGCTGTCAGGATACTGCTTTCTCCCAACAAAATGGTATCCGGATCTGCTGCGATATCCAGCGGAGGAACAAAATTAAAAATATTGACCTGTACAGATGTATCCAATGTACATCCATAATCATTGCTGATGCTCACCTCAAAAACGGTTGAAGTGACAGGATTAACCAGGGGTGTATTTGTATTTGCACCTTCAAGTATAGCGGAAACTGGAGTCCAGCTATAAATCAATTCGTCCGCCAACAGATTAACGACTTCCAGCTGAATTGTATCACCGATACATAAAGTAATTTCGTTATCAAGAAACACTTGAATAGCATGACTTTCAAGATCGACCTGGTCGATTACAGAACACCCAAAAACGTCCGTCATACGAAGATAGAAAGTTGATTCTATTCCACCCAGGGACACTTCAAATTCAGGTTGCTGGCTGATCACAAAAGTAAAATCCGGGCCAGTCGACCAGGTATATTCAATGGCTTCTTCACTTTGAGCAAATAATAAATAGCTGTCGTCACATACAATGGTGTCCGTTGACAAAATGTATTCAATGGAAGGAGCCACAACGACAGTTACTGACCGTTCCACAGCACAAATATTCTCCAAACTGCCTATCAAAGCAGTATAAGTCGTCGTTTCTGCAGGAAAAGCCCAAGGGTTCGGATCGATAAGGCTGGAAAGCGTTTCCGAAGGAGACCACAAATATTCGTAATCACCCTGGAATTGAGGGTTAAGCTGGATAGAATCTCCGGGACAAACGAATAAGGAATCCTGAAGGGTTTCTTCAACCAGGGCTGTCTGGACAATTAATGATAATGAGTCCACACAACCATCAGAGGAGGTAATAACCAGCGTAACTTCATTAGGCGAGGAGGTTACAAATTCAGCCTGAGGATTTTGCAGGTCTGATGAGCTTCCATTGCCAAAATTCCAATCCCACGTTACTATTTCACTTTGGTCGTTTTGACTTATATCTGTGAATTGAATCAGGGCGGTATCCATACAGGATTCCAGGTTCCATTCAAAATTTACTGCTATTTGAGGTTCTGAAACCGTTACCGGAAAAAAGATGGTATCTGAGCAAACCAAAGATTCCGGCAAGGTGATGACCACAGTATACGTTCCGGGACCAGCAAAGGTATAGCTTACTTCGGAACCCGTAGCCGATTGTCCGGGAGGCCCCTCAGGGTCATTAAAAACCCAATTATAAAAAGGTGCATTAGTACCAGCAGAAGAAAAAAGAACAGTATATCCACTGCATTGAATGGCTTGTACCTGGGCTTCCTGACTGATAGTGTCTATAATATAAACAACAACAGAATCATAAGCTAAACAACCGTGCTGATTTTCCGACGTCAAATAAAATACGGTTGGCCCTGGCTCAACGGGCAATACGGTTATCGTATCCAAATTATTCCCGGTAAGAATAAGATCTTCCGGCTGCCAGGAAAAAGAAAGCATATCTGCAGGATCAGTATTGGCCACCCCGATCGCTACAGCATCCCCAATACATGCCAGCAGCGTATCCGGTTTCAAAAGATTTACGCCATTGCCTGTAACCGTCACGCTATCCAACGAAGGACATTCATTTTCATCAAGTACTCTGATGTAATAGGTCATCTCCCCTATTGGAGATACATTTACCAGGGAATCGTAGGTCAATACAGCTGTAAAGGCTGCATCGGCTGACCATTCATAATAAAATGCACCTTCTGCCGATGCTGTCAATAGCATATCAGGATCACAAATCACTGTATCTCCTGGAATAATGATTTCCAAAGGGGCAGCAACCTCTACGGTTACGGAACGCTCGATCTGGCAAAAGTCATCCACATCGGAAATGGTCACCGAATAGGTGGTCGTTTCCGTTGGTGTGACCATCGGATTGGGTAAGGTTGAATCTTCAAAATCTTCAGCAGGAGCCCATTGGTATTGATAAACGGGCGAAAATTCATCGTTTAATCCAACGGTTTCTCCAAAACATATTTGCAGGGTATCTGCCTCGAGTTCTTCATCAATGAGGTCGACAAAAATTGCCTGGCTGACTGTCTTTTCGCAGCCATTTTCAGCGGTTACCGTCAATTGTACCGTATATACGCCCGTTCCATTCGCATAAAAAACAGGATTTTGCTGGGTGGAAGTTTGTGCTCCCCCCGGCAGAAACTCCCAAAACCACGATGCTATTTCAAAAAGGGTATCCACTGAAAGATCCGTCACTTGTATGGCCATTGAATCCGTACAGGATTCAAGAGCAAAGCTAAAGGCCGGAAAAAGGGAATTGTATTGTAAATAGATTTCCTGTTGAAAGGTATCCACGCAAGGATTATCAGGACCAGCAATTAAAGTTACCTGGTAGAGCCCGGTATCGGGATACACATAAGAAGGCGAAGGTTCCATGTTGGTGAAGCCTGGATTTGCGGGGTCGCCAAAGTTCCACAGGAATTGATCCGTTCCGTAACTCTGATTTTCAAAAGAAACTTCTAAATCCTCACATTGTATTTCGGGTGCGAAAAAAGAAGCCACCCACTGTCCGCAAACACCAACGTTGTACTGGAAATCCCTTCTGGTGGTAGATATCAAAACACCGTTCCGATATTCTTCGATACAAATGCCTACAACAAATTGCCCCACCGTGTTTGGCAACCCGGTCAGCAAGCCAGTTTGAGGGTTTATCTCCAGGGGTTGTCCTCCCGGGATTCCATTCAGCATATTCTCAACTCCGTAGGGTGGATCTACCCAGGTAACCGGAGCATAGGGAGGCGGATTGGGTGGTTGAGGTTGCGGAATATTAGGATCTGCCCCCTGCAGTGGTGCACACAATTTGTAAACAATAGAGTCACCATCAGCATCCACGGCTGACTGATCGAACACAATGGGTTCATTCACACAAATATACAAGGGTGGCCAGGCCACGAACTGGGGGCTGCTGTTACATTCCAGCAATGCCTGTTCGGAAATGGTAAGACCGTAGGTTGCTCCTGTACCTAAAGGATCAATGATGTTGGCTATGGTCTGGTTTCTGCAACATCTTTGGTAAGCCAATTGGTATCCGCCTATGATCGGAGGCAGGTTAACGATGGCCGAATAAGTAGTCGTATGTACACATACATCTGGCGGCACAACAAAACAGTCGCCACTCAGTGTTGGTTGCAAAGTATCATTATTCATAAGGGGAATCTGTATTTCCTGGAGCAATTCGTTGTTTACGTCAAAAACACCGATGGACGCCGGGTTGTCAAACCATGCGTTGGGGTTACCATAAAAACAATCCCTGAAAATGGTGAGCGTTATTTCATATTCATTATTTCCAAGGCAGGTATAATTCATTTCCCCTCCGACAATATGCGTTGCCTTGACGGAGCAAATACCGATCCACAGAAAGAGCATTGAAAGAAATAGCTTGGGTCTCAATTTGACACTTTTGGTATTAAGAGTAAGATTAAAGTTATTGATTTTTTCGGAATAGCCCATAATCTTCATTGCAAAGTAAATGCAACCGTTTTGACACTTTTGCAGTGTGTCCCATCTGGCTTGGTCTCTTCGAGGATCATTTTCCTGGCCACAGGAATTTGAAATACTTCTTCCATATTTCTCACTCTTCCGGCCGGCACACCTGTTGCGTTAAATTTTGCCATTAACGCTTCACGGGTAAACTTGTTAAATGCGGGACGTAAAAACTCCACCAGGATCAAACGGTTTTGTACCCGGAAGTGGTTGGTGGCAAAGCGCTCCTGCGTGGACAGGTGTGGCAGGTCCAGACAGGCACATAATTGCCTAAACTGCTGGTCGGTACCTACTGCAATAACAATTGGCTTATCATCACTGGAATAAAAAATATCCCCGTAGGGCGCGATGTTAGGATGTCCGGTTCCCATGGGTTGGGGAATGTGCCCTGCCATCAGCCAATTAGTAGCCTGGTTGGCCAGGGAAGCGATGGCCGATTCCAACAGGGATGTACTAATATAACTGCCCTGCCCCGTTTTCATTTTCTTGATCAAAGCCATGAGAATACCTTCTTTGAGTTGATGTGCCGCAAGAATATCAATCAGGGCTACCGGCATTTTCACCGGGTCTCCTCCTGGTGCGCCACACATATACAGGAATCCTGCTTCCGCCTGTAATACCACATCAAAAGCAGGGAGGGAAGAATCTTCCCCAAACCCCGTCAGCTGAGCATAAATCAACCCGGAGTTATAAGCTTTAAGAGCATTATATCCCATGCCCATTTTTTCGGCAGAAGACGGTTTGAAATTGCTGATGACGATATCTGCCTCTGGTAAAAGGTCGTATAATTTTCGTTGATCATTTTTATTACTGAAGTCCAGAAACAGCACCTTTTTGTTCCAGTTGACACTCGCATAATAAGCGGAAGTTGCCTCCTTGTTTTCCGTAGGTAATTTCCACTTACGGGTAACATCGCCAAGAGTTGTTTTATTTTCAATCTTAATGACTTCTGCCCCTAATTCTGCAAAAAAAGCGCCAACAGCAGGACCAGCCAATACACTGGCCAGTTCAATTACTTTTAAACCTTTGAAAAATTCCATAACCATGGATTTAAGCAAAAAAATCAGGAATCCTGGCCCTTGTTTTGATTAGCCAAAAACTTCTCCCTGATGACATTACTGATGGTTTTATTTTCTATCTTACTTTCAAGCCAGGAAATGATATCCAGGTATAAAAATGGTCGGCGCTCAAAGGGATCAGACTCTAATTTGTTCAATTGCGCCTTTAGTTTGATAAATTCATCCCTGGTGGCTGACCTTTGGATCTTTGGAGTTTTACGCAAAAAACGGAAAATCTCTTTTTGAACGGAATGTAAATCCTCCATCTTCGATAAAAATCTGTAAACGGATTTCACCTGGTATTCCACCAATCGAATGTTGTCCAATTCGTAATGAGCGATCAGGTTTAAAATTCTGGCGAAACACTGTATGTCTTCCCGGTAATCCGGATTTTTTTGATTAATGATGCGGTTGAGGTAATGAATCGTATTGTCGTTGTCTCCGGTTCCGAAATACATACAGGCCATTAAATAGTAAAATACGAGGATCCGATGGTTATCGAGATTGTATTCTTCTGATTCTATAAATGCATCCAATTCAGGCATCAATGCCAGCCCGTCCTGGAAGGTCCCGTCCATAAAATGTTTCTGGATATTGTGCAGATAACTAAAGGTATGGTACAAACCTTCCACATTCTTGTCCTGGGTAATATCCATTACGTTGGGCAAATCATTATACAAGTCCAATATTTTGATGAATTTTTCGTACTGAACGGCATTATATAAAGAACCCAACAAGTTATGTAAGCCTTTAATGTAAAGCGGAAGATTGGCTTGTTTCATATGGGGTTCCTGCTCAAAAAGATCAATCCATTTTTGGGCATAACGGTAGTTCATAGGAAAATCCTGTAACATATGGTAATACCACCCATAAGCCTGGCAATAAAATATTTTACCCCAAAAAGGAAGATCATCAAAGGAAACATTGGGTAATTTGGACTGGAAAAATTCTTTGACAAAATAGTATTCTTTCTCATTGCGCACATAACCCACCTTGAGGTTCAGTGCATACATTTGCAGGGCAAGATTGGAAAAACGATTATTATCATATAAAGTAGAACAGAGTTCCATGCTTTGTTCGGTAAGCTCTCTTGCCCTGTCCTCAATACTCTGGGTAATATACTGGCCTTCAATTAGCTTTTCAAATTCGACAAGGTCCAGTGCCAAGGTACTGAAATTACCCAAAAGGGCCCTTTGTTTGGCTTTGTCGAGTAATTCAAGACTTTGTCCGTAAAGGCCTTTGTTATACAATACCCTGGCATAATCGACCAACTCCCTCAACTGTATCTCCTCAACATAGTTTTTATTCAATAACCTAAGGCTGGTTAACAGTTGCTTGTACAGGTGTCCCTTCAGATTCGATAACTGACGTTTTTTGATCGCAGGTATTTTTTTTAAAATCTGGGTTTCATCATATTCTTTATGCTTATCGAGGAAATCAAATAACTGGAGGAAAAGAATATTTTCAGAAGCCTGGTTTCTGCGTACAAATAGCCTGAAATGCCGTTTTTCTGCTCTGGTCAATGATTTTATCAGTTGAATCAGATCGTCTGTCTTCTGTTTAGGCATTGTAAGAATTTTTTTTTCAAATAATTGATTATCAAATATTTAATTAATAATTACCGGGCTTAGCAATTTGGATTACTGCCCTAATTTGATTCAAATTATGCGTCTTTGAAAAATACCTTTGAAAGGTTTACGTGTTGAGAAATCATTTAAATTGGATTCTTCTGGTAAACTTAACCAGATTTTACTAAAATTCTAAATTATGGCAAACGATAAAGTATTTATCTTCGATACAAGCCTCAGGGATGGGGAACAAGTCCCGGGATGTAAACTCAGAAGAGAAGAAAAAGTAGAAATTGCAATACAACTCGAAATTTTGGGAGTTGACATTATTGAGGCAGGTTTCCCCATCAGTAGCCCGGGTGATTTTCAGAGCGTGATGGAAATAGCCAAAGCTGTCAAATCTCCAACCGTTTGCGGGCTTTCCAGGGCCATAGAAAAAGATATAAAAACGGCGGCAGAAGCACTTAAATTCGCCAAGCGCCCAAGAATACATACCGGTATTGGAACCTCGGACTCCCATATCAATTATAAATTGCATTCAAACCAGGAAGACATTCTGGAGAGAGCTATTGCCGCTGTAAAATATGCCAAATCCTTCGTTGAAGATGTGGAGTTTTATGCTGAAGATGCCGGAAGAACCGATAATGAATACCTGGCGAGGGTAATCGAAGCTGTGATCAAAGCCGGTGCAACAGTTGTCAATATCCCTGATACAACAGGATACTGCCTTCCCGAAGAATATGGCGCCAAGATCAATTACCTAATGGAAAACGTCTCCAACATTCATAAAGCAACCATCTCAACACATTGCCATAATGATCTCGGTCTGGCAACTGCCAACTCAATTGCCGGAGTGCAGGCAGGAGCAAGACAAATAGAATGTACCATAAACGGTATCGGAGAAAGGGCTGGAAATACTTCCCTGGAGGAAGTTGTGATGATCATGAACCAGCATCCATATCTCAACCTGTACACAGATATCAATACGAAATTGCTTACCGAAACCAGCCACCTGGTTTCTGACAGAATGGGCATGGCAGTACAGGCCAACAAAGCCATCGTGGGCGCCAATGCTTTTGCACACTCCTCCGGCATTCACCAGGACGGGGTGATCAAACGCAGAGACACCTATGAAATTATTGACCCGCTTGAAGTAGGCGTTGACCATTCCAAGATTGTTCTTACCGCAAGAAGCGGGCGGGCGGCACTTGCCTATCGCTTCAAAAATATTGGATTCGATTTGACTAAGGAGGAACTGGATCGCGTTTACGTCGAATTCCTCAAAGTAGCTGATGCCAAAAAAGAAGTGAACGATGAAGATCTTAGCGAAATTATCAAACACGAAAGACAACAAGTAGCGTAAACAGTTTCAGGTTTCTGGTTACAGTTTGCTAGTTAAAAATAAACCTTAAACCAGAAACAGGCAACCAGTAACCAGTAAACAGCAACACGAATCATGACTTTATTCGATAAAATTTGGGATGCCCACGTTGTTAAGGAATTGCCCGGTGGAATGCAGGTGCTTTATATCGACCGCCACCTCATTCACGAAGTAACCTCCCCACAGGCTTTTGCCGGGTTGAAAAAACGAGGCATCGGTTTATTTAGGCCTAAACAGGTAATTGCCACCGCTGACCATAACGTCCCCACCAAAAATCAGCACCAGCCAATCCGGGAAGAACTATCCAGATTCCAGGTAGATCAACTGACGAAAAACTGTGAGGAATTTGGGGTTGAACTTTATGGGCTGGGGCATCCAAACCAGGGTATCGTACATGTCATTGGTCCTGAACTGGGAATAACACAACCCGGGATGACCATGGTTTGCGGAGACAGCCATACGTCTACCCATGGCGCATTTGGATCTATTGCCTTTGGTATTGGTACCAGCCAGGTAGAGCAGGTCTTTGCTACCCAATGTCTTTTGCAGACCAAACCTAAAAAAATGCGCATTACCATTGATGGTGAATTGGGCAAAGGTGTTCTGGCAAAGGATATCATCCTCTATATTATTTCCAAACTCAGCGTAAGTGGTGCTACCGGGTATTTTGTGGAATATGCCGGTTCGGCTATCCGGGGACTATCCATGGAAGGGAGAATGACCATTTGCAATATGAGTATTGAGATGGGAGCCAGAGGCGGTTTGATCGCCCCGGATGAAACTACCTTCGAATACATCAAAGGCAGGGACTTCGCTCCCAAAGGAGAAGATTTTGATCAAGCTGTTGCCTATTGGAAAACACTGGTTTCTGATGAAAATGCCGTTTTTGACAAAGAATACCGGTACGATGCAGCAGATATTCAACCTATGCTAACCTACGGCACAAATCCAGGTATGGGTATTGGTGTATCTGAAAACATTCCTACACCTGAGCAATCGGACAGCCCTGTCAATTTCAACAAATCCCTGAATTATATGGGGCTCTCGGGAAAAGAATCCCTGAAAGGCCAGCCCATTGATTATGTTTTTATCGGCAGCTGTACCAATTCAAGGATTGAAGACCTCCGGATTGCAGCCCAATATGTCCAGGGCAAAAAGAAAGCAGATAATGTTACCGTTTGGGTTGTCCCGGGCAGTAAAAATGTAGAAGCTAAAGCCATTGAGGAGGGCCTCGACAAGATATTCCAGGCTGCAGGCTTCGACTTCAGGGAGCCTGGCTGTTCTGCCTGCCTGGGAATGAATGAAGATAAAATCCCGGCAGGAAAATATTGCATTTCGACTTCCAACAGAAATTTCGAAGGTCGACAAGGACCAGGTGCCAGAACTATTCTGGCGAGTCCGCTAATGGCGGCGGCGGCGGCTGTTGCCGGTGAAATTGTGGACGTTAGAGAAGAGATTTAAATAAAAACCTGACAAAAGTTCAACAACTTATCATGGAGAAATTCACCAAATTAACTTCCCCGGCTGTTCCTTTACCAATAGAAGATATTGATACCGATCAGATCATCCCGGCCAGGTTTTTAAAAGCCACTACCCGAGAAGGCTTTGGCCAAAATTTATTTATTGACTGGCGCCAGCACTCTGACGGGAGTAATAAAGAAGACTTTGTTTTAAATAATCCAACTTATACCGGCAAAATACTGGTTGCAGGCAAAAATTTCGGATGTGGATCCAGCAGAGAACATGCTGCCTGGGCCATTTATGATTATGGCTTCAAAGTCGTCGTATCCAGCTTTTTTGCAGACATTTTCAAGGGCAATGCTTTGAACAACGGCCTTTTACCTGTACAGGTTTCGGAATCTTTTTTAGATAAAATTTTCCAGGCCATTGAGCAAGATCCGGCAACGACATTTGAGGTAGACCTGGTCAATCAGCAATTCACCATCAATACCACCGGAGAAAAAACCAACTTTGACATTTCAGCTTATAAAAAAGACTGTATGATCAATGGTTTTGATGATATTGATTATCTGTTGAGTTTAAAGGAAGATATTGAGGCATTTGAACTAAAAAAGACAACATGAACAAAAAAATTGCAGTCCTGTCCGGCGATGGTATTGGTCCTGAAGTGACCAAACAAGCGATAAAAGTACTCGATGCGGTAGGAAAAGAATTCGGCCATGAGTTTGAATACACCCACGCACCAGTAGGTGCAACCGCCATTGATCAGACAGGCAACCCACTACCACAGGAAACGCTCGATCTCTGCCTGGCTTCGGATGCCGTTCTTTTTGGAGCCATTGGCGACCCGAAATACGATAATGATCCCAATGCAAAAGTACGCCCTGAACAAGGATTACTGGCCTTGCGAAAAGGACTGGGATTGTTTGCCAATATTCGCCCTGTAAGTGCGTATGATAATTTGCTGGACCTGTCCCCGCTCCGGGAGGATCGCATCAAAGGCGTGGACATTTTGATCCTCAGGGAATTGACGGGCGGTATTTATTTCGGTGAAAAAGGAAGAGAAAATGACGGTACTACTGCCTTCGATGTATGCACCTACCACGAATTTGAAATAGAACGCATTGCCAAGCTCGCTTTTGAATATGCCCGGCAAAGGAAGAAAAAAGTAACCCTGGTTGATAAGGCAAATGTTTTGGAAACATCCAGATTATGGCGGGATAAAGTGAGCAAGATGGCCGGGGATTACCCGGATATCACGCTGGATTTTATGTTTGTCGATAACGCAGCCATGCAGCTCATTCAGTATCCTACTCATTTCGATGTGATGCTGACGAGCAATATGTTCGGGGATATTCTCTCTGATGAAGCCAGTGTCATAGCAGGATCCATGGGACTATTGCCTTCCGCATCTATCGGGGTACATACTTCCATGTTTGAACCGATACACGGGTCTTACCCTCAGGCAGCCGGTAAAGATGTAGCCAACCCTATGGCAGCAATTTTATCCGCTGCTATGTTACTGGATTCATTTGGAATGAATGAGGAAGGCAATGCCGTAAGAAAAGCAGTTAAAGAAATCCTCGAAGCAGGCATTGGCACAGAAGAACTGCGCCCAGAAAAAGTTTGCGGTTGTGAAGAAATCGGAGATATGATCGCTGCAGGCATTTAAACTTCAGGAGCATCAGAACCTGTATCCTCCTGAACTTGTTCCGGTGCTCTAGCATTTGTTTCAAATACAGGTTCCCTGATCTCAAACATGGCTAAAGTTGCTGCAACTCCACCGAGAACAGGCGCTGCGACTGACCCTGCGACAGGTATTAACAATAACAGGTAGGCAACTCCTCCAATGGCAATAGCCAGACCCGTATGTTTTCTGGTATCTTTTTCACTTTCCCTGATCCCCATCTGAAATAATTCATTATAATTATCAATGAACGCAAAACCAAGGAAATACATTTGAACCAACAACACTAAAAAAACCTTAAGGAAATCAACGTTCAGTATCCCCACCCCAATACCGATAATGACAGACAATATGATTTCCATACCAAAACTCAGAATAACCACTTTGATCATCCTGATCTGAGCTGTTAAAAAAGCCTTGAAAGAAACTTCAAAATTTCTGCCTGTCTTGATCTCCATCGTCCTGCGTACAAAATGAAAAATAACAACCTCCAAAAAAATGAGGACCAGGTATTTCATCCCTCCTAAATACAAGAGGTTGTAACTTTCTTTGGCTACATCCTTGACCATACTCATCGTGTTGATGAGCCCCATTTCGGAAACTCCGCGGGTTTGAACCATGTTCTGAACGATATCAAAAATTTTGATGCCTATTACCAAACCAATAAGAATGAAAATGAAAATGATGCCCTTGTAACGGGTCATTCCCTCCCACAAGCGATGTTCTTTTATAAATCCATAGGCTTTTTTATAAGCATCAAGCCCTTTGAATAAATCCCCCAAAAAGGTGAAAATATAATTTGATTTTGTACTCATTTCCTTTTAATTACTTTGGCAAAATATAATAAAAAATACAAAAAGGAAAACCAGGAGGCCACAACATCTATACTGCTTATTAAAGAAAATAATTAGTTTTGCCATTACACCGAGTAATTCAATATGAAACAAAGGCAATATAAGATCCACCGGGGCTACCGATTTTTGGTTAATACGGTATTATTTGTTTTTATTAAAATTTTTAAAATCAGGGCACGCCTTAGCCCGGAGGTAAAACGAATTACCGGCCCTTATTTATTATTGTCCAACCATATCGGCACTTACGATCCTTTTATTCTGAGTTACTTTTTAAAACATCCGCCGCATTATGTTTCCTCAGATGCTGTTTTTAAAGATCCACTATTAGGGTTTTTGCTCAAACGCCTGGGCGTTATCCCCAAAAAGAAAAATGTACGGGATACCCAGGTGATAAGAGATATGAAAGCTGTAACCTTAAATGGAGGTGCCATTGGATTATTCCCCGAAGGTACTCGAAGCTGGACAGGAAAGAGTCTACATGTGGAGCCTTCCATTGCCAAATTGATCAAGCTGCTGGACGTACCTGTAATAACAGCAGTGATGAAAGGCATGCACATGACCAACCCGAGGTGGGCTTTTAAACTCAGAAGGTCTTCCATGATTATTGACTATCAACTAACCTTTACACCGAAACAAATCAAGGAAACTTCAACTGAAGAAATTTATCAAAAGGTCGTCCGGGATATTGCCCACGATGAGGTCGATTTTCAAAGGGAAAATAAAAATATCATACACTCCAGTTACCGGGCTGAGCACCTGGGTTTTGTGCTTTTCCTCTGTCCTGCCTGTAAAAGCATCGGCCAGATTCGTGCTTCAAAAAATGACTTTGAATGTAAATCCTGTGGGCAGAAGCATCATGTTAATCAATATGGTTTTTTTGAAAAAACCGACAGAAAAATGGATACTTTTGATAACATCAGAGATTGGTATGAATGGCAACGTACTGATTTTGAACAATTCATCCAGGGGCATTACAAAAAGAAAACATTTGCCCCCCTTTTCAAAGATGACAATATGGAGATCTACGAAGAGGTCAATGATAAATTGGAACATTTGGGTAAAGCTACCATCAGTTTTTATATCAACCGATTATTGATTCGTTTTAACGATGGTCGGCAAATGGAAATGCCACTGGACCAAATACAAACACTTAACCCCCAATTAAGAGAACGAATTGAACTCATCTTCAAAGAACAAAACTACAGGATCACCTCCAAAACACCTGGTGTTTCTGGACTCAAATGGGAATTTGCCGCAAACGCCATCTGGCAATTGACCGGTCAGGAATTTAAACAATCTTCCTATTTAGTTAAATAATTTTTTTTTTTCCCAGGGAACTATTTTCCTTTTTCCGCCGTTCTATCCACCAAAGCATACCATCATGCGTGTCCTGAAAATACATATCGCTTAACCGTCCGGACGATTTCTTTTTTCCGGTACACTGACAGACTTACCAGTACTGTCAGGAATTTTTCAATTTAAACCATTAATTAAATCAAGGACAGATCAACCTGACAAGGCTGAGCCTGACCATCATGTATTATGGACAATTCAAAATTAAAAGGCAAAGACCTTAAAAAAATAAATTATACCGCTGACAAAGCCAGGAGCCTGGCCATTGATCTGATGAATAAAAATTTCAAACACATCAGCAAAGCCGAAAAGCTCCTGATTTTAGAACAGGTAAAATGTAAGCCAGAAGATTTTTTGGAGGACAATGTATTATCAAAACTCGCCGCAGAATTTGTGGTCAGCAAAGAAGCTCCAACAGGTAAGATTTATGATCTCCAACCTGTTCCGGAAGATTTTCACATTTATGGCAAACAATTCATTACCGAAAATACCATTCGGCAAATGGAAACGGCTATGCGCTTACCCATTGCTGCCAAAGGAGCCTTGATGCCCGATGCTCACTCCGGTTATGGTTTGCCTATTGGCGGAGTCGTGGCTACAGAAAATGCCGTTATTCCCTATGGGGTCGGTCTGGATATTGGATGCAGGATGTCCCTGAGCATTTATGACATTCCTGCCGGATTTTTGAAGCATCACCAACACAAGATCAAAATAGCTTTGCAGGAACAAACTCATTTTGGCATTGGAACCAAACAGAATACTTATGAAGATCATGCAGTTTTGGATCGCCGGGAATTCATGGAAATTGAAACGCTTAAAAAACTACACGGCAAAGCGAAGTCCCAAATTGGCACTTCAGGTTCCGGGAATCATTTTGTCGAGGTAGGCATTGTACAATTAGAAGACAACAACCCAACAGGTGTCCCCGCCGGAGAATACATCGGTATTTTGGCACATTCAGGTTCCAGAGGCTTTGGAGCCGCCATCGCCAAATATTACACAGGTATTGCTCTGGAAAAGTGCTGGCTGCCCAAAGGAGCCAAACACCTCGCATGGTTAGATCTCGATTCAGAAGCTGGACAGGAGTACTGGATTGCCATGAACCTGGCAGGGGATTACGCCCGTGCCTGTCATGATGTGATACACCGTAAAATGGCCAAAGCACTTGGTATAAAACAAATGGCCAAGATCGAAAACCATCACAATTTTGCCTGGAAGGAAAAACAGGCAGATGGCAGGGAACTCATCGTACACCGGAAGGGGGCAACTCCCGCTAAAAAAGGACAATTGGGAATCATCCCCGCCAATATGTGTGATCCTGGGTATATCGTTTCCGGTAAAGGAAATGATCTTGCCCTTAACTCCGCTTCCCATGGTGCAGGCAGAAAAATGAGCCGTAAGCAGGCAAAAGTCTCCTATACCCTGAGCGAATTGAGAAAGCAACTCAGACAATTGGGTATTACGCTGATCGACGGGGCTGTTGACGAATCTCCTTTGGCTTATAAAAACATGGAAGATGTCATGAACAGCCAACGAAACCTGGTCAGGATAGAAGGGAAATTTTTCCCGAAAATCGTACGCATGGACAGGGGGTGAGGAATGTAGAATGTAGAATGTAGAATTTTAAGGATTCGGAATCTGTAAAATAATGAAAATGGAAAAAATAATTCAAATAACTGCAGGAAAGGGGCCGGTAGAGTGCCAGGCGGTAGTAGCCAAAGTACTTAAAGTGTTAATTTCTGAAGCCAGGGGTCAAGGGTTGATTTGCAATGTTTTAGACCGTCAAAAGGGAGGCATCAATGGCACCCTGAAATCAGTAACTATTCAACTGGAAGGAAGCAAGTCGATAGATTTCCTTAAGCACTGGCTTGGCACTATTCAATGGATCGGACAAAGTGAATTCCGGAAGGAACATCGCCGGAAAAACTGGTTTATTGGCATCTTTGAACTGGACCTTTCCAACATAACTTTTCAGATAAGGGATATGGATATACGGTTCGAATCGACGAGATCCGGCGGTCCGGGTGGTCAGCATGTGAATAAAGTGAGTACTGCCGTAAGGGCAACTCACCTGCCCACAGGCCTGTCTGTTTCGGCTTCCGATAGTCGTTCCCAAATCCAGAATAAAAAAATAGCGAGGGAAAGATTGATCAACAAACTCAAAGCACGGCAACTGGAGGACAAGCAAAAAAACGTGAAGGACCAATGGCAAAACCATCAGGAACTGGAAAGGGGCAATCCGATAAAAATCTTTAAAGGAAGTGATTTCAAATCCACTTATGTCGAAAAATCCTATAAAAAGGAAAGGACCAGGAATAAACGGAAAGTACGGGAATGGCTTGAAAAAACAGGATAACCCTGGGGAATTATCCGTCAGCAGGCAAATCAAAGACTAATCGATTTTTGAACTCAGTTTTGTCGAATATTCTACCGACACAACTGATTAAAAGCTATTTTCATAGCCAAAATAAAAAACAATGAATCATCGTAAACGTGCCCGAAAAGCTTATCGGCTAACCCTTGGCATCCTCTTTCGGTATCTTGCCCTTTACCTGGGAAGCAAACTCTTCGGCCAAAAATTCTGGGACAAAAGAGTGGAAAAACTTCATCATAATTCAGCAGCTAAATTAAAAAAAGGATTGCTGGAACTTAACGGTCTTTTTATCAAGGTGGGACAGCTGATCTCCATTCTGTCAAATGTATTGCCGGAAGCCTTTCGCGAACCTTTGGAGTCTTTACAGGATCAGCTGCCTCCCAGATCCTATGAAGAAATAAAAATCACCATTGCCGGGGAGTTTGGCAAACCGACGGAAGAAATATTCCAATCGATTGATCCTTCACCCCTTGCCTGTGCTTCCATCGGGCAGACGCATCGGGCAACTTTGATGGACGGAACACAAGTTGTGGTGAAAGTCCAGCATAAAGACATTGACGAAATTGCCAAAACGGATTTGAGTGTGATTAAAAATCTGGTCCGACTCATTACCCGGTTTTTTTCCTTGGGAGGAATGGATTTCATGTACACCCAGGTTCGGCAAATGATAGAAGAAGAACTTGACTACGAAAAGGAAGCGGAATCGATGAAAAAAATCGGAGCCATGTTAAAGAACGAAGAACGGGTGCACGTACCGAAGGTCTTTGAACAATACAGTACCAAAAAGATCATTACAAGTGCCTTCGTAGATGGCGTTAAGATATCCGACAGCCCTCAACTGGATGAATGGAATATTGATAAAACTGAGCTGGCTCAAAGGTTTGTAGGCTTGTATTGTAAAATGGTTTTTGAAACCGATGTTTTTCACGCCGATCCCCACCCTGGCAACATCTTCATAACCCGTGATGGAGACATTTATTTGCTGGATTTTGGTGCGGTAACCCAGTTGAGTCCCGAAATGAAAACCGGGCTGCCGGAGATGATCGTGGCTTTTTCTAAAAATGATGTGGAAGGCATCGTCAAAGCCATGAAAAAGATGGGGTTTGTCGGCTCGGGAAAAGATGCTGAAAAACTAGCCGAAAACCTCATTGAGATCGGGCAGGACTTTCTGCAAAATGAAATTCAGATTGAAAGCCTTAACCTGGAAGGCATCAAAATTGACCCCCACAGTCATATCATCAGCAAATTGTTGGGTGCCGTAAATTTTAGAAAAATATCCAAAACGTTTCAGGTCCCCAAAGACTGGATACTGCTGCAAAGAGTGATGCTGCTGGTTTTGGGAATCAGCAATCAGCTGGATCCACAAATGAATCCCATAGATGTCATCCAGCCTTATTTCAAAAAAATAGTTATTGGTCAAAAAGGAGGATTGTCTGGTTTTCTGATTGATGCCATCAAAAGTCAGGCCACCACCCTGCTGTCCATGCCCAACGACATGAAAAAGGCATTCCGAAAAGTAACTAAAGAAGGCATTGAAGTTAATTTTGAAAAACTGGAAAAAAGCAATCAATTGATTTCAGGAGCTTTACAGCAACTGGTTTTTGTTGTTTTAACTATTGCAGCGGTATATTTTTGTATTAATTTTCAGCAGGCAGGTGAAATCCTGGCTTTTAAAATTTCCAGGGTTGCCGCCATTGTATTTTTTGTGTTATTTTTGAGACATTATCTCTGGAGAAAACGAGTCGCGTAAAGGGTGACCGGAAGGCGAAACCTTGAGTGGTGATTCGTTACCAGCGGAAGGTTTTACCTTTGATCGGCAAAACAATAGATGATGGAGAAAAGTCACGGAAAGCAGATCAAATTTTTCCAGGAATAAAATTCAACGGGCTCTAAAATAGTTCCATTGCAACCACAACCGAAGGACATACTCAAACAATACTGGGGATACGATCAATTCCGACCCTTACAGGAGGACATTATCAACTCAGTGCTCGAAAGCAGGGATACGTTGGCACTCCTGCCTACAGGAGGAGGTAAATCCATATGTTTCCAGGTACCCGGCCTGTGTTTGGAAGGAATGACACTGGTGGTTTCTCCACTTATAGCACTGATGAAAGATCAGGTAGCAAATCTTCAAAAGGCAGGCATCTCTGCCGCTGCCATATTTTCCGGAATGTCCTTCAAAGACATTGACATTGCCCTGGACAATGCGGCACACGGTCATTTTAAATTCCTCTATGTTTCCCCGGAAAGATTGAAAACAGAACTCTTCCTGGAACGACTAAAGAGGATGAATATCAATTTGCTGGCGATCGATGAAGCCCATTGTATCTCCCAATGGGGTTACGATTTCCGGCCGGCATATCTCGAAATCGTCAACATAAGGGAAGCTCTGCCTAAAACCCCCGTGATCGCCCTAACCGCCACCGCAACAAAAGAAGTCGTCCGGGATATTCAGGAAAAGCTCGAATTCAAAACCAAGCAGGTCTTTGAAAAAAGCTTTGAACGTAAAAATCTAGCCTATGCAGTTTTACAGGAAGAAGGTAAAGAAGAACAACTGCTCACCATACTGAAAAGAGTTCAGGGAAGTGCCATCATCTATGTTCGCAGCAGAAGGAGAACCAAAGAGCTTGCCTGGGTTCTGGGAAGGAATAAGATAAGTGCAGACTATTACCATGCCGGAGTTCCTCCCGAAGAGAAAGATAAAAAACAGCAATCCTGGAAGGAAGGAAAAACGCGGGTAATGGTGAGTACCAATGCCTTCGGAATGGGCATTGACAAACCAGATGTGCGACTGGTTATCCATATGGATCTTCCCGATAGCCTGGAAGCCTATTTCCAGGAAGCTGGCAGAGCCGGAAGAGATGGCAAAAAAGCTTATGCGGTGCTGCTCTTTAACCAGCACGATCGAAAAATACTGGAACAAAACTATCAAAATGCTTTCCCCCCCATCAAAGATGTAAAGACGGTGTACAGGGCTTTGGGCAGTTATTTCCAACTCGCAACCGGAGCAGGAGAAGGACGCAGTTTTGATTTTGATGTGGTAGACTTTTCCAAAAATTACCAACTGGATCCGCTGAAAACCTTTAATTGCCTCAAAATTCTGGAGCAGGCGGGATGGATAGTGCTTACCGAGGCCGTGTACATTCCCTCTACCCTTAAAATACTGGTTTCCAAGGAAAAATTATATGACTACCAGATCCGCAATCCTAAAATGGAAATCATTTTGAAAAGCATCCTCCGTTCCTACCAGGGGGCTTTTATGCATTTCATTAAAATCAAAGAAAAACAGCTGGCTAAATTCCTGAAAATTCCCGTTGCCAACCTGGTCAAAGCCCTGGGTATTTTGCAGCAGGAAGGCATTGTAGAATATAAACCACAAAAAGACAAACCCCAGATAATCTTCCTGAGGGAAAGGGCCAGTGCAGAAAATCTCACGATCGATCAACAACTTTATAATTTTCGCAAAAAACAGCATAAGAAACGGATGGAAAGTGCTATCCTCTACGCTGAAAAACCCATTTGCAGAAGCAAACAATTGCTCGCATGGTTTGGGCAGCAGGATACTCAAAAATGCGGCATTTGTGATGTTTGTACAGGCAGAACAAAAACAGACCTGGATGAAGAAGACTTTGAAAGGTACCGGCAAAAAATACAAGTCCTGTTGACCAGGGAACACCTGACCATCGAAGAAATCATTGAATCCTTCAACCCGAGGAGAGAGGGTGCAGTACTCAAATCCATTGAATATCTGATGGAAGAAGGGTTCATCGAAGAAGAAAACGGAAAATTGAAATGGAAGTTTTGAAGATGGTTGATGGATAATCTAAAATTGACTACTTTTTCTCCTTGTAAAATCGTTATTCGGTATGGCTTGTCCTTTATTTTGCAAATACCCGGAACATAATAGTCATCGAAGGGAGACAACTTAAATTTTGATTTCTACCTGCTCGAAGGTTTTACTTTAACGAGGGACGATATTTATCTTTTTAATAAACAATTTAACCATGACAAAACTTTTAAACATTGCTCTTTTCACCTTTTGTATTACCTTGATGACAGCTTGCGCCAACGAAAAACATGAAAAATTGATTGGCGACTGGCGGGGATTCTCCTGGATCGTGGAAGGAAAAGAATCGAACAATAATGCAGCAGCGGTGACTTTCTCTTTTAGCGGTGAAAACCAGTACGAAGGTTCCTGGGGCAAAAAAACAGAGAAAGGTGTTTTCAGGATGGATGGTAATAAATTGTATACCACCGAAGAAGGCAAACTGGAAAAGATGGTAAAAATAGAATTTCTGGGCTCCGATACACTTGTTTTTCATATGAACAGAATGGGTACTGAAGAGCATCTTTTTCTTTCAAGACGAAAAAAATAAGAATGCTTAACCAAGTCTAACCGCGGAACCGGAAACTAATGCAACAAATTTTTAATATCGGGATACTGGCCCATGTGGATGCCGGAAAAACCACCATTACAGAAAACCTTTTATACCTCGGAGGAGCTATCCGCAAAATAGGTAGCGTGGATAAAGGTTCTGCGGTAACGGATAGCCTGACCATTGAAAAACAACGGGGAATTTCCGTCAGGGCTGCAGCCGTTTCTTTCCAATGGAATGGCTGCCAGATCAATTTGATAGATACACCAGGGCATGCTGATTTTTCAGCTGAAGTTGAAAGGGTGTTAAGTATTTTGGACGGTGCTATCCTCGTAGTTTCGGCCGTGGAAGGACTTCAGGCGCATACCTTTTCCCTTTGGGAAGCCTTGCTTGACCTGGGAGTACCTACCCTAATATTTATCAACAAAATCGACCGGGCCGGATCAGACTTTGAAAGTGTTTTGGACGATTTAAAAAAAGAATTGAATTGCAAACCATTGCCGGTAGTGGTTCCAATCGATGAAGGGGACAATGAAGCCTCAATTTATTCCCTTTGGCAGGAACAGGAAGCTTCAGCCAGTGATACCATCAATGCGTTCAAGTCCCTCAGCCTCGAAAACCTTGCTGACTTTGATGAAGGTATTCTGGAAAAATACCTCGAAGATGAAAAATTGACGGACTCGGAAATAAAAGAAGCTATCCGCAGGCATACCTCCCCACAAAAGGTGGCGCCTGTTTATTGCGGCATTGCCAAAAACGGTATTGGAATGGAAGAATTACTGAATGGGGTAGTTCAGTTTCTCCCCGCTGCCAAACGAAAAACAGATGCTCCGGTTTCTGCTGTGGTTTTTAAAATTGAACATCATAAATCAGAGGGACGTCTGGCACATCTCAGGGTATTCGAAGGGACACTCAACAGTAAAGAGGTGGTGCATAACCTTTCACAACAAAACGACCAAAAAATTGGCCTGGTGCAAAAATATTTTACGGATAAACCGGAAATAACAGGCCAGGTCCAGGCAGGAGACATCGGTGTTGTCAGTGGCTTACCTGATGTCAAAGCAGGGGATATTCTCGGAAGCGGCAAGGGAACCAAAAAAATCCACAGCATGCAGGTCCCTGTGCTGACTACCCTGGTAAGGCCTGAATCCGAAAAAGACTATGCGGCTCTTGGCGCAGCTCTCCAAATCATTGACAGTGAAGACCCTTCCCTGGATTTTAAATGGTATAAAGAGGAAAGAGAAATGCACCTCAAGATGATGGGCCCCATGCAAATAGAGATTTTGACTGCTTTACTCTGGGAACGTTTTGACCTTAAGGCCATCTTTGAAGACCCTATGGTAATTTACAAGGAAACACCCGCCTCAACCGCAGAAGGATTTGTACGGTACTGGATGCCTAAGCCTTGCTGGGCAATCATGACCTTTTTAATTGAACCCGGAGCTCCCGGTTCCGGAATCTTTTTTGAATCCAGGGTAAGAACAAGCGAAATCCAACAGAAATATCAAAATGAGGTGGAACGAACCATCCCCAAAGCCCTGGAGCAAGGCATAAAAGGATGGGAAGTAACAGATATCAGGATCACGCTAACCAACGGCGAAGATCACGAATTACATTCCAGGCCGGGAGATTTTGTTCTCGCTACGCCCATGGGGATAATGAAAGGATTGGAAAAAGCGGACACTACCCTACTCGAGCCCATCCTCGAATTTCAAATCAAGGCTCCGGAAGAAACCCTCGGCAGCATCACGGGAGATCTGTCTAAAATGAGGGCTAGCTTTGATGCTCCAGAGTTCGAAGCAGGAAGGTTTACCCTGAAGGGCACTGTTCCTGTTGCAACCTCCATGAATTACAGTATTCCATTTAATGCTATCACGGGAGGTAAAGGAAGGCTGGTGTTTCATTTTCACGGTTATGCTCCATGCCCGGAAGGGGAAGGACAGATCAGACAATATAAGGGTGTCAATCCATTGAATGAGAGCCAATGGATTCTGCATCGCAGGGGGGCTTTCAAAGCAGAAGAACGAAAAATGTAATGCAATTTTCTTTTTTTCAATATTCAAAATACCGTCATTGTTTGGCAGTTTGCCGGATTGTATTTACATTTGCTATTATTTAAAATGATTCTAAATAAGGATTTTCAGCCCAATGCGCCATCCTGCTCATAAAAAAACAAGTAATCATCCTGACGCCTTCGGGGTCAACAGTTTTTTCAGGTTACCGGTGGTACAGGAGAAAAAAAAGAAGAAATGCTGTAAGAAATACAAAAAAGGAAAACGCTGTAAAAAATGCCCCAAAAAGGGACTATAAATTGGGGTTCGTCTATCTGTCGCACAACACTTCCATTAGAACTTTAGCTTATCTTTTCTGTTAAATTTAAACAACAAAATTTGACACCCCAACCTGTTCTTTTCTTTACCGAAAAATTCTAACATGAAAAAGATATTGTCTGTACTTATTTTTATAATAGTTGCCATGGTCATTTTTGCCTATACCTATACGGGAACGGATAATGCACCTTTGGCAGAAACGAGCGATGAGCTTCCGGAATTAAGGCAACTTTCTCCTGAATTTAATAAATACTGGTACGCCGGAGATGCCGAAATAACGTCTTATGAACTGGAGCAGGTGCGTTATGGAGAGGTACATTCAGGTAAAGCAGTACTGGTCTTTGTCACAGAACCTTTTTCACCCACTAAACAGGTAAAGGCAGACAATCCGGACAAAAATGACGTTTCCGTTATGAAATTGAATTTCACCAAAAAGTTCAATACCGGAATCTATCCCTACTCCATGATGACCTCTACTTTTGTTCCGGTCCGCGAAAAGCAGGCAAATGCGCTAAAAATAACAACTACCTCCCAGGAATGGTGTGGCCATACTTTCACCCAACTCAATCGCCGCAAAGGTCAGTTCGGGATTGAATCCCGCTCTTACTTTGAAAGCGAAGGAGATGAAAATTTCACCCTCGATAAAACCATTACTGAAGATGAATTGTGGACCCAGATCCGTCTGGATCCTGAAGCTCTTCCAGAGGGTAACCGACAGATCATTCCTGCCTTTTTCTACCTGCGTTTACGTCACCAGCCGATTAAGGCCTATAACGCTACCGTAGTAAAAAAATCAATAGGCAAAGGCCAAACGGCCTACAGCATCAACTACCCTGATTTGAATCGTGAATTGACCATCACCTACAATGATGATTTCCCGCACGAGATCGTCCAGTGGGAAGAAACCTATCGCAGCGGCTGGGGTCCGAATGCCAAAACAATGGCCACCAAGGCCACGAAAATCAAAACCTTGAAAACAGATTATTGGTCAAAAAACAGCAACGCTGATCTTTATCTGAGAGCCGAATTGGGTCTTTGATCAATCCCTTCCGGTTAAAAACTTTTTCTAAAACCACCTTTATCGAATCAGTTCCGGAGGATAATCAAATTTGCTGCTTCTAAAAATACCGTAAAAACTTCCGGCAATATTCTTTCTGAACAATCATAATATCCAATTCCTTGTCTGCCTTCCGTTGGGGAGCAGGTAGGTGTAGAGGTTGTTTACAACTGCAGGAGGAAGAAAACTAATCCCCTCTCGTCAGGTACAAACCGTACAAGATAAATCCGGCACTGATTAGATGAAAAATCGTCAGGGTTTCACCGTCCATGGCTCCCCATCCCATCGCAAACAAAGGAATAACGTAAGCAACCGAAGAGGCAAAAACAGGGGTGGTCCAATGTACCAGCTGAAAAAACAATAAGGAGGCCAGTACTGTACCAGCCAGGGCTAGTAAGGCTATGTAAAAAAAGGCGGAATACCCTTGTTCGTTTTGGGTCAATATTTCCACAAAATTGGTGGAAAAAAGGTATATCATTGCCGGGAATCCAATAATAATAAAAGAAATAGCACTGATGGTCAAAGAACTCATATTGCTCAGGTGGCTTCCAACCGTATTGACACTGATGGCGTAACAGACTGTAGCCAGTACGGCCATTAAAGCATACCAGAAGTTGCTGGATCCAAAACCGCTCTCATTCGATGTGAGGATTAGCAAGGTAGCTCCTGCCAGTCCGATAAATACTCCTAAAAGTTTAATTATCCTGAATTTCCTGCCAAAAAATAAAAGGCCCAGCAAAAGGGTAAATAAAGGAGTCAGTGAATTTAAAACACCTGCTACGGAAGAACTGATGTTCATCTGGGCCAGGGGATACAAAAAAGCAGGGATTGCACTCCCACAAAGTCCAACCACCACAAGGGGCTTCCATTTGGACCAGTCGACACGTCGCATCTGGATTAGAAAGAAGGGCAAAAACGCTAAGGCAGAAATACTGAGTCTCATGGCTCCAACCTGAAGGGGATCATATACAGCAATGCCTTTTTTGATAAGAATAAAGGAACTCCCCCAAACCAATCCGAGTAAGCCCAGCGAGAGCCAGTATTTTAAACCTTTGATCTGGGTGGGTTTTGTCATGTGCCTATCCAACTATGTAGTTTCTTTGCGAGGCGAAGTTAAATAAAATGATGGTTATTTTTACCATTAAAAATATTTCGTACTTTCATAACTCGGATCGTTTTATGTCAGGGCATAGAATTTTTTTAATCTTCATTTTCACAAAAGTTTAAGTTATGAAAAGAAAACACCTTACACTTCTTTTGGTTCTTTTTTGTTTTTCCTTAACTCAGGCTCAGGTTGCCTATGTAAAACACGATGCATCAGGAGCCAATGACGGAAGTTCCTGGGCAGATGCCTATACGGATCTTTCTGTAGCACTTGGAACCGTTACAGAAGGCGAAATCTGGGTTGCGGCCGGTACTTATAAACCCGGAAGCGGCAACATCGATTCCCTTGAACGTTTTACTATTGGAGCCTCCATCTCCTTATACGGAGGGTTTGCGGGAACAGAAACCTCTCTGGAAGACAGAGATCCTGAAAATAATGTCACCCATCTCGACGGTGACCTTGCCGGAGATGATGTGGACAATGATTTTGACAACTACAAAATCGATAATGCCTTGCATGTCGTGTATGTAGATAGTTTAATTACCGGAGGTATAATTATTGACGGGTTCACCATCACGGGTGGAGACAACAATGCCCCGGTGGATGAGCTGGACAGTTATTTCGAATCCGGGGGAGGCATTTTTGCCTATAGTCCGGTTACAGTGAACAATTGCCATTTCAGTCAGAATTTCGCAGGGCGTGGTGCAGCCATTACAACCTTTGGTATCGAAACGGGTGGTTCCATGATCTCCAATTGTACTTTCGAAGAAAACCTTGCATCCAGTTCCGGTATTGTTTACTTGTTTAACCAGGCAGGAACCACGGTAGAATTCTGTGAGTTCAGAAACAACACGACCAACCGGGGAGCATTGTACCCCAATACTTGCGCCAATATAAATGTGAATAACTGTATTTTTGAAAACAATATCAATCCAACGGGTTACTCAGGAGGTATGTGGTCCTGGCAAAACATCGGCCTTATGATCACTGATTGCAGTTTCACAGGAAATTCCGGTACCAATGCCGGCGCAATATACATAGATGGACGAGACAATGCTACACCTTTGGCATCCGATGTCATCTTTACGGGTTGTACCTTCGAAAACAATTCTGCAAGCATTGATGGCTCCCCTGGCTGGGGTGGTGCCGTATTCTTCTGGCAGGCAGGCTTTACCATGATCGATTGCATATTTGACGGAAATTCTGCCCTTAATGCCGGTGCTGTTTATATTGACGGCCGTGATATGGAGAGCCATCAAACCAGCGTCGGTGTTTTTGAAGATTGTACCTTTACCAATAATGCTGCCAATCTCGGAGCTTCAGATTCCGGGCGTGGAGGTGCTATTTACTCTTACATTGGTAGTTTTACGGCTTCCGGTTCAGTCTTTGAAACCAATATGGCCAATAGCACAGGAGGGGCTGTTTACGGTACCGGAAATTCAAAATCTTACATCCTGGAAAATTGTGAATTTATTGGCAACAGCGCTACCTGGAGTGGAGCCTTAACCAACTATAGTGACGACACCTTTGTCGATATCATCGATTGCGAATTTGTTGGAAATATCGCTGAGAATGGCGGTGGGGCCATGAGTAACGGATTTAAAGCTGCGGCAACCATTGAAGGAACCTTATTTAATGAAAATGGTGCCGGATGGGGCGGTGCAGTATTCAACCAAAATGATACCACAGCCATGACGATGACCGACTGTGAGATTTACGGAAACCTGACGGCGGGCGGTACAGGAGGAGGAGTTTATTCTACCGGAAAAATTGCAACCAATATTTCGAATACTATATTTGAAGGTAATCAATCAGACTTCGGTGGCGGACTTGCCGTCAATGAAGGAGATGTGGATGGTGGTGTACTTAACGTTACCAATTGTCGCTTCAACCTGAACCAGGCAAGTCAGGGTGCCGGCATCAACATTTCCGATATCGATGCGAATGTCACCAGTACCCTTTTTAGTCAGAACATTGCCACTGAACCGGGAACCGGTGGCGGAATTTCCATCAACACCGTGGACAGTTCAGACATGGTAGTTAACATCACGAATTCTACTTTTGTCCTGAACTTTGGCACGTTGGCCGGCGGTATTGCTGCCTGGGAAGGGGGAGAAGCTGCCAATTCTGTGACCAACCTTCAGAACAATATCTTCTTTAATCCGGGTTTCAACAATTACACCACTGAAGACGGTGAGCCTGAGTTGATCTCATTGGGTGGCAACCTGTCTTCTGACGACACCATGCTTCCTTACCTGACGCATGAAAAAGACATTTCAGGAGAAGGCAATAACCCCATGATGGTAGACGAAGATGATGAAGATTATCACCTGGCAGCCGGAAGTCCATGTATTGATGCCGGTGTTAATGATGGCGCTCCTGAATTTGACCTCGAAGGTAATCCAAGATTCGGAGATGTGGATATGGGTGCCTACGAGTTTGATCCGACTGCATCCGTAAAGGAAAATGTGGTTGACAATAACGGACAGCTGAGGGTAGCGCCAAACCCTGCGGTAAGCAATGCAGAAATATCCCTGACAAACGACTGGTCAGGCATTATCACCATGACTATTGTAGATGCCAATGGCAAAATTATCCAGACCTTTAGAGGCGTGAAATTTGATGAGCAAATTAAGGAAATGGTTGATCTGTCTAAATTGCCTGCCGGCAATTATGAATTGATTGCTAATGACGGTGCAAGGATAATCACCAGCACTTTTGTGAAACTGTAAAGAATTAATCACTCCTTTTAATTGATGACCTATTTTGAGCCATTCCGGTTTTGGCATACGCTGCATCGGAATGGCTCATTTTTTTACCGGGGACGGCCTAAAACGTCGCTGTCAACAATCTCCGATCGGGATCAACCCAAATAGCTCTGGCTTTGGTAGAAAATAAAACTTCTTTGGAGTAAAACTTCAGCAAAACATTCCTTTCAGCATATTCAGATTGCAAAAAGGTGTTCACCATTTCCAGCAATGACATGCCTTCATTGGCTGACAAATATTTGTCGATCAACCAGATCCACAATAAAGTTATGGTTTCATGATAACCGGAAGACTGCGTATTTTGGTTTCCCAGAGATACATTGAGTTCCATGATGCCACTTTTCAAAAGACAGGTGGCCTCAAATCGGTCGTAATTCATTAAAAACCAAATACCTACCGCCAGGTGGGCTTCATGAGTCCATTGAGATTTATCCAACTTTTTATTTCGAAAACCATCGACAATTTTCAGGATTTCAGCCTCACTTTTGAAAAAACCTTGCATATCATATAAGTTTTATGAGCGTGATTAGCAATAACACCAAACAAAATATACCGAGAATATAATTAATATTTCTGGCAATGTAAGCGGCTCGCCTCCTTATTAGGGCAGCAAACCGGATATAACCCCAAATGACCATAAAAGTCCCTGCTGATGCCCCTGTCGAATAAAGCGACATGAAAGGATTTTCCAACCTGATCAATTCCTGAGCTTCAAAATACGAGGCAATTGCGGTGTGATAGGGAATGGCCAATACATTCAACATGGATAAAAAAAGACCAAAGCTGAATCCATTTCCTCTATTTTCCCCGGGTTTATTATCATGATTATGTTGCCGTTTTCCCTGGTAAAAAAAATAAATAGCGAGGGACGACAATATTACCAAAGCTGCTTTTTGTATGGTTTCAATCACTGCTGGTAAGGTGGTCAGATATTTCGCCAGTAACATTCCAACATACGCCTGAAAAAAAACAATCAGCGAAGCACCTGAGGCAAACCAAATAGAAGTTTTGACATCTCTTTGAATGGCCGTTCTTGCAGCAGTCATATTTAATATTCCAGGTGGAAGCACGCCAATGACAGCGAAGATTGTCCCCAGGGAAAAATTAAGAAAGTAGAACATGCTAAAGTTTGGTGGTTACTTTCAAAAATAATGAAAATTCCTGACTAAATACCCCTCAACAAGGTAATGATAAATAAAAGGAAACTCAGGCCGCTAAGTAAGTAGTTGATATTCATCGCCCTACAGGCTACTCGCTTTCGAATAACGATCGCAAAGCGGATATAAACGGCCAGCAGGGCAAAAGTATCGATCAAAGCCCCAGGAATAAAAAATCACAGAAAAGGTCGCTCCGGGTTTATAAGGATTTCTACTTCAAATATGGTGGTAACAGCACAAAAGTAGAGAATGGCCAAAACGGGTATCCCCTCGTTTGATCCTTGTGCTATTTTTATTGGACGGCAATGTAGTAGAAAACCGCAGAACATTGAATATGGAACACCAAAAATAAAAGTTTTTGGAATGAATTCAATACATCAGGTTTTCTTAAAACAAAGAAAGAGGCCTCCCTTGCGGGAGAACCTCTTTGACTTGCAAACAGATAGTAATTTATAAAAGTTTAATCCACATTGTCATGCAGAAATGAATTTCCGTTTTCCTGGATATCGGCCTCTTCTCCTTCTGATAATGACCAGGTGGAGTAAGTATTTTCAGCAGAAGTAGGCACATCATCCAGGCGCACACCGCGACGCATATAAGCAGGTTCGCTTTCCAGCTCATTGATGGTTTGCGGATTGTTCAGTTTCAGTTCATTGCGGTCCCCTATAAGGTTTTCCCGCCGTCTTTTTTCTCTTTCGATGCGCAGGGTTCTTTCTCTCTCCATCCGCGCCTTTTCTTCGTCATTTACGTAAGGTTCATCGTATGAGTAAGATTTGCGTTGTGCCTTTCTAACAGCTTCTCTCACATCATCAAACTCAAAGGTTGTCCCGTTTTCTTCTTCATTGGCAGACTCAATACCCACATCTGAAAGACGCGTGCGGTTATGGGGTCTTCTCTCGCTTGAATCGTCGTCCAGTGAAACGACAATACGCTCATCACCGGTAATCTTCTTGATGTTTGAATGTTCTTCGAACCCCGTGGCAATAACCGTTACACAAAGTTTTTCACCAAGATTCTCATCATAACAGTTACCCCAAATAAGATCGGTACCGTATCCGGCCTCTTCCTGAACAAATTCGGTGATTTCAAAAATTTCGTCCATGGTAACTTCTCTTGTTCCACTGGTAATATTCAACAGTATATGTTTTGCTCCTTTGATATTGTTGTCCTCCAGCAATGGGGAGTGCAAGGCTTCATCTACTGCCCGGCGAGCACGATCATCGCCATCCGCAACGGCGGTACCCATGATGGCTACACCGCTTTCGCGCATAACGGTATTAACGTCCTCGAAATCGACATTTACATATCCCGGAACGGTAATGATCTCAGCAATGCCTCTTGCGGCCGTTGACAAAATATTATCGGCGTTGCCAAAGGCATCAGAAAGCGAAAGGTTTCCAAATATAGTACGCAATTTATCGTTGGAAATAACAATGAGGGTATCCACATATTTTTTCAACTCAGCGAGGCCTTCATGACCTTGGGAAGACCTTCTGCGACCTTCGAAGGTGAAGGGCAGCGTTATGATTCCCACGGTAAGAATTCCCATTTCTTTAGCCAATTTGGCTATGATTGGTGCTGCACCGGTTCCGGTACCCCCTCCCATTCCGGCAGTGATAAACAGCATTTTACATTTATCCTCAAGGTATTTTCTGACATCTTCGATGGATTCTTCGCAGGCAGCTTTACCCTTATTGGGCATAGAACCGGCTCCCCTCCCCTCGGTGAGGTTAGGTCCCAACTGAATTTTGGTTGGCACAGGACTTGTTTCCATCGCCTGTGAATCCGTATTGCAAATCGCGAAATCGACGCCTACAATTCCCTGGTTGTACATGTGGCTTACGGCATTACTTCCGCCACCACCAACGCCTAAAACTTTTATGATAGGACTTTCGTATTTTGGCATATCAAACATCATAATCTTAGATTTTTAAGTTAATGCCGGTTATCGGTATCAGTAAGTTAGCCCGGCAAAAAATAATAATTTAGAATTCGGAGTCAGGTTCTGCTTCGAACCACTCCTTGGTTTTACGGAAGATCTGCTCGTACCATTTATCACCTCCTGCCAGTTCTTCTACGACTTCTTCGACAGGCTGTTCCTCCTGTTTTTGCTCTTCGAATTTTTCGTAAACAACTCTTCCCGTCTCCAGGTCCTCGATGCCTTTGAGCAACAGGCCTATGCTTGTAGCAAATACAGGGCTGCTCAAACGCTCACTGTAACCATGGGCGAGTTTTTCTACGGGAAGTCCGATGCGGGTACTCATTCCAGTATGGTATTCACAGAGCTTGTCGATATGATTGAGCAATGCTCCTCCACCGGTTAAAACAACACCGGCAATAAGCTTGCGATCATAACCTGACCTGCGAATTTCCCATACGACATAATCCAGTATTTCCATCACCCTGGCCTCAATGATGCGGGCAAGATTTTTTTCGGAAATTTCTTTTGGATCACGGCCCCGCAAACCGGGAATGGTGATAATTCTGTTATCAAAGACTTCTTCAGCCAATGCTGCTCCAAATTTCACTTTGAGCTTTTCTGCCTGATGAGTCATGATACTGCAACCTTCCTTGATATCTTTGGTAATGATGTTTCCTCCAAAAGGAATTACAGCGGTATGACGGACAATGCCCTCCTGGAAAATGGTGATATCCGTTGTTCCTCCACCAATATCGACCAAAGCAACTCCGGCTTCCATTTCTTCATCACTCAGTACTGATGCAGCTGAAGCAATAGGCTCCAATGTCATATTGGCTACCTTGAGCCCCGTGCGTTCTATGCAACGAAGGATGTTGTTGGAAGCAGTAATCTGCCCGGTAATGATGTGAAAATTGGCTTCGAGACGAATACCTGACATTCCAATCGGATCAGTGATGCCCTGCTCGTTATCCACAGCAAATTCCTGAGGAATAACATGCAGGATCTTGTCTCCCGGAGGTAATACCAGCTTATGCATGTCTTTGACAAGCCGGTCAATATCCACCTGACTGATCTCGGAATGATCATTGTCACGAGTTAAAATACCCCTGTGTTGAAGGCTTTTGATGTGCTGTCCCGCAATGCCCACATGAACTACTTTAAACTCTTGTCCAGAGGCAGCTTCTGCACTCTTGACCGCCTCTTTGATGGCTTTCACGGTTTTCTCAATGTTGGATACTACTCCACGAAGCACCCCTTCTGAGTTCACCTTGCCATACCCGAGGATTTCGAGTTTACCATGTTCATTTTGACGTCCTGCGATCGCACATACTTTTGTTGTCCCTATGTCCAGGGCAACTACGATTTCAGATCTGTTTGCAAAATTTTCCATAATAAATATGTTTTGGCCCAGGGATTGTAAAATTGGTTTTCACTCCCCCAAAAAAAAATTACTTGTCTATTTTAAAATGCTGATTTTAGTTTCGAACTGTTGTTAAAGACTGCCAACTGTTTACTGGTACTGCCAACTGTCTTTACCTTGCCACAATCTGTCCTTCGAAATTCAAATCAATCGTTCTGTACTTTTTCCATCCTTCATAAGGAAGCGCTTCTGTGTAAAAAATCTTTAAGCGCTTCAATTTGTCTTCCACGGAGGTATACCTGCCAAAAAGGATTTTCTGTCTTCCGATTTTCGGCACCAGGATTAACTCCCGTTTATTGTTTATATAAATCTGTTCGATCATAGGCTGCAGCAATTCATCGTCCCGGATTTTTATCGCCAGATCAAAAAGATCATGCAGCATATCTTCAATATTCCCCTTGTAATCGAGCACATAGGGTGGAATATTACCCGTAGCTACCAGGACCCTTGCGCTGAAATGTTTGGACAAAGGCATTTTAAAAGCATTTTCGTCCAGGTAATAATTGGATCCGTTCCTGTCAATAATTCTGAGAACCGGCTGGCGTTGCACAATACTGATGTTTACTATATTTTCAGCATTGATAAAGGCATTGGCCTCCAGCACAAAGGGTTCTTCTTTTAGTACCCTTTCCAGGCGTTCCACATCCACCGCTCCCAAAGGCATGGTTTCGAGTGGAAAGCCAAAACTTCTTTCAATGGTCAGCAAAACATCTGCTTCATTGATCAGGTAATTCTCCCCGTCCAGGGGTGCTACATCAATGATCACCTGCTGAACAATGGTGGCTTCCTTTTTGGCCACCATGGACATGCTCAGAGCAAACCCCAGGAAGACCAGCGCGATCCACATCAGTCGCTTCATCATGGTAGAGAATTCTTGGTTTGCTTTGCTCATAATTTTTCTGCCCAAAGGCTGATTATTTTGTTAAAAGGGCTTTAATTGGGTCAATCATCGTATTGATATCCCCCGCCCCAAGGGTCATTAAAACTTCTGTTTTCCTTGTTTTTAATTCATCCAGCAATTGATCCATCGACAACCTGACTTTATTGTCCAATTTCATTTTGTCAAAAATGATCCCGGAAGTCACCCCTTCCATGGGCAATTCCCTTGCCGGATAAATTTCCAGGAGCAACACCTCATCCAATCCATCCAGAGCCTCGGCAAACCCGGCAGCAAAATCATTGGTGCGCGAAAACAAATGCGGTTGAAAAATACCCGTCAGTTTTTTTTGCGGGAATAATTCTCTGGCCGCGCCAATGGCTGCTTTCAATTCCGAAGGATGATGAGCATAGTCATCGATAAAAACCACCTGCTCATCCCTGTGAATAATGTCAAACCGCCGCTTTATTCCTTTGAATGAAGCCAGGGCTCTTTTAATATCTTCGGGTTTCACCCCAAGTTGAAGGGCAATACTGATGGCTGCCGCAGCATTTTCAATATTATGGCGCCCGGGAAGGGTAATTTTAATGTCTTTGATTTGAACAGTCTCATTTTGAAAATCAAAAACGAAATACCCGTCTTCCACCCGAATGTTGCCAGCACTTTCCGTTCCTCCTTCAACCCCATAAGACTGAACATTCTCAAAACCTTCAAAATGGGTTGTCAATTCATGCTGTACCCTCAAAGAACCTCCCGGTTTGATTTTTTTGGCAAAAGCCTTAAAACCAGTTTCCAGCATGGATTCATGATCTCCGTAAATATCCAGGTGATCAGCATCCATGGAGGTAATGACGGCAACGTCAGGATCAAGATGAAGAAAAGAACGATCGAACTCATCTGCTTCCACCACCACCCAGTCACTTTTGCCGGATACGAAGTTGGAGCTGAAATTTTGTGCTATTCCCCCAAGGAAAGCAGAACAATCCACCCCTCCTGTTTTTAAAATATGGGTTGTAATGGAGGTTGTGGTTGTTTTCCCGTGAGTACCGGCGATCGCTATGGTTTTCATACCCCGGCTGATAATGCCGAGGGCTTCAGCCCTTTTGATCACCTCATACCCCTGCTGTCTGAAATAAACCAATTCAGCATGGGTTTTCGGAACAGCAGGGGTATAAACAACCACATCTACTCCGTTGGGGATTTTATTCAAACTTTCTTCATAATGTATTGTCATGCCTTCTTCGACCAACGTTTTGGTCAGGCTTGTTTCTGTTTTGTCATATCCATGAACTTCAGCTCCCCGGGCATTAAAGTATCTCGCCACTGCACTCATCCCGATGCCGCCAATGCCGATGAAATAGATCTTTTTTATTTCGTTCAGGTTCATGGTTTATCCGATTTACTGCTTATGAGCTAATTTAAATACCTCTTTTGCAATAGTATCCGCTGCATCCGGTTTGGCCAGGGTTTTTATGTTCTCGCCTAACTGATTGAGTTTCGGCTGGTCTTCAATGGTATTCAATACCAGTTTATGGAAGACTTCCCGGGCCTCACTATCTCTTACGAGGAAGGCCGCCCCCTGCTCTACCAGGGCCATGGCGTTTTTGGTCTGATGATCTCCTGCCGCATGAGGGAAGGGGATCAGAATCGCCGGTTTTCCCACCAGGCAAAGTTCAGAGATCGTCAAAGCTCCTGCCCTGCAAGCCACCAGATCCGCCATTTGATACGCCAGGTCCATCCGGTCGATAAAAGGTCGAATTTGTACATTGTTTAATTGAGCCGTTTCACTCTGTGAAAACTCGTCAATGTACAATTTACCTGCCTGCCACAACACCTGGATTTCCGGGTGTTCCTTGAGCATGTTTGCTGATGCGGCCATGGCTTCGTTTATTGTTCTGGCTCCAAGGCTTCCTCCGAAAACCAACAAGGTTTTCTTGTCTTTTTCCAACCCGAAATAAGCAAGCGCCTCTTCTTTGGTCGCTTGAATTTCCCGAAGATCCTGCCTGACCGGATTGCCCGTCAGCTTTATCTTCTCCTCCGGAAAATAGCGTTCCATATTATCATAGGCGACGCAAATAACGCTGGCTTTTTTAGCCAGTAATTTGTTGGTCACCCCGGCATAAGAGTTTTGTTCCTGAACCAGGGCCGGAATGCCTCTGCGGGAGGCTACTTCCAAAACAGGACCGCTGGCAAAACCGCCTACGCCAACAACAACGTCAGGTTTAAAGCGATTAATTATAAACCAGGATCTGACCATACTGCTCAGCAGTTTTACCGGAAACATCAAATTCCGTAATGTCAATTTGCGGTGAAACCCGCTTATCCACAATCCTTTGATTGGGTAGCCCGCTTTGGGCACTTTTTCCATTTCAATTTTCCCTTTCGCTCCGACAAATAATATCTCGGCTCCTGGGTTCTGTTTCTTGATCGCGTCAGCTATGGCGATTGCCGGAAAAATATGGCCGCCTGTTCCTCCCCCACTGATTAAAATTTTCATAATCCTTTTGCTGGTTGCTGGTTGCTGATTTTTGGTTTCCCGGATAATGGCCTGCATATGAATTCAGATTTTTAATTTTTAAAAAATACTCCTTTCATAACTGCAAACTCGCTTAATTTTCAACTGTTTAATCCGCAACGGATTCTATATATTTACTGACACTCAAAATAATTCCAAAGGCCAGACTCGTGAACAACATTGAAGTTCCCCCCATACTGATCATGGGTAATGTCACTCCGGTTACGGGAACCAAATGAACCGATACCGCAATGTTCGCAAAAGCCTGCATCACCATGCTCAAACTGAGTCCTAACGCCAGCATTGCCCCAAATGCCTTGGGGCTTTTCGTAACCAATCCGCACCACCCTGAAAAAGAGCAACAGGTAAAGAAAAATTACCACTACGCCTCCAATCAACCCATATTCTTCACAAATGATGGCATAAATAAAATCCGAGTATGGTGATGGTAAAAAGTTACGCTGGGTACTGTTACCGGGACCCTTTCCCACCAATCCACCATTGGCGATAGCAATTTTAGCCTGTTGTACCTGGTATCCGCCATCCGGGGTATTCATGAACTCCTCCACCCTGTTCGTCCAGGTGTCCACCCGGACACTGTCCGGATAAAACCTACCCAGCACAATGAGGAAGGCGAATACCACGATGCCCCACAACAACAACACTCCTATATATTTCAAAGCCACACGTCCGATAAACATCATGAATATGCATGTCAGAAACAGCAATACCGCTGAGGACAAATCCGCCGGCGCAATCAATCCGCAGATGATCAAAACCGGAACAATGATGGGCAAAAAAGCACTGTTAAAATCTTTTATGTAGTCCTGTTTGGCTGAGATAGCTCTGGCTACATAAATGATCAGTGCCAGTTTGGCAAAATCAGACGTTTGTATGGTTATGCCCACAAAAGGCAGCTCGATCCATCTTTTTGCATCGTTAATATCAGCTCCAAAGGCCAGGGTGTACATGAGCAATGGAACGGAAATCAGCAATAAAACCGGCGCCATTCGATTGTACTTGGAATAATGAAGCATGTGAGCGATGTAAGTCAGGAATAATCCGCCAAGCAGGATAACGCCGTGTTTCATCAAAAATGCTTCGGTATTCCCACCTCGTTCCCTGTAAGCCAGGGTACCCGTGGAGCTGTACACTGCCAGGATGGAAAAGACCGCCAACAGGACGAGAATGGCCCAAATGGCTTTATCTCCTCTCAGTTCAGCATAAATTCTGGCAGTAAATGTGGACACCGTTTTGTTATTTTTTGTTTATGTTAAAAATCAATTTTTCAATTTCAGTACTTCGTTTCTGAACTGGTTACCCCGATCCTGGAAATTATCGAACAGGTCGAAGCTCGCACATGCCGGTGATAATAAAACCACATCCCCGGGTTCAGCGAATCGTGTTGCTGCCTCTACAGCTTCTCCGGCACTCCTCGTTTCTACCATAGGTATTCCGAAATGCAAAAAGGCATCCAGTAATTTATAATTATCAACACCCATGCAAACAATCGCTTTCACCTTCTCCTCCACCAGGTCAAACAGTCGATGATAATCATTGCCTTTATCCTGGCCACCTGCGATCCAGACCACCGGTTTTTCCATGGCATGTAATCCGTAATACACTGCATCGATGTTTGTCGCCTTACTGTCGTTGACATATTCTATGTCGTTGATGGTTGCGAAGCTCTCCAACCTGTGTGACAGCGGCACGAAAGTTTTCAAGGCCTTTTGAATTACCTCATCAGCAACGCCACATTTTTGTGCGGCCACTGTTGCAAATGCAGCATTCAAGGCATTGTGAACACCTCTCAGACTGCTTCCACTCAAGTCAAAGCGAGTACCATTTATTTCAAATTTGTTTCCTGATATCATTTCCTTTGAAATGCCTATCGTTTCAGCTTTTGAGGGTTTGTTTTTCAAAAAATCTGTGATGTTCCTGTTGTCTTCATTGATGCAAAAAACATCCCCGGAGTCCTGGTTCATCGTGATCCTGAATTTTGCCGCTATATAGTTGGCCATCTGGTTGTCATAGCGATCTAAATGATCAGGCGTAATGTTCAGCAGCAAGGCAATGTCTGGTTTAAACTCAACCACACCATCCAGCTGAAAACTACTCAACTCCAAAACCCAGTAATCAGTCATTTTTTCGGTTACGCACCTGGCGAAACTCTTGCCAATATTCCCGGCAACGGTAACATCCAATCCGGCAGCTTTTAACAAGTGACCGGCAAGTAAAGTGGTTGTCGTTTTACCATTACTACCGGTTATTCCGACTATTTTACCTTCCACGTATCTGCCGGCAAATTCGATTTCCGAAACCACCGGTTTGCCCATCTCCACCAGTTTTTTAACCACAGGAACCTTATCCGGAATTCCCGGGCTTTTGATCACCAGGTCAGCAGATTCAATCTTTTCCCAGGTATGCCAGCCTTCCTCGTATGGAATGCTGTTGCGAAGCAATTCATTTTTGACCTTCTCCGTTATTTTTCCTTTATCGGAAACAAAAACATCAAACCCCTTTTCTTTGGCAAGCAAGGCTGCCCCTACACCACTTTCTCCACCACCGAGGATTACAATTTTTTTATTTTCCATTTTTTATTTTAACAAAAACGCGCAAAGTGCACATGGTTTTATTTAACACATGAGTTCTTACCTGATCTTGAGGGTGATGATTGTCAAAACCGCCAATAGTATTCCCACAATCCAAAAACGGGTTACGATCTTTGTTTCAGCCATACCCAGTTTCTGATAGTGATGATGTAAAGGTGACATCTTAAAAATCCTGCGACCTTCTCCGTATTTCTTTTTGGTATATTTGAAATACGCTACCTGCAACATCACCGAAAGATTTTCCATCAAAAACACCCCACACAATATTGGAATAAGCAATTCCTTACGCAACACAATGGCGAGGGCAGCAATAATTCCGCCCAGTGTAAGGCTTCCTGTATCTCCCATGAAAATCGAAGCCGGAAATGAATTATACCACAAAAAACCAATCGTTGCTCCTACAAAACAGGCTGCGTAAATCACAAGCTCTCCAGCTCCCGGGAGGTGAAGGATATTGAGGTAGTTGGCCGCGATCGCATTACCGGAAACATACGCCAGGACACCAAGTGTCGCACCGATGATCCCGGAAACTCCCGTTGCCAATCCATCAAGACCGTCTGTCAAATTTGCCCCGTTGGATACCGCCATTACGATAACCACCACCAGGGGCACAAAAATCAACCATGCCCACCAACCCATTCTACTGCTGTCCTTATCGGACAAAATCTTGGAGTAGTCAAGGTTGTTGCCTTTCATAAAAGGAATATTGGTCAACCCTGTCTTGTAATTGCCTTTCCCTTCTATGACTTTGCCGTTGACGACGACATCACTGACACGTGCTTCACTGATACCCAGTTCCAAAGCTTTTTCCGAAGACATTTCCACGACTACATCTTTATGTACCAACATGGTAACTGCGATGATCAACCCAAGTCCAAGTTGCCCCAGGAGTTTCGTTCTTCCCTTGAGACCTTTTTTGTTGTTCTTGAAGACCTTAATGTAATCATCCATAAAGCCGATGAACCCCATCCAGATAGTAGCCAACAACATCAAAATGATATAGACATTATCGAGTCTGGCCATAATCAGGCTCGGTACCAAAATCGCCAGGATGATGATGAGTCCGCCCATCGTGGGTGTACCTTCCTTCTGCTTTTGTCCTTCAAGCCCCAGCTCCCGAACAGTTTCGCCTACCTGGAGTCTTCTTAATTTGTCAATGATCCTTTTACCAAACAGCATGGAAATAATGAGGGATAACACCATTGCAACACCGGCTCTGAATGAAATGTAATTCAGCAACCCCGTCCCGGGTAACTTCCCGAACATTTCATTTATCCATTCCGTTATTTCAATTAACATAGTTTCTCGTTAGTGTTTGCTTAAATAATTACGAATTAATAATTACGAATGACGAATTGTTGGAAAACACCTGGTTCTTATAATTCGTAATTTAAAATTCGTATTTCTTCATTAACCCTTAACTCCCTCTTTATTTTTCGTTAGGTTTTAGTTATTAAATGCTTCTTTAAGCACTTCTTTATCGTCAAAGGGATATTTCACCCCGTTGATTTCCTGATATTTTTCATGTCCTTTTCCGGCTACCAGTACGATATCTCCTTTTTGTGCCAGACGGCAGGCCGTTTTTATGGCATTTTTCCGATCCTCAATACTCAGCGCTTTATGGGTTCCGTAGGCAGGCACTCCTGCTTCCATATCCCTGATGATCTGAGCCGGATCTTCCGTCCTCGGATTATCGGAGGTAAGAATCACCTGATCACTATAATCCACAGCGACTTTAGCCATTTTAGGTCGTTTGGTTTTATCCCTGTCTCCACCACATCCAACCACCGTGATTATTTTCACATCGTCCTGCCTAAGATCAAAAATGGTATTCAGCACTTTCTCCAGGGCATCGGGTGTATGGGCGTAATCTACAATTCCCATCCGTTCTCCCCGAGGATCCACAACATAGTCGAATCTTCCTTCCGCACTGCTCAGATTGCTCAATGCCTGAAGCACTTCCATTTTTTCGAACCCCAGCAAGCGGGCAACGCCATAGACTGCCAACAGGTTATAGGCATTAAAATCACCAATCAGCCTGCTGAAAAATTCTGTATTGTCAAGATCGAGATGCAGCCCCTTTAGGCTATTCTCTATTATTTTTGCTTTAAAATCCGCCAAATGGAACAGACTGTACCGGTACACTTTGGCCTTCGTATTCTGAACCATTACATTGCCGCGCTTGTCATCAATATTGACCAGGGCAAATGCTGATTTTGGCAGATCATCAAAAAACTTTTTTTTGGCCTCTAAATAAGCCCTGAAAGTTTTGTGATAATCGAGGTGATCGTGGCTGAGATTGGTAAAAACCGCTCCCGAAAATACCAATCCTGCAATCCTCGACTGAGCCACGGCGTGTGAACTGACCTCCATGAAGGCGAAATCACAACCGGCATCGACCATTTCCCGCAAAAGAGCATTTAATGCTACTGCATCGGGTGTTGTATGGGTGGCATCCAGTACTACATGACCAATTTTGTTTTCAATGGTAGACAAGAGTCCAACTTTATACCCCATTGATAAAAACAACTGGTACAACAATGTGGCTACGGTGGTTTTACCGTTGGTACCGGTAACACCGACCAACTGGATCTCTTTGGAAGGATGGTTGTAAAAAGTTGTTGCCAGTATCCCCAGTGCTTCGGCTGAGTTCTCTACGATTACCCAGGTCACTTCTCTTGCTCCGAGGTCAACTTTTTTTTCGGCTACAACTACCTCTGCACCGTTTTCAACGGCCCTTCCTATAAAATCATGCCCGTCAACATGTACCCCTTTCACTGCAACGAACAGGCTTTCCTGCTCTGCCTTTCGAGAATCAAACTCGATTTTCTTTATGTTTTTTGCTGTTGTCCCCTCGGTCTTTAATACCGGAAGGTCCCGCAATAGTTTTTCCAGATTCATTGTCTATTTTTTCCGGTTGCCATTAGTTCAAGGTCAACATTACCGTTTGTCCCTGGACCCTCGTCCCTGGGATAATGGACTGCATCGACACCTTTCCTACGCCATCCTCTTGTACCTTAAGCCCTGCATTTTCCAGAACGAATAAGGCATCTCTCAGTCCCATTCCAACCACATTGGGCACCACATCTTCCCTGATGGTTCGGCGTTCAAAAATCAGACTATCCCTTTCTGCCCGGAGTGCTGCAATTGGTGTCAGGGGATCTCCGTAATAGGGCAGGTCGAGGTAGGCAAAAACTTTTTTCATATCCTCCTTGTCGCCAATGGTTCCTGACGGCAGCAATCTATCACTGAGTACAGGTTTGGGTCCTTTATTCATGGGTTCATATAACTCAATCAATGAGTCAAAACACTTGTCGGCAATTTCTCTGAAAATAGGCAGGGCCACATCACCGCCGTAAATACCGTTCTTCCGGGGCTTATAGACCACGACGATACAGGAATAAACGGGGTTTTCTGCAGGAAAATACCCGGCAAACGACGCCTGGTATCCTCTCACCCTAGTACCCTTGCTGGACCTTTTGTAATCTACCTGGGCCGTTCCCGTTTTACCGGCGAAGTTGTATCGTTTCGACTGAAATTTACGGGCGGTTCCCCGCAGTACAACACCTTCCAGCAATTGGTGTACCTGTTCTATGGTTTTCCTGGAGGCAATGGACTCTTTTACAACTGTTGATTTAAAGGTTTCTATGGGTTCTCCAAACCGCCGGATCTCTTTCACCAAAAGAGGTTTCATCAGTTTTCCGTTATTGGCTACAGCATTATAAAAAGTAAGCAACTGCAAAGGGGTCACCTTGACTTCATAACCTGTCGACATCCAAGGAAGGGTAATACCACTCCACTGACTGCTGTCGCTATAGGCCTTTTTCACAAAGGGGTTGGCTTCTCCTTCAATTTCAATACCTGTTGGCAGGTGTAAATTGAACTGCTTGATTTTATCAATAAACAGCTCCGCCCCTTTTTGGCCATTGAGGTCATTTCTGTTACTGTAATACCTGTCCACCATTTTGGCAATACCTACATTTGAGGACATTTCAAAAGCTTTTCGGACTGTGATGGTATCGAGTTTTGAACTTTCGTAAGAAGCATCTTCCATGACGATATCATAAAAGGAGGTTTCTCCCTTTTCAATATCAATAGAATCCTCGAGTGTCACAAAATCATCTTCCAGCAGAGCCATTATTGAAGCCAGTTTGAAGGTTGAGCCCGGCTCCGTTGCCCGACCGATGGCGTAGTTGTAGATTTCATACCACTCCATCTTATCTTCCACCTGACCCAGGTTGGCAATTCCTTTAATCTCTCCGGTATTCACCTCCATTACGACAGCTGTCCCCCACTCTGCCTCGTGGTATTTCATGCCTTTCAGCAAAGCTCGTTCAGCAATATCCTGGATATTGACATCAATGGTAGTAAGGATATCATCTCCGCTTTTGGGTTCTATCTCTGTCAGATCCTGCACAGGCATCCAAAGATCACGTTTTCTGTCAACACGGATCATTACCTGTTTACCAGGTTTTCCACCAAGTACTTCATCATAATACCCTTCCAGACCAACGTTCTGCGCTGTATTTCGCACATACCCGATGGTTCTTCTGGCGAGAATTCCAAAAGGTCTTTTTCGTTCACTTCGTTTCTCGGCTATCAAACCACTTTTATACCGACCGAGGTTGAAGAGTGGGAATGTCTCCATCCTTCGTTTTTCATAATAAGACACCTTGGATTTCAACAATACATGTCTGTTTTTATTGACAGATGTATCTCTCAGGTCGGTCAGGTATTCTTTGAATCCTCCTACGGTAAAAGTATTGTCTACATAGGTAGCCAGGCAATTGGCCAGGGTATCGAGATTATTTTTATAATCCTCCTCCGAGGCAGTAAACGGATCAAAATATATGTCAAAGAACGGTACCGAAGTGGCCAAAAGGCTGCCGTCATCGGCCATAATATTGCCTCTTTCCGCTTCTATTTCTCTTTCGTCGATATAGTTATCCTCCCCAACGGCAACCCAGTGATCAGCTTCCTGGATGCTTATCTGGAAAGTTTTGTAAACGAGGATAATCGCTATCGGCACAAATAATCCAAAAAGGACAATGTACACTCTGTATAAGACTTCATTTTTGATGTCCATGACATTGCGCTATTTGGATACAACAATTTTTTTCACCTGGCCACGCTGCAGTTTCAACCCATCATCGGCTACCTTATCCACTACTTCGGACTGCATGCTGTTGACCATATTTTCAGACTGAAGTGACATATAAAACCACCTCAATTCTTTCAATTCTTTTTGCAGGACCTGAATTTTTCTCACATTGCGTTCTGCATAGTGGGAATTAGCGATATAGATCACTGCCAAAAAACCTAAAAACACCAAAAAGGGCAGATTCTTGAGGATGAATTCTACCGGCATAAAACTGAGTTCAGCTAATGAAAAACCTTTCCTTTTTGCCATTATAAAAATCTCATTTATGAGTTTCGGCTGTGCTTAATTTTTTTCGCCGATTCTCAGTTTAGCGCTTCTAGAGCGCGGGTTTTCTTTTATTTCCCGGGGGGAGGGCAATATGGCCTTTTTGGTAATGACTTTAAAAGGCCTTTGGATATTTCCATAAAAATCCTTTTCTACTACCCCCTCAACATTGCCTGTTTTCAGCAATCTTTTTGTTAGCCGGTCTTCAATGGAATGGTATGTGATCACAACTAACCGTCCTCCGGGGTTTAATACTTCCATGGCCTGCTGAAAAAAATCAGCCAAAGCGCCCATCTCATCATTTACGGCAATGCGCAACGCCTGAAATACCTGGGCTAAATACCTTTGCCGATGTCCTCTTATGAGGGGTTCGACAATGGCGAGGAAGTCCCCGATTGTTCTTATAGTCAGTGCTTGTCTTTTCTCGACGATGGCATTGGCCAGCATTTTGGAATTACGCACCTCTCCATATCTACTAAAGAGTGTCTGCAAATCCTCTGCGGTCAAAGAATTGAGTAAATCAGCAGCTGTTTCACCAGCCTGCTGGTTCATTCTCATGTCGAGTTGAGCATTAAATCGATAGGAAAAGCCACGCGTTGCTTCGTCGAGCTGATGGGAAGAAACCCCAAGGTCTGCGAGAATCCCGTCTACTTTACGAATACCATGCAACCTCAGAAATCTCTTCAGAAATCTGAAATTATGGTGTACGAATGTAAACCGGTTATCATCTATCACGTTTGCAAGTGCGTCTTCGTCCTGATCGAATCCAATCAAGCGACTATCTGTATCTAAACTATCAAGTATCAATTTCGAATGCCCCCCTCCTCCGAAGGTTGCATCTACATAAACCCCTTTAGGTTTTATATTAAGTGCATCAATACTTTCTTTTGCTAATACCGGAATGTGATATGGTATCATTATTCCTCTTCCTTGTTTGTTGCACTACCCCCAAGCACTTCATCTGCGAGATCGGAAAAATCTACAGGTTCATCGTCCAGTAGATTGTCGTACTCTGCTTTCGTCCAGATTTCGATCCTTCCGTTATAAGCTGACAGCACGACTTCCTTGTCAATCTCTGCATATTCAAGCAATCTCTTTGGCAATAAGATCCTATCTGCACTATCCATCACCAATTCCTGAGCGCCTCTGTAGAAATATCTCACAAAGTCCCGGTTCTTTTTGTTGTACAAATTGAGCTGGTCAACTTCGGATGATATTTTATTCCAGACTGCTTCCGGGTATAACATCAAACACTTCTCAAAACCGCGGTTAATGACAAACTTATGCTTTTCATCTTCCCCCAGTTGGGCTATCAAACCACTCGGCAACCGCATGCGCCCTTTGGCGTCCAGTTTGCAGTCATATTCCCCGAGAAGTTGTTTGATTTGCACGGTTTAACTCTATTTTGATTTCAAATGTACATACTTTTTACACACTTTACCACTTTTTCCCACTTTTTACTGAAAAAAGTTTTCCACAAATGTCTTTTTTTGGTCAAAAAAATACATTATATCATTTTTTTGATTACAAAATGACCATTTTTTAAAACTTCACCATCCAAAAAATTCCCACGAAAAGATAATTTTTCCCACCTGACGGCAAAATCACCAAAAAAATCATATCGGAATCCACCTTTAAAAGATCTTTTTTAAGGAAATCTGGTAAGAAAAGAGATGATAGAGGGTAATAAAAATGGATGAAACGCAATCAGCAACTGTGGTCCTTTTGTTAGTGACGGCTAAAAGGAAAGAAAACCAATGAAGCAGGATTAAATTAAATTTTACCGGAAGGTAAATCCACAGAAGTATTAAGGAGAATAAACACAAAAAAAGAAAAGTCAGGGCCAGTCTTTAAAACGAATTAAAACCACACGTAAACATATTACTGTTTAATTTTTATGCTTGAAGAGTTGTGAATTCCATATAAAAGTTATATTTTTCGGACGAAATCAAGAATGAAATTATTTACATCGATATAAATAATTAAGATTTAACATCAGAGAGAGCGCGTTTTTGGGACTCTGCACCATTAGTGGATGCAGAGTCTTCTTTTTTTACTCTATTCCCAAAACCTTGTGTACCTGGATACTCATATGCCACTGTGGGTTTTCCAGGCAATACGCAAGCGTCCTGCGCGAATTTTCTTCCAGGTCAGGACCATCCATGGGTTGCAGAAAAAAATTGGTGAAAAGCATATTTTCAAAACGTGCCGGTTGTGCTTCCGGCTCCTGCTGTGGATAGACGAGTTTTAATTCATCTCCTGAAGTAACTACGAGTTCTGCCGCTGCTTTGGGGCTAACGCACAGCCAATCAATGCCCGGAGGAGGTAAAATGGTCCCATTGGTTTCGACCGCAACTTCAATATTCTTATTATGAAATGCCTCAATCAGTTCTTCATCCAGTTGAAGCAAGGGCTCCCCTCCTGTACATATTACTAAGGGTTGTCCCCTGAAAGGATCAGGCCAAAGGGATAAAACCTTAGCAGCCAGGGATTCGGCCTCATACCTGCCTCCGTTATTTCCGTTGGTTCCAACAAAATCAGTATCACAAAACCTGCAGATGGCTTTGTGCCGGTCTTCCTCTCTCCCACTCCACAGGTTACATCCCGTGAAACGGCAAAATACAGCTGGCCTGCCTGCCTGCGCACCTTCTCCCTGAAGGCTGTAAAATATTTCCTTTACTTTATAGGTCAATGGTCTGGTAATTTTGCGACAAAATTAGTAAAGAAAAAGGGTAAATGGAAGTACAGGTGGAAAATGGAAAGGCAGCATTTCCATGAAATCAAAATAAATTTGAGCGGAAATGCTGCCTTTGATCCGAGTTCTCTTAAACATCAGGGAAAACCAGAAATATTACTGTGGTAACTGTTGTCTGTTTTCGCCGTGTTGGTTTTCTCCTGTGGTAGCAATTATCATTTCGTACTTTCTGACCATCCTGGCCTGTCTTTCAGCGATTTTATTGAGAAGCTCAAGATCTTGTTCGAGTACTTCTTCTTTCTTTTTTTTGTTTTTAAAAAAGGATAAATTTTTTCGCTTTCGGTTGATTTCCAGGATTTTTTGAATGGTTTGGTTAAGGGCGTACTTGGTACGCAATAATTTCTTCTTCATTGAAAGCATAGTTGGCATGTATTTATACGGGTGTTAACAATTCTTTCAACCACAAAACAAATAAACGAAAAAGAACGATAATTACAAAACTTAATTTCTTAATCATCCATTATCTCTACTCAAAATATTAACACCAAAAATATTAACTTGGTTTTTAATTTCTGATATTTTCTTTTCGTCTGGTAACTTCTTCGGGAGTCAGCTTCCTGGTTTGTTCAGACAGGACCTTTTGCTTGGTCTTTTCGGCTTCCAGTTTTTTTTGCTTCTCCTGTTCAAACTGATCCAACAGTGCTTTTACGTCCAAAGGCTTTCTGTTCAGATTACGATGATAAGTAATGATAACAAATTTCGCCATATTATCCGGATCGTATAACCCCAGGGAATTGAGATATTTGGAAAACCTGGATCCTCCATAGAATCCCCAGTTGTGGATAATCCACCGGCCAAAGCTGAAATGTAATTTCACTCCTGCCTGGGCTTCGGGCATATTTTTAAACTTAAGTTTGGAATCTTCTTCGATAAGCTTGTTGAGTTGAATAAAAGCATCAGTCAGGTCTTGGGGAATATAGACATCATATAACATATCTTGTTGCACTCTTTGTTCGTACACCTTGTCAAAATCCTCCTCACTCCCGGGAGGTTGGCCAGAGAGGTTAATGGCTAATGAAATGCTGAATAAAAGCAGCGGGAATCTTTTCACTAAAAAAATTGAATTTAAGATCTGGTTTTGCATTCAAATTAGGTTAAGCCCAAAGGTAGGGCCAGAATTTGATTTTTTAATCATAATTAAAATCAACAATCAGCTTCTGAGGACAAAAGTATTATCTCTTTTACCTGCTCAGGAAACACTTACCTAAAAGTTCAACCATTTAACTGAAAAAGCTATATAATTATTATAATATTCCAATGATTTATGGTTCCAAACGGATCACCATCTCAACAATGCGGATCCCCAGGTGAATCCGCTGCCAAAAGCAGCCAGGCAAACGAGGTCTCCCCTTTTTACGGCACCGGCTTCGATGGCTTCTGCCAGGGCAATAGGCACAGAGGCTGCGGTGGTATTACCATATTTCTGAATGTTGTTCCATATTTTTTCATCCGGTAGTCGCAGTATACGCTGGACAAACTGACTGATTCTCAGATTAGCCTGGTGCGGGATGAGCATATCGAGGTCCTGAGGGGTCAGATTTACTTTTTTCAAAGCTTCATTGATGACTTCCGGGAACTTTTTCACCGCCATTTTAAAAACGAACTGTCCCTCCATGTGCGGGAAGATCATGGCATTCTCGACCATATGATCGTTGAGGAAAATCTCACCGTATTCCGCATCGGAATAATGATAATCCACCGGTTCGTCGAAGTATTTATTATGATATCCGCCGTGAGCTCCCGGATTGATAAAACAGAGTTTTTCAGCAAATGTACCATCAGCATGCAGATGGGTAGTCAGAATGCCCTGGTCTTCCTCTTCTGTTGGCTGAAGTACCACTGCTCCTGCACCATCACCGAAAATAACCGTAACATTTCTGCCCCTTGTGGAATAATCCAGCCCCATGGAGTGTACTTCTGCACCGACGACCAACACGTTTTTATACATACCTGTTTTAACAAATTGATCGCCTACTGAAAGTCCGTAAATAAACCCGGAACATTGGTTACGGACATCCAGCGCCCCTGCTTCCAAATGTGTAATTCCGAGCTCTCTCTGCATGAGTACTCCACAGCCGGGAAAGAAATAATCAGGGCTTAAGGTGGCAAAAATGATAAAATCTATATCCTCCTTGCTAATGCCTGCATCATCAATAGCTTTTTGGGCCGCCTTGGCTCCAATGCTTGCTGTTGTTTCTTTATGTTTTTGGGCATACCTGCGTTCCTCTATCCCTGTTCTTTCCTTTATCCATTCATCAGAAGTATCCATAACTTTTGACAAATCATTGTTGGTGACCACTTTTTCGGGAACATAATATCCTATACCTCCGATTTTGGTTCGAAACATAATGGTTTTATTTTATGAAATCATCCAGTTTTCCTGCTAAAATCGGCTTCACCTGATCAAACTCAATAATTCCGGTTAAGAAAAGTACCTTGCTGTACACCAAAAGTACATATTGCAAAATCTGAATTTTTGACGGTTTTTCATAATCAAAACCTTTTTTCTTAAAAGAAAATTGCGAATGCAAGCAAACATATGTATTTTGCAAAAAAATATTTCTGATCATCCCTTTTCTGCGAGTTAAACACCAATTCACTTTTCTCAACCTCAGTTTATGGCAGCAATATTTGTTGCCTTTCCATACATACGATTGAACAACACTGGTTCGTTCTTAAGCCAAGACTTTTGATAATGTTTTGCTTTTGGACAGTATTCTAATGGTTTCTAAAAAAAATGACGATGATTCATCTGGGTATTATTGAGGACGAAACCTCTGTGCGGGAAAACCTCCAAATTTATTTTGACGATCAGGAGAACATGGAAGTGGTCCAAACAGCTGGTTCCGTGGAAGAATTTCTGGAATCCTATCAGGCGGGATCCCCGTTAAATACCTTATTGCTCGATATTAGATTGCCCGGGCTGTCAGGCCTCGAAGGAATGCGCAACATCAAATCCCTTGTTCCGGATCTTGACATCATAATTCTTTCTGCTTACGATGATTCAGATACCATTTTTAAAGCTATTTGCGCCGGAGCCATTTCTTATATTTCCAAACGTACCGAACTACCTAAAATAAAGGATGCTATCATGACCGTAAACCGGGGAGGAGCCTATATGTCGCCCAGTATCGCCCGGAAGGTATTTGATCATTTGGGACCACAACCCAAAAAAGAAGGTGATGTCCTGACCCCCAGACAGCAACAGATTGTCCAGGGGCTGGTGGATGGCCTTAGTTATAAAATGATCGCTGACAAATATTTAATTTCAGTAGAAACGGTCAGGGATCACATCAAAAAAATCTACAAAAAACTCCAGGTAAACAGCAAGGCGGAAGTAATCCGCAAGAAACTGGACGGAGAGATTTAGGATTGTTGATTGAAGACTATGGAAGAATATTGATTAAATGCAATTGAGTAAAAAAATTGGGTTGATTTTAACGGGGCTTATCATTGCCGCCACGGTGATGACGGGTCAGGTTCGTTCCCTCGAGAGCGAATACTACTCTGTCAATGACGGCTTGTCAGAGCGCCAGATCAACGATCTGCTTTTGAGTCAATACGGCATGGTCTGGCTCGCTACGGACCGGGGCCTCAACCGGTTTGACGGGTACAACTTCAAGGTTTTTACGGCGGATCAGACCAATTTGGATTCCACGGCTATTTCTGCCAACCGGATTGAACAAATTGTCGAAAACAAGGAGGGTAAAATCTACATTGTCTATAAAAACAACATTTCGTTTTTTGATATTTTTGACCCCTTGAGTCACCAAAGCAAACAAATCCCACTGCATCCTGAACGGGGCTTAAAAGGCGTTCCCAAAGTGTTGAGTTTTAATTCGGACGGAGAGATATTTATTCTGACCAGTAGTGAAATCTTTGATAATATTTACACCTTCGACGTAACAACCAGTAGTTTTAAGTTGGTGGCCCGGTTGAAAGGCATAAAAAGCCAGCAAGAAAAAGGAGGAACCAAACAAATGTTGCCTACCATCAATGGTTTCTTTTTCATCAACGACAGTAACGAAGGTTTAAAGCTTTATGATTCAGGAGGTAACGTACTCAAAAAATTTGAGTCCTCAGGTTTTAATCCCGGTAATGGCAGTTTTCTGTACCCACGCCATACTTATTTCATGCACCAGGACAAACAAGCCCGGATATGGCTCTCCTTCAGCAATAACCCGGGGGTCTATATCTTCAATCCCGTTGATCTGGAATTCAATCTTGTAGGTCAACTGCCTGACGGGAAATACTTCACCAGATTATGGGAAGATCAGCGTGGTAATGTTCTATTGGCTCAAACAGCCTCAGCCGGTAATCTGCCAACTACGGAAAAACTGTTCTGTATCAATACTGAGGGGGATGTAATTGATTTTTCCCACCTTATTGCAGCCAGCAACAATATCATAAGCTGTTCTGCCAAAGATTTTTTCAATACGGTATTCTTTGGCATCGATACCGGCTTTAAAATAATCCGAAACAGCCAGACAAAAGTCAAGACCTGGCTCGCCAAAAACCTGGATCAGGACAGAAGAGGTATCATTATGCGGGGAATCACTTCGGATAACCGGGATTATGTATATTTTGCCAATGAAATGGATCAATGGTATGCCCTGGATCTGGAAACGGACGTCCTGGACACTTTACTGCTCAATGATTTTTATACGGGGAAGACCATCCGGTTTTCTTTTGCCAATAACCTGATTTACCACAATGGTTTTTTATGGGGCGGCGGACTTCAGGATGACAATGGTTTATTATTGAAATACGACGTTGAAAATTGTACCACCCAAACTTATGACTACCCCGACCCTGTCAAAAGCGTGATGATCGATTCATCCGGATTGATATGGATGGGATGTCAAGATAAGGACGGAAAGGGCTCCCTTATTAATTTTTTACCTGATGAGGAACGATTTGTTGACTTCCTGGATGATGAAGGTAAAAATCCTTTTATAGAAAATTATCCGAGATTTATGATTCAAGCCAGGGACAAATCACTATGGATCGGTACGAACCAGGGCCTGTATCATTTAGAAACTTCTGGAAAAGTCCTTGAAATCATTAACTCAAAACCTTCAGAAGGTCAACCTTCCTTGAATAATGACGTAGTTCTGGTCATTCATGAAGACGATAGAGGTAAAGTTTGGGTAGGCACTCAAAAAGGTTTAAACATATTAGATCAAGACAAAAAAACTGTTGAATTCTTTACCAAGGAAGATGCTCTGGCAAGTGATATCGTTTGCGGTATAATTCCCGATGACCAGGGAAACTACTGGATCAGTACTTTTAACGGCCTTTCCTATTTTGACACTTCCGAAAAGTCCTTTCGAAGTTTTTTTGGTGCCGATGGTTTTTCCAATGATGAGTTTAACCTGTTTTCTTTTTACAAAGACTACAAAGGACGTTATTATCTTGGAGGAGTTAACGGAATGAATGCTTTTTATCCAAAGGATCTTCTCGTAGAAAAAGAAATCCCGAAACCGGTACTCACCAAAGTAACGCGGTATAATTCATGGGAAGACAGTCTTTACACATTAGATGCAAATCTCTATGAATTGAAAGCATGACCATCGGCCCTTATGATGCCAATTTTAGTTTTGACTTTTCGCTGCCCATTTATGACAACAGCAATAAAAACCAGTTTAAATACTTCATGGAGAATTATGATAAAGACTGGATCTCCGCAGGCACCAATCACAGTAGCCGCTACAATAAACTGCCCGCCGGAAAATATATTTTCCATGTAATGGGGTCTGATCCCAACGGCAACTGGAGTAAAGAAAGCAGACAGATCAAAATTGTCGTCAAGCAGATTTTTTATAAAAAATGGCCTTTTATCCTGTTTATGATACTACTGATGGCGCTTGCCGTGTATCTCATTTTTCAATACCAAATGGAACAGAAACTTAATGTGGAAAGGCTGAGAGCCAGATTATCCAGCGATCTGCACGACGAACTCAGTGGCTTACTGACAGGTATTGCCATGCAAACGGATATGCTTTCCGTTGGGGTAACGGAGAATAAGCTAAAGGAACGGTTGAAGAAAATCGGTGCTGACAGCAGATCCGCCCTATCGCGAATGAATGATGTCATTTGGTCCGTTGATTCCCGAAAGGACAAAATGGAAGAACTGGTGATCAGGATGCGGGAACATGCCGACGAAATTCTTTTACCCCTGGAAATCAGTTACAATATCAGCACCAATAAAATTGACCTGAATCAAAAGATGCGTGGGCGAATCCGTCAGGATTTATATTTTATTTATAAAGAGATCATCAACAATGTCGCCAAGCACTCTCACGCCTCTCATGTGAATATAGATCTGCGCAATAATGGCCAAATATTCAAGCTTACCGTCAGCGACAACGGACAGGGATTGGGCAATGGTAAAGCAGCTCCCAAGAGTGGCCAGGGTATGAAAAACCTCAAAATGCGGGCCAGGCACCTCAATGCCCAGCTTACTTTTTTAGAGGAGAAAGGGTTTACGGTGATTTTGTCCATGGACAAGTTTCTCAAGTAAACCCGCCGACCGTATTCTCAACAATAAATGCCTTTTACGGAACAAAACACTCCTTATTTCTATTAGAATCTTTTGTCAAAAAAACATAAAAATACCCTTACCCCATCTTTATGGGGTTTGGAACCCCACATCCCTAACATATCTTTGTGAAGTATTGTAGAGAAAACGGATATTTTAATTTCTGTTTTTTCTCTCTCATGGTTAACACCAAAGTATAGGATTGAATAAAGCTAAACTCCAGATTTTGCCCGGCCATTGCCGGGCATTTTTTTTTGTCCTGAACACTTAACCTTCATGCCCTTGGTGACTTTGTGGTTTTTATTTAAACACATAGACACATAGACTTTATGCTCTTGGTGACTTTGCGGTTTTTATTTAAACACATAGACACATAGACTTTATGCTCTTGGTGACTTTGCGGTTTTTATTTAAACACATAGACACATAGACTTTGTGCTCTATGTGACTTTGTCGTTTTTATTTAAACACATAGACACATAGACTTTGTGCTCTATGACACATAGACTTTATGCTCTTGGTGACTTTGCGGTTTTTATTTAAACACATAGACACATAGACTTTGTGCTCTATGTGACTTTGTCGTTTTTATTTAAACACATAGACTTTATGCTCTATGCGACTTTGTGGTTTTCATTTAAACACATAGACACATAGACTTTATGCTCTATGTGACTTTGTCGTTTTTATTTTAACACATAGACACATAGACTTTGTGCTCTATGTGACTTTGTGGTTTTTATTTAAACACATAGACACATAGACTTTGTGCTCTATGTGTCTTTGTGGTTTTTATTTAAACACATAGACACATAGACTTTGTGCCCTATGTGTCTTTGTGGTTTTTATTTAAACACATAGACACATAGACTTTGTGCTCTATGTGTCTTTGTGGTTTTTATTTAAACACATAGACACATAGACTTTATGCTCTATGTGACTTTGTCGTTTTTATTTAAACACATAGACACATAGACTTTGTGCTCTATGTGACTTTGTCGTTTTTATTTAAACACATAGACACATAGACTTTATGCTATATGTGACTTTGTGGTTTTTATTTAAACACATAGACACATAGACTTTGTGCTCTATGTGACTTTGTGGTTTTTATTTAAACACATAGACACATAGACTTTGTGCTCTATGTGTCTTTGTGGTTTTTATTTAAACACATAGACACATAGACTTTGTGCTCTATGTGTCTTTGTGGTTTTTATTTAAACACATAGACTCATAGACTTTATGCCCTATGTGACTTCGTGGTTTTTATTTAAACACATAGACACATAGACTTTGTGCTCTATGTGACTTCGTGGTTTTTATTTAAACACATAGACACATAGACTTTGTGGTTTATCTAATTCAGTCGGAATGAAAGTGATTGTCCTTTAACAAGCTCCAAAGGAATCTTTTGATCCTCAAAAAGGAGGTTTATCTTTCTGTCAAATTCCGGATAAAAAACGACTTCCTCCAGCGCACCCTCATTCCAGGAAATATCAATCGTGATCCCGCCTCTTGCTCTGAGGCCTTTTACCCTTCCTTTTTCCCACTGGGCAGGTAAAGCTGCTAAAACCCTGATGTTGTCTCCTTCGTGGGACTGCAACAACATCTCTGCTATACCGGAAGTAAATCCAAAATTTCCATCTATCTGAAAGGGAGGATGGGAATCAAACAAGTTATTCTGGATGGACTTCTTCAGCATTAACCGGATATGTTCATGAGCCATATCACCATCCAACAACCGGGCACTGCAATTGATGAGCCATGCCCTGCTCCATCCCGTACCAGCCCCGCCATTGGCCAACCGGTAATCCAGCGTCTTTTTAACCGCTTCGAAAATTTCAGGATCGCTATCTTTGGACACACTTGTCCCTGGATGAAATCCGTACAGATGTGACATATGCCTGTGCCCGGGTTCAGGTTCTTCATATTCCCTGTCCCATTCCAATAATCTGCCGTCCTTCCCGATAACAAACCCCGGCCTCAGCTTTTTTTGATGCATTTTGATGGTATCCAATAAGGGCTCGTGGATATTTAACAGCCGGCACGCTTCGATGTAAGTGTCAAAAACCTCTTTTATAACCTGCTGATCCATAGCACTGCCTAAACAAGTTGCCACCGGAGCCCCGGAAGCATCTAAAAACCTGTTTTCCGGAGAAGTGGAAGGGGCAGAGATCAAGTAGCCATCTCTCGGGTCTTCAATAACCCAATCGCTGTAAAAGGCAGCCACTTCCGACAAGGCAGGTAGTACCCGTTTTTTGAGAAAAGTGGTATCTCCCGTAAATTCAAAATGCCGCCAATAATGCTGTATCAACCAGCCACCCGCGCCAACAGAACAACCCCAGTAGGCCGTCGGTGCTCTTAACCAGGTAGGAGCCCACAAATCCGTAGCGTGCGGGATAAAAGTCCCCCGGCAACCAAAATTCTTCTGAGCAGTCACTTTGCCGTTTGCCACCAACCTGTCGATGTAATCAAACAACGGCATATTTAACTCATCCAGATTGGTCAGGTTGGCTGGCCAATAGTTCATTTGCAGGTTTATATTAAGGTGGTAATCGGCATTCCAGGGAGCAAGAATGTGTTCATTCCACAACCCCTGGAGATTGGCTGGATTGGTATTGGCTCTTGACGAACTGATTAGCAAATAGCGACCATATTGAAAGAGCAGTGCCTCCAACCCCAAATCGATGGAATCCTGCTTGATGCGAGCCAGCCTTTGATCTGTCGGGATGCTGTCGAGGTTGGAACCTTCCAATTCAAACTGCATGCTTTCATAAAACTGCCGGAAATCTTTGATGTGTGCTTTTTCCAGGACATCAACCGGTAATTTCGAAACAGCTGCCAACTGTTTTTCATTTTGTTCCGCGAAATCATCGTGATAAAAAGAGGAATTGGAAACAAGGTAAATGGTGGCTCTCTTAACCTTTTTAAGCTCCAGGAAATTGTCTCCGCTTTGAACTTCCCCTCCGTGATGGACAATTTTCAACCGGGTTTCAAAAGCAACCCCTTCCAGTATGGGTGCCGGTTCAGAATTAAACATCCCAGCGCGTTGAGTTACCATGCCCTGCATGACCAGCTGTTTTCTTTCGTTGGTTTTGACATTGACAGTCGGTTCACCTTCATCATCCGGCCTGCTCAGCCACACTTTCCCCGAAAGTCCTTTTTCAGATTCCGTAGCAATTTCAACGATAATTACCTGATGTGGATGGGAAACAAAACCTTTTGGGTTACTTCTTTACCGTTGGTTTTATAACGCACTTTTGCCACAGCCTTTCCCATGTTCAATTCCCGACGATAGCCCGTAATATTTTCATGACCTAGCTCGACAAATAAATCACCAAGCGTTTGATGGGATCTTTTGATACTTTTCCTCGAAAATTTATTGACGAACATTTTATCGGCTTCGCCATGAAGGCCCTGGAACAATAATTGTCTGATTTGGTCCAAATCCTCTTTTGTTCCTTCCGGTTCATCCCAGCCAATATCTGCAGGCCACAAAGAATCATCATTCAACTGAATGCGTTCCGTGGTTGGATCACCAAAGACCATGACGCCCAATCTACCGTTACCCAGGGGCAAAGCATCATCCCAGACCGTGGCAGGTTGTTCATACCAAAGGATATCCTCCTTTTGGAGTGGCTCCACCATGGCTTCTTTACAGCCTGTAGGAACGATCAACAAAATACTTACTATTGAGGTGAAAAAAGAGCATCTCGGGCGCTTAATCACTGCATTTTTTATGTCAATAAATTATGGAAGTCAAACTCGATTTACCATTTATATCTAGCTAAAAAACAATCTCTAATCTAAAGGGGACAATACGAGACTATCTGCAATATGGCTTTCAATTTCAAAAAAAGTAATGTTCAGCTCGCCAGATTCTGAACGGTCAATTTTCCCCTTACCCAGGTCTGAATCAAAGGTCATATCGGTGATATCAATGGCGAATTTTTTAAGCCTACGAGGACTGTAATCTTCCGAAATCCATTCTTCAGGAGGAAGCATGCCCTCGATCTTGTAATAATTAACGTTAAATTTATTGGCTTCAGGTAAGATGGTCAAAACCCAGGAATCATCATGACCACCAAGTGCATAAACACCCTCCAGGTCGCCCATGGTTAAAACCTGCTTGTTTCCTTTGTTTTTATCATTATAATCGTAACAACTATTGACAGGAACACATACGCCGGTTTCCGGATTAACGGCCTTGATATCCTCGTTTTCAAAAGCTCCAGCCTGAGGTAAATTATCCATTTTATCAATGAAATTCATTTTTGTAACCGTTGAATCGGTTAGATCATTCCCATCATCACAAACAAATTTAACATACCTGTAATCAACGTTTCCATTAGATAAATTATAATCAAAAAACTCCCGCTCCGAACAAGTGGTTATCGATTTACTGGTAAATCCAATCAACTCCCATTTATCATGCTGATACCTGTAGCGTTGGGTAGAACCCCATTGACTGTTCCCCATCAGACCGTTATGATTAATGACAATGGCTCCATTTTCAATCATTACACTTTGGAGAGGATCCATCACCATTCCTCCCTCGTCAGTGGATTGAATCGCGTCAAAAATACGATCCCAAAGTTTCCATTCCTGATTTTCAAAATTGAAAATGTAAATCACCCTTTCTTCCTCCTTTAAATTTTCCGGATCTTCAATATTGACCACGACAACTTTTTCAGCAACCCCATCCTTATCCAGATCACCCATCGCCTCAGCGATTTTCACATAGTCAGCCGGAAAATCTTCTTCGAAGGGAATTTCAGGTATCTTATTGCTGATGACCGGAGATTCTTCGGGTGGTTTTGTGCTATTATTGTTATTGGAAGGACAAGACAAAAAGAAAATAGCAATAAACAGCAAAAAGCTAAGTTGATTTTTCATTGATGTATTTTTTAGTTGTTTGACTAAAATTAGCATGGCTGTAAAAGAACAATTGATTGTGCTTCTCTTCCTTAAATTTACAAATTATTATTGATTTAAAAATCAATGGGTATAAATTACACGTATATCAGAAAAGTGGAATTCCCAATGCCGGAAGTTTTTTTGTTTTGATTTTGAACAGCCTATCTGGATGGCAATCGTTCAAAGGGTGTACTTATCCGATTGAATACGATTATAAACGACATTAAACGGCTATTATACGGATAGTCCTGACACATACCTTTATATTTGTGCAGAAAACGACCAATATTGATGCAAAATTCGCCAAAGGACATATTAAAAAAATACTTCGGGTACGATGAGTTCCGTCCCATGCAGAAAAATATCATCGATACGGTTTACGCTGGCAAGGACGCGATGATCCTGATGCCTACGGGAGGAGGTAAATCCATTTGTTACCAAATCCCCTCTATTGGACTTCCCGGAACCGGTATTGTTGTCTCGCCCCTGATTTCATTGATGAAAAACCAGGTTGACGGGTTGAGAGCCAATGGTGTAAAAGCAGCTTTTCTCAACAGTTCTCTCGGCCTTCCTGAACAACGGGCGATTGAAGATGATTTTTTCAATGGGCACCTGGATCTTTTGTATGTATCTCCGGAAAAAATGATCACGCCCGATATGAATGCGCTGCTTAGCCGGGTAAAGATCAACTTATTCGCCATCGATGAAGCGCATTGTATTTCCTCCTGGGGACATGATTTCCGGCCGGATTATACGATGCTTAGTTTCATCAAGAGGCAATTTCCCAATATCCCTGTCCTGGCCCTTACTGCTACAGCAGATAAGATCACCAGGAAAGAATATTCTGCACTTATTGTCTATTCCGAATGCCGAACAATTCGTTCTCGCCTCGCGTGACCGGCCCAATATTAGCCTGGAGGTACGCCCGGGACAACAAAAAAACGCAAAACAGATCATCCGGTTTATCCAGAAAAAAAAAGGAGAATCAGGTATTATTTATTGCCTCAGCAGGAAAAGCACAGAAGATCTGGCGATGAAACTCAGGGATTCAGGTATCCATGCAGCAGCTTATCACGCAGGATTAAGCGCCGCTGAAAGAACACAGGTACAGGAAGACTTCATCAAAGATGATGTCCCGGTTATTTGTGCCACGATCGCCTTTGGTATGGGAATCGACAAATCCAACGTCCGGTGGATCATTCACTACAACATGCCTAAAAACCTGGAAGGATACTACCAGGAAATCGGACGCTGCGGCAGGGATGGTACCGATGCCCATGCATTGTTGTTTTATAGTTATGCCGATGTAATGATGCTTCAGGAAATCATCACGGGCAATAATAGTACCAATGAAGAAATTCAACTGGCCAAGCTCGACAGGATGCGCCAATACGCGGAGGCTCCTGCCTGTAGACGACGTATTTTGTTGAATTATTTTAATGAAAACTTATCAGAAGATTGCGGCAATTGCGATGTCTGTAAAAATCCACCTCAACGCATCAATGGAACGGAAATCACTCAAAAGGCACTTTCTGCCGTATACCGATTAAAAGAAAAAGTAGGTATGGGAATGCTTATCGATGTATTGAGAGGCAGTGGGAAAAAGGAAATTTTCCAGAGAGGTTATAACCAAATAAAAACTTACGGAGCCGGACGGGAAATCCCCTACCCACAATGGCAAAGTTATTTGCTGCAAATATTAAACCTCGGGTACACTCCAGAGACCGCTGCGATCAAAATAATGTAGTAAAACTCACCCCTGCCAGTAATAAGGTTTTGTTTGAAGGAGAAAAAGTAGATCTAGTGCAGCTGAATACCATCAAAAAACGACAAGAAGCTCAAAAGGTCAAAGCAAAAGAACCTACCAAACGACAACGGGCAAGGAACGAACTCTTTGAAGTGCTCCGGCAATTGCGTCGAGATATTGCCAGAAAAAAAGGATTGCCTCCTTACCTCATTTTCAGTGATGCCACTTTGGAGGAAATGGCTGCCACTTACCCTGTGAATCAACTGCAAATGCGGGAAATCTCGGGTATCGGAGAAAAGAAGCTCGAGGAATTCGGAGATACATTCCTTGAAGCCATCAGGGATTACATCAATCAAAATGCCACAGCCTTTACCGGTTCTACGGCATTGCTCACCCTGGAATTATTTAATAATGGAGATGATATTCCTACCATTGCTCAAAAAAGGGAATTAAGTGAGGCAACGATAGAGAATCACCTGGCCAAATTGATCCAGGACGGAGAAAATCTTGATTTCAAAACCCTCATTTCTAAAAAGGAAGTTGAAATGGTTGAACAGGCGAAAAAATATATTGAGGAACCAGGGTTAAAACCTATTTTCGAATACCTGAATGAAAAGGTAACCTACAGCAAAATAAAAATAGCACTGGCTGTGCTCAACCGACAGCATCGAGTAGAGTGAAACAAAGATAGTCCTTTAGACCTGCAGACTCTGCAAAGGTGACTGTCTTTGTTTCGACCCTCTCACACCACCGGACGTACGGTTCCGTATCACGGCGGTTCCTAAAATTAACCTATCGGTTCTTTCGATTCAACTGGTGTTCCAAGTTTACCAGACCAATTTTATCAAAATAACTCTTTGGATAAGCCAGATTCATATGGGAAGCTCCCGCATTCCACCATGGCCCTCTTTGATTGAAGGTCGAGCGACCTGCGTGTTCCTCCTTTAGTCCTCTGCGCATCAGTTCCTGCATTCGTGTCCAGCGACGTTTCCACTGTTGCCATCTTACTTTACGCAAGCAGCGACGTATCCAACTATCCAGTGCTTGTGTAAACTTACGGGTATTACTTTGACCAAAATAGTTGATCCATCCTCGCAAGATCGGATTCAGGTCTTGCTGGATAAATTTGGACAGGTTACGTCCTCTTCCCTCTCGGAACTTCTTCTTGATTTTCTTACGAAGTCGTTTGATACTTCTTTTCGATGGTTTCAGCTTTGTCTGTCTATCAACCGTAAAACTGTAACCTAGAAAATCTCGATTCCAGGGACGGCCAACTGCACTTTTCTCCTCATTGATTTTCAACCGAAGCTGACTTTCAATGAATTTTGTGATACTGGTTTTTACCCGTTCGGCTGACCGCTGTGTCCTTACATATATCTGGAAATCGTCGGCGTAGCGTACAAAGCTAAGTTCACGACCTTCCAGTTCCTTATCCAGTTCGTCTAATACGATATTGGATAGTAAGGGCGACAGTGGACTGCCTTGAGGTGTTCCTTTCATACGTCTGTTCTTCAACTCCGTTTCTCATCATCCCTGTTCGCAAATACCGGTCTATGAGGTGGATTACGCGTCGATCCTCTATCCTCTTTCGTAATTTTGATAACAGGCGATCATGGTGTACTTCATCGAAAAACTTGCTTAAATCAAGGTCCACTACCCAACGCTTCCCTTCTCTAATATAGTCTCGTGATTTAACTACCCCTTGTTGCGCATTGCGCATTGGTCGAAAACCATAGCTATGATCTGAAAATTTTGGCTCGTATAATGGACTGAGTACTTGATAAAGAGCTTGTTGGATTAAACGGTCAATGACCGTCGGTATCCCCAACTCCGCTTTCCCTCCATCCGGCTTTGGTATCTTAACCGATTTTACCGGTTGTCGGTAGATACCTTATCTGTCAATAAGTACTGCTTAATGCTTTCCCATTCCTTCTGTAGGATAAGGCTTTAAATCTTCAACCGGCATTCCATCTATACCGGCCGAGCCTTCATTTCCCCACTACTCGTTGGTAAGCTCTTTCCATGTTGGTCCGACTTACTACTTGTTCCATAAGTCGTGTCGTGTCCTCGACGACTTCCTCCTATAAACCCTAATTCCATCTTTGACACTCATAAGTTATCTCCGGTTTTCCGAACCATACCTCCCCCATGAGCCAGCCTTTCGGTTGCTCCTGTCTTTGATAATGGATATTCTGTTATTGAATTCATTCGTCCTAATTTTAGGTTCTGCCCTTCCAAGGCTACCCTCTCCTTGTCGCTGCCGATAACAGAATCAGTCATTTTACAAGGGTTTGGCTCCAGTACTATGGCGTCTGCTGACTTCTCGTCCAGTTTTTTTTTTTTTTTTTTCCCCCACGAGACCTCCCAGGGTAAGACGCACGTCTTTCACACTTATACCTGCCGCATATACATACTAACTCTCCGTGTAAGTTTTGGGCTTTGAAGATGATCGCCTCCTCACCCAGATAGCACGCCTCTTATGCGATTCCTGTTCGTCAGGCCAGTGCTTTGCCTCCGGCTTCCTTCAGTCTACACCTCACGATGTACACCTTGCCGCTCGGCTGTGTCCTTCCCCTTACCGGGCAATAGGGAAAAAGCCACCTGCCGCTTGACAGGTGGCCAATGTGGTCCCATTTTACTTGCCGGAATGGATTACCATCCCGGCCGTAAAATTTTTTAATATTTTAAAACTTTTATAGTCTTCACGTCTGATTTTCCATAACGCAACCTAAGGAAGTAAGTTCCTGCAGGCAAGCTATGGAAGTCAAGGTTATGAGTATCTACTCCCGCATCAATATTAACGGATTGCAACAACATTCCTGTTGAAGTGATCAGTTGTAAAGTGACCTCTTCATTGTAGGTGTCATACAACTCAACTACCAATTCATCTGTAACCGGGTTAGGATATACCGTTGCCAGGTTAGATAATTCGGTAAAGGTGACTTTGGCAATATCAGAATACAATTCATCCCCGGTAGTTGGGTTTACCATATGAACCTGGTAGTAATTGTGCCCAGATTTAGGAGCAATGGTACTGTACTCAAAATGCTGAACATTGTCGTTTATATGATCTGCTTCAGCTTCCCCAATAACATTGAAATCTTCACCATCGCGGGAATACAACACTTCATAATTATACCCTGAAGCTAAAGCTGTCATTTGCCAGCTAACCATCACTTCACGGGTAGCATCATCCACTGGAGAAGCATCTATCACAAATCCTTGCCCACATATTGCCGGATCATTCGTCACGGTAATTTTCAGGAAATCCATGGATGTACATCCATTTTCAGTTACAAATACCTGAATGGTGAAAATTCCGAAATTAGGGAAGTTAACCTCCACCTGAGGGCCCGTGGCAGTTGCCGGAACTGCCCCTGGTCCCAAAACCCATTCGATAACGGCATCAGGACCGTTACCGACAGCGTAATAAGTCGTTGGTGTATCCTCACAGATATAGGATGGTCCAGTCAATTCAGCAACAGCGACACTTCCTACTTCAATGGTAATCACATTGGAAGTTTCAATAAATGTACTACAACCAACCCTTCTGGCACATCGCGCATAATAAGTTGTTTCGTATAAGGGTCCCGGATCAAAAGAAGCAACATTTGAGTTTGGTATAGGTAACCAGATCTGAGGATTAAACGGAATTGGTTCCGTACTCATCATCCAAAGATATTCGAGTTCTCCTACCCCACCTGAGGCATCTTCAATACTCAAAATCGGATCGGGATCAACTCCCGGACCACAGATAAACTGGTTAGGTCCGATCTGTCCGGGATCTGTAATATTTTCACAAAGTGAATAAAAGCCGGCATCAAGCGTCAGATCCTCCTCGAAAGGTGCAAGTGTCGTAATATGGGTCATAAATGTTACAGGATCCATATCACTATCAAGCGCATCATCCGTACCGGCATTTTGCATGGTAGGATATAAATTTGGTGGAGCTACAAAAGTAACCTTATAACTTCCCGGCGGTACAAGGAACAAGTAATATCCAGTATTATCCGTATAAGTGGTATCCATGTATTCATTCTCGGCCTCGTCAACACCGGTAACAATCACCTGCACGCCCGGAATGCCTACCTCACCAACTCCCTGAATGCCATCCTGGTTGGTATCCAGCCAAACAAAATCACCTAACTTGGCTGAACAATCATCTTCAATTACAAATTGTACATTAATGGTAGCTTCACACTCTTCAGGGTCAAATGGGACCAACTGAACGACCAAATCATAATCTCCTGTTCCAAGCTGGTATGGATCAATACCTCCTACCGGTTCACCATTGAGGAAATAGAAAATCTCCCCAGGTACATCCGGATTAACTTCGAACACATAGTCATCATCCCAGATACAAAGGTTTGCCGGTGGCAATTCATTGATATTGATATTGGGATATCTACAAACATTACTCAAGGTTAAAGTATCGATTCCATTGGAAAAGCTTGAAGTATATTGCATCTCATCAACCAATTTGAAATGTAACTGGTAGATACCGGGAGCCACTTCAGGGAAAATCATGCCAGACATGGCCGGAATCGGAGTTTCCGGAGGTTCCGGGCTGCTTTCTAGGAACAGGTTAACCGGATCAACCAGGTACCACGTTTCCCCCGGATAACTGAATATCGTCAATTCTTCACTGAATTGCCCGTCTTCCTCAGAGGTAGAGTTGTTCAGACAGAAACACGGGTCTGTTCCATCTACATTTGGCATTTCATAAATACCTGCATCCCAGGTGAAATCAATCTCTCCCGGATCCAATACTGTATTGATGGTCATCCCCATCATAGACTCAATGGCATCGCTATCCAGAGCATCATCACCTCCCTGGTCTGAAAGGGTGAAGTCCCATGGATATTCTACAACGAATTGAACAGAATACTCTCCGGGGATCAACCCGAGGAAGCTGTAAAATCCATTGACATCAGTAGTTGTTGTAGCAATTACTACGCCATTTTCATCCTTAAGGTTAACGGTTAATCCAGCAACCGGAGGTTCTCCATCATCCTGAATTCCATCTTTATCTATATCTTCCCAAACGTAATTACCGATACCTGCCCAGCCAAATAAGGTAGCCTGGCAAGCGGTACTACAACCATTGGCATCCGTAACCACTACGGTATACGTACCTCCTGAAAGTCCGGAAACCATCTGGGTCGTTGCTCCGTTGCTCCAGGCAAAGGTATATGGGGCTGTTCCTCCGTTAGGAACCACCTCAAGCATACCATCATTACCCATAAAGGCTTCCTGGACGATGTTTACCTGGCAGGTAGGTTGTGGGAAATTCTGGATAGTTACCTCTGTTGAAGCACTACAGTTATTCGCATCCGTTACAACCACGGTATATGTGCCCGCTGCAAGATCAATGGCAACAGGATTTGTTGAGCCGTTACTCCACATATAAGTAAATGGAGGAGTCCCGCCACTGGCAAGCGCTGAAGCGGTACCTGTACTGCTTCCCTGACAAGTCATCGTCGAACCTACAATGGTAACTTGTGGGAGAGGAGGTTCTCCTACCGTAACAGATGCTGAAGCCATACAATTATTGGCATCAGTAACATTAATGGTATAGGTGCCCGCACCCAAACCGTTCGCCGTAGCCGTAGTTTGGCCATCACTCCACAGGAAAGCGTAAGGTGGTGTCCCACCCATAGCAACAACGGTGGCTGACCCATCATTATTCCCGGCACAGGTTGCATCAACAGCTGATGTCTGCAAACTCATCGCAGGAGGCGCCGTAATGGTAACAGTTGCCTGTCCTGAACACTCGTTTACGTCCGTCACAACAACAGTGTATGTTCCAGGGGCCAGACCCGTTACGGTGGCCGTAGCTGCTCCCGTACTCCAGGAATAGCTGAATGGCGCTGTTCCGCCTGAAACAATGGCTGTGGCTGTTCCGTCATTAAATCCGGCACAAGTAATATTTGTGGATGTTGCACCAACAGATAAACCTGGTGTCTGATTGACGGTCGCCATTGCTGTACCTTCACATCCGTTGGCATCGGTAACGGTCAGGGTATAGGTTCCGGCTGCAAGACCGGAAACGGTACTTGTCGTTGCTCCGGTACTCCAAAGGTAGGTATAGGGTCCTGTGCCTCCACTAACCATGGCAGCTACAATACCAACATCCTGGTCTGTACAGCTGATATCTGTTACATCAAAAGTTATATTTATTTCCGGTAATTCCTGAACACTGATCGTATTGGTACTCACCTCACAGCCATTAGCATCTGTGACGGTAACGCCATAAATGCCCGCGGGGATACCAGTGATAGTCTGAGTTGTACCACCATTTGACCACAAGTAAGCATAAGGCATGGTCCCCCCGGATGGAATTGCCGTTGCGCTCCCAGAGTCCGTTCCTGCACATTCAATAATAGGCGCACTGACGGTAAGTCCGATCTCCAGTGGATTTACCAGGGTCACTTCTCCAATTGCGGTACAGAAATTGGCATCAGTGACGGTTACACTATAAGTTCCTGCAGGCAGATCAACAAGTTCAGCTCCCGAAGCTTCATTACTCCAGGAGAAAGTATATGGCATTTTTCCACCATTGGCAAAAGCCGAGGCTGTTCCAGAGCTTTCTCCAAAACAATCAGGGTTGGATCCTGTCACACCAATGGTCAGCAAAGGTGGCTGATCGATGGTAATGGTCTCAACTATCGTACAGTTATTGGATTCTGTTACGGTAACGGTATAGGTACCTGCATTGAGGCCGGTAATTTCCATACCGGACATACCGTTATCCCACGTATAGGTATAAGGAGGTGTTCCTCCTGAGGCAGTAACCAGTATGCTCCCGTCGTTTCCTCCGAAACAAAGTACATCTCTTGGCACAACTGAAATAGAGAAGTCGTCAACGATGGTAATGCTGAATTCTGCAACTCCCGTACATCCCAGCGCGTCGGTCACTACAACGGTATAATTGCCTTCGTCGAGGTTCTCTACAGAATTACCGGAATCTCCATTACTCCAGTTATAAGTATAAGGTTCCATACCACCACTCACCATTACAAATGCAGAGCCTGTATTTTCTGCTCCACAAACAACTTCAGTCGCATTAACGGTTACATTCAATTCGGGAACTTCAACAATAGTAGCACTGGCCGAAGCCTGGCAACCATTGACATCCGTAACCAATACGGAATAAGTACCTGCACCTAAACCGGAAATGGTTTGAGTAGTTGCTCCATTACTCCAGAAATAACTGAACGGAGCTGTACCTCCCGATACAACTGCAGTAGCTTCTCCGTCGGTTTCACCTTCACAAACTGTAGGGGTAGCATCAATGGTTACAAAAATATCCGGTGGTGTTGTGATGAACACACTACCAGTTTGAATACAATTCATTCCATTGGTAACAGTTACTGTATAAACACCACCTGTCAGTCCGCTGATGGACTGGGTGGTTGCTCCTGTATTCCATTCGAAAGTAAAAGGTCCAAAGCCTGCAATGACTGTTGCCGTAGCCACACCGTCTGTTGCACCGCAAGTAGTGATACCTGAACCTGTCACGTTAATTTCAAAATCAAAAGCCGGATTCACAATGGCCGTTGCTGTTCCTGAGCACCCTACGGCATCAATTACGGTCACCTGGTAAGTACCGGGAGTCACTCCGGTAACCACCTGGGTTGTTGAACCTTCACTCCATAAATAAGTATAGGGCTGAACACCTCCTGAGACATCAGCGGTTAGGAATCCGTCGTTGAAACCATCACAAGTTTCCTGAGTTCCAAGGGCACCGACATCGAGATTAGAAAGCGTATTTAATGTAATTTCAGTGGAAACAGGGCAATTATTGGCGTCAACTACGGTGACAGAATAAGTACCTGGTCCCAGGTTATTGATGGCAGGGGTATTGGCCCCGGTATTCCAAACATAGGCATAAGGAGGATTGCCTCCGCTGGCATTAACGGTGATGCTCCCGTTTGTGTCGCCAGGACAAACCGGACTGCTTACCTGTGGATTTAAAATGATTTGCGGGGCATTGCTAACAAATCCGGTTGCACTCGCTGAACACCCATTGGCATCGGTTAAAGTAACGGTATACGCTCCGGAAGGTAAATTGGAAATCGTCTGTCCAAACATTCCATTGCTCCAGGCATAGACATATGGAGAGGTACCTCCCGAGGGAAAAGCGGTGATTGACCCGTCACTGCCATTAAAACAATCAACGCCATTGGCTAAAACACTGACCGATAGTGGCTCTCCTTCGAGGGTTATACAATCGACAGCCCCGCAACCATTCTGATCCGTGAGGGTTACGCAATAGGTCCCTGCGGGAAGATTACTGATGGTAGAGGTGGATTGTCCGGTACTCCAGTTGTAGGAATAGGGTCCCACTCCGCCGTTTCCGAAAACAGTAACGGTAAAAGGAACCGCACACTCTTCGGCATCAAAAGTCACCGTCACCAAAGGTGGCTGTGAAACCACCACACTTTGGACAACGGATGCAAAAGTTGCATCCGTCACAGTAACCGTGTATGTTCCGGCAGTAATACCCGCCAGGGTTTGTCCGGAAGCACCTGTATTCCAGTTATAAACAAAAGGGGCAGTTCCTCCAACAGGTAAGGCGGTAACGCTACCATTGGGTAACCCGAAACAAGTGGGTTCCACTACGTTGAATGAAATAGAAAACTGGGCATAGCCCGTTTGAAAAGATAAAAACAAAACAAGCGGTAAAAGCCATGCCTTACCCCGATAAGTTTGTTTTAGCAATTTGATAGAGGATAAAACTCTTTTCATAGTGGATGTATAATTTGTTTGTTAGCAATATTTTTTAGGTTCGTATAATGAATATTAAGACCTTTTTTTTCAGAATTGTCACCCTTCTCAGGACAAATGCTTTCCAAAAAGGCATACCTGATCAATCTTTTTTGATCAGATAAAAGTGTCTCAAGGCCATATTGATGGCAATTGATCAAATCACAGAAGTGATCTTGATAAATTTGTTTCTCAATATGAGTTCTTTAAAATCAAATCTTCTCGCCTCAATTTTAAATTCCCAAAAACAGATGTCTTAATAAAGGTAAAATCCTGGTAATGACTTACCGGGAAAGAAGGGGAAGGGGTTTTCTTGCTACTTTAACAATTAATAATTTCGGTGGAGCCTGAAAAGAATTCTATCGGGATAATTTCTTTTCATGAAACAAAGAAAGCATTTTTTTCCCACACTTACAATTTCAAACCAAAAAAAAATTGTTGCGCATTACTTAGGGAAAGGCTCTTTTCAGATAAGCAAGGGTAAAAAAAGAGTCGTACTACAAGCGTAATACGACTTACTACAAACAAATTTATAATCCCATAATTTTTTCGGTTTCATAGTGATAGGATAATTATAACCGATTTTGAAGGGCAAATATTATGCGATAAGGGGCAAAAAAATAAGTCGCATTATCCTCCCCAGGTAATACGACTTATTCTAAAAACTAATAACAAATTATAATCCCATAAACATTTTCAAAAACTGAAAACGGGCAACTTAATGCCTTATATCATAAAAATTTTTTTTCAATTTATAGACCCGGAAAATTTGTAATAGGAAGTCAGCTAATCCCCATTAAACTGACTTCCTACTCACAAACTAATATCCCAAGTACATATTCAAATTTTTGTTCGGCTAATACTTTTATCAGCACTTACTTTTGTTTGACGATACAAATATGCAACCACTTACATGGTATAAAAAGGACAAAAAAAAGCTGTTGTGAAATATTTTTTCAAAATAATTACTGCAAAATAAATTAATAATTTATTCATAATCAATTAATTAAACAAATTAAATCTGATGGAATTGTGAAAAATACTCAATTTTTCTTCTCGAAAAAAAGCGAATTTTTTTTCAAAAAAACCGTTTTCTTTTCGTTTTAATACGAAAAAAATACGCCTAAAACGGACTTTTAAAGGCAGGATTCTTTATAAAAGTGGTATCTGTGAGTGTTTTCAGAAAGGAAATCATGTCTTGTTTCTGTGTTTCTGTGAGGGTAAAAGGCCGGATATTGGGATCTTCGTTTTCCACATCATGCCCCCCTGCGCTGTAGTGATCGAGTACTTCTTCCAGCGTTTCAAATCGCCCATCATGCATATAGGGAGCTGTCATTTCAATATTCCGCAAGGTGGGCACGCGGAATTTTCCATTATCAAAATACACACCGCTTACTCCTCCCCTGCCCGGATCCTCATAATCTGCAAGGGTTGGCGGGTTGTCAAGACCGTTGTTCCGAAAGGAATTATCCGTAAAATATTTGGCAATATGACAATGAGAACAACCAGGATGTTCCGCTGATTGATCATCTTCCTTAAAAAACCATGCACGGCCCCGCTCTTCCTCATTGGTAAACCATCCCTGATTTTCCCAAATGACCTTATCATACCTTGAATTGAAACTCACCAGGGTTCGTTCAAACTGGGCAATGGCCTTGGCAAAATGCTCCTTCGTTATTTCACTTTTCCTTTCGACACCAAATGCTGCTTTGAACATTTGACGATACGCTGCATCAAAAGTTATGGTTTCCACAATATCAATCCAGTCACCATTCATCATTTGCGGATCCTCAACGGCCTCTAAAACCTGTTCCTCCAGACTGGAAGCCCGGCCATCCCAAAAGAAGCCGTTATCGTTAAACCCCAGATTCACCAGGGCCATCGCCCCACGGGAAGTTAACTGCCCGTTTCCACCAAGGCTCAATGGCTGACCATCAGAAAAAGATAATTCCAGTTGATGACAACTGCTGCAGGAAAGCGATCTGTTACCGGACAGGTCAGTATCGTAAAAAAGTTTTCTTCCCAATGCAATGCCTTCGAAGGTCATGGGGTTATCCTCCGGAACGGGAAATTCAGCAAGCCAATCGGGAAAACCAAACTGATAGGCAACAGGGTTATATTCGCCAGGGATGATATCATCTATACACCCATCACAAGGATCCTCCGGGCAGGAGAATAACCCTATAGTCAAAAACAGCCCCAATAGCATGTTTCCTGGATGGTGTAATTTATTCATAGCTTTTTGATCGTTTAAATTTGATTTTCAGAAAGTTTAATACCCCTGGCATCTTATTATTCAAACGGATTTTTAAAGGCTTCATTGTTGATGAAGGAAGTGTCGGTCAGCGTTTTCAGGAATGCCAAAAGACTGTTTTTTTCCTGTTGTGTCAATTGTATCCCCCCCTGGGCTATTTGTTTCATCAAAGGATCAATCGTTGCTGAGTGTACCAGACCTTCACTGTAATGATCAATGACTTCCTCCAGGGTCTGGAACCTGCCATCGTGCATGTAAGGGGCCGTCAATTCAATATTTCTCAATCCGGGGGTTTTGAATAATCCCCGGTCAAGGGGATTACCGGTCACATCTTCCAGACCAAGGTCTGAAAAAACGGAATCCAGGCCATTATTATGCATCAGGTTATCCGTAAACAAAATTCCTCCGTGACAATGAAAACAGTCCCCACGTTCGGTATTAAATATCTCAAAGCCTTCCTGTTCCGCATCCGTAAAAAATCCTTCGTTTCGCTCAACAATAGCATCGTAACGAGAATTGCCTGAAATCAAAGTGCGCTCAAATTGAGCGAGGGCTTTAACCACCTGTTCTTTGGTTATGGTCTCCTCTCCAAAGGCGGCATAAAAAAGATCGGGATAATCCAGGTGAGCTGTTAATTTATTAACGACATTGGGCCAGGTATCCTTCATTTCGACGGGGTTTTCCACCGGTTCAAGTGCCTGAATTTCTGCACCCTTGGATCTTCCGTCCCAAAAAAGGTCCGGCATCCATCCAATATTGACGATGTGCATTGCCTGACGCGTGCCTTCTGAGCCATCAATACCAACACTGAATTGCCGCTCATCAGTAAACGAGTATTCGATCTTATGGCAACCAGCACAGGACAAAGTGCTGTCGGCCGATAAGATAGGATCATAAAATAACCTGCGGCCCAGTGCCACTCCTTCTACTGTCATCGGATTATCCGCAGGTATTTCCATGATCGGTAAATAATCGGGATACTCCAGATTATAGGGAGTAGGGTCATAATCCGGGAGATGAACGACCGTGGGTTCTTCATCTCCACATGAAGAACCCACGAACAAGATAATTATGAAAAGAAGCGTCAGGAATCTTGTCATTTTCGATGCTGATTACTTAATAGTCTTTGAATGTTAAAACAAATACTATTTTTCAAAAAAATAGTATTTGCAGGAGCTTACTGCCGGGCAACCCGATCTACGGACCAAACATCTGTTCCGTTAGCTTTTAACACTTCCTGGGCGTTTTGGTTCATCATAATGGCCTGGCCGAATTCCGCGAAATCGTAAACCTGAGGATTTTGCAGCCATTCCATCATATCCATGACCAGATCCACGCCCCAGGTATTGTTATCGATGGTGATCTCAGAGGGAAGGTCCACCGAAATTTCCACATAATTCTGATTATTTTGTGTGGCTCCGGTATGCAGGTTAAAATTGAGGATCACTCCGGTACTCAGACTGTCATAACGACCTTCAAACTTCATATAATGATATCCCTGGTCACCTGGAATTGGCCAAATCATATTCTGATTGGTTAAAGTGTTTTCCAGTCCACCATCGACATTGGTATCTTCATCCAGGCCATAAATAAAGGAGATCTTATTATAGGTTCCTGCCGGAATCTTATCCAGCGTGAATGTTTTCGTATCTTCAATACCCTCTTCACAGTAATGGATAATGTCTGTATCATAAGAAGCACCGTCCCTATTGTGCAGGCTGATGTTGGATATATAATATTTCAGACGCTTTACTTCAAAAGGGTGGCCCGCAGGAGACATATAAATCATATTATCGAACTCCAAAGCCTGACCATCTATCTCGTGCTCAATATTGAACACAATAGCTCCTGGTTCCGGATCTTCCTTACAAGCTGTCATCAACAGAATTACTAAAACAGATAGGCCAAGTAATTTTTTCATTTTTTATGTTTTTATGTTTATTGATCTTTTTTACTAAAATAATCCATTAACCGGATGTATCCGGAAAACGCTTAATGTTTTACAACATAATACGCAATCTCTAATGGATTCTTTCATCGGGAGTAAATTTATTAATTATCGACGGTTACAGCAACCACAGAAAACGTTTCTGACATTTTGCTTACAATATTGGTAAACAATTGCTGATCTGAGGAAAACCTTACGTCTGCAGTGGCAAACCAGTCCGGCACATCCACCTGGAGGGAAATCTCTATATCAAAACCTTCCGGCAAGGCAATCTCCTCCGGAAAATCAAGCGTCAACTCCACAGGACCTAAAAACATAGGAATAGTCAGTACTCGTGGTATGGTATCTGTGGCAGTAGTGTCTTTGAATATTTCATAATTACCGATCAGGTACATACCGTTTTGGATATCATACATGCTGGTGTCCTGGTTGATTGCCAACACATGATTGTCTGGCAAAGTAGAAGGATCAACGCTTTGTAAATCACTATCCAAACCTATAAAAAACCTGACTTTATCAAAGGTCTTTATCGTAGAAAAGGAACCTGCCGTAAGGGCAGAGCTGAAGCTTCCGTTGATGAGTAAAAAATCATTGGAAAAGGTAATGACACCATTGGGCGTTACAATATCAATGGTTTCATTGACTCCTGCTTCCGTACCATCAGTGGCTACCAGGCGAATATTGGAAACGTAATACTTAAGGCTGTTTATTCTAAAAGGATTCCCCGCACCATCAAGATATACAGAATCACCGTATCCTATATTATACAGGGTATCGGGCAGCACTTCCCGATGTAAAAATTTCAACTTAAGATCGGGATATTCGCAGCAGTCTTCACAGGCAATATCTGCTTCAAGGTCAAAATTTGTGGCCCGGATATCCAGACAACCTTCCTGCTTCTGATAACAGGACGAAAAAGTCATCAACACTCCAATGGATAAAAGAACTGTTGCCGGGTTGATTTTAATTACTTTATGAGCGCTGTTAAAAAACATGAATTCCCAAAGTTTGGATAAAAATAGTACCTCATTGACCAGAAAGCTGTTCTGCCTCCACTAATTCAATTATGCTTATAACTCTAATCACTATCCTTTTGCTGCTTTTCATAGTCCTTCACCAGCTTTTTTACGATTTGTTTAACTTGCGAAGAGAATTCTTTATTCATAATCCAGCCATAATACTGCTTATCGCTGGCAAGGGTTTCCGCGACAGGCTTACCGGCATATTTACCAAAATTAAAGACGGCCACACCATTATGGTCCATTTTCAGCCGCTGGGTGGCATCCAGGAAACGCATATCATTGGTAAAATCGTGCAGGCTTTGGACATCGGGTCTGACAGGAATTTTGACCACATTCCCCTCTTCATCAACGAAATCAACTCCCTTGTATTTTTCCAGTTGCCCCTTAAAAACGTCAATTGTCGCCCGAACGTCAGCTAAGGCATCATGGGCATTTTCCATTTCCTTTCCGGCATAAAAACGCAGGGCTGCTCTCAAGGTCCTGGGCTCCATTTTGTAGAAAATACGTTGCACGTCAACCGTGCGGCGATTTTCCATGCTAAATTCAATACCCACCCGCGCAAATTCTTCCATAAGCAGTGGAACATCAAATCGGTTGGAATTATATCCTGCCAAATCTGCATCTCCTATGAAATCAAGTATCTTTTGTGCTACCTGCTGAAATGTCGGTTTATTGGCAAGATCTTTAGGCGTAATCCCGTGAACACTCATGGCTTCTTCACTGATGGGGATTCCCGGATTAATCAACATGGACATTTCTTCCAGCGCTCCACTTCCGGCTTTAAATTTTATGATGGCAATTTGAATGATCCTGTCCCGAACAACATTCAGACCGGTAGATTCGAGGTCAAAAAAACAAAAGTCACGCTTGAGGTTAATATCCATTTTAAGATTTTTTTATTTCGCTCGCAAGATAAATCAATATTTTTTAATTGCTTAGTTTTTAAATTTTAGTATGAAAATTTCACGGAACGAATTATCTTGCGGCCAAATTTCAAAAGGGAGATTTTAAAGATATTTCTTACGTGTTTTATTCTCCGAACTATCCCCGTTTTTTTTTGTTAAAGATGGAGATTTTGACTATTATGTCAACAACCAAAATAAAATCAATAGTTCTATGAAAAAAGTGACTCCATACCGCTCATTTGAATCGAGGCATTTGGGCATCAACGATAATGATTTGCAGGAAATGCTGCAGACAATAGGAGTTGAAACGGTGGATCAACTTATAAGCGAGACCATCCCCGATGATATACGATTAACGTCAGAGCTTGACCTTCCCGAAGCACTGGCAGAGCATGAATACCTTGAAGAGATCATGACTACTGCTGCCAAAAATAAGCTCCATAAAAGTTATATCGGATTAGGGTATTATGGAACCATTACGCCTTCTGTGATCCTGAGGAATATCTTCCAAAATCCAGGCTGGTACACTCAATACACTCCCTATCAGGCTGAAATTTCCCAGGGCAGACTGGAGGCGCTGTTGAATTTCCAGACCGTGGTTTCGGACCTGACGGGGTTGCCCCTGGCTAATGCCTCCCTCCTGGATGAGGCTACGGCTGCTGCAGAGGCAATGACTATGTTTTACAATGCCAAAAACAAGCGCAAAAACAAGGAGCATATCAACCAATTCCTGGTGTCGAATAAAGTATTTCCACAAACGATTGACGTTCTCAAAACCCGGGCCGCTGCTCACGACATTGAAATAGTGATTGGCGACTGGGCAAAAATGCCCGTTACGGATAAAACCTTTGGTGTCTTATTACAGTATCCTGCCCTGGATGGTGCCGTTGAGGACTACAGTGATTTTGTTGCCGATGTCAAAGCTGCAGGTGCTCATGTAGTGGTTGCGGCAGACCTTTTGAGTTTAACGTTGCTCAAACCACCAGGGGAATGGGGGGCTGATGTAGTTGTCGGTAATACCCAGCGGTTTGGAGTACCTATGGGATACGGTGGACCTCATGCTGCGTTTTTTGCTTCCATCGAGGACTTTAAACGCCAGTTGCCCGGACGAATAATCGGTATTTCTCAAGACCAGCAGGAACGGCCGGCTTACCGGATGGCACTCCAAACCAGGGAACAGCATATCAGAAGGGAAAAGGCTACTTCCAATATCTGTACAGCCCAGGCTCTCCTGGCGATTATGGCCGGTGCTTACGCTGTTTACCACGGGGCGGAAGGTCTGCGAAATATAGCTTTGCGAATCCATCAACTCACACAAATACTGGACGCAAAACTGCTTCAGTTGGGTTATTCTCAATGTAATGATACTTTTTTTGACACCCTTTGTATTGAGGTAGACCAGGAGACACAAAAGTCCATCCGGAAATTGGCCCTGGAGAACCATATGAACTTTTTCTATGGTAAAAAAGGTATTGGTATCAGCCTTGATGAAACGACCAAACGGGAGGATGTTGAAACCATAGTATCCATTTTTGCTCAGGTAGCAGGCAATACCGAAATTCCTCAGGCCGAGACTAACGGCGAGTTAAATATACCCGCACAATTAATCCGCGTAAGTGATTACCTGAATCACCCTGTTTTTAAAGATTACCAGACAGAAACCAAGCTCATGCGCTATCTGAAGCGGTTGGAAAACAAAGATCTTTCCTTGATGCACTCCATGATCCCTCTTGGTTCCTGTACCATGAAATTAAATGCTGCTACGGAGTTATTGCCGGTAAGTTTCCCGCAATTCTCCAACCTGCATCCGTTTATCGACGTCGACCAGGCTAGGGGCTATGCCCAGGTATTTGAAGAACTGGAAAGCTGGCTCAGTGAAATTACCGGTTTCGCCGCCTGTTCCCTTCAACCCAACTCTGGTGCCCAGGGAGAATTTGCAGGACTGGCAGTAATCAGTGCTTATCACAAAGCCAACGGTGATCACCATCGCAATATCGCCCTGATCCCTTCCTCTGCTCATGGCACCAACCCGGCCAGCGCCGTTATGGCAGGTATGAATGTGGTTGTCACCAAATGTGATGATCATGGCAATATTGATATCGATGACCTGAGGGCAAAGGCGGAAGAACACAAAGACAACCTTGCGTCCCTGATGGTGACCTACCCATCCACCCATGGGGTATTTGAAGCCCGGATCAAGGAGATCTGTGACATCATTCACCAGAATGGGGGAATGGTCTACATGGACGGCGCCAACATGAATGCACAGGTTGGATATACCAGCCCTGGAATCATTGGTGCGGACGTCTGCCACCTCAACCTGCACAAGACTTTTGCCATCCCGCATGGTGGTGGCGGACCCGGTGTAGGTCCTATTTGTGTGAATGAAAAGCTTAAACCATTCCTTCCAGGACACCGGCTTGTCAAAACAGGAGGTAAAAAGGCCATTTCCGCAATTTCTGCAGCTCCTTTTGGTAGTGCAAGCGTTGCACTGGTATCTCATGCCTATATTCGCATGATGGGAACAGAAGGACTCAAAAGGGCTACGGAAATCGCTATTTTAAATGCCAATTACATCAAAGCAAGACTTGAAAAGCAATACGAAATCCTTTATGCAGGGGACATGGGCAGGTGTGCTCATGAGTTGATCGTCGATTTGCGTCCATTCAAAGATCAGGTGAGTGCGGAAGATGTTGCAAAAAGATTAATGGATTATGGTTTCCACGCTCCTACCCTTTCTTTCCCTGTCGCCGGTACGATTATGATCGAGCCTACGGAAAGTGAAAGCAAAGAGGAACTGGATCGTTTCTGCGATGCGATGCTGGAAATCAGAAAAGAAATTCAGGAAATCGCAGACGGTACCGCTGATCACGATTCCAATGTTTTGACCAATGCACCTCATACGGCGCAGGTCATTGCTTCTGATAACTGGCCCTATAATTATTCAAGGGAAAAAGCCGCCTATCCACTGCCATACCTCAGAGAATACTTTAAATTCTGGCCGGCCAGCGGTCGCATCAATAATGCCTATGGGGACAGACACCTGGTTTGTACCTGTGCACCTATTGAGGCTTATGTGGAGTAGGTAGTGCCAAGTAACAGTGTGCAGTAATTAAATAGGGTCTAACCTTGAGGCAAGCCTGAAGTTAGGCCCTATTTTTTTTGTATTAGAAATAGCATTTCTGGTTTCGATCCAATTTCGTCATTGAATTCCTTTTTTCATTGCCTGCTGAAGACGCTTAACCTATGGATTTCAAGTTGAAACACGAGTCATCCCTAATTTTGATTTTACCCAAAATCTGAATGTCACACTTGTCAACAATTTAATTATCAGTGGTTTATGAAGGTGTTGTTTGTATGGGTTCTTAATTTACCACGCTGGCGGGGTCAAATTTGACAAGTAAAATGTCAATCAGGAATAATTTCCGTGTCAAATTTGGGGGTGGACTATTTTCCGGAAAGATTCCACCCTCGATTTTAGCAAAAAAGAGGAACTTTTTATGCATAAAACCGATCCCGCCAGCGGGATAAAACAACATTTAAAACAACATTTAAAACAAAATAACTGTATAAAATTTTGATTACTAGCTACTTGTGCGGCGGAGTCCCGAAATTGATTGATTCACAAAATTTGGGATGAACTGTGTTCATCTCCAAATTTTTTTCGGAAAATCAGGAAATTTTATTTGGCAAAATGATGTTTTAGTCTGTATTCCGGGTCAAATTTTTGTCCAGTTATAGCTAAAGTGAAAGCGATTTTCAACAACTTATTGGCCACCGCAATCATAGCCACTTTAAATGGCTTTTTCTTTTCAATATAGAGTCTTTCAAATAGTTCCTTACATGCAGGGTTAAACCTCTTGGCACTTAAAGCACATTGATAAAAGTAACTTTCGAAGATAGGATGATCCTAACTTGCATATGTGTGAAGCTCCCTTAACACTTACTCCTGACTCGTATGTCCGAGGAGCTAACCCCACATAGGCTATCAAAGCTTTATATGATCCAAACTTGGTAAAGCCTCCAGTTATTAGGATTAAGGTGGCTACCGTTTTGGGACCTAAACCGGGAATAGATCCTAAAGAAGCTTCTAATTCTTTGTAATGTTCTTTAATGCTGTTATTGATAAGGCATTGTATTTCCTGTAAATGTTCCTCTAATTTTACTATTTGGCACTTTATTATTTCAAGGGCTTCTTTACTGGGGTCTGGTACAAGTTCAAAGTTTTTTTGTTGATTGATTAAAGCCGTCTTTTGTTTTGTTAATTGTGCAGAAACTGTCATTAACTGTTGAAGTTGTCTTAAATGTGTCGGTGGTGCCGTCCAACTTTCAGGCTTAAATACTTGACCATACTGGGCAATAACATAAGCATCTATCCTATCTGTTTTTGCCCTCTGAGATTCAATCGAGAAAAATACTTTACACGCAAAGGGTTGACTACACTAACACGTTTATCATGCTCAACTAAATATAATGCCAACCCTACATGATAAGATCCCGTTGCTTCTATTATGCATAAGTCCCGATCACTGAGGTTTTTAGCAAACTTTTGCCAACTTTGCATCATTGTTAAAACGGCCTTCTTCTAATAGAGCCTCTTGTGATAAAACATGGACATCAAAATTATCTTTTGATATGTCAATTCCTACAAAACGATCAGATTGTTTCATACTAAATCCGTAAATTTGTGTTGATAAAATAACTTCTGTTAGCCTATCTATCTTACTCAGGCTTTTGCCTAACAAACTGTCCGAGGTGAAACAGAGAAAAGGAAGCGGGACTGGCTATCCCGAACTGTCTTTATGACAAATGACTCATAATAGTCTTATTCCGCTTCCTTATTTTTTCATTTCAAATTTACCAAATTTAATTTCCTGCCGCTAAGGTAAGATGACTCATGTTTGAATTTCAACCCCATTTCAAGGATGATTTGTTTATCGTTTCACCTGCACCATTAATTCATCCACATACACTTCACCAACATCTGCACCTTCCATGCTGAAGGCAACATAGGTTCTATTGTCGGTATCCGGCAAGGCCAGATTATTAGCTGCTGATTTATTCATGGGATAAGCATAAACCTTTGCGGCAGTAAAATTACCGATATAGAAATAGTCGTTGATCTTGGAGAAATCTCTTTCTTCGGGAAATGCCGGAGGGAAATAAAAATGGACATCCCCGGTGTAGGGATCGATATAATGAACAGCTGCGGCAAATACCCCTTTTATCTCCTTTTGTCCCAACACCATGTAATCCCATTCAAGGTCAATATCATAAGTGGCAACAGGTGTTCCGTAGGGGAAACCAATGACTACCAATTTATAACCGGGTTCCGCGAGATAGTAATTCATATCGACATCCGCGGGTGGATCGTAATAATCGACCACCATATCTCCGTTGATACCGTTATTGCCTTTAAATCCGGCGGTTTTTATCATCCAGTCAATCGGAATTTGAAGGATGACAGGGTCGGAACAATCGACTTCCCATTCGGCCCCCGGGATACAGGCCACCTTATACTGCAGGGTATGCACTTCGCTGCGTACAATTTCTTCAGACCCTCCGTCAGAGGTTTGCACTTTTCGGGTCACATTGGCGATTACGTCACATTCCGCGACAACGATAGGTGTCCCGTAGCCGATGGCTTCACAAACTTCTGGTGGAATGACGCCTTTGGTTTCAAATTCGGCACCGGAGACGACCTCTACTTTTAAGATACCACTGCCTCCAGACCCCTGAATGCTGGCTTCTGCATGAGATTTAAAGTCGCAGCCGATGGCGAGCAAGACTAGTAGTACAGGAACAAAAAGGGCAAATTTGACATATGGGTTTTGGATTAGTTTATAATTTTTCATGGTATTTTTTTAAAAATTGAAGTAAAAGGATTTGATTAACCACCGCCTTCGCAGAGAAGACGCAGAATTCACCGGGTTATAATCAGTCCCTAATATCAAACGGGTCAGTTTCAAAGCGGGTATTGGTCGAAAAAAGACGGCCGTGCAGCCTAACCTCTTTCTTGGTCAGGGATTCGACATCCAAATTGTCAAATCCAACGATCAGTTCCATGGTGCCATCATTATCAATATCCATCATCTGTATGAATACGGGCTTTGCATGATCGGCAGGATCTGGCTGTGGTTCGTTTTTTTCACAACTGGCGGCGAGGAGCCCTAATGCGAGGCTCAAACATACGGGAGTAAGGAGTTTGGTCAGTTTCATAATTTTGAAGGTTTAATTAACTAATTTACCTTCATATCCAATTGACCTAAAATTTGTTACCTGCCTTTTACAGATTTAGAGAAGTGAAACAGCATGAAACATGGTTTATTTCAAACTGGTCCGGACACTTATTTTGCCTTCCAGGGTTCTGTGAACCGGACAACGATTGGCAATTTCCAAAAGCCGTTGTTTTTGTTTGTCATCAAGATTGCCTTCCAGTTCGAGTTCCCGTTCAAAAGTACTCATCATGCTGGAAGATTCTCCTGATTGCTGGCTATCCCGGGCATGCTCCCTGATATGCGACAAATGAACAGTCACCTCCTGAAGATCCCATTTTTTTCGGTCGGCATACATCCGTAAAGTCATGGCTGTACAGGCTCCCAAACCGGCAGCGACCAATTCATAAGGCGAAGGTCCGAGGTCTTTGCCCCCTGCAGATTGGGGTTCATCGGCAATAAAGCTATGTTTTCCGGCTTTGATTTCCGTTACATATTTTTCCGTACCGATCCGAACCGCCACTTGTTTCTCAGTAGTCAGGTCATCTCCTTCTTCCGGCCTGGGAAGATACCGCTGTACCCAGGAAGCGATGACACTGCCCACATACTGAGAATCAGCTTTATCGCTCAGTAGATGGTCTGCTCCATCCAGGCTGATAAAACTCTTGGGATGCATCAAATGATGGTACATTTCCCGCGCATTTTCGATGCCAACCGTTGTATCGTGCGGTGCATGCATGATCAGGGTTGCCTTACGCAATTTTTTTAGCAGGGCAGGCATATCTTTGGAATATAGGTCTTCTATAAACTGCCTTTTGAGTTTAAACCCCCGCCCGCCAATATTAACGTCTACAGGTTCATCCGTTGGCGCATTTTCCAGTTTTCCATGAAAAAGGTGCTGCACATGTTGGGGATTGGCAGGAGCACCAATGGTCACCACCGCCTTAACCGCTTGCAGTTTTTCGGCCGCAAACATAACGGCTGCTCCACCTAAGGAATGGCCAATCAAAATCAGGGGAGCTTCCAGGTGAGTTTCCAGGTAAGCTGCTGCATCGAGCAAATCCTCTACATTGGAAGAAAAGTTGGTATCAGCAAAATCCCCATCGCTTTCTCCCAGGCCTGTAAAATCAAATCTAAGCACAGCAATGTCTTTTTGAGTAAGTGACCGGCTGATATTCCGGACGGCGTTTAAATTTTTGTTGCAGGTAAAACAATGGGCGAATAAGGCACAAGCGCTGATCTTACCGTCGACCGGCAAATCTAACCGGGCAACAATTTCTATTCCGGAACGATTGAGAAAGGTCACTTTTTGCGAATTCATGGTTATTTTTTTTATTTTTGAAATCAAAAGTAAAACTAAATTAATTCTCACCTATAACTTGTCCAAAACATGACCAATTCAGATTTACCGAAAATCCAGGACTTCAAGGAAAAACTGGCAGAAAACAATATAGAATTTGTTTTGGAAGAATTGATTGAGTTTTTGGAAACCAGAAGCCCCTACCACCTCGATGAAGCGATCCAGCATTCCGGCCGATATGAAAACCTGATGAGATCACAACGCCTGGGTACCATTTCCTTTGAAAATGCGAACATTGAATTAAATCAGATCCGCAATGGCGTTCTGGCATTTATTACACAGCTGGAAAAGACGTTAAGGAAGAAAAAGAATACTACAGTTTTTGCCCCGCAGCCTGTACTCAAGAACAGCCCGGCAAGGAGTGATTCAGACCATGGAACACGCACAGGCGGCGACAGTGAAGCCATGCGCTTAAATGATGAAGGATTAAGGTGTCTCGATGCCGCAGACCTGACCGGAGCCCTTGGATATTTCGATAAGGCAATAGAGGCTGATCCTAATTATGGCATAGCCTATTCTAACCGGGGATTGGTAAAAGTGGACCTGGGAGACTTTGAAGGAGCAGCCCATGACTATGATCGGGCAATCGCGCTAACTCCGGGCCTGGCCCGTGCATGGAACAATCGCAGTGTTCTGAAACTGGATGTGCTTAACGACCTGAGAGGAGCCTTTATTGACATCAATAAGGCCATATCGCTTGATCAGAATGACGCTACTTCTTTCATCAACAGGGGAAATGCGTACTTACAGCTCGAGGAATTTGAAAAAGCGATTCAGGATTTCTCGACAGCCATTGACCTCAGCCCGGGATGGCATGAAGCTTACCTGAACAGAGGTATCACTTACCAGGCTAAAGCAGAATACGAAACGTCCATCGGAGATTTCAACAAAGCCATTCTAAGCCAGCCTGATGCAGCCCTGCCTTATCACCATAGGGGATTATCCTATTATTATTTGGAAAATTATTGGGAGGCTATTGGCGATTTCAGCAGGGCCCTCGAAATTGCTCCCACAACTCCCTGGGGATATTCTCTGCGCGGATTGTGTTATTTTTTCCTGGGAGATTATGAAACTTCCCTGATCGATCACAAAAGAGCTATTCAGGTAGATCCTCAGGAAGCGTTGAATTATACCAATTGCGGCTCCGCACGTAACCTGCTTGGTTTGTCCGAAGAAGCACGTCAGGATTATCTTAAGGCTATTGAACTCGATCCTGCCTCCCCTACCAATTACCTAGGTTTAGCCACAAGTTATAACAACCTGGGCAATTACGATGCCGGAATTGAGGCTGCCACAAAAGCTATCCAGATCAAACCCGATTATTATACCACCTTGCAGTTGCGTGGTATCATGTTCTACAACACAGACAGGTTCCACGAATCTATCAGAGATCTTGAAATAGTGATGAACAGTCCCGAGGCCGATGAGGATACCTTACTCTTCCTAGCCTTGAACTATTATAAACTCAATATGTTGCAGGAGGCCCTGATCTATACCCAAAAAAGTCTGGAATTACTACCCAATTACGGGATTTCCTGGTATTGGCAAGGGGTTTTCCAACATGACCTGAATATGCTTGAGGAAGCTAAATTTTCCTACCACAAAGCTATACTTTATGCCCCGGACCTCTGGACTCCCCCCAACAACCTGGGCATCATATTACTGGAAGAAGAAAAATACGACGAAGCGATCCAATATTTCGAAAGAGCCATTGCCATAGAACCACAGGCGACCCTGGCGGCGGAAAACCTGAAAATCGCCAAAGACAGGAAAAAGAGTTCCGGCGGATTGTGGGGGTTGTTTAAATAGTACCCCGACCTTCCTTTTTGTTGCCATCAGGTTCATTTTTTCGTAATAGGAAATTTGTTACGCAAAAACCATTCAGGTCAATTTTGGTAAGCATCAGAGGCGCAATGCTCTTTTATACCCTATTCGAAAAAAAGTCAACTGGAAACAACCAACTTGTTACCCGCAACTTAGGTTCCCTGTAAGGGCAGGAATCCACCGGGTTCGAAAATACTCCGGTTGCTGTTTGAGAAAAGGCTGGTTTCTTCAATATTTCAACTCACCGGCACCTTCCCTAAGTATTTCGAAATCATCATCGGTGCAGTCCACAACGGTGGAAGGCACATTGCCTCCGATTCCGCCATCAACCACGATATCAACGCGTTTTTTAAAATCCTCATAGATATCAAACGGGTCGGTAAAATATTCGAGGATCTCATCATCAGATTTCAAAGAAGCTGTGAGCATCGGGTGTCCCAGTTCCTCAAGGATATGGCTGACAATATTATTATCCGGTACTCTTATGCCAATGGTATTTTTATTATTCTTCAGAATTTTCGGGAGTTTATTGCCGGATTTTAAAACAAAGGTAAAGGGCCCGGGCAGATTCTTTTTTAGCAACTTAAAAGTCTGATTATCAATTTGAGGCGTATATTCAGACATCTCCGCAATATTTTTACAAATAAAGGAAAGTCGCGCCTTTTTTGGATTTAACCCACGCAATTGACAAATGCGATCAACAGCTTTTTGCTGGAAAATATCACAACCAAAAGCATATACGGTATCGGTCGGGTATATGATAACTCCCCCCTTTCTCAATACTTCAGCCACCTGTTTTATTTTTCGCCCTTCAGGATTATCGGGATTGATTCTTAAAAACATTTTTAAAGCTTTAAAAGATTGCTGCTACCCATAATAAATCAGGTAACAATCCTGTTATGAAATTCAGCGGATTTATCTCCAAACGGTTATAAATTTACTACTTTTATGCCTTACGCTGAAAAATGTTAAATATTGATTTTATTTTTCACCATAATGCACATGCGTCGTAAGTGATTCTTAAAAAGAATATAATACTAAAATCCCTTATGGCGTATACCTTTTATTTTACCACAATACCAAAAAGATGAGAAAGTTTGTTTTGCTTTTGCTAAGTGGCAGCATGTTATTTCTGACCAGTTGTTTCGATATTATTGAGGAAATTTACCTCAATAAAGACGGTTCGGGGAAATATATAACCACCATCGATGCCAGTGGCTTATTTTCTAACCCTTTTATGAAATCAGCTCTTGAAGAGGCCGCCAAGGAAGAAGGAGGAGAAGATACAGAACTTGAACAGGACAGTGTTGTATACTACAAGGACATGGCCGGATTTGCAGATCTGACATCAGATGAACAGGCAAAAGTAAGAGACCTGAATATGCGGATCACCATGAGTGAATCCAAAGGGGAATTTATTATTTTGAATAAAATCCCATTCAAATCACTGACTGAACTTGAGGAAATTTCTAATATCCTTGCAAAAATTCAATCTGAAGACGAAGGTGGCGGACTTTTTAGCGGAGCCAATCCTTTCGGGTCGACTACCCCTCAATTCAAAGAGGCGAAAAGAGAGTTGATCAGATTACCTGACCCTTCGTCCAATGATGAAGAGATGGATGATGAAACCATGGACATGGCCAGAATGTTCCTAACGGATGCCAAAATGACTACCATTTACCACATGCCGGGAAAAATTAAAAAATGTGATATTCCCAATGCTGTTATTGATGGCAAACAAGTTACGGTTGAAAATTCCTGCTGGATATGCTTGACGAAAAAGCAGTTCAAGCGGGTTCCATAAAATACAAGAGAAAATAACCGGGTCCTATGCCTAAGCAGGTTTCATCCCAATTTTCACAAAACTAAAATTCGGGATGAAGCCTGCTTAAAAAATTCATGGCCTAGCAATGTTCAGCGCGGGACTATAGTCTACGGGTGGGAAAATCACCAGGTCAAACCTTTCCAGTATATCTTTCAAAGTATCGTTTACCACAAATTTTCGAAAATAGGAAACAGCCTCTCGTATAGGTCGAAAATCAATCACCGTCCAACTGTCCTACTCTCCAAACCCCAGCAAAACCACCAAAGGGTTTTCCGGGTTCATGTCATCTATCAAAGACTGGAAAAACTTCTGAGTTGCAATTTTGTAATTATAATATATTAATTGCCTCAGACAACCTATTTATTTTTTTGATACCTGGAGTTTCTGTTTTTGATCCAGTGTCATCAAGTTTTGACTTAAGATACCTCCGGACGAAGAATCATTGAAAAAAGCCGATAAAAAAGCAGCAATATATGAACACCAAATTTTTTCTAACCATTATTCTGATCACTACCCTACCTGTACTGACGATCGCCCAGCAAACCAAAAGCGACTTTCGACAGAGCATAGGTATACCTGTATTCACCACCTATACCAAACCACTCCGCATCCTGAGAGGTTATAT
>CALODM010000024.1:0-8756 GCA_942492125.1 uncultured Bacteroidota bacterium
GCAGCTGTATGCGCCAACGGTTACGTATTGCTTACCCTGGGCGATTGGGATACCTACACCGGGTATAAGATTAAAATCAATGAGCCCACTGTGCTTGAACTATTTGGTTTCCCGGCAGAACCAAGAGTTACCTTCGGACCCGGACCACATTACCTCCCGGTATTGGTGCCCTGAAGCCGTTGATGCTACACTGTTAGACCAGGCAGGCGATGATCTGATCTATGCATTTAATATCCAGGAGCAACTCATACTGGCCGGCTGGCGGGCTTGCCACACTTACAACATTGGAGCCAGGAGTGGGTTATCTGATATCATTGACTGGTGATGCCACATTCGATTATACCGGCAAAACTTCAGTGATACCTCAGGAAGTTCCAGTTCAGGTTAATACTACTCCATGGAATGATGCTCTAAACACTGGAAATCCGCATATCATTTCCATCAGCAACGGAAGCAACTACTGAACTCCTTACCGGTGATGTGATTGGTGCATTTAACGGTGTAGGAAGCTGTGTGGGTATGTCAACAATTACGAATAACAAGAACAACCTATCTCTCGTAGTTAACGGGAAGGATGTTACAAGTAATTCCAACTTCGGACTGGCAGAAGGAGAGCCATTTACTTTTAAGCTATACAGGGCCGATCAGGGTGAAAACCACCCTGGGAGTTACCTTCGATCGCATTTAATACGGGCACCTTCGAGTCGATGGCTGTTTCTCTGATCACTGATATGAAAGCCGGTCCATTGGGAATTGAGAACAATAGAGTTGAAGCATTCACAATTTACCCTGAACCCTCTTCAGGATTGTTTAACATCCAGGGTGGTGATGCCGATATTGCCGTGATAAATATTCACGGACAGGTGGTGCATAAAACATCTGTTGCCGGCAATGCCTCACTGGATCTTTCGCAACTCGATAAAGGCATCTACTATGTTCGCTTGTTACATAAGGATGGTGTTACAATCAGAAAGGTGCCATAAATTAGGATGTAAACCTACTAAATACTCAAGAGTCCCGGCAGTTTGCCGGGGCTTTCTTGTTTTTTATCAAGGCATGGTTAATATTATCAAATTCATTTTTCTGGCAAAGTATCCCACCTCTATAACCATTCAATTATCATTGTTGCTACCATCTTAAAATAATGACATTATTTACTGGCAAACACTTCCAAAAGTCCACATTTCACAAAAAAAATCTCGGATTGTTTTGTTTTTTCTTACAGGAAAAATTAGAACAATTGTACGTTAATTTACCAAGTTGAGCTAAAAGGCGTTGCAGGTCTTTCTACTTAAACATACTATTTCATCACGTATTACTCGTTTTTCTATCCTTCAAAGAACACCTGCCGCCGAACATAAAGTTTTGGTTTGTATAGCGTTGTAATTAAATTGTTATTCATTATAATTCATCTCAAAAGCAAATGTGCCTATGACGAAATTCAATACTCAGCATTTTTCTTTCCGAACAAGTTTATTCAAATTTCAGAATACAAATTCATTTTACATTAATATTAATTAAAACCTGACGTTTATGAAAAAATTAAATTTACTTATGTTATTTGTGGCCATTGCCTTTATTGGCAGCGCATGGGGCCAAAGGGCCCACGAAGATTGCACCCCGGCCGACACCGACCTGGGGACTCCCGGCCTCGATGAATGGGCCTATTATGGTTGATGGCGATTGCAGTAATGGAGGCAAGTGGGTAGCCTCATTTACCGGTATTGAAGACAATACCTACTACTTTGACCTATGCAATATTGGAACATCCTCTTCAGATCTGGATATCAAGATATGCGATGCAACTTGTTCCATTTTGGATGGTGTTGATGGCTCCGGTTCGTAACTGGAATCCAAGTGAGTTTTCATGGACATGCCCCACCGGTGAAAGTGGGACATATTATGTCGTGCTTGCTCCATACAATTCTTCTGGATCCCATACTTGTGATGGGGATGGCACTGATATTTTCACCATGTATTATTACATGGCTGAGCCGGATGAGCCACCCGCTAATGATGATTGCGTTAATGCCGAAGTTGTTGGCGAGGTCACAGGACTTGCATGGAACACCTCTGCCGCCACAACAAGTGGTGTGGGGACCAACTCCATTAACCAGGATATTTTTTACGAATTCACTGCACCAGGCGATGGAACCATTGATGTTGACCTGTGTGGCAGTTCATTCGATACCAAAGTTGCTGTTTGGGATGGTTGCGCAGGAACTGAGCTTGATTACGATGATGATGGTTGTCCATCAAAAACAACACGGTCTCTTATCGAAGGACTTGATGTAACTGACGGAGAAAGCTATATAATCCAGATAGGTGGCTATGGCAGCAACTCCGGTGAGGGTGAGCTTACCATCATATTTACCGAAGCCCCTGTAACTGGAACCCTGAGCGGTGTTGTTACTGATTTTAGTACCGGCCTTCCTATTGACGGCGCCATGATTGACATCACTCCGGTAATACCTTCAAAAGAAGTTACCTACACCAACGAACTTGGTGAGTATGAAATTGAACTGGAGCCAGGTGATTATGATGTTGTAGCCACTGCAGCCGGTTATTATCCAAGCGAACCCCTGGATGGTTTTTTTGTAACTATTACTGCCGGTGTGATAACGATTCAGGATTTTTACCTGATACCCTTGCCACCTTTGACAATTCCATTTTTTGAAGGATTTGATGATGGAAGTTTCGAAACGAATTCCTGGACTCCCGAAGGAAACTGGGGTATAGCTACTACCGGCGGTTATGGTAACCCCGTTCCCGCCGCAAGGTTTAACTGGACCCCCACCTTTAACAAATTATTCAAGCCTGCTCCAAAGCCATGAGTTTGATGGAACAGGCATTTTGGGTACTGTATTTATCAGCTTCGATATTTACCTTGATAACTACAACCTTGCTACGATTGAGGAAATGGGATTTTGTGATTTTTGATGGTGTGGAATGGCATGCGATCGATCACTGGACAAATGAAGGTGGTAGTTTTGCATGGACATCTACTGGCTACGATATTTCGGCTTATGCTGCAGGTAACCTTTTCAAAATTGGCTTCCTGGCATATGGTGAAGATTCCTTTACCATTAATGGCTGGGCAGTCGATAATATTGTTATTGGGCTGGCTGGAAACCTTGAAGGTACTGTTACAAACCCCAACACCAATGAAGTTGTTGAAGGTGCCATGGTTACAGTAACAAACGAAACAAAGGATATTTGGACAGGAAACACTGATGAGTTTGGACAGTTTCTTGCACCGGACCTTTCTCCGGGCAGCTATGACGTATTTGTATCAAATTATGATTATTACCCTACCCTGGTTGAAGATGTAATTGTTTACCCTGAGGTAACTACAACCATCGAAATAGACCTGAATCCTGTAGCGCCCGTTATGACTGTGGCCCAATACAATGACCAACAGGTTTCGCTGGAATGGGTACCAATAGCTGAGGAACCATTGGACAACATCAGTGGCTCTGAAATCATACTTCATAACGATAAATATGTACCAGGCGAAACCATTGACCTGGATCTTTCATTTTTCTACAACAGCGAAGACTTTGAATTTATTTGCGGACTGTCTATGGACTTCCCTGATGGAATAACAGTGAATGCTTCAGCTGATATCGAAGGCCCTCCGGGCTCCGGTTCCATTCGCCATTTAACGGCGAAACAGGTGATGGTGTAATGACCACCTGGGGAACCGCCAGTACCGAGTGTGGCTTTGGAACGTTTTATACTGATGCCGACTTTTTTGTTAATGTAACCATCAGCCCTGAATATAGTGGCTCAATATTTATTCCTTTTGAGATATATGGTGAAGGCCTGGGTGCCCCCGTACACCAGGTTTCAGGAACTGTAATATTACCAGTATGGGAATTCAATCTTTACCGCAATGGCGAATTTTATCAGTTGGTTGAAGGCCTGAGCTTTTTAGATGAGGAATTGATTAATGGTAACGAATATTGCTACCAGGTTACACAAATTATGGATGGCGAAAAATACGAATCTCAAATTTCAAACGAGCTTTGTGCCACACCGAACGAACCGCCAGTTATTGAGGTTGATCCTGTTTCATTGTACCAGGTAATGAACCCCGATATGGAGTTGGTTCGCACACTTACCATTACCAACAATACAGAAGGCCCGCTCGACCTGGATTTTACACTGTTCGACCAATGCGATTTTGTTGAAATATATGTAGCAGATGAAGGCGGTGGAGAAACATTACCTGTAAATCCTAACCCAAATACAGAATTGCTCTCCAGCATTTCAACCCATCCAATCCCGGGTGACATGTCAGCTACGGATGAGGAAATTCTAATGTATGACAATGGATCATTTACATCAGGTCTTGGTGCCGGTGGTGGAACATGGTACGTTGCTGCTTACTGGCCAGCTGCCTCTTTAACAGATCATATCGGGATGGCACTTACGCAAGTAGAATTAGCAATTTATCAGGTTGATAATGTTGAGTTCACATTTTACGTTTGGGGACAGGGCACAGCCTCCTCAAGCGGTGAAGTATTATTCCAGCAGAGTTTCGATCCGGCCTATTTAAGCTGGCATACCCTGGTACTCGATATCCCTCTGACAATAACTGGCGAAGATATCTGGATTGGTTATGGCATGGCAGGACCATTACAAACCATTTACCCTGTTGGCGGCGATTCAGGCCCTGCTGTAACAGGTTTTGGCGATATGATATCATTTGATGGTGCCAATTGGAGCGCCTTATCATTACTTAATCCAAACCTTAGCAGAAACTGGGGCATCCATGCATTGCTCAGCGAAACAGGTTATGTGCCGGCTGGAGAGTCGGTTTACATTGATGTTATATTTAATAGCGATGGCTACGATGCTGGCTACTATACCGGCGATATCGTTATCTTAAGCAACGACCTCAACAACCCCGAAGTGATTGTTCCGGTGGTGATGGAAATCTTCCAGCCCGGGCTTGAAGTTGAAGAAGGATTGTATAAAAACACCCTTACCATTACACCAATTCCCGATGAGCCGGATGGAGGCACAGATAATATTGAGGACTCATACATTGAATGTCAAACAATAGAGTATTTAGCAGGAACTACCATGGATCTTGATTTTTATATGTATCATTATTCGCCAGATACTGAATGGATTGACGGTGTCGGGGTTTATTTTCCTCCTGGGGTAATTGTTGGTTCTGCAAGCGATTGCGGTGCACTTGCTTATAACTTTGAAACTGGTCAAGATGTTCAGGTGACCTGGGGAGATATTAATGGTGGATCAGGATGGGGTCCACAAAATGGCAGCGCCTATTTTACGGGGTGAATGTTACCATTGATCCATTATATACAGGCGATATCGTATTCGACTGGATGATCGCCGGCGATAGCTATGGAAGCGAGCCTCACTTTGTTTATGGAATTACTTCCGTGAGCCCACCATTCATTGAAATCTTTAACATCTACCGGGATGGGGAACTTCTGAAGCCTACTGGCCAGGTACCATTTATGTGGATGAGCCATTGCCATCTCCTGGTGGAAGCAAAGATGTATTCTGCTACACCGTAACCCAGAATTATGAGTTTATGCCACCATCGGCACACTCACCCGAAGAATGCGGTGAACCATATGCCGAAGGTGACAGGTGTGAAATTGCATTTGAATATGCTGTTGTAGATGATGAAGTAGTATCTGGTACAACAACATATACCGGAGACTTTGTCTGGTATTCGGTTAATAACCCCGAAACCCAGGACTTCTTTGTTTCGCTTTGCGGTTCAGATTATGATACAAAAGTGGCAGTTTATGAAACTTGTGGCGATTGGAATGGAGAATTCCCGTCTGGTGAAGATTATCAAGGCGCCATTGCCTACAACGACGACAGCTATACTTGTGGATCAGGAGAATCTTCGCTACAATCGCTGACACATGTCAACTATGCATCACCCGGAATGTACTATGTTTTAATCTGGGGCTATGATGGCGATTTTGGTAATTATGCACTCGAGATTTATAGTGAGCAATCGCAGTTAACAACCATTGGTTGGTCTGGTATATCCACCTATGTCGACCTGTCGACTAAGGGCGCTTCGATGGAAGAAGTGTTTGAGGATGTTGAGCCTCAATTGACCATACTTATCAACGAGCTTGGAATTTACTGGCCAGGACAAAGCATCAATACCATAGGCGATTATGACACCTACATGGGACATAAGGCAAAATGGAACGATGAAACAACCTGGATTGTTGAAGGTGAGATTGTTGATGACGTTACGGTTGAGTTTGGCCCCGGAACACATTATCTGCCTGTATTAAATATTACACCAGTACCCGTTCAGGGTTTCGTCACCGAATTCGTTCAGGTTGAATTTATGTTCGACATTGGCAACGGTTTGGTTTACTGGCCTGATGGCGGCATCCTTCCGGGAGTTGAAGGCTCACTGGAGTACCTCCTTCCCGGTGCTTCTTACCTGTTCAGATGTGATGCAGAAGTTACATTCGACTTCAGCCCGTTTGCACCTGTTGATCATTCTGTGAATATCCCGGACGATTATTTCAAAACGTTTGAAAATACAACCTCCTGGAATGACGTACTGAAAACCGGTGACCATCACATTGTTGGCATGAGCCAGCAAGCACTCGATGCACTGGAAGCAGGCGATTTCATTGGTGTATTCAACAGCGAAGGTATTTGCACTGGTATGCAGTTGTATGCCGGTAAAGAAGCCGTTCTTGCAATGCCGGTGAACGCCAACGACTTTACCACCAAGGAGATTGATGGTATGATGGATCAGGAAAACATGGCCTTTAAAGTTTACAGGGATGGCCAGATTTATGATGTTACAGCGATCTATAACAAACGTATGCCAAACCACGACGGACTATTTAATATAAATGGACTGTCACAGGTTATCGACTTCAAATTTGGACCACTGTCCATCGAAGAAGACCCAGTGTCATCCGTCAGCATTTACCCGAACCCATCCACAGGTATCTTTAACATCGACCTTGCTGGCGATGGAAGTGCCCTTATAAGATGGAAGTACTCAACTCACGTGGTCAACTGATCTTTAACACCGAAGTGAATGGTTCCTACCAGCTTGATTTATCATCACAACCTCAAGGGGTTTATTTTATCAGGCTTGTAAATTCAACATCAGTACATCTCGAAAAAGTTGTTATTAAATAAACCACACACCCTTCGTTGGGTTATAAGCCCGTCTGCCGTCTGGCAGACGGGCTTACTCTTTTTAAATTTACCACATTTATGATATATAACAATTGGTCAATATGTGAAATGAAGTAATCCTTATTGTTATTCTTATAACAATAAATATTAATTTTGCAAACCGAGACATAAAATATTTGACATGCATCTACCTGATAAAACGGTTGAAAGACTCAGCCAATACCGACGTAACTTATTAATTACGCTTGCCAAAGGAAAAGAGTTTATTTTTTCGCATGAAATTGCGGAGTTGTTGCACATCACTCCTGTACAGGTGCGCCGGGATATTATGCTAATAGGCTACAATGGAACTCTCCGCAAGGGTTACGATGTAAAAGAACTTATAGACCTGATTGGAAACATCATTGATACTGAAGAAGGACAGAATGTGTGCATCATGGGCCTCGGAAATCTTGGAAAAGCAATTATTAAATATTTTCATGGCAAACGACCAAAGTTAAAAATGGTGGCCTGTTTTGATACCAATGATGAAAAAACCGGTCAATTGTATGCAGGCAGTCTTGCCTTGTTGGTTTAGACCTTGAGAACAAGGTAACGGAGTTAAATATTTCAATCGGCATCATCACTGTTCCTTTGATAAAGCAAACAAAACAATGGATCACCTTGTAAATGCAGGCATAAAGGGCATTCTCAACTTTTCATCCAAACCATTAAACTTGCCGATCATGTGTATCTTGAAGAGCATGACATGATAACTTCATTGGAAAAGTAGCTTATCACACCAAGGAAAAGATTAATACGTGCTGAAGGTGAGATAGATTAATTGAATAATTAGTATTCATTTTTCCTTCTCAATTTTTATTGTCAATTTTTCTTCCATAAATAAACTTGTATCTTGGCATGGTAAAAAATTAATACCATTACCACAATATTGTTTTATCGCGTTGCTACTATGTTTTGTTTTTCTGTTAATTCTTATAAAAACCAATATTTTAATGGAGCAAGAACTGTTAAATACTTTTGCCGATGACGGCGAAGTTTACTTCCGTTTTGAAATCCAGGACCAGGGACTCGCAAATAAGCTTTCCTCTATAGTTGATATCGATAAGGTAGATGCAAATAGTGTCTATGCCTATGCAAACAAAGAATCCTTCGATACATTTTTATCCTTAAACATACCTTATCGCATTATTACCGAAACTCCGGTTGATGAGGCCCTTTTCAAGATGGCAGAAAACATTCGTTCAGATGAGATTACCGCCTGGGACTTTTATCCGACTTATGAAGCAGCACACATCGACATGATGGATCAATTCCAGAGACCAACGGATATTTGCCATGTTTTTAGCATAGGTAAAAGCGGAGGGCCGCGAATTAAAAATGGTAAGTTATCCCGGTCATCAATATCCGGGAGGCCGAACCACAGTTTTTATACACAGGTACAATGTATGGCGATGAGTTGGCAGGTTATGTTTTGCCGAGGTTGATCGATTATTCGTTACCGTCCAATTATGGAAGCAACCCGGATGTGACTACCCTTGTTGATCATCTTGAAATATGATAAACCTCTGGCGAACCCC